>JBGFSD010000099.1:0-4357 GCA_041694745.1 Pseudomonadota bacterium
GAGTACGAAGGCGCCGTAATAATCGGGATGATAATGCGCGCGGATGCCCGGCGCGCCGTTGTCCCTGCCTCCCGCCGCCAGCGCCGCCTGATAGAAGGCGTCCACTTCCGCACGGCTTTCCGCGACGATCGCGACATGAATGGGCCTCGCAAGACCGCCTTCCGCACCGATCCAGAAGTCGGGCTTTCCGCTCCTACCGAACCCGCAGGCCGCCGCACCGCCCGGATTTACGTCCGCCGTCACCTCCATGATCAGCGCATAGCCGAGCGGGGCCAGCGCCTGCTCGTAGAATAACTTCGCCTTTGCATAGTCCGAGACCGGAAAGCCGATGTGATCGATCATGTCTGCGTTTCTCCGTGGCGCAGGCTGCAGGATAGCGCGAAGCCGCGCCCGTTAACTTGAAGCGCAGGCCAGCGTTTCCCGCTTTTTAACGGATCGGGAACTATGACGAGCGCACCGATCACCGTCCCGGGACGCCGATGCGCTCGCTCCTGAGAGTCTTACTGATCTTCTGGCTCGCCGCCGCCGGCTTGGTCGGCGTTGCGCTGGCGCTCGCGGCGCTGAAGACGGTGGCGCTGGTCGCCTCGGCCTCGCTCTATGTCGCGCTCGCGCCCGTCATTCCCGGCGGCGAAACCATGGCCGTGCTGGTGTGGGGAATCGTACTCGGCCTCGTGATCCTGCCGGTGTTCGCCTCCTGCATCGTGATCGTGCTCGGGATCGCGCGCATGTTGAAGGGCTGGCCGTTCCGCACGAGCGGCCGCGCCGACTGAACGGCGGAAGACAGCGCTTCAAAGCTGGCGCGTCACCATCTTCTTCTTGATTTCCGCGATCGCCTTGGCCGGGTTCAGGCCCTTCGGGCAGGTGTTCGCGCAGTTCATGATGGTGTGGCAGCGGTAGAGCCGGAACGGATCTTCGAGATCGTCCAAGCGCTTTCCGGTCGCCTCGTCGCGGCTGTCGTCGATCCAGCGATAGGCCTGCAGAAGCGCCGCTGGCCCGAGATAGCGCTCCGAATTCCACCAATAGCTCGGGCACGACGCCGAGCAGCAGGCGCAGAGAATGCATTCGTAGAGGCCGTCTAGCTTTTCGCGGTCCTCGCGGCTCTGTTTCCATTCCGCCGAAGGCTCCGGCGTCGTGGTCTGGAGCCACGGCTCGATCGAGGCGTGCTGCGCGTAGAAGCCGGTCAGATCCGGCACGAGGTCCTTCACCACCGCCATGTGCGGCAGCGGATAGATCTTCACCGCGCCCTTGCTCTCATCCATGCCGCAGGTACAGGCGAGCGTATTTAGGCCGTCGATGTTCATGGCGCAGGAGCCGCAGATGCCCT
Organism: Pseudomonadota bacterium; assembly: GCA_041694745.1. Classification (GTDB taxonomy): domain Bacteria; phylum Pseudomonadota; class Alphaproteobacteria; order Rhizobiales; family Xanthobacteraceae. The sequence goes on from JBGFSD010000099.1 coordinate 1,325, forward strand.
CGCGGCACGAGCGGCGGAAGGTCAGCGTCGGATCGATGTTGTTCTTGATCCAGATGAGCGCGTCGAGCACCATCGGCCCGCAATCGTCGCGATCGACGTAATAGGTATCGATGCGCGGATTGGCGTCCCGATCAGGATCGTAGCGGTAGACGCGGAGTTCCTCGAGATTGGCCACACCCTCGGGCTTGGGCCAGGTCTTGCCTTCGACCACGCGGGAATTCTTGGGAAGCGTCAGTTCGACCATGGCTATTTCTCGTATTTCTCGAATTCGAATCCCGCCTCGCGCAGCGCGATCAGGGCGTCATTGATGGTCTGGAACGCACCGGCCGGAAGCGCGGCGGGGGCGCCCGGTTCCGGTACGATGGTGAAGTCCGCCTGATTGCGGTTCAGCATCGCTAGCCTCTCGGCTTTCCCCGCCTTCCAGGCGGCGTCTTCATAGACCGCAAAATCGTTACCATCGGAAACCAGCGCAAGCTTCATCAGTACACGCGCGCCTTCGGCTCGATGTACTGGATTTCGTTGGTGAGCGTGTAGGTATGCACCGGGCGGTAGTCGATCGCGACCTTCTTGGTGTCGAAATCGACCCAGGACAGCGTGTGTTTCATCCAGTCCTTGTCGTCGCGCTCGGGGAAGTCTTCGCGCGCATGCGCGCCGCGCGATTCGGTCCTGTTCAAGGCCGAGTCCATGGTGACGACAGCCTGGCTGATCAGGTTGTCGAATTCGAGCGTCTCGATCAGGTCCGTATTCCAGATCAGCGAGCGGTCCGTGACCTTCACGTCGCCGGCGCTGCCGAATACGCCGTGGATAAGCTTGTGGCCCTCGTCGAGAATTTCATGGGTGCGGAATACCGCGCAATTGGTCTGCATGACTTTCTGCATGTTGAGACGCAGATCCGCGGTCGAAGTCGAACCCTTGGCGTGGCGCAGCCGGTCGAAGCGCGAGAGCGCCTTCTCGGTCGGCTGGCTCGACAGCGTCATGTGCTTGTCGTTCGGGGTCAGCTTCTCGGCGCAGCGGTCGGCGGCCGCCCGCCCGAACACCACGAGATCGATCAGCGAGTTCGAACCGAGCCGGTTTGCGCCATGCACCGAAACGCACGCCGCCTCGCCGATCGCCATCAGACCGTTGACGACGGTATCGGGGTCGCCGTTCTTCTTGGTGACCACTTCGCCGTGCGGGTTCGTGGGAATGCCGCCCATGTTGTAGTGCACGGTCGGCAGTACCGGAATCGGCTCCTTCGTGACGTCGACGCCCGCGAAGATTCGGGCGGACTCCGAAATGCCCGGCAGCCGCTCGTGCAGCACCTCCGGGTCGAGATGATCGAGGTGGAGATAAATGTGGTCCTTGTTCTTGCCGACCCCGCGGCCCTCGCGGATTTCGATCGTCATCGAACGCGAGACCACGTCGCGCGAGGCAAGGTCCTTCGCCGACGGCGCGTAGCGCTCCATGAAGCGCTCGCCTTCGGAGTTCACGAGATAGCCGCCCTCGCCGCGCGAGCCCTCGGTGATCAGACACCCCGCACCATAGATACCGGTCGGGTGGAACTGCACGAACTCCATGTCCTGCAGCGGCAATCCCGCGCGCAGCACCATGGCGTTGCCGTCGCCGGTGCAGGTATGCGCCGAGGTACAGGAGAAATAGGCGCGGCCATAGCCGCCGGTCGCAAGCACCGTCTCGTGCGAGCGGAAACGGTGCATCGTGCCGTCGTCCATCTTGAGCGCAAGCACGCCGCAGCACTCGCCGTCGTCGTTCATCAGGAGATCGAGCACGAAATACTCGATGAAGAATTCGGCGCGATGCTTCAACGCCGCGCCATAGAGCGTGTGCAGGATCGCGTGGCCGGTACGGTCGGCGGCGGCGCAGGTGCGCTGGGCGGTGCCCTTGCCATAATGGGTCGTCATGCCGCCGAACGGGCGCTGATAGATTTTGCCGGCTTCGGTGCGCGAGAACGGCACGCCCCAGTGTTCGAGCTCGTAGACCGCGGCGGGCGCGTTGCGGCACAGATATTCGATGGCGTCCTGGTCGCCGAGCCAGTCCGATCCTTTCACGGTGTCGTACATGTGCCAGCGCCAGTCGTCCTCGCCCATGTTGCCGAGTGCGGCCGAGATGCCGCCTTGCGCCGCAACGGTATGCGAACGGGTCGGAAATACCTTCGAGATGCACGCGGTCTTCAGTCCTGCTTCCGCGCAGCCGACCACCGCGCGCAGGCCCGCGCCGCCGGCGCCGACGACGACGACGTCATAAAGATGTTCGGTGATCGGATAGGCGCGTCCGTTGATGGCGGTCATAATTTCAGAGTCCGAAGGAAATCTTGAGAACGGCGTAGATGCAGGCGAGCCCGACGCCCCAGGCGAAGAAGGTGTTCAGCATCAGCAGCACAACCTTCCGAAACGGCGTGTGCACATAGTCTTCGATGATGACCTGCATCCCGAGCCGCATATGGATCGCGACCGAGATCACCGCCGCCACGAGCAGCACCGCGATCAGCGGGCGCGACAGCGTTGCGATCACGGTCGCATGGGTGCGGCCCACGAGCGTCACCACGACCCCGAGCAGAATGACGAGGAGCAGCACGTTCGCGGCCGCGGTCAGCCGCTGGAGCCAGAAATGCTGGGTGCCGTGGTGCGCGGCCCCGAGGCCGCGGATGCGGGAGAGAGGCGTGCGCATGAGCTAGCTCCGCAGCAGCAGGGCGAGCGCCCAAAGCAGAATGGTGATCGAGACCGAGCCGATCAGCGTCATGCGCGCAAGCGACTGCCGCTCGGGGCCGAAGCCGCGGCCGGTGTCCCAGATGAAATGGCGGATGCCGCCGAGCATGTGATGCACGAGCGCCCACGTGTAGCCGAGCAGGATCAGCTGGCCGAGCCAACTGCCGAAGAATGCGTTCGCGGTGTCGAAGTACTTGGCGCCCTCGGACGCCGCGACCAGCCACCACGCCAGCAGCAGCGTCCCGAAATAGAGCGCGGCCCCCGTGACGCGATGGACGATCGACATCACCATGGTCCAGCTCAGGCGGTAGATCGTCAGATGCGGCGAAAG
>JBGFSD010000052.1:0-18873 GCA_041694745.1 Pseudomonadota bacterium
TCGATGCTGGCGGATACCGTGCGTGCGGTGGGCGGCACCCGTGTCGAGGTAACGAGCCTGCTCGGTGAGGGCGTCGATCCACATACCTACCGCCCGACCCGCGCCGACATCGCGCGGATTTCCGCCGCAGACCTTGTCGTCGCGAACGGGCTGCATCTCGAAGCGCAGCTGGACGAAACGCTCAAAGCCCTCGCCCGTTCGAAGCCGGTGCTGTTCGCGGCGGAGAAAATCCCGGCCGCACAGTTGCTCGCCGACGAGGAATACAAGGACCGCAAGGATCCGCATGTCTGGATGGATCCGAACCTGTGGTCGATCGTGGTCGAAGCCGTGCGCGATGCGCTGATCGCGCGCGATCCGGCAGGCCGCGCGGCCTACGAGGCTGGCGCGAAAAACTACATTGCGGAAATCCGGCGCCTCGACGCCTATGCCGCAAAGGTTCTGGCTACGGTTCCGCAGAAGGCGCGCGTACTCGTCACCGCGCATGACGCCTTCGGTTATTTTGGACGCGCCTATGGCTTCGAGGTCGAAGGCATTCAAGGCCTTTCCACCGAAAGCGAGGCCGGCCTGAAGCGGATCGAGGCGCTCGTCTCGCTTCTCGTCGAGAAAAAAATCCGCGCGGTCTTCGTGGAAAGTTCGGTGCCTGAGCGCAATGTCCGGGCGCTGGTAGAAGGTGCGCGCGCACGAGGTCATCAGGTCATCGTCGGCGGCGAGCTTTACTCCGACGCGCTCGGCGCACCCGGCACCTACGAAGGCACCCTGATCGGTATGCTCGATCATAACATGACCGTCATCGCCCGCTCGCTCGGCGGCGAAGCGCCCGAGCGCGGCCTCAACGGCAAGCTCAAAGCCGGAAGCTGAGGTGCTGGCCCCTTCCCTGCCCGAACGCGTATCGTCGCCAGGAATGACGATTCCGCCGCTCTCGGTCCGCGATCTCACCGTTCGTTACGGTGGCCGCACCGCGCTGGAACATTTCGGCTGGGATGCGCCGGAACGCGGCCTCGTCGCGATCGTCGGGCCGAACGGCGCGGGCAAATCCACACTGCTCAAGGCCGTGCTCGGGCTGGTGCCGAAGGCGGCCGGGCACGCGGAAATATTCGGCGGACCCGTCTCCGAACAGCGCGATGCGATCGCCTACGTTCCGCAGCGCGCGAGCGTCGACTGGGATTTTCCGGCGACGGCAAGCGACGTCGTTGCCATGGGGCTTTACCGCAGGATCGGCTGGTTGAAGCCGGTACGCGCGGCAGACTACGACGACGCGCGAAAATATCTCAGCATGGTCGGCTTGAGCGAATTTGCCGATCGCCAGATCGGCGCACTTTCGGGCGGGCAGCAGCAGCGTGTGTTTCTTGCGCGAGCGCTCGCGCAGCAGGCTAGGCTGTTTCTGCTCGACGAACCCTTCGCCGGCGTCGATGCCGTCACCGAAAACGTGATGACGGGCGTGTTCCGGAAGCTGCGCGAAGCCGGCGCGCTCGTCGTCTGCGTGCACCACGATCTTTCGAGCGTGCGGGAAATCTTCGACCACGTCGTGCTGCTTAATCGTGTGAAGATTGCCAGCGGCCCGGTCGCAACCGCGTTCACCCCGGACAACATCGCCCGCACCTACGGCGTTCCGCTCACACTGAATGGCAATGGCTGAACTGCATCCGTTACTGAAGGTCCTGCTGCTGCAGGCGGGCTACAACACCATCGTCGTGATGCTGGGCGCGGCGGCGCTGGGCGCGGCGACCGGCATCGTCGGCGTCTTCGCTCTGCTTCGCCGCCGCGCGCTGGTCGCCGACGCGGTCGCGCATGCGACCTTGCCCGGCGTGGCGCTCGGCTTCATCGCCGCGGTCGCGCTCGGCTTCTCCGGCCGCAATCTTTCGTTTCTGCTTGCCGGTGCCGCGCTTACGGCAGTCCTCGCGACGCTTTCCATTCAGTGGATCGCGAACCGGACGCGGCTTACCGAAGATACGGCCATCGCCTCGGTGCTTGCGACCTTCTTCGCGCTCGGCATCGTACTGCTTACGGTGATCCAGACACTGAAAACCGGCGGGCAGGCCGGGCTCGACATCTATCTGCTCGGCGCAACCGCAGGGATGCTGCGCGAAGAAGCGATTTTGCTTGCGCTCTTCTCGCTCCTCGCCGCGGCCATCGTCGCCCTGCTCTTCAAGGAATTGACGCTGATTTCCTTCGATGCCGACTATGCCCGGGCGCACGGATTTCCGGTACGGCTGCTCGATCTCGCAATCCTCGGGCTCGTGCTCGTCGTCATTGTGATCGGACTGCGGATCGTGGGGCTAGTGCTGATCGTCGCACTCCTGATCACGCCGCCCGCGGCCGCGCGCTTCTGGACCGATCATACCGGCCGCATGACGATCGTATCGGCGGCCATCGGCGCGTTCTCCGCCTATTTCGGTGCGGCGATTTCCGCGATCCGCCCGGATACGCCGACCGGCGCGGTGATCGTGCTGGTCGCTTTCGCGCTGCTGCTTGTCAGCGTGTTTTTCGGCGCGGCACGCGGAATCGTCGTCCGCGCTATCGGCGCAAGGCGTTTGCGGGGCGCGTCATGATTTCGTTTCTCCAGATCGATCTTCCGGCACTTCTGGTCGGCACACTGGCGGCTCTCGTCTGCGCGCTGATCGGAAACTTCCTTGTGCTTACGCGGCAGAGCATGCTCGGCGACGCCATGGGCCACGTCGTATTGCCCGGCATCGTCATCGCCTTTGTGCTCGCGGGGACGACCGCGACCTGGGTCATGCTCGCCGGCGCTTTCGCCGCCGCGCTCTTCTCCGCGTTGCTCGTCGAGTTTCTCCGCCGCACTGCGCGCATCGAGGCTTCGGCCGCACTCGGCTCAGTGTTCACGGCGATGTTCGCGCTTGGCGTACTTCTGCTCGAGCAGAGCGGAGTCGCACGCACGACATTCGACGTTCACCACATTCTCTACGGCAATGTGGAAACGGCGATCTGGCCCGCGGCGACGGGTTTCTCGAGCCTGTTCGACGCAACGGCGCTCGCGAGCCTGCCCCCGCAGCTCGGGCGGCTCGTTTTCGGCCTCGCCGTCGTCGCGCTGATTGTCGTGCTGCTGTTCAAGGAACTGCGGATCGTCAGTTTCGACCCGGATTTCGCGCGAACCGTCGGCATCCCGCCGCAGTTGATCGGCGTCGTGGTCGTTTCGCTCGCGGCCCTCGCCGCGGTGGTTTCGCTCTCGGCGGTCGGCGTGATCCTGCTGGTCGCCATGATGGTCTGCCCGCCCGCGACCGCGCGAATGCTCACCGACGATCTTAAGACGCAAGTCTGGCTCTCGCTCCTGTTCGCGCTTGCAAGCGGCGTGCTTGGCTATGCGGCTGCCGTGCTCTTGCCGCTCGCATTCGGCTACGAAATTTCTCTCGGCGCGGCGGGCACAATCGCAGTGATTGCCGGTCTCTTTCAACTCTTCGCGATGCTGTTCGGCCCGAAACGCGGGCTGCCGAAGACCGTCTAGCCGCGGAAGCGGTTATTCTTCGGGAAGCCTTTCGGCGCGAGTCGGCCCGCGTCGGCGCGATTGCCGCGCCAGTCGCGAAGTTCGGCTTTGGACAAGCTATGTTGCCGCTGTGCGCTATCGGTCCAGATCAAGCCATCGTCGAGATTGAAGGTTTTTGCGTCCGACAGGCCACCGTCCTTGTAGCGCTGCAGCTTCACACCCGCGCCGCGTCCCATCTCCGGCAGGTCCTTCGCAGGAAAGACGAGCAGCTTCCGGTTCTCGCCGATGACCGCGACGTGGTCGCCGCCGGCGGGCGCGATCGCCGCTGCCTTGTCCGGCGCCTTCACGTTCAGAACCTGCTTGCCCTTGCGCGTGGTGCCGAGCGCGTCGTTCACGTTCACGACGAAGCCCTTGCCCGCCTGTGAGGCGATCAGGAATTTCTGTCCTTCGATATAGGGGAACACCACGACGATCTCGTGCCCGGCTTCGATCTCGACCATCAGCCGGATCGGTTCGCCATGACCGCGCCCGCCCGGAATCTTTCCGGCATCCAGCGTGTAGAAACGTCCGTTGGTCGCAAACACCATGATCTTCGAGGTAGTTTCTGCGTGGAACGCGGTTTTGAGCTTGTCGTCGCCCTTGAACTGCACGTCGTCGAGCTTATCGGTATGGCCGCGCAGCGCGCGGATCCAGCCCTTTTCGGAAACGACGACCGTGATCGGCTCCCGCGTAAGCATCGATTCCGCAACCGCGGCCTCGTCCACTTCCGCCGCCGCCTCGAAGCCGGTGCGGCGCTTGCCGAGCGCGGTCTGCGGCCCGAACAGCGCCTTCACTTCCTTAATCTGGTCGGAAATCTTCTTCCACTGCCCCGCAGGCGACTTCAGGAGCTTCTCGAGTTCTGTCTTTTCCTTCTTGAGGTCGGCGTGCTCGCCGCGGATCTCCATTTCCTCCAGCTTGCGCAGGTTGCGCAGCCGCATGTTCAGGATCGCGTCGGCCTGCACCTCGGAGAGCTTGAAGCGCTTCATCAGGACAGGCTTCGGCTCGTCCTGCGTGCGGATGATCCTGATGACCTCGTCGAGGTTCAGGTACGCGATGAGGTAGCCGCCCAGCACCTCAAGACGATGATCGATGATGCCGAGGCGGTTCTTCGAGCGGCGGATCAAGACCGTGCGGCGGTGATCGAGCCACTCGCGGATGGCCTCCTGCAGGTTAACGACTCGCGGCGTAAGCCCGCCCATCAGCACGTTCATGTTGAGTGCGAAACGGCTCTCGAGTTCGGTTAGCTTGAACAACTGCTCCATCATCAGGATGGGGTCGACCGAACGCGAGCGCGGCTCCAGCACGATCCGCACGTCTTCGGCGGACTCGTCGCGAATGTCGGCGAGCAGCGGCAGTTTCTTGTCCTGCAGAAGCTCGGCGATCTTCTCGATCAAGCGCGACTTCGGCACCGCGTACGGAATCTCGGTGACCACGATAACCCAGGTGCCGTGACCGGTATTCTCCTGGGTCCAGCGCGCACGCACGCGGAAGGAGCCGCGGCCTGTGTTATATGCCTCGCGGATCGTCGCCTTGTCGTCGACGATGATGCCGCCGGTCGGAAAGTCCGGCCCCTTCACGAATTTCAACAGTTCGCGCGGCTGGCATTTCGGCTTCTCGATCAGGAACAGCGCCGCATCGCAGATCTCGGCGGCGTTGTGCGGCGGGATCGAAGTCGCCATGCCGACCGCGATGCCGGTCGAGCCGTTCGCAAGCAGATTCGGAAACGCGCCCGGAAGCACGACCGGCTCCTGCTCCTCGCCGTCATAGGTGAGGCGCATGTCGACCGCGTCTTCGTCGATGCCTTCGAGCAGCAGCCGCGCGACATCGGTCATGCGCGCCTCGGTATAGCGCATGGCCGCCGCGTTATCGCCGTCCACGTTGCCGAAGTTGCCCTGCCCGTCCACGAGCGGATAGCGCTGCGCGAAATCCTGCGCGAGGCGTACCAGCGCGTCATAGACCGACTGGTCGCCGTGCGGATGGAATTTGCCGATCACGTCGCCGACGACGCGCGCCGACTTCTTGAATCCGGTGCCCGGATCGAGCCGGAGCTGGCGCATGGCGTGCAGGATGCGGCGATGCACGGGCTTCAGGCCGTCGCGCGCATCGGGCAGCGCGCGGCCCATGATGGTCGAGAGCGCATAGGAAAGGTAGCGTTCTTCCAGCGCTTCCTTGAGCTCGACGGGTTCGATATTGCCGCCGCCGCCACCGGGCGCGGGAGGAGCGATTCGCTTGGTCATGTTCTAGCGGTACTCAGTCGTGCGAGGCTGTTCAACTGGTTCAGGCCGCCCGCATGCGCCTTGCCGCCGCGACGAAGGATGCCCTGGCTTCGGGAAGCTGGAGCCCGCGCGGTTCCAGCACATGCACGGTCAGAAAGTGCCCGGTCAGCACGAAAGCAGCCGCAATATCGGCGGGGCTGATGCTTACCCCGGCTTCGCGGAGAAAAGACGGCAGCGGCAGCAAGCGCTCGTGCCATTCCGCACCGGCGGTCCGGCTCACCGCCCGGCCCGACTTCGGCGAGACGTAGACGAGATCGTTCGTGACGCCGGTGGCGGCACACGAGGAAAGGTCGAGCCCGAAGCCGAGCTCCGCCAAAAGCTGAACCTCGAAGCGGGCGATCAGCGAGGGTGCCTCCGGCTCGTCGATGCGGTCGAGGATGTATTCGGACATCACGAAAAGGTCGGCGTGCGGATCGCGCTCCGGCAGAAGGCGCAGGAGTGCAGCGATGGTCTGCAATCCGAAGCTCGCTCGGGCCGCCATCATCATGCGGTCGGCGCGCGACTGTGTGATCTCCAAAGTGAAATTGCCGAGCTGCTCATCGAGCCGCGCACGCCATACCGCACGCACGCTGTTGCCCGGCTGGAGCGAAGGCGTTTTCTTCCGGGAACCACCGCCATAGACGAGACCGAGATGCCGGCCGTGTCCGGCGGTCATCAATTCCGCGACGGCGTGGCCTTCGCCGTAGCGGCGAAGTCCGAGAATGATGCCGTCGTCGGTCCATTCCATCTCTTATTCTCTCGGATACTCGAGCCCGATGACGCGATAGCGCTCGGGATCGTCGCCCCAGCCTTCGCGCACCTTGACGTGCAGGAACAGGTGCACCTTCTTCTCGATTTCCTTCGAGATTTCCTTGCGCGCATCCATCGAGATGGATTTCACCATCTTCCCGCCCTGCCCGAGCACGATCTTCTTCTGGCCGTCGCGCTCGACATAGATCGTCTGTTCGATCCGGACCGAGCCGTCCTTCATTTCCTGCCACGAATCGGTTTCGACCGTCGACTGGTAGGGTAGCTCTTCGTGCAGCCGAAGGTAGAGTTTTTCGCGGGTGATTTCGGCGGCCATCAGGCGCATCGGCACGTCTGAAATCTCGTCTTCGGGGTAAAGCCAGGGACCTTTCGGCATGGCACCCGCGAAATAGTCGCGCAAGTCGGCGATGCCGTCACCCTTGGTCGCGGAGATCATGAAGGTGCGCTCGAAGCGGGCGAGTTCGTTGGCTTCCGCCGTCAGCGAAAGCAGCTTCTCCCGCTCGATCAGATCGATCTTGTTGAGGATCAAGACCTTCGGCTGCGGCACGTCTTTTAGCTTGGCGAGAATCGCGCGGTTCTCGGGCTCGAGCCCGCGTTGCGCGTCGATAAGAAGCGCCACGAGATCGGCGTCCGCCGCCCCCTGCCACGCGGACCCCACCATCGCACGGTCGAGCCGCCGCCTGGGCGCGAAAATGCCGGGTGTATCGACGAACACGATCTGCGATTGTCCGGCCATCGCAATCCCGCGCACCGGCACGCGCGTGGTCTGCACCTTGTGAGTCACGATCGAGACCTTCGCGCCGACCAGCGAATTCAGCAGCGTCGACTTGCCTGCGTTCGGTGCGCCGATCAGCGCGACAAAGCCCGCGCGGGTTTCCTCACGGGTTTTCTCACTCATGGCCGGTCACCGGCACGCCTTCGCGAGCGAGCATGGTGGCAGCGGCCGCCTTCTCCGCTTCGCGTTTCGAAGCGCCGACACCCTCGACCGGAAGAATGCCGGGAAGCTCGACGGAGACGCGAAACACCGGCCTGTGATCGGGCCCGCTGCGCTCGATCTCGCGATAGTTCGGCACCGGCATGCCGCGGCCGAGCGCCCATTCCTGCAGAAGAGCTTTTGCATCGCGCGGCGCCTGCTTCGAGGCCCGCATCAGCGGGCGCCAGAAACGTTCGATCATCGCCCTCGCCGGTTCGTATCCGCCGTCGAGAAAAACCGCACCGATCAGCGCCTCGCAGGCATCGCCGAGGATCGAATGATTGCGTTCGCCGCCCGAGTTGCGCTCGCCCGTGCCCAATAGCAGATACGACCCCAGATCGAGGAGTTGCGCGACCTCGACAAACGTCTCGTTGCGAACCAGCGCGGTGTGCCGCTGCGAAAGCTCGCCCTCGAGATTGCCCGGAAACGTCTCAAACAGCATTTCCGCCACGGCGAGACCGAGCACGCGATCGCCGAGAAATTCGAGCCGCTGGTTGCTCGCATGCTTGCGCCCGGTGACGAAGCTCTTGTGCGTCAGCGCCTGCTTCAGGAGCGCAATGTCTTTGAAGCGGTAGCCGAGCCGCTCTTCCAATGCGGAGAGATCGTTTGCTTTCCGCTTCATTGCATCCGTTTAGCGCACCCAGGAGAATATCCGGCTCCAGCGCACTTCGAACGGCCAGCGCCAGAGTTCGTAGATCGCGGTACCTTCGCCGAGCGAGAAAAAGATGATCTCGGCGCGGCCGATGAAATTCTCAAGCGGGACATAGCCGACCGCCGAGAGCACGCGGCTGTCGGTCGAGTTGTCGCGGTTGTCGCCCATCATGAAATAGTGGCCCGAAGGCACGACGTATTCCGGCGTGTTGTCGTAATAGCTTTCGCCGAGATCGAGGACCTCGTAGGTCACGCCGTTCGGCAGCGTTTCGCGAAAACGCTTGATCGGCCTGCCGCGCTCGCGCGGGTCGTCATTCGCCCAGTTCGCGATGGCTTCACGCTTCACCGCCTGCCCGTTGATGAACAGCTGCCCGTTGTTCATCTGGATACGATCGCCCGGCATCCCGATCACGCGCTTGATGTAATCGGTGCCTTCGTCCTTCGGGTTGCGGAATACCGCGACATCGCCGCGCTTCGGTGTGCCTGCCCAGATGCGCCCCTCGAACGGGATCAGCGCGAACGGCACCGAGTACTTTGTGTAGCCGTAGGAGTATTTCGACACGAAGATGTAATCGCCGACCAGCAGCGTCGCTTTCATCGAGCCCGACGGAATGTTGAACGGCTGAAACAAGAGCGTGCGGATCACGAGCGCGATGAGCAGCGCCTGAAATCCGATGCTGATTAGTTCGCCTAAACCGCCTTCTTTCTTTTCGGTGGTCGCGCTCATGTACGGGGAATTCTCCGGGAGTCTCGGGGCGCCGCCCGTATAGACGCGGGTTCCGGGGTAAGCAATGCGGCTAACGGGGCGTTTTCGGAACGGCGGAAATAATGACGATGGCCTGCGCCATCGGCCCCTCGTCGGTGATGGTGAGGTCGATCTGCGCCTCGAAACCCGACGGAATCAGGGCATTCAGCCGCTCGAGCGCACCTCCGGTAAGGCGCATCGTCGGCTTGCCCGACGGCAGGTTCACGACCCCGAGGTCGCGGAAAAACACGCCCGCACGAAAGCCCGTGCCGAGCGCCTTCGCGCAGGCTTCCTTGGCGGCGAAGCGCTTGGCATAGGATTCGACGCTGCGTCTGCGCCGCTCCGAGCGCTCGCGTTCCTTTTGCGTGAAAACCCGGTTGAGAAAGCGCTCGCCGAAGCGCGCGATCGACTTTTCGATCCTTCGTACGTCGCAGAGATCGGAGCCCATGCCGATGATCATGCCGCCCTCCCGACGCGCGCCCGCCCCCGCGCCATCGCTGCGAGCATATCCTTGATTACAAGCTCCAGACCGCTGAACACCGCTTCGCCCATCATGTAGTGACCAATATTGAGCTCCGCGATTTCCGGCAGCGTCGAAATCAGTTCGGCCGTGCGGAAATCGAGTCCATGACCGGCATGGACTTCGAGGCCGAGCGCGTGCGCGAGCCGCGCGCCTTCCGAAAGCTTCCGGAATTCTTCGGCCGCAGCCTGCTCGTTCCTGTGCATCACGGCCTCGCACCAGGTGCCTGTGTGCAGTTCGACCACCGCGGCACCCGCTTTCCTCGACGCCTCGATCTGCGCGGCATCCGGCGCCACGAACAGCGAAACGCGGCTATGCGCGGAGAGCTTCCTCACCGCATCCTGCAGTGCGGTGCCGCCCGCGATCACATCGAGCCCGCCTTCGGTCGTGCGCTCGGTGCGCTTTTCGGGCACGAGACAGACCGCATGCGGCTTCACCCGCGCGGCGATGCCGACCATTTCGTCTGTCGCGGCCATCTCGAGATTGAGCGGAGCCGCAAGATCCTTCATCCGCTCCACATCGCTGTCGATGATATGACGGCGGTCTTCGCGCAGATGCATGGTGATGCCATGTGCACCGGCGGCGATCGCGATTCGCGCCGCACGGATCGGGTCGGGATGAAAGCCGCCGCGCGCGTTCCTGAGCGTCGCGACGTGATCCACATTCACGCCGAGCCGGATCGGAATGGTCTCAGCCATTGACGCGCTCCGCGGCCGACACGACCTTCTTCGCGCGAAGCTGCGTCAGAATGGCGTTCAGATGCTTCAGGTCGAACACCTCGACATCGATCACCATGCGGTGAAAGTCCGAGGTCTTCCCGCCCATGCGGATGTTGTCGATGTTGCCGCCATGTTCGCCGATCACGGCCGCGACCTGCGCGAGCGAACCGGGCTCGTTCTTTGCGTTCACCGAAATCTGGGCCGGGAAACGCCGCGGCTCCGCGTCTTCTTCCCACCGCACGTCGAGCCAGCGCTCGGGCTGGTCGTCGAATTCCTTCAGCGCCGGCGAGTGAATCGGATAGATCGTAATACCCTCGCCCGGCGTCAGAATGCCGACGATGCGGTCGCCCGGTACCGCGCCGCCGTTCGGCGCGAAACGCACCGGCAGTTCGCCGTTGATGCCGCGGATCGGAATGGCGGCGTTCTTCTCTTCCTTCGCCTTCTCCGGGATGCGGAACCTGAGCGATGTCGCGCGGCGCAGACCGAACCAGCCGCCCTCGCTTTTCGGCGCCTTCGCGCCGGTCGCCCGCTCGCCTCGCCATTCCGGATTGACCGCCCGCAGCACGTCGTCAGGCTTGATGTCCGCGCGGCCCACCGACGAGAACAGATCGTCGAGCGTGTTGCGCGCGAGGCGCGGCAGCGCCGCCCGCAATTTTTCCTCGGAAAGCGGCAGCGAGGCTTTGGCAAATGCGCGCTCGATCATGCGCCGGCCGAGTCCGGTATATTGCGCGCGCACCGCCGAACGAGTCGCACGCCGGATCGCCGCGCGCGCCTTGCCGGTGATTACAATGGCATCCCACGCCGCCGGCGGCGTCTTGGCGTCGCCGCGAATGATTTCCACTTCGTCGCCGGTTTGCAGTTCGGAGACGAGCGGCGCCACCTGCCCGTTGATCTTGCAGCCGATCGCGCTGTTGCCGACATCGGTGTGGACCGCATAGGCGAAATCGATCGGCGTCGCCTTGCGCGGCAGCGCGATCAGGCGCCCGTTCGGCGTAAAGCAGAACACCTGATCGTGGAACAGCTCGAGCTTGGTATGTTCGAGAAACTCCTCGGGACTGGAGCCTTCCGCCAGCATCTCGATGGTGCGGCGGAGCCACGCGTAGGCATTCGAATCGTGGGGAAGAATGTCGCCCCCCGATTTGTCGGTGTCCTTGTAGAGCGCGTGCGCGGCGATGCCGTACTCCGCGACCTGATCCATTTCATGGGTGCGGATCTGCAGCTCCACGCGCTGGCGGCCGGGGCCCACCACCGTGGTGTGCAGCGAGCGGTAGTCGTTCTGCTTCGGCGTGGAAATGTAGTCCTTGAAACGGCCCGGCACGAAGGGCCACTTCGTGTGCACGATACCGACCGCCTTGTAGCAGTCGCCGACCGTATCGACGACCACGCGGAAACCGTAGAGATCGGAAAGCTGCTCGAAGCCGACCGCCTTGCGCTCCATTTTCTTCCAGATCGAGTACGGCCGCTTCTCGCGGCCGCGTACCTTCGCTTTGATGCCCTCGCGCGCAAGCTCCGAGGTCAGTTCCTCTTCGATCGCCTTGATCAGCCCGGCGTTCTTTTCCCGGATCGCGGCGAGCCGGCTCTCGACCGAGCGGTAGACGTCGGGCTGGAGCTGGCGGAAGGAAAGGTCCTCCAGTTCCTCGCGCATGTCCTGCATGCCCATGCGTCCGGCGAGCGGCGCATAGATGTCGAGCGTCTCCTCGGCGATGCGGTCGCGCTTGTCCTCGGGGACGAATTTCAGCGTCCGCATGTTGTGCAGCCGGTCGGCCAGTTTCACGAGCAGCACGCGGACGTCGTCGGCAATCGCAAGTAGAAGTTTACGGAGATTTTCCGCCTGCGCGGCGCGCTTCGAGACGAGGTCGAGCTTCTTGATCTTGGTGAGACCCTCGACCAGCGTGGCGATATCCTTGCCGAATTTCTTGCTGATCTCGGCCCGGGTCGCCGTGGTGTCCTCGATGGTGTCGTGCAGGAGGGCCGCGACAATGGTCGCGTCGTCGAGCTTCAGGTCGGTCAGGATCGCAGCGACTTCCAGCGGATGGGAGAAATAAGGGTCGCCTGAGGCACGCGTCTGCGAGCCATGCGCCTTCATGGCGTAGACATAGGCGCTGTCGAGCAGCCCCTCGTTGGTCGCAGGGTTGTATCGACGAACCCGGTCCACGAGTTCGTACTGGCGCATCATGCCAAAGGCTCCTGTCCCCGGAATCTGGGGACCGGCAACCAAATTAGCACTGCGGGAGCCGCGCGGCGAATAGACCGGGCGAAATAGCTAACGCTTTTAGGTGGTTAGCCTTCGTCTTCCTCGGTCTGCTCCGGCGGAACCAGGCCCTGGAGGCCGGCGAGCAGCTCTTCCTCGCTCATCCGGTCCATAACCACGTTGTCGTCCGAGCCGCCCGCGCCCGGGATCATGGGCACCGCCTCGGGTTCCGGCTCGTCGACCTCGGTGTATTTCTGGAGCGAGTGGATCAGGTCTTCCTTGAGGTCGCCCGGAGACACGGTTTCTTCGGCGACTTCCCGGAGCGCCACGACCGGGTTCTTGTCGTTGTCCCGGTTGACGGTAATCGCCGAACCGGACGAGATCATGCGCGCGCGGTGGCTCGCGAGCAGCACCAGATCGAAACGGTTCTCGACTTTGTCGATACAATCTTCAACCGTGACGCGCGCCATCGGCGGGGCTCCAATCGAGGTATGTCCGGAATCGGGTCCCTATAGCCCGGGTTATGCACCCGATGCAAGCGGTAGTAGGTGGCGCGGCGATATGCCCGGTCATATTGCTTTTCTGTCGCCGCATTCGCCTGTTACCCGATGTAACCGGCCGGTTATCGGGTTTTGTAAGGCCGCAGAATGCCATTGCTTCGCAAGGAGCCCTTTCGCCCAGGCCAATGGGTCATAGTTTCGGGAATTTGGATATGACGCAAACAGCCGAAAAGACCGCTCTTTTCATCGACGGCGCCAATCTCTACGCCACCACCAAGAGCCTCGGCTTCGATATCGACTACAGGCTTCTGCTCAAGGAATTTCAAAGCCGCGGTAACTTACTGCGGGCCTTCTATTACACGGCCCTGATCGAAGACCAGGAATACTCCTCGATCCGTCCTCTGCTCGATTGGCTCGACTATAACGGCTACACCGTTGTGACGAAGCCCGCGAAGGAGTTCACCGACGCAATGGGCCGCCGCAAGGTCAAGGGCAACATGGATATCGAGCTTGCGGTCGACGTGATGGAGCTCTCGGACCATGTTGACCATGTGATCCTGTTCTCGGGCGACGGCGATTTCCGGCCGCTCGTGGAATCGGTTCAGCGCAAGGGCACGCGCGTCACGGTGGTGTCTACCATTTCGACCCAGCCGCCCATGATCGCCGACGAGCTGCGGCGCCAGGCCGACGTTTTCATCGACCTGCAGGATCTTGCCGCGAAGATCGGACGCGATCCGGGCGACCGCCCTGCGGCGCGGATGCAGAACGCGCCCGGCTTCCTGCAACGTTCCACCAACACCGAGACCCAGAACGCTTGAGCGAGGCGACCGCCGAACTGGCCGAGCCGGGCCGCGACTGTCCGCTCTGCCCGCGGCTTGCTGCCTTCCGCAAGGCCAACCGAAAACAGTACCCGGCCTATTTCAATGCCCCGGTTCCTTCGTTCGGACCGGCCAGCGCGCGCCTGCTGATCGTGGGCCTTGCGCCCGGTTTGCACGGCGCAAACCGGACCGGACGTCCCTTTACCGGCGACTACGCCGGCGATCTGCTCTATGCCACGTTGAAGGAATTCGGCTTCGCCAAAGGCAGCTACGAGCAGCGCCCCGACGATACGCTGGAACTGATCGACACCCGGATCACGAATGCCGTGCGCTGCGTCCCACCGGAAAACAAGCCGACCGGCGGCGAGATCAGGACCTGCCGCGTGTTCCTCACCACCGCCTTCAACGAGATGCCGAACCTGAAGCGCATCGTGGCACTGGGCAAGATCGCGCACGACTCCGTCGTGGTGGCGCTCGGTGCCAAGATGGCGCACCACAAATTCGGCCACGGCATGATCCACGATTTCGAGAACGTGCGCCTGTTCGACAGCTATCACTGCTCCCGCTACAACACGAACACGGGGGTGCTGACGCCCGACATGTTCCGCGAAGTTTTCGCCAACGTGCGCGCGAGCTTCGGCGCGATTGCCTAGCTCAAAAAAGATCAGCCCTTGTCGCGCATGAGCCTTCCGCGCTCGCGCTGCCAGTCGCGCTTTTTTTCTGTCTCGCGCTTGTCGTGGAGCTTCTTGCCCTTGGCGAGCGCGATCTCGACCTTCGCGCGCCCCCGCGGATTGAAATAGATCTTGAGCGGCACGATGGTCATGCCCTCCTTCTCGACCGCGCCCACGAGCTTGTTGATCTGCCGCTTGTGCAGCAACAATTTTCGCGGCCGTTTCGGCGCGTGATTGTTGCGGTTGGCCTGCAGATATTCCGGAATGTTCGAGTTCACGAGCCAGATTTCGCCGTTTTTCGCGTCGGCATAGGACTCCGAAATCGTCGCCTTGCCGTTGCGGAGCGACTTCACTTCCGTTCCGGTCAGCGCGATGCCCGCCTCGAAGGTCTCGCCGATCGCATAGTTGAAGCGGGCTTTGCGGTTGTCGGCGGCGACCTTGAGTTTCGGTTCGGCCTTCTTGGCCATACGGCGGCCTAGTTCAGCAGCCCGGCGTGAACCATCGCGCCGCGGATCGCCTCTTTGGTCTTCGCCGTCGCAGGAACGAGAGGCGAACGCACGATTTCCTGGCAGCGGCCCAGAAGCGAAAGCCCGGCCTTCGCGCCGGCGACGCCGGGCTCGAAGAAGATCGCGTCATGCAGCGGGATCAGGCGATCCTGAATCTTGAGCGCCTTCGCATAGTCGCCAGAGAGACTGGCGTTCTGGAGTTCCGAACACAGCTTCGGCGCGACGTTCGAGGTCACCGAAATGCAGCCGTGACCGCCGGCCGCGTTATAGGCGAGCGCCGTCATGTCTTCGCCCGAGAGCTGGATGAAGTCTGGCCCGAGCGCGTGGCGCTGCTGCGACACGCGGCCGATATTCGCGGTCGCGTCCTTGACACCCGCGATGTTCTTCAATTCGTAGAGGCGCTTCATGGTATCGACCGACATGTCGACGACCGAGCGCGGCGGGATATTGTAAATGATGATCGGAATGCCGATCGCGTCGTTCACCGCCTTGAAGTGAACGTACATGCCTTCCTGCGTCGGCTTGTTGTAATAGGGCGTCACCACGAGCACGGCGTCCGCGCCCGCCTTCTCGGCGTGCTTGGCGAGCGACACCGCCTCGATCGTATTGTTCGAACCCGCGCCCGCGATCACCGGCACGCGGCCCCTGGCCTGGTCCACGCACCATTCGACGACCTTGTGGTGTTCGTCGTGGGAAAGCGTCGGGCTCTCGCCGGTGGTGCCCACCGGCACTAACCCCTGCGTACCTTCCGCGATCTGCCAGTCCACGAGATCGCGAAACGCTTTCTCATCGAGCGCGCCATTCTTGAACGGCGTGACGAGAGCGGTGAACGATCCACGGAACTTCACGGCGGGCACTCCTGATTGCGGCCTCTTGGGGCGAAGCGCCTGAAATAGCGCGGAAAACGGTCCCGCGAAAGGCGAAGCCGCCTTTTTTGGCTGCCCTTTCGGGGCCATATCGCTACAGTAACCGGCGATTCACATAAATCTGTCCATTTCGGGGGTTCGGGACCAGAGGGAGACGGCATGCGACCGCAGTTCGGCCGCGCGATTGCAACTATATTGATTGCCGCCGCCCTGTTTGCGCCCCCCGTGCGGGCACAGGCTCCCGGCGATGTGGCCGCGGTCAAACAGGCCCTTTCCCTTCTGAAGGACGGCAACTTCAATCAGGCCGTCGCACTTGCCGGCAGTACCGGCGATCCGGCTGCGCGCGAACTCATCCTGTGGCTCGCGATCCGCTACACCCCGAAGGACATGGGCTACGAGCGGACGCGCGACTTCATCCGCCGCAATCCGAACTGGCCGAGCATGACGCTGATCCGCCGCCGCGCGGAGAACCTTCTGCTTTCCGAAAATCGCGACGCCAGGGAAGTATTCGCCTTCTTCGGGAACGCGCAGCCAGTGTCTGGCGAAGGCATGATCGCGCTCGCGCGTGCGCTGCTCGCCGGCGGCAACCAGGCCCATGCGGTGCCGTGGCTGCGCCGCGCCTGGCGCGAAGAAGAAATGACCATGACCGTCGAGCAGGAGGTCATCGGTCAGCACGGCAACCTGCTGACCGCGGCCGACCACAAGGCGCGCGCGGAGCGGCTGTTCTATCTCGAGAAATTCGATGCGGCGCAGCGCAGCGCCGAACGCGCCGGCAAGGACGTGGCGGCGCTGAGCCGCGCACGGAACGCCGCGATGCGGCGCGCGGGCAACGCCAACGCGCTTCTGAACGCCGTGCCGGCCGCGCTGCGCAAGGACGCAAGCTATCTCTATGCGCAGGCCTATCTGAAGCGCCGCGGCAACGACGCCAAGGGCGCGGCCCAGCTCATGCTTCAGGCGCCGCGTGTCGCGCCGAATACGCCGGACGCCGACGACTGGTGGCGCGAACGGCGTTTCGTGATCCGCACCCTGCTCGACGAGAAGGAGTACCAGCTCGCCTACCGCGTGGCGGCGGCCGCCGTGCTGCCCGAGAACGAATTTCTGAAGGCCGACATCCACTTCACCGCGGGCTGGATCGCGCTGCGCTATCTGAAGGATCCGGCGACCGCGAAGAAACATCTCGTGCAGGACGTCGGCACGCGCCAGCCGTTCTATATCGCACGCGCGCTCTACTGGCAGGGCCGCGCCGCGGAGGCGATGAACGATCCGATCGGCGCGAAGGCCGCCTATTCGCTTGCCGCACGCCATCATGTCGCCTTCTACGGCCAGCTTGCGCGCTCGAAGCTGAACTTGCGCGACCTGCCCTTGCGTCCGATGCCGCAGGTGTCCGACGCGGAGCGTCAGGCGTTCAACGCCAATCCGGTTTCGCGCGCGCTGAAGCTGCTCTACGAGGCGGACGCCGACGATCTCGTGATCCCCGTGCACATGGACATGATCGACCGCACCCCGACCGCGGCGACTGCGGCGCTGCTCGCGGAAATCGCAAACGCCCACAGGGACGCCCGCGCGCTGGTCATCATCGGCAAGCAGGGACTGGACCGCGGGCTTCCGGTCGATGCGATCGCATTCCCGACTACAGGAATCCCGGGCTACAAGCATCTGGGCCCGCCGGTCGAGCGGGCGCTGGTCTACGCGATCTCGCGGCAGGAGAGCGAATTCCAGCCCTACGCCGTCTCGCCTGCGAAAGCCTACGGCCTGATGCAGGTGATCCGCCCGACCGGCACCGCGATCGCAAAGCGCATCGGCGTTCCGTTCGACTTCAACAAGCTGCAGCGCGACCCGGTCTACAACGTCACCCTCGGCGCGGCCGAGCTCGGCCATCTGATCCAGATGTTCAACGGCTCCTATGTGCTGACCTTCATCGGCTACAACGCCGGCCCCGGCCGCGCGCGGCAGTGGATGGATGCGCGCGGCGATCCGCGCGGCCGCCAGACCGAAGCCATCGTCGACTGGATCGAGCGCATCCCGATTACCGAAACCCGCATCTATATTATGCGCGTGCTCGAAAATCTTCAGGTCTACCGCGCGCTGCTCGACAACAAGCGCACGATCGACCTCGAAACCGACCTCGCGCGCGGCGACGGCGCGGGGTGATCCGTCTTAGATACGACGTCATTGCCGGGCTTGACCCGGCAATCCATGATGAATCGATGTCAGGCTATTGGCTGTATATTCTGGCAAGCGTGCCGCGTGGCACTCTCTATGTTGGCGTAACGAACGATCTCGTTCGACGCGTCTATGAGCACCGCGAGGGTTCGATCAACGGTTTTGCGGCCAGATACAAAGTAAAAATGCTTGTTTATTACGAGCGCCACGATACCGCGGCTAGCGCGATTCAGCGCGAGAAGAATGTTAAGCACTGGTCTCGGAAATGGAAAATCGAGCTGGTCGAAGGTATGAACCCTGCATGGCGCGATCTTACGAAAGATATTCTTCGCTGAGCCTCCTCATGGATCGCCGGGTCAAGCCCGGCGATGACAAAGTGGGATGCTGTGCGCGGCGACCCTCCCCTGCAGGGGAGCGATAATAATGAACCATATCAATGACTTGTATCTGGCTGCGCCCGACGGCCTGAAACTCCATGCGCTCGAAGCCGGCCCGCGCGGCGACCGGCATCTGCCGGTGGTCTGCCTGCCGGGTCTCGCGCGCACCAGCGAAGACTTCCGCGAGCTTGTCGAAGCGCTCGCCTTCGACGCGCACCGGCCGCGCTACACGATCGCGCTGTCCTCGCGCGGCCGCGGGCTTTCGGACCGCGACCCGAAGCCGGAAAACTATTCGGTGCCGGTCGAACTGAACGACCTGCTCGCGGCGCTGGATCAGACCGGCCTCACGCGCGCGATCTTCGTCGGCACGTCGCGCGGCGGCATTCTCACGATGGCGCTTTCCGCCGCGCGCCCGCAGGCGATCGCAGGCGCGGTGCTGAACGACATCGGCCCGGTGCTGGAAATGCCGGGCCTGCTGCGCATCCGGTCCTACGTCGGCAAGCTGCCGAAGCCGAAGGACTGGGACGATGCCGTGCGCATCCAGAAATCCGTCATGGCGCACGAGTTTCCGGGCTTCTCGGAAGCGGACTGGCTGCGCTACGCGCGGCTCACCTGGCGCGACGGCGAAGACGGCATCGTATCGCGCTCCGACCCCCTGATCTCCTTCAATCT
>JBGFSD010000049.1:0-4297 GCA_041694745.1 Pseudomonadota bacterium
TCGCGTGTTTGGCGTCCTCGATTACGCCGAGGAAACCCGGCACGGTCGAAACCTTCGCGGCAGCCGCGGCTTTCTTCGACTCGATCTTGTCGCCCATCGCCTCGATCGCGCGCACGTTCGGACCGATGAAGGTGATCTTGGCCTTCTTCAAGGCTTCGGCGAAAGCCGCGCGCTCGGAGAGAAACCCGTAGCCCGGATGCACCGCTTCTGCGCCGGTCTGCCTGCAGGCTTCGATAATTCTGTCGATGACCAGATAGGACTGCGCGGCGGGCGGCGGACCGATGTGGACGGCCTCATCGGCCATCTCGACATGAAGCGCGTCCTTGTCGGCGTCGGAATAGACCGCGACGGTCGCAATCCCCATGCGTTTCGCGGTCTTGATGACCCGGCACGCGATCTCGCCGCGATTGGCGATCAGTATTTTCTTGAACATGCCCGGTCCGGACTGACGCAAACCCTGATCAGGTTTGCGGCGCAATATGAGCTTTGTCAATCAGCCCGGCGTCACTTCAACGATTACCCGGCGGCAGGCGGCAAGGCTTCCAGCCCGCCCTGCCAAAGCAGGACAGCGCAAGCAAGGGTCAGCAGGACCGCGACCGGGATGCCGATTGCCGCCACCAGGTAGGGCGCGAAGCCCCGCCCCGCGGTACCGACCCCGATCGAGAATTTGAATATGTTGTTCGCGGTCACCGCGAGCGCGATACCCAGCGCCGCGCCTGCCGGGCTTAGCGATCCCCCGCCGATTCTGGCGAGCGAAACCGCGGCAGCATCGGCATCGACCGAACCCGAGATCAATGCGGTGACGAGTCCGCCGGCCGTGCCGAACCACGCCGAGAATACTTCGACGGCAAAAGTCACCGCGCCGATCAGCGCCGCGAGCAGGAGTGTTTCCCTGAGCGAGAACGGATTGCGAAGCCCGAACGATTCCTTAGCGCGCTTCCTCGATCCGCGCAGCGCGAACAACAGGCCGGCGATCAGCGCGGCCAGCGCCGCTCCCGCGAGCGGGGCCGCGACCAGCATTCCCACCGCACGGTTCAGCGCGTAAACGAGAATGAGCGTTTTGCCGAGCGAGATCGCGGTTGCAATAGCTACACTCGCCGCGTGAAAGCGCAGCCCGCCGCGGTCGGCGGCGGCGACACGCGAAGCCGCCAGCGTTACCGCGGTCGAGGACACCAGCCCGCCCGCGGCGGAGGAAATCAGCGTCCCTTCCCTGCGGCCCATGGTTTTCACCGCGACATAGCCAAGGAAGGAGACGGCCGCTAGCACCACCGCAAGCAGCCATACCTGCCGCGGATTGATGCCGCCATAGGGACCGAAACTCCGGTCGGGAATAAACGGCAGCGCGAGAAACGTCATCACGAGCAGGATCACGGCGGCGCGCAGTTCGGGCCAAGTCACCTTTTCGAGCAGTCCGTGGAGTTGTTCGCGCGTGACCAGCACGACCATCACCGCGACGCCGGTCGCGGCGGCGACGTTTGCATCTCCAAGCAGTGCGTAGGCCCCGAGCGCGAAGGTCACCATCGCGGCGACGACTGTCGTGAAACCGAAATTCCTGTCCGCGACGTTCTCGCGCATCCGGTACCATGCGAACAACACAGCAAGTACCGTAAACATGACGGCAACAAGGATCGCACCCGCGATCCTGTCTTCGGCGGTACGCGCCAGCAGACCGGCGATCCCGCCGAGCAATCCGATCAGCGTGAAGGTGCGGATCCCGGCCGTACGCGTTCCGCCTTCCGCTTTGCGCTCGCGCCAGCCGCGCTCGATTCCGATCAGCAGCCCGACCAGTGTCGCGACTGCGATCCGGCGGACGAGCTCGATCTCCTGAAAGAAACTGAAGTCCAAAGCCGCGGCTCCGATCAACGACCGTTCGCCGCGACGCTATCACGGTGGCGACACCGAAGTCAGGACGGGGGAGAATCAGGCGGCGCGATATTGCGAACGCTGCGAGGACGGATCCGGTTCCGCGCTGTCATCCATCAGGGCGAGCAAGGCACGCTCCGGGAAGGTAGGCCGCCCGTCGCGCATGATGCGTGCGGCGAGCCAGGCCGCGCATTCGGCGCCAATCTGCCCGGCGTAGCCGCGGCGCGGCTCACGCGCGAGCGCTTCCTTGCGTGGTGGCGTTTCGCAGCCGGATGCACTCGCAAGGTAATTGACGATCGCACGGAAGAAGAGATCGTCGAAAGCAGCATGATTGCGCACAGCCGCGACCGCATCGTGCAGATCGAACAGCGCCTCGGCTTCCTCCTGGGAGACCGCAGTCTTCACAGCTTCGAGAATACTACGCAGAAGCGCAACGTCTTGCGCATCGAGCGGGTGCGGTTCGCGGCCTGCCCCATCGAGCCAGAGCGCCCGGATCGCGAACGCGGAAAGCACCGCAGGTATTTCAGCCGCCTGCTCGATCGTGCGGACCAGCGCCTGCAAGCCGCCCGGCGTGACGGCGCGGCCGGCGGGCGCGATTGCGCGCATCAGCCAGTTCGCTTTCTCAGGGGTGACGACGCCGGCGGGTTGCGAGCGGCGCAGCAGATGGTCGGCGACCGCTTCGGCCATGAAGCCGTGCCACTCCGGCGCGGGATCGACGAATTCGCGGTCGAAGGCGATCAGCGCCTCGGCCTCGTTCCGGCCGCGTACACCTTCCGGGTACACCTCGCGCAGCAGCAAAACGACGTCCGAAGCGTCGATCCGCTTCGCGGCTTGCCGAAATTGCTCCATGACGACCCCAAAAAACGCAACGAAACGCGGGGCAAGTCTCGGGCGTTTATGGTTTCCAGGAGTTTAACGGCCGGGCGGGAGTGCGGCTCAAACTTTCGTCGATTGCGAGTTGTCTGCCGGGTGTTGCCTGAATGCGTCACCGCAATCCCCGCTTGCAGCACTTACCCGCAATGGCGCTACGGGTCATATCGGTACAGAACTTTGAGACAGGAGGCATGTCATGGCGAAAAGCGCCGGCATCCATCACATCACCGGGATCACCGGCGACGCGAAGAAGAACTTCGCCTTCTACACGAAGACGCTTGGCCTGCGCTTCGTGAAGCGCACCGTCAATTTCGACGATCCGAGCGCCTGGCATCTTTATTACGGCAACGAGACTGGCGCTCCCGGCTCGGCCCTCACCTTCTTCCTTTGGGCCGGCATGAAGCCCGGCCGGCAAGGCACCGGACAGGCGGTCGAAGTCGCCTATGCGGTCCCGAAAGGCGCGCTCGGCTTCTGGAAGAAGCGGCTCGACGCGGAGGGCTTTTCCGCGCGCGAGAGCGAGCGCTTCGGCGACCGGCTGCTTTCGCTTGGCGACTCGGAAGGCATGAAGATCGAACTCGTCGAAACCGCGAGCGCGGCAAATGCTCCGGCCTGGGAAGCGGGTCCGGTTCCGGCCGAACACGCGGTGCGCGGCTTCGCGGGCATCACGCTCCGCCCCCACAACGGCACGCGCACCGGCGAGGTGCTGACGGGCGGCTTCGGCTACACGGACAGCGGCAGGGATGGCGAGCGTCAGCGCTATCTCGGCTCGGCCGATATCGGCGCGCATATCGACATCGTGATCGACAAGGATCAGCCGCGCGGCTCGCAAGGTGCCGCCACCCTCCACCACGTCGCCTTCCGCGCGAAGGACGACGCCGAGGAAATGGAGATCGCGGACAAGATCCGCAACGTGCTCTGCATCGACACCACCGAGCAGATCGACCGCATGTATTTCCGCTCGGTCTATTTCCGCGAGCCCGGTGGCATCCTGTTCGAGATCGCAACCGACCAGCCCGGCTTCACCTGGGACGAGCCTAAGGAGAGCCTCGGCACCGCGCTGAAACTGCCGCCCTGGCACGAGAAGAACCGCGCCGTGATCGAGAAAGCGCTGCCGCCGCTGGAGTAGCGCCAACTCCCTGCAATGAATGCCGCCGCCCCGGTTTCCGCCGCAGGCGGCGGTCTCTTTGAAATCAAAAAGGGCGCGGCTTCTGCCGCGCCCTTTCGCTTGTACAGCGATCCCTAGGAAGGATTACGCTGCCTGCTTGTCCTTCTGTGTTCTGTTGTCGTTGTAATAGTAGTTCGCGTTCCTGCCGAGCACGAGGCGGCGCAACATGCGGCGCATCCCCTCGCTCTTCCTGAGCGGCGAGACTGTCGCCTGCACTGTCCGCATCATTGCAAGCTTCAATGCATCGAGCGCGGGGTGTGCGTCGGGTGCAGCCTGCGGCAGGCCCATGCCGCGGAGGAACGAATTGAAGACGTAAAGATCGTTGCGGCGGCGAACGGCCTTGGTCTTCCACGTGATCGCAAGCGAGATCGAGTGGCTGTCCGCCGTGCGCACCCA
>JBGFSD010000068.1:0-18666 GCA_041694745.1 Pseudomonadota bacterium
AACGAGATGCGCAAGGCCGGCACCAATATTCCGACCTGGGAACCGACGCTCGCACTGGCCACGGAAGGCGTCTATGCGCGCTCGCGCAATCCGATCTATCTCGGCTTCATCGGGCTGCTGATCGGAATCGCGATGCTGTTCAGTTCCGACTGGCTGATGCTCCTGCTCATTCCGTTCGTGCTGGTAATGCACCACGGCGTGATCAAGCGCGAGGAGGCGTATCTGCTCGCGCGTTTCGGCGCTGCCTACGCCGACTACATGCGGCGGGTGCCGCGTTACATTTTTGGGATCTGACTGCCGTCAGTCGATCGGCAGGCCGACGTAGTTCTCGGCGAGCGATCGGGCCGCCGCTTCCGAAGACGTGAAATAGTCGAGTTCGGAGACCTGCCGTTTGCGGTCGAACGGCCCGGCCTTGGGGTCGAGGTGCAGCATCGTGGTCATGAAGTAGGAGAAGCGCTGCGCCTTCCAGATGCGCGACAGGCATTTCTTCGTATAGCCCTCGAGCAGGTCCCGAGCGCCCTTCTTGTAGAACGCTTCGAGTGCACGCGACAAAAACAGCACGTCGGCGGAGGCGAGGTTCATGCCCTTCGCGCCGGTGGGCGGCACGATATGCGCGGCGTCGCCGGCAAGAAACAGGCGTCCGTACTGCATCGGCTCGGTGACGAAGCTGCGCATCGCGGTTACGCTTTTCTCGATCACGCGCCCCGTCTGCAGAAGCTTGTCGCCGTCGGGTCCCAGGCGCCGTTTCAGTTCCGCCCAGACTGCCTCGTCCGGCCATTTGCTGACGTCTTCGTTCGGGTCGCACTGGATATAGGCGCGCGAGATCGTCGGCGAGCGCATCGAGTAAAGACCGAAGCCGCGCTCGTGATAGGAGTAGATCAGCTCGTGCGACGGGGGCGGGGACTCGGAAAGCAGGCCGAGCCAGCCGAACGGATAGACCCGCTCGTATTCGGTAAGCACGCCCGCGGGCACGCTCGGGCGGCAGATGCCGTGGAAGCCGTCGCAGCCGGCGATGAAATCGCAAGCGATTTCATGCGACTCGCCGTTTTTCTTGAATCTGATGTTCGGCTTGTCGCCGTCGAGATCGTGAACCGAGGTATCGGAAACCTCGAATTCGATTCTCCCGCCTTGGCTTAGGCGCGCTTGAATCAAGTCTTTAACGACTTCATGTTGTCCGTAAACGACGATGTCCTTGTTCACGAGCGCCTTGAAGTCGATCCGCCTGCGTTCTCCATTGATTCCGATTTCGATGCCTTCGTGGACCAGGCCTTCCTTGCGCATGCGCGCGCCGACGCCGAGCTCGTCGTAGAGCGCAGCGGCCCAGTGCTCGAGCACGCCGGCACGGATGCGCGCCTCGACATACTGGCGCGAGCGGTTCTCGACGATGATGTTCTCGATGCCGAGGCGATGCAGCAGCAGCGAAAGCGTGAGCCCGGCCGGGCCCGCGCCGATGATACCGACCTGCGTACGCATTGCTGTTTCCCCCTGTAGCGCGTCTTCTGCGGGAAACTAACCCAATACCTGCGGCTGGGAAGGGATCAGGCCGGGTAACGGCTGATCCTTTTCCGTGCCGCGCTGCCGGTCAGCCCGCGTGCGGGCCGGTCAACTGACCGTTCGGGCTCGCCTGATTGACGGCTTCCGGAAAGAACTGCGTGAGCAGCTTCAGGACGTCGTCCACCGGAAGTCCGAACTGTCGCGCGATCTGCATGATCGTGTCGTTGCCGAGCGCATCCCTGATCTGGGCGGGCGTGACCGGCAGGTTCTGGCCGTTCCCCAGCCAGGAGCCGATCTGGCGCTCGAGGCCGCCTTCCTGAAGCTGCTTCAGGAGCCCGCCGATCGAGCCGAGATCGGTGTTTTTCAGCACCTCGCCGAAAACGTCGGGAAGCTGCTGTTGCTGTTGCTGACCGAGATTGCCGTTCAGCGCGCCTTTCAGCACTTCGCCTAGAATGCCTTCCAGAAAACTCATGGCACCGCCCTATCCGCCAACCGGCTATACATCCTGCATGCCGCCGTGGCACTGTCTATCGTAAGCATAACAGAATTCTGGTCGCGCATCGCGCCGGCGGGAATACAATGGAAAGACGAGACCTTCTTAAATTCCCGATGGTTTTGCTCGCCGCAGCCGTGCAGCTCTTGCCGCCGACGGCCCTGCTCGCGCAGGCCAAAGACCCCCGCTTCGACCCTCTCGTTGAGACAGTAATCAAAAGGGGCAAACCGCTTGAAGAAGTGGTGACGTCTTCGCTGAAGGGTTTCGGAGAAGCCGCAAACGATCCGAGGGCGCTCGGGGTGCTCGAAGTCGACGGTCCGGGTATCGATGCCACGCGCCGGCGGGTGATCGTAATGCCCGCGGCCGGAACTGTGATTCTCAGCATAGCGGATGTCCGCTCATGGCGAATCTTCGTGCTTGATCGTCAGGGCGAGCTTCTTCGCGCCAGAGAGAGCGCTAGAGGAAAGGTGAGTTCAATCGACCTGCTGGAGGCGATCGAGGAACAGGAGCTCGAACTGATCTTCTGGGACAAATGGCGTAGAAAACAGAACTGACGGGCTTGCGATCGTCTCCGGAAGGACAGCACGGAATGAAGTGGAAGGTCGGCGCGGTCACGATCACGAAGATTGTCGAACTCGAAGGGGCTGGCGGCACCAAGTTCATCCTGCCGCAGGCCAAACCCGAACTGATCCGGGAGATGCGCTGGCTGATGCCGCGCTACGCGACCGGCGAGGGCAAGCTCAAGATCAGCATTCACGCCTATGTGCTGGAGGCGGGCGGGCGCCGCATCGTGATCGACACCTGCCTCGGCAACAACAAGGAAGACCGCCACATCCCGCTCTGGAACAATCTGGACACGCCCTTTTTATACAAGATGAAGGAAGCGGGTTTCGCGCCCGAGACGATCGACACGGTGGTCTGCACGCATCTGCATGTCGACCATGTCGGCTGGAATACGAAGCGCGTGGCGGGGCAATGGGTACCGTCCTTCCCGAACGCGAAGTATCTTTTCGGCAAGGTCGAGTACGACTTCTGGAACGGCTTCGAGGAGAGCAAGGAGCAGCGCGCGGTCTTCGCGGACTCGGTGAAGCCGGTCATCGACGCCGGTCAGGCCGAATTGATCCCGAGCGAGCACCAGGTCTGCGAGGAGGTGAGCACCTTCCCGACGCCGGGTCACAGCCCCGGGCATCTCAGCATCCGCATCCGTTCCGGGGGCGAGGAGGCGGTGCTGATCGGCGACGTCGCCCATCACCCCTGCCAGTTCGAGCATCTGGACTGGTCCTCGACCTTCGACAGCGATCCGCTCGGCTCCGCCAGGATGCGGGAAGAACTGCTTGGCAAACTGGCTGGAACGAAGGTCAGAATCTTCGGCGGGCACTTCGATCCGGGCTATGCGGTCCGGGAAGGCAAGGCTTTCAGGCTCTACGAGCACCCCGGAAAATAAATTCCGCCTGGCGTCTTGCCAGCGTCATCCGCCGCCCGTATATGCCCGCCATCGAATTTCGGCCGAACGACGTGGCCCTGGCGGGATGACTGCCTTACGCTTCTAACTTCACCAAAATCGATGCCACCGGACGTGCGTCATCCGACGCAGGTTCATATTCGACTCTATCGACGAACGGAAAAGCTACGATGAGCACTGGAACCGTGAAGTGGTTCAACACGCAAAAAGGCTTTGGTTTCATTCAGCCGGATGACGGCGGCAAGGATGTGTTCGTTCACATCTCGGCCGTGCAGCGTTCGGGCATGCAGACGCTGAACGAAGGCCAGAAGATCTCCTTCGAGATCGTGCAGGACAAGCGCAGCGGCAAGGCCGCGGCCGAGAACCTGCAGGCCGCGTAAGCCGCTTCGCGATGCTGCTCTCGTTGGCGGCATCTTCTAGAAGTAAGAAAGCCCGCTCGCAAGAGCGGGCTTTTTGCTTTTTTTTGGCCAGACTCGTCATGGCCGGGCTCGTCACCTAAGTCGGGCCTGCCCGACTTAGGCATGATTTATTCAGAAGTCGCGCAAGCGCGACTTCTGTTGCCATCCACGTCTTTACTGCGCGGATGATCTGCAAAGGCGTGGATGCCCGGCACAAGGCTTGTGCTCGGGCCGGCGAAGCCGGACCCGAGTGCCGGGCATGACGAAGAAGGTGCTTAATGCTTGCCGTTCTTCTTCGCGGCCGCCCGCTTTCGCGCGGCCTTCTTGCGCGCTTCCGCGCGTTCGCGCTTCCGCCGGTTCATGCAGGTGTTGCATTTGCAGCCGACCGGCTTGATGAAGCTGTCGAAATAATCCTGTCCGTAGCTGACCAGAATTTCGTCGCCTGGCTTGATGTTCCAGCGCGCCCGGTACCAGATCTTCATGTCGTACTGGTAGGCCTCGACATTCGGCCGGCAGGAGTGATTGACGTAGCGCGCGAGATTGCTCCGCGGCGATCCGTCGATCGACCACTTGTCGTTGAGTTCGAAGACGTAACGGTTGTCGGTATTGTCCTCGATCCATTCCGCGCGCTTGTTCGTGATCCTGCGGCCGGAATATTCGACGACGCGGGTGCCCTTCTTGATGGGTTTGGTGGCGAAGAGGCCGAGGCCGGTACGGGAACGTCCGATACGGAACGGGTGTTTAGAGCTTAGCTTTGGCATTGCGGGCTTCACTTAGAGCGGAAATTGAAGAATTTCCAGCGCCGCCGGCAGGGCCAGGGCCGCTATCCAGAATTTTTCATAGCCGCTCACGGCCGGGAATTGGTGATAGATTGGATACGGGGAAGGAGGTCCTGATGAAGTTGTTGCGCGCCGCTGCCCTGCTGGCGGTTCTGCTGGCTCCTGCGCAGGCGCAGGACGAGAAGAAGACCGCAATCGACGTCGTGCAGGCGGAACTTTCGATCTGCGTGGTCTATTACAGCTTCGTCCGGGGCTGCGCGATCGAGCAGGCCGAGGTGAACGTCGCCTCGGTCGCGACCGCCAATATCGAGAAGCTGCGCAAATACGCCTTCCAGGCCGGGCAGTCGATCCGCATGGACAACGAGACCATGATCGCGCGCCAGAAGGTGGCGGTCGAACAGCAGCAGAAGCTGCTCGACGGCAAATGCGAGAATATCGTGAAGCTGGACGAAGCCTATGGCGCCCGCTGCACGCAGCTTTCCCGCGATCCGCAGAAGGTGCTGGATCAGTATTTGAAGCGCTAGATATCCAGCGCTTCGGCTGCGAACTTCGCGTTCTCGGAAATGAACGTGAAGCGCTCTTCGGGTTTGTTGCCCATCAGCCGCTGGATCGTCTTCTTGGTCGCGGCCTTCTTGGCGTCCGCAATGGTGACGCGCAGCAGGGATCGGGAAGCCGGGTTCATCGAATCTTTCAGCTGCGACGGCAGCATTTCGCCGAGGCCCTTGAAACGGCCAACCTCGATGTTCTTCTTGCCCTTGAACACCGTGTTCATGAGCTGCTCTTTGTGCTTGTCGTCGCGCGCATAGACCGTCTGTCCGCCATAGGTGAGACGGTAGAGCGGGGGCACGGCGAGATAGAGATGCTTGTTCTCGATCAGCTTCGGCATCTCCTGATAGAAGAAGGTAATGAGCAGCGATGCGATATGCGCGCCGTCGACGTCGGCATCGCACATGATGATGACGCGGTCGTAGCGCAGTGCGCTCTCGTTGTAGTGCGCGCCGGTACCGCAGCCCAAGGCCTGCATCAGGTCGGCGAGCTGCTGGTTGGCGGCGAGCTTGCCGCGGCCCGCGCTGACCACGTTCAGGATCTTGCCGCGCAGCGGCAGCACCGCCTGCGTGCGGCGGTCGCGGGCCTGCTTCGCGGAGCCGCCCGCGGAATCGCCCTCGACGATGAAGATTTCGGAATCCTTCGCTGAAGCATTCGAACAGTCGGCGAGCTTGCCGGGAAGGCGCAGCTTGCGCACCGCCGACTTGCGCGAGATTTCCTTCTCGGTGCGGCGGCGCGCGCGCTCTTCCGCGCGTTCAACGGCCCAGTCGAGCAGCTTGTTCGCTTCCAGCGTGTTGCCGGCGAGGAAATTGTCGAAGGCGTCGCGCAGCGTGTTCTCCACGAGCTTCGCCGCTTCCGGGTTGGCGAGGCGGTCCTTGGTCTGGCCCTGGAATTCCGGATCGCGAATGAAGACGGAGACGATCGCGGTGGCGCCGTCCATCACGTCGTCGGCGGTGATTGCCGCCGCGCGCTTGTTGCCGGTGCGGTCGGCGTAATCCTTGAGGCTCCGGAGCAGCGCGGTGCGCAGGCCGTTTTCGTGCGTGCCGCCGTCCGGCGTCGGAATGGTGTTGCAATAGGAATTGACGAAGCCGTCCTCGTCCGCGATCCACGCGACCGCCCATTCGACGGTGCCGTGGCCGGACTTCTTCTCGCTCTTGCCGGCGAAAATGTCCTTATGAACGCGGGTGCGCTTCTCGATGTTAGCGGCGAGATAGTCGCGCAGCCCGTTCTCGAAGTGAAACGAATCCTTCTCCGGAACGTCGGTGCCCTTGACGAGCGACTTGTCCGCCGACCAGCGGATTTCGACGCCGCCGAACAGATAGGCTTTCGCCTTGGTCATGCGGAACACGCGGTCCGGCTCGAACTTCGCGTCTTTGCCGAAGATTAGCGGGTCCGGCGTGAAGCGGATCGAAGAGCCGCGTTTCTTTACGTTCTTCTGCACCACTTTGAGCGGGCCTTGTGGCACGCCGCGCTTGTAAACCTGGCGATAGAGCACGCCGCCGCGCGCGACTTCCGCTTCCAGCGTTTCCGAAAGCGCGTTCGTCACCGAGACGCCCACGCCGTGCAGGCCGCCGGAGGTTTCGTAAGACTCGCCGGAGAACTTTCCGCCCGCATGCAGGGTGGTGAGGATCACTTCCAGCGCCGACTTGTTCTTGAATTTCGGATGCGGGTCGACGGGGATTCCGCGGCCGTTGTCGGTGACGCGGATGAAGCCGTCTTCCGTCATCTCGACTTCGATGAAACTCGCATGTCCCGCGACCGCCTCGTCCATGGCGTTGTCGATGACTTCCGCGAAGATGTGGTGCAGCGCCTTGGCGTCGGTGCCGCCGATATACATGCCGGGGCGGCGCCGGACCGGCTCCAGCCCTTCGAGTACCTCGATCGAGTGCGCGTCATAGTTCTTGCCGCCGCCGCGCGCGGCTTCCCGGCCCGCCTTGCCGCGGCCGCCGTTCTTGGGCGCACCGAACAGGTCGGCTTGCCCGCGCGCCTTGCCGCCGGGTGCAGGTTTTGCCTTCGCCTTTTTGGCCGCCTTTGCCATCGATGATCAGTCCCGAATCAGGTGTGTCGAATATGCCATGACGGATTCACTCCCGTCGTCCCCGCTCGCGCTCGCGGAGTTTACCCTCGGGCGAGCGGAGCGAGACCCGAGGGTTCGCCTGGCCGGGACGACAGCGACCCTACTCAACGCCCGTGATGTTGGTGAAATAGTGGTCGAACTCGTAAGTGCCAAGGAAGCGATAGCCCAGCCGCTGGAACAGTGCCTGCAATTCCTCGAGTCTTTCGGAAAACAGCTCGACCTGCAGATAGCACAGGTTGTCCCGCAACGTCCGCTCCATCCCGGCGAGGGCGTGGAACTCGTAACCCTCGATGTCCATCTTGATCAGGATGTGCTTGCCCCTGATCTGGTACTCGTCGTCGAATCTCACCTGACGGACGCGATGGGTGACGGCGCCGGCGGGCATGTCGGCCTGCGCGATGTAGGACTCGCCGCGGTTATGCACGCCGGCCTCGGTCAGCGTCACTTCGCCGGCCGCGTCGCCGAGCGCGGTTTGCAGCGCCCAGACTTCTTCCTGAAGATTATTGGCCTCGAGATTGGCGGTGAGCCGCGCGAAATTTTCCGGATCGGGCTCGAACGCGATGACTTCCTTCGCAAGCCGCTTCGCCGCCACCAAGGCGCTGTAGAATCCGGCATTGGCGCCGATGTCCAGAAAGACGTCGAACGGGACCTTGGCGGCGGCTTCCGCGAGCCGGTTGATCTGCACGGGCTCCCACGCGCCCTCGAGCGCGAGGTGAAAGTCAATAAGGTCCCTGTGGCCGATTACGAACTTCAGGCCCTGTGCCTCGACGGTGAAGCGATCGCGCCTGAGCGCTCGCATCAGCCGGTAGCGTGCCGCCCGAAGCAGGCGCTCGAAAGCGCCTGCGGGCCGGATAAGAGGCAAGACGTTACGCGCGGCTGCCCGAGAACGGGAAGCTGCCGAAGGTGCCGGTGTCGGCGTCGCCCGAGATCTTGTCGCCGTCGACCGTGCCGGTGAAGGTCAGCGTCAGGGGCATCGGGTTGGTGATGTCGACTTTCCACGAAACCTTGTTGCCGTCGACCGTGCCCTCCTGCAGGGGCCCCGACTGGCCGTCCGCGGACTGCGTGCCGGTGAGGGTACCGCCCTCGGCCTTGAATTCGAGCTCCGCCTGGCGGGTGCCCATCGGCGTGTCGATCGAAATATTCCACTTACCGTCTACGGCCATGGGATTCGTTTCCTTGTTTTGGAGTGGCTGTTGTTGCGATAAGACTAACCCGTGCTGGCTCTCCGATCAACGAAACCGCGATGACAAAGAAGAAATCCGCTGCGCCGCGACGTCCGCGTCCCGCCGACAACGCCTTCAAGGGCGAGCATGTCCGCGGCGGCGTGAACGAGCCGACCTATGGCGGCGCGCTCTCCTTCATGCGGCGGCGCTACGCGAAGGATGCGGAGGGCGCCGATCTTGCGATCTGGGGCGTGCCGTTCGACGCTGCGACCTCGAACCGGCCCGGTGCGCGGTTCGGACCGCGCGCGATCCGCGCGGCCTCGGCGATCCTCGAAGGCGATCCGCAATATCCGTTCGGCTTCGACCCTTACGCGAAACTGACTGCGGTCGATGTCGGCGACTGCGCGTTGGATTACGGCAATCACGACGAGGCGCCGGCTCAAATCGAAGCGCAGGCGAAGGAAATTCTCGCGAGCGGAGCGACCCTGCTCACGCTGGGCGGCGATCATTATGTGACCTATCCGCTCTTGAAGGCGCATGCCGCAAGACACGGCCCGCTCGCGCTCGTGCAGTTCGACGCGCATCAGGACACCTGGCATCCGGAAGCGGGCCGGATCGATCACGGCTCCTTCGTCGCACGTGCGGCGATCGAGGGTCTTATCAACGTGAAGCATTCGATCCAGATCGGCATCCGGACGCACGCGCCGGCGACCCACGGCATCGAGATCGTGGACGGCAATCGGATCGAGACGCTGGGCGCCGCCGGGGTCGCGAGGAAAGTGCTGAGAAGGGTAGGGAAGAAAAAGGCCTATCTCACCTTCGACATCGACGCGCTCGACCCGGCCTTCGCCCCGGGCACCGGCACGCCGGTGGCAGGCGGGCTGACTTCGCGTGAAGCGTTGATGGTCCTGCAGGCGCTTTCGCCGGTCAACTTCGTCGGCTTCGACGTGATGGAGGTCTCGCCGCCTTATGACCGGTCCGAGATAACCGCCATCGCCGCCGCGCATATCGCGATGCATTGCGTGGGGCTTGTGGCGCTCCGGCGTGGAACCAAATAGTGCGGCGGAAGGTTTACCGGCTCCCCATTGTCAGACTCTTTCGCCGCCGGTGCATTTCGGGTAAGCGTCACTCCCTTTTAGGAGCAGACCAATGAGCGCCACCAAAACGCGGATCGCGATCCTTGGCGCGTCGGGTTACACCGGCGCCGAACTCGTGCGCCTGCTCCTGCGCCATCCCAACGCGGAGATCGTAGCACTCACCGCCGACCGCAAGGCCGGCAAGACCATGGCGAGCGTCTATCCGCAATTCTTCGGCGTTGAGCTGCCGAAGCTCGTCACCATCCAGGAACTCGACCCCTCGACGGCCGATCTCGTGTTCTGCGCGCTGCCCCACGGCACCACGCAGAAAGTGATCAAGGATCTGCTCGAGAAAGCGCCCAAGCTGAAGGTCGTC
Source organism: Pseudomonadota bacterium (assembly GCA_041694745.1). Classification (GTDB taxonomy): domain Bacteria; phylum Pseudomonadota; class Alphaproteobacteria; order Rhizobiales; family Xanthobacteraceae. The sequence goes on from JBGFSD010000068.1 coordinate 9,865, forward strand.
GATCTTTCGGCAGACTTCCGCATCCGCGATCCGCTCGCCTATGAAAAGTGGTACGGCCACGCGCATCAGGCGGTCGAATTGCAGAAGGAAGCCGTCTATGGCCTCGTCGAACTCTACCGCGACGAGATCAAGAAGGCGCGGCTGGTCGCCAATCCGGGCTGCTACACCTCGACCTCGATCCTCGCGATGGTGCCGCTGATCGAGGCGGGTGCGATCGAGACCGACGCGATCGTGATCGATTCCAAATCCGGCATGACCGGTGCGGGCAGGGCCGCGAAAGAGGAAATGCTGTTCTCGGAAGTCTCCGAGGGCATGCACGCCTACGGCGTCGGCGGTCACCGCCACATGGCGGAACTCGATCAGGAGTTTTCCGCGGCTGCGAGCCGGCCGGTGGTGCCGAGCTTCACGGCGCATTTGATCCCGATGAACCGTGGCATCTACGCGACGCATTATGTAAAGACTTCCGGCTCGACGAGCGCCGAGCAGTTGCATCGCGTGCTGGCGGATTTCTATTCCGGCCAGCCGTTCGTGCGCGTGCTCGATTTCGGCATGGTGCCGCAGTCGCGGCATGTGCGGGGCTCGAACATGACCTATCTCGGCGTGGTTGCCGACCGCCGTCCGGGCACGGCGATCGTGATCTCGACGCTCGACAATCTGGTCAAGGGCGCGTCGGGTCAGGCCGTACAGAATATGAATGTGATGCTCGGCTTGCCGGAAACGACGGGCCTCGATCAGGTTGCGCTGTTTCCGTAGCGCGAAGTTGCGGCGCTCGGATCGCGGCGTCTAGCGGCGTTCGCGGTCGCTGCCGCCGTCGATCTTGTCCACGTCGTACCGCGGCGGATCCTGCCGTTGCGGTTCCTGGCGTTGCGGTTCCTGGCGCTGCGGCCCTTCGCCGAGCGCGGTAAGGCGCTCGCGGGCGCGATCCCGCGCCCAAGTGTCCAGCGCGCGGTCGCCTCTGGTGGCGATGGCCCGGCGATACTCCGCGCGCGCGGCCGCAGTGGCGCCCTGGCGCTCGAAGGTAAGTCCGCGGTTGTACATCGCCCCGGTAAAATCGGGATCGATCCGCAGCGCCTGATCGAAATCCGCAAAGGCACGTTCGAAATTGTTCAGCTCGCGCCAGGCTTCGCCGCGGAAGTTGAACGGGAACGGATTCTTGCCGTCGACGACGAGTGCGTCGGAGAAGTCGAGGATCGCCTTGTCGTATTGCTTGTCGCGCAGATAGCCGAGGCCGCGGTTCGAAACCGTGATCGAACGGGTGCGGTCGTCGAGATTTGCGGACTGCAGCGCCGCCGAGCAGATGCGGATGATTTCCCGATCGTCGGTGCGCAGCGTCGCCTGATAGCAGTCGTCCGCCGACTGCGCGGACGCGCCGCCCGAGACGGCAACCAGAACAACGGTGATCGCGAGGCGGCGCATGACGATTTCCGGCGGCTCGATTTCGCGGATACTATGGGCGCCGCCGCCGCTTGAGAAGCGGGGTGGCGATAAATCCCGTGTGAGCGGAGGCTAGCGGTTCAGCCAGGCGAGGATGGTGCGGCTGACCGCTTCGGCCGCGTCCTGCTGCACGAAATGGCCAGCACCCGGGATGGTGGCGAGCGTGAAATCTTGCTCGACGAAGTCCCAGACCCCGTTCAGCCCTTCGGACAGGAGCGCCTTGTCTTCCATGCCGTGGATCAGAAGGGTCGGTGCCTTCACCTTGGGCGGCGGCGCGGCCGGCGCGACATAAGGCGGGGCCGGGTAGTTCGCCTGATAATAATGCAGCATCGCCTGCGGGTCGGAGCGCTGCATCGCGGCGAGATGCAGTTTCCGCGCTTCGGGGTCCGTGACCCAGGCGCCGAGGCGCTCCAGCGAAATCTGCTTGTAGAATTCCGGGTCCTGAAAGTTGCGGGCGTATTGGGAATTCTTCACCTGCTCGGGGTTCTCGGCGAGCTGCTTTGCGAGCGTCCACGGGTGCGGCATGTTGAGCACGATCAGCCGCTCGGTGATGTCCGGCCTGCGCATGCCGACATTCCATGCGGTGGCGCCGCCCCAGTCGTGTCCGATGATCGTCGCCTTCTTCGCACCCTCGGCAGCCACCACCGCCGCGCAGTCGGTGACGAGTTTGCGCATCGAGTAGCTTTCGATGCCTTTCGGCTTGTCCGAAAGATTGTAGCCGCGCATGTCGAGCGCGCAGACCCGGAACTGTTTCGAAAGCGCGTTCATCTGGTGCCGCCACGACATCCAGTAGTCGGGGAAGCCGTGCATCATGACGACAAGCGGGCCTTTGCCGAGCGCGGCGTAGTGGATCTTCACGCCTTCGTTGTCGGCATATTTGTGTTCCGCACGCTCGCTGATATCGAGCAGCGGATCGGGGCTGATCGCGCCGCCGCCCGAGATCAAGTCCATCAGCGGATCGCTCATTGCAGCACGGCCATGCCGAGCGACTCCGCGATCAGGGCAGGGCGGTCCTGTCCCTCGATCTCGACCGTCACTTCGTACTTGAACAGAAGTTCTTTCGGCGAGCGCTGTGTCACGTCGACGAGCTTGTAATGGCCGCGCACGCGCGAGCCGGCGCGAACAGGCGAGAGAAAGCGCACCTTGTCGAGACCGTAGTTGATCCCCATCGCGCGATTCGCGATCGCGGGCAGCGCGTCGTAGCCCATGGGTGCCAAGAGCGAGAGCGTGAGAAATCCGTGCGCGATGGTGCCGCCGAACGGCGTCTCCTTCTTCGCGCGCTCGACATCGACGTGAATGAACTGGTGATCCTCGGTCGCGTCGGCGAAATCGTCGATCCGCTGCTGCCCCACCTCGAACCATCTCGATGTGCCGATGTTCTGGCCGATCCTGCTCTTGATCTGATCTACGGTGAGCGTTTCCTTCGTTGCCGCGTTCATCTTCGCGAACTCCGTTTGTTACATCTTGAAGAGCATCTTCAGAAACGCGGCGACTTCCTTCCGCGTGGCTGCAAGCGCCTCGGGACTATGGGCGACTGTGGCGCCGCGTTCAATACAGCGGTCCTGCATGGTCGGCGCCTTGCCGGTCTCCTCGTTGACGATCGTGCCTTGCGGCCGTTCCGTAAAGCGGCACGTACGGGCGGTGAGCGCATGAGGAAGCTGGATCGGAAACGGGATCATGCTGGTGTCGTACGCGTGGTGGGCGCCGGGATAGCCGAAGAACGCTACGTCAGCTCCCGCCGCCTTCAGCTTGTCCGCGTATTCCTTGCAATGTTCGGCCAGCGTGTAGTCGTCGCTCAGGCCATGAAAGAAGCGGATCGGCGCGCCGGTGGTCACGAGGTCTTCCTCGTGCCGGGTGTTGCACGGGGCATAGAGCGCGATATGGCCGGCGAACCTCGTGCCGGGAGAAGCATGGATCTTCTGAAAGCGCGAGAGGCTCGAATAGAGCGAGGGGATTGCGCCCTTGGAGAAACCCATGATGGCGATGCGATCGGGGTCGATGCGCGGATGCTTCGAAAGTATTTCGAGCGCGCGATAGGAATCGTAGAGCATGGCAAAGCTTGCCAGCAGACTTTGATCCGCGATGGTGTTCGCGATCCCGCGGCCGGTGAAGCTGTCCAGAACGAAGGCGGCGATGCCGAGCCGGTTCAGTTCGGCGGCCCAGTCGGTGACGTTGCTGCCGACGCCGCCGGAGCCGTGGACCAGGATAACGGCCGGCAGCCGGTCGGTGCCGAAGGTCGGAATGCGCAACTCGCCCGCGATGGTTGCCGGCGGTCCTTCAGTATTGCCGTTCAGGAAGGCTGTCGTGCTGAGCGTCCGCGTAGCGATCGGGTAAATTTCGGTGCGGAATTGGGCTGCCGCCTGCCCGGCAGCGGCGGCGGCAAAAAAGGCAATCAGGACCAGTCTCGTCAGGGGATGCATGAATTCCTTCCTCGACACGTACTGCATCAAGCTAGGCGGAAGACGGGATTCCCGCTAGCGTTTCGTTTCTTCCTCGAATTCCGCAGAGCGCGATGAACGAAGTCGAGCGGCTTTCGAACTACAATTACCTGCAGTCGATCCGCATCCATGCCGGGTTTCAGAGCCCGTGCGAGGTGCGTGATAGCGGCGGCATCCTGCTGGTCGCCGGCGCAAGCGACTTTCCGGGCGGCTACTGGAATGCCGCCGCGCGCGACAACCTCTCCGTGGAGCCCGGCGAACTCGCGCAGGCGGCGCGCGCTTTCTTCGCGCCGAAGAAGCGCATGTATTCCTTCTCGGTGATCGGGAGGCATGACGCCGATCTCGAAGAATACCTGCTCGACAACGAATATGAAGTCCGCTCCGAAATCCCGTGCATGTCGGTTACGAAGCCGCTGCCTGCACGTAAGGCGCCTGACGGGGTTTGCATCGAGCGGATGGCGAGCGCAAAGCACCTGCATGATTTCGTCGAAGTCAGCATACTCGCTTATGCGATGCTTGGGCTTCCGGAAGTGCACACGCGCGCTATGTTCTCGAAATCGGAAGCGCTGCTCACAAAGAACATTATCGGCATCATCGCCTATCGCGATGACGAGCCGCTTGCGACCTCGATTGCTCTGATGACCGGCGAATGTGGCGGGCTCTACTGGATCGGCACCCGTCCCAACGCGCAGCATTTAGGCCTCGGTGCTCTGGTGACGGTCGAGTCGGCGAACTTGGCGTTCGAGGCCGGCGCGAAAGTCGTCACGCTGCAGGCGAGCAGGCTCGGCGAGCCGGTGTACCGGCGGCTTGGCTTCGAGACCTACGATCAGTTGCGCCGCTACGGTCCGAAGGCGTTCTGAAGCTTCAGGCTTTTATCTTCACATAGCGTCCCGGCGCGTCCTCAATCGCCTTGAGCGGCCCTTCGCCGGGAATGCGCGCGGGTACCTCGCGGCGGTCGATGTCTTTCAGCCACGCGAGCCAGTCGGTCCACCACGAGCCCTTGTGCTCGATCGCGTTCTCGATCCATCTGTCGAGTTCGCCGTCGGCAGGACCGCCGGTCCAGAACGAATATTTCTTTTTGTCCGGCGGATTGACGACGCCGGCAATATGGCCCGAACCGCCAAGCACGAAACGCACCGGCCCGCCGAAGAAGCTCGAACCGAGAAAGACGGACTTGGGCGGCGCGATATGGTCTTCGCGCGTGGCGAGATTGTAAACCGGTACCTTCACCTTGCCGAGGTCGAGCCGCACGTTGTCGACCACCATCTTGCCGGCGGAGAGCTTGTTTTCGAGATAGCAGTTGCGCAGGTAGAACGAGTGGTTCGCGGCGGGCAGCCGCGTCGAGTCCGAATTCCAGTACAGCAGGTCAAACGGGAAGGGCGCCTTGCCGCGCATGTAGTTGTTGACGATGTAAGGCCACACCAGATCGTTCGAGCGCAGCATGTTGAAGGCCATCGCCATCTTGGTGGAATCCAGGAATCCGACCTGCTTCATGCGCCGCTCGAGCGCTTCCAGCTGTTCTTCGTCGACGAAAACCTTGAGATCGCCGGCGTAGGTGAAATCGACCTGGGTCGCGAGGAACGTGGCGCTTGCGATGCGATCCTGTCCGGTCGCCGCGAGATAGGCGAGCGATACGGCCGTCATGGTGCCGCCGACGCAATAGCCGCAGATATGCGACTGCTTCTCGCCCGTCACTTTCTCCGCAACATCGAGCGCCGCGAGCACGCCGTCCTTCATGTAGTCCTCGAAGGACTTCTGGGCGAGGCGCGCGTCGGGATTGACCCAGGAGATCACGAAGACCGTGATGCCTTGCTCCACCGCCCACTTGATCATCGATTTCTCGGGGGTCAGGTCGAGCACGTAGAACTTGTTGATCCACGGCGGCACGATCACGAGCGGAACGGCCAGCACCTTCTCGGTGACAGGCGTGTATTGAATGACTTGAATCAGATCGTTCTCGAAGATCACCTTGCCGGGTGTGGTCGCGAGATTGCGGCCTACCTCGAAGCTGGAGGCGTCGGACTGGCGGATGCGCAGATCGCCTTTACCCGCCTCGATGTCCTCGGTGAGCATCTGCATTCCGCGCACGAGATTTTCGCCGGAGGAACCGAGCGTTTCGCGGAACAGTTCGGGATTGGTCAGCACGAAGTTCGAAGGCGAGACCGCATTCGAAATCTGCTTCACATAAAATTCGGCCTTGCGGCGGGTATGGTCGTCGATGCCTTCGGCATCCCGCACCATGCGCTCGGCCCAGTCGGTGGTGAGCAGATAGGCCTGCTTCAGCGCATCGAAGAACGGATTGTTGTTCCAGTCCGGATCGCTGAAGCGGCGGTCTTTCGGGTCCGCAGTCTTCACGGGTTCGGGATGCTCGCCCGCCATGCGCTTCACCGTCATGGCCCAGAGGTCCATGTAACCCTTTGCGAGCGCGGTCTGCGCAGCGGCTGCGCGTTGCGGATCGGAAAGCCAGAATTCGGCGATCTGGTTCAGCGTCTTGAAGACGTCGACCATTTCCTCGGCCTTGGCATCGCCGAAGTCCTGCTGCTCGCGGGGCTTGAGGTAGGCGGCGAGCGCCTTGCCCCCCTGTTCTATGACCCGGGCGAGGTTCCGGGCGAACGCTTCCGGATCGACGGCCCGAGGCGCTTCGACGCCTGTTTTGGGCTTGTCGTCCATGTCGCGTTTACTCCCTTGAACGGTTCGGCGGCTACAATACCGCTTCCGGGGTACCCACCCCGCTTCTGCCATAATAGGCAGCGACAGAGGCCACTGCCATAGAATCAGGGCGTTTGGGTTATTAAGGGGCAGCCGTTGAAGGTTGTTGGGTCGAAGGTCGCGGGGAAGGTCTGCCGCGCCGCAGCACTGGCTGGGGCGCTGGCAGTTGGCGGCTGCGCCACCGGTGACGTACCCGTTCCCTTCATGGATGTCTCGATGCCCACGATTCCGGCCATCATTCCGGCGAGCAATCCCGCCTCGGACCCGGCCAACACGCCCGAAGCCTTCCCGGCAATCGCGACCCCCGTGCGGGACGACAACGAGCCGGTCATGAACGACGTGGAGCGCATCAAGCTCGAGCAGGAGCTCAAAAAGATGAGCACCGAGCGAGAGGCGCAGGTCCGCGCACGCATTCTCCGAGCTAATTAGCGCCGCCGGCGCGCGTAAAAGCCGTGCAATTTCCGCCGTTTCGGTGCTATGAGCCCCGCATGAATCGTGGCCCTGCGTGCACCCTGAAAGGGCCGCTTTTCAGAGACTTGCCGAGAGAATTGCCAAGAGACTTTCCATGTCCGACTTCCATCGCATCAAGCGCCTGCCGCCGTACGTTTTCGAGAGCGTGAACCGGGTGAAGGCCGCCGCACGGAATGCAGGCGCCGACATCATCGATCTCGGCATGGGCAACCCGGACCTGCCGGCGCCCGCCCATGTGATCGAGAAGATGAAGGAGACTCTCGGCAAGCCGCGGACCGACCGCTACTCCGCATCCAAAGGCATCCCCGGCTTGCGCAAGGCCCAGGCCGCCTATTACGCGCGCCGCTTCAACGTGAAGCTGAATCCGGACACGCAGGTCGTCGCGACACTCGGCTCCAAGGAAGGTTTTGCCAACGTGGCGCAGGCGATCACGGCGCCGGGCGATGTCGTGCTGGTGCCGAACCCGAGCTATCCGATACACGCCTTCGGCTTCCTGATGGCGGGCGGCTCGATCCGCGCGGTGCCGAGCGAGCCGGGACCGGAGTTCTTCCACGCGCTCGAGCGCGCGGTGGTGCATTCGATCCCGAAGCCGATCGCGGTCGTGATCTGCTACCCGTCGAACCCGACTGCGATGGTCGCCGATCTCGAATTTTACCGCGACGTGGTGGCGTTCGCGAAGAAGCACGAAATCCTCGTGCTCTCCGATCTCGCTTATGCCGAAGTCTATTTCGACGACAATCCGCCGCCGTCGGTCTTGCAGGTGCCGGGCGCGATGGACGTCACGGTCGAGTTCACCTCGATGTCGAAGACGTTCTCGATGGCCGGCTGGCGCATGGGTTTCGCCGTCGGCAACGAGCGCGTGATCGCGGCGCTCAGCAGAGTGAAATCCTATCTCGACTACGGCGCCTTCACGCCGGTGCAGGTCGCGGCGACCGCGGCGCTGAACGGTCCCGAAGACTGCATCCACGAAATGCGTGCAACCTATAAGACGCGCCGCGACGCGATGGTCGAGAGCTTTACCCGCGCGGGCTGGGAAATTCCGAGCCCGAAGGCATCGATGTTCGCCTGGGCGCCGATCCCGGAGCGCTTCCGTCCGCTCGGCAGCGTGAAGTTCGCCGAATTGCTGGTCGAGAAGGCGAGCGTGGCCGTCGCCCCGGGCATCGGCTTCGGCGAACACGGCGACGACTATGTGCGTCTGGCGCTGGTCGAGAACGATCAGCGCATCCGTCAGGCGGCGCGCAACATCCGCAAATTCCTGGATTCCGCCGACACCATTCTGCACAACGTCGTGCCGCTTCAGGCGCGGGGATAAATCGCGGGAAAGAACGATGGAAGCTCCGCTGCGTGTCGGTCTCGCCGGTCTCGGCACTGTCGGTTCGGCGGTGGCGGGAATGCTGCTGGGCACGCGCGCAAAGCTGGCCGAGCGCGCGGGGCGTCCGATCGACCTGGTCGCGGTCGCTTCCAAAGATCCGCCGCGCGACCAGAGTCTCGATCTTTCTTCGCTGAAGCAGGGCACCGACCCGGTGGCGCTTGCGAAAAGCGAAGGCATCGACGTCTTCGTGGAGTTGATGGGCGGTTCGGGCGACCCTGCAAAAAGCTCGGTCGAAGCAGCACTTTCGATCGGCCGTCCGGTGGTGACCGCGAACAAGGCGCTGATCGCCAAGCACGGCACGCCGCTGATCCGGCTTGCGGAAAAGAATAACGCCGCTTTCAACTTCGAAGCGGCGGTCGGCGGCGGCATTCCCGTCAT
>JBGFSD010000074.1:0-18633 GCA_041694745.1 Pseudomonadota bacterium
CGCCCGTCTCCGCAAGCACCTTCGTGATCGCAGCCGTCAAGGACGTCTTGCCGTGGTCGACGTGCCCGATCGTGCCGACGTTCACATGCGGTTTCGTGCGTTCAAATTTTTCCTTGGCCATCTCGCTCTCCGTTCAGCGGATACGTGTGAAAATCAAATGCAAAAGGCTCAGGCGTATTTCGCCTGAACCTCCTGCGCGACGTTGTTGGGTACCTGTTCGTAGTGGTCGAATTGCATCGTGAAGGTGGCGCGGCCCTGCGAGAACGAACGCAGATTGTTCACGTAACCGAACATGTTGGCGAGCGGCACCATCGCGTTGATCACGTTGGCGTTGCCGCGCATGTCCTGGCCCTGAATCTGGCCGCGGCGCGAGTTGAGGTCGCCGATGACCGAGCCGGTGTAGTCTTCCGGGGTCACGACCTCGACCTTCATGATCGGCTCGAGCAGAACCGAGCCGCCCTTCTGCAGACCTTCGCGGAGTGCAGCGCGGGCGGCGATTTCGAACGCGAGCGCCGACGAGTCGACGTCGTGATACGCGCCGTCCACGAGGCGGACCTTGAGATCGACGACCGGGAAGCCCGCGAGCACGCCCGCGCCGAGCACGGACTCGAGGCCCTTCTCGACGCCGGGGATGTATTCCTTCGGCACCGCGCCGCCGACGATCTCGTTTTCGAATACGAAACCGCTTCCGGGCGCGCCGGGTTCGAGTTCGAGCTTCACGCGCGCGAACTGGCCGGAACCGCCCGACTGCTTCTTGTGGGTGTAATCGACCGTGGCCGGTTTCGAAATCTTTTCGCGGTAGGCGACCTGCGGCGCGCCGATATTGGCGTCGACCTTATAAGTGCGCTTCAGGATATCGACCTTGATGTCGAGGTGGAGTTCGCCCATGCCCTTGAGAATGGTCTGGCCGGACTCCTGATCGGTGGAGACACGGAACGACGGGTCTTCGGCAGCGAGCTTCGCGAGCGCGACGCCGAGCTTTTCCTGGTCGGCCTTCGATTTCGGTTCGATCGCGATTTCGATCACCGGCTCCGGGAATTCCATGCGCTCGAGAATCACCGGCTTGTCGGGATCGCACAGCGTGTCGCCGGTACGGACTTCCTTGAGGCCCGCAAGCGCCACGATGTCGCCGGCATAGGCTTCCTTGATGTCTTCGCGGTTATTCGCATGCATCAAGAGCATGCGGCCGATACGTTCCTTCTTTTCGCGCGTCGAGTTGATGACGCCGGTGCCCGACTGCAGCACGCCAGAATAGATGCGGCAGAAGGTGATCGTGCCGACGAACGGGTCGTCCATGATCTTGAACGCGAGCAGCGCCAGCGGATCGCTATCGGAAGCCTTGCGGATTACTTCATTGCCGTGCAAGTCTTCGCCCTTGATCGCAGGAACGTCGACCGGCGACGGCAGGTACGCGACGACCGCATCGAGCAGCGGCTGCACACCCTTGTTCTTGAACGCGGAGCCGGCGAGCACCGGATAGAACGCGCTGGTCAGCACGGCCTTGCGGATAAGTTTGTGAAGCGTCGCCTCGTCCGGCTCGACGCCTTCGAGAAACTTTTCCAGCGCAGCGTCGTCGAGTTCGACTGCGGCCTCGACGAGCTTCTCGCGATATTCCTTGGCCTGATCCACCATGTCGGCGGGGATGTCGGTGTAGTCGAACTTGGCGCCGAGCGACTCGTCGTGCCAGACGATCGCCTTCATTTTCACGAGATCGATCACGCCCTTGAAGTTGCTTTCGGCGCCGATCGGCAGCTGGATCGCAACCGGCTTGGCGCCAAGACGCTTCACGATGTCGTCGAGACACTTGAAGAAATCCGCACCGGTCTTGTCCATCTTGTTCGCGAACACGATGCGCGGGACTTTGTACTTGTCGCCCTGACGCCATACGGTTTCGGTCTGCGGCTCGACGCCCTGGTTGCTGTCGAGCACGACGACGGCGCCGTCGAGCACGCGGAGCGAACGCTCCACTTCGATGGTGAAGTCGACGTGGCCTGGGGTGTCGATGATATTGAGACGCTTGTCGTTCCAGAACGCGGTGGTCGCGGCCGACGTGATCGTAATGCCGCGCTCCTGCTCCTGCTCCATCCAGTCCATGGTGGCGGCGCCGTCATGGACTTCGCCGATCTTGTGGGACTTGCCGGTGTAGAAGAGAATCCGCTCGGTCGTCGTCGTCTTGCCGGCGTCGATATGCGCCATGATGCCGAAGTTGCGGTAGTCTTCGATTTTATGGGAGCGGGGCATGATTGATCCTCGGCCGGTTTCCGTGCGTCACCAGCGATAATGGGAGAAGGCGCGGTTCGCTTCGGCCATGCGATGCGTGTCTTCGCGCTTTTTGACGGCGTTGCCCCGGTTGTTGCTAGCGTCGAGCAGTTCGCCCGACAGACGGTCCACCATCGTTTTTTCGTTGCGTTCGCGCGCGGCGGTAATCAGCCAGCGGATCGCGAGCGCCTGGCGGCGGTCGGGGCGGACTTCGACCGGCACCTGGTAAGTCGCGCCACCCACGCGGCGCGAGCGGACTTCGACGGACGGCGCGACATTGTCGAGCGCCGACTGGAAAACGGTAAGCGGGCTGGTTTTGGCCTTCGCCTCGATCTGCTCGAGCGCGCCATATACGATCGATTCAGCGACCGACTTTTTGCCCTGCTTCATGACGGCGTTCATGAAGCGGTTGACCACGACGGAGCCGAATTTCGGGTCCGGAAGGGTTTCGCGTTTTTCTGCGCGGTGACGGCGTGACATCTTCTTTTCCTTCGTCATGGCCGGGCTTGACCCGGCCATCCAGAATTCCTTTTCGAGATCCCCGGATCGCGCTCGGCTTTCGCCTCGCTTGTCCGGGGATGACCCTCGCTACGCTCGGGTCACTTCGGGCGCTTCGCACCGTAGAGCGAACGGCGCTGTTTGCGGTTCTTGACGCCCTGCGTATCGAGGACACCGCGGAGAATGTGGTAGCGGACGCCCGGCAGATCCTTCACGCGGCCGCCGCGGATCATCACCACAGAGTGTTCCTGCAGGTTGTGGCCCTCGCCCGGGATGTAGCCGATCACCTCGAAGCCGTTGGTGAGACGAACCTTGGCGACCTTGCGAAGCGCCGAGTTCGGCTTCTTCGGGGTCGTCGTATAGACGCGCGTGCAGACGCCGCGCTTCTGCGGGCTCGCCTGGAGTGCCGGCACCTTATTGCGGTAGCGCGGCGCAACCCGTGGCTTGCGGATCAGCTGGTTAATCGTAGGCATTCGGCCTTCACCCTTTTGCGCCAAAGCCGCGTCCGGCTTTCGGCAGTAGAAAAACGAGCAAACAAAACGCGCGCCGTTTCCGCTTGAGCCGCGGAAAGGCGCTCATTTGTCTGCACAGAGGACCGAGTTCGGGTTGTCCCGGCCCGGTCATAGGACCCTGATCTGACGTCTTCGTAGTCAGAGGCAGCGTCTCGGAGCCCTGGATCGGCGCTGTTGCGCTGATCGGCGGATCCGACCGCCTGCCTGCAATTGGCGGGGTTTTAGACTCGCGGGTCAGGCCCCGTCAAGGCGAAAGCCCTTGGGAATCGCGGGTTTTTTGCGCTGCCGCAGCACGTTCCCATGTCAGAAGCCGCACCCCTATAGGAGATGCCGCCAACGGAGTGCAGGACCTACCCTGATACCACGGGCTGTGAAGGCGGCAGGACAGAAAAAAGGCCGCCCTTGCGGGCGGCCCGAGAGGCCAAGAACGGATGCCTTGCAATTCCCCCTTCGTAAACTTGCTCCGGCACCCAATCGATAGGTCAAATAGGTAGGACAGTGCCGATACTGAAGGATAGCCAGCCGCGCCGGGTTCCGCGTCCCCCGAACGGGGTACATCCCGCAAGGCCGCAGCCGCGGCGTACAAAGCCGCGCTAGCCGCCGCCGACCGCTTTGCCGCCCAGAAGCGCCACCAGTTCCGCCTGCCGGGTCATCCCGGTCTTCGCCATCACCGATGCGAGTTGCGTGCGCACGGTTTCGCGCGACACCCCGCTCTCCAGCGCAACGGCATCGACCGTTTTCGCCTGCGCGATCCCGCGCGCAACCCTCGCCTCCGCCGGCGTCAGATCGAACAGGACCCGCAATACGTCCGCCGAGGGAACGGCGGCGCGGTCGATCGGCGTTACCATCAGCAGGGCGAGGCCGTCGGTGAAAATGTCGCGCGCCGCCCCCCGCACCGGCATGATGTGAAAAATCATCGGCGGACGCCCTTCCCTTGCGGCGAGCGGAATAGAACGCGACTGGCCCTGCGCGTTCGCAGTCCCGAGCCTCGCGATCGAGTCGCTGAGAATCGCATCCGCGCACGGATCGGCGAGGGCTAGCCGCTGCTCGCTGTCGAGCACGACCTCCGGCAGCAGCCTCTGAAACAGACCGTTTGCGACGAGAAGCTTGCCGTTCCTTTTGAGCACCGCACCCGGAATGCCGACGGTATCGAGGGCAGCGGTCATGCCCTTCGCGCGCGCAAGCCCGAGCTGCGCGGCCATGATCGCAGAGCGGCCGAGATGCGGACGCAGCGCGTTCAGGGAATTGATCGCCGAAGGCTCGAAAGCGCCGCGATCCTTGTACCGCTCGAACCCGACCGAAACCGTTTCGCCGGTAGGCAGATCGAAATTCGCCGCGGCGTGCCAGCCGTAATTGCGCGGATAGAGAAACTGCGTATAGACCGGATGCTCGAAAATCGCGGGATCGTTGAAGTCGAGATCAGTATAGAAGCCGTCGTGTTCGAGCTCCGCAGCCCTGACAATCCGGACCGGTTCGAGCCGCGGCTCCAGCGAAAGGAATTCGTTGAACAGGCTGGTGGCGCGTTCGGTACCGATCCAGCGGAAAGTGCCGTTGGGCTGCGCGACGTATACGCTTCCCAACACTGCGTCGACCCTGCGAGAAATCCTTTCCAGCACGCCCGGCCACCGTTCGGGCACGGCCGAAGCCTCGTAAATGCTGTCGATCAGGTCGGCGCTGTCGTCCACCGGCGTAGTTTCCGCAATCGGCCTCTACGCATTCCAGAACGCCGCCTTGCAAGCAAGGATTGCTTCTTGGTTTTTCCTGAACTTTCTGTAGTTATCCAGTCGGTCCCTGCACTTAAGAGACGCCTGGACAGCGTTTGACCGCAGCGCAATATGGCAACTCCGGAAACCGCGCGGGGCGCTGCTGACCCGTCGCGAGATGCCGTATGCCCCGGGTTTCTTTCCGAATCGTAGACCCCTGCAGGGACGCGGGGCAAACCAAGGAAAAGGCCGCCTCGAAGGGCGGCCTTTTGAGCTTGTCGATCGTGATCCCCGGATCGCGCTTCGCTTGTCCGGAGATGACCCTCGCTACGCTCGGGTCACTCCGCAGCCGGCAACGCAGGAGCCGCTTCCGGCTTGTCCTTGTCGCGTTCGGCGACGATGAGGTCGTCGCGCTTGGTCGCGACCGAGCGCAGCTGCGCCATCGCGGCACCCGTGCCGGCCGGGATGAGCCGGCCGACGATGACGTTCTCTTTCAGGCCTTCGAGCGTATCGACCTTGCCGTTGACGGCGGCCTCGGTAAGCACACGAGTGGTCTCCTGGAACGACGCCGCCGAGATGAAGGAGCGGGTCTGCAGCGACGCCTTGGTGATGCCTAGGAGCACCGGAGTCGCGGTCGCCTGCTTCTTGCCTTCTTCCTTGGCGCGGGCGTTGATCTGGTCGAACTCGATCTTGTCCATCTGCTCGGACTTGAGAAGACCGGTTTCGCCCGGATCGGACACTTCGACCTTCTGCAGCATCTGGCGAACGATCACCTCGATGTGCTTGTCGTTGATGCCGACGCCCTGCAGCCGGTAGACTTCCTGGATCTCGTTCACGAGGTAAGCGGCAAGCTCCTCGATGCCCTTGATCGCCAGAATGTCGTGCGGCGCGGGGTTGCCGTCCACAATGTAGTCGCCCTTTTCGACCGTATCGCCGTCCTGCACATAGACGTGACGGCTCTTCGGAATGAGATACTCGACCGGCTCGGCGGCGGAGTCCGACGGGATGATCGAGAGGCGATACTTGTTCTTGTAGTCCTTGCCGAACGATATCGTGCCGGCGGTCTCGGCGATGATGGCCGATTCCTTCGGACGCCGCGCTTCGAACAGTTCCGCCACGCGCGGCAGGCCGCCCGTGATATCGCGGGTCTTGGCGCCTTCGGTCGGCACGCGCGCGAGCACGTCGCCGGCCTTGACCGACTCGCCCGGCTCCACCGAAAGGATCGCATCGACCGGAAGCGAATAGCGCGCTTCCGCGCCGGAGCGGCGAAGCTTGAGTTTCGCTAGCGCGCCTTCCGAGCCCTTGATGACGATCGCCGGACGCAGTTCTTCGTTCTTGCGAACCGAGCCGCGCCAGTCGGTGACCATGCGCCGCGAGATACCGGTCGCTTCGTCGATGGTTTCCGAGAGTGAGGCGCCTTCTACCAGATCCTCGAAGGCGACGTGACCGTCGACTTCGGTAAGAATCGGGCGCGAGTAAGAGTCCCACTCCGCGATACGCTGGCCGCGAACGAGCTTCTGGCCGTCGTCCACCTTCACGCGCGCACCGAACGGAATGCGGTGGGTGGCGCGCTCGGTGCCGTCCTGATCGACGATAACGACCGAAAGGTTGCGGTTCATAGCGATCATGTCGCCGTCGGAGTTCTTCGCAAGCTCGCGGTTCTTGATCTTGACCGTGCCCTCGAAGTTCGATTCCACGAAGGACTGATCGGCGATCTGTGCGGCGCCGCCGATGTGGAACGTGCGCATGGTGAGCTGCGTGCCCGGCTCGCCGATCGACTGCGCGGCGATCACGCCGACAGCTTCACCCAGGTTCACCGGCGTACCGCGCGCAAGATCGCGGCCGTAGCAGCGGCGGCAAATGCCCGTAACCGTTTCGCAGGTGAGCGGCGAGCGGATGCGGACTTCCTGCACCTTGGCCTTGGCGATCAGGTCGACGTGCTGCTCTTCGAGCAGCACGCCCTTCTTGACGATCGTCTTGCCGGTCGCGGGCTCGTTGATGTCTTCGAGCGTGGTGCGGCCGAGAATGCGGCTTGCCAGCGACGCGACGACGGTGCCGGCGTCCACGATCGCGCGCATGCGGATGCCCTGTTTCGTGCCGCAGTCCTCCTCGGTCACGATGCAGTCCTGCGCGACGTCTACGAGACGGCGGGTCAGATAACCCGAGTTCGCGGTTTTCAGCGCGGTGTCGGCGAGACCCTTGCGGGCGCCGTGCGTCGAGTTGAAGTACTCGAGCACCGAGAGGCCTTCCTTGAAGTTCGAGATGATCGGGCTCTCGATGATTTCGCCGGACGGCTTCGCCATCGGGCCGCGCATGCCCGCGAGCTGCTTCATCTGCTCCGGAGAACCGCGCGCACCCGAGTGCGACATCATGTAGATCGAGTTGATGGGCTTCTCGCGGCCGGAAGCTTCCTTCTTCACGGCCGAGATTTCCTTCATCATCTCTTCGGCGATGCGCTTGGTGCACTTGTCCCAGGCGTCGACCACCTTGTTGTACTTTTCGCGTTCGGTGGTCAGACCGTCGTTGTATTCCTGTTCGAATTCCTTGACCTGCGTGCGCGTCATGTCGACGAGTTCCCACTTCTTCGTGGGCACCACCATGTCGTCCTTGCCGAACGAAATGCCGGCCTTGAACGCATGATGGAAGCCGAGGGCCATGATGCGGTCGCAGAAGATGACCGTCTCCTTCTGGCCGCAGTGGCGGTAGACCTGATCGATCATTCCCGAGATTTCGCGCTTGGTCATGAGCTTGTTCACGACATCGAACGGCAGGCGATGATCGCGCGGCAGCACCTCGCCGAGCAGCATGCGGCCCGGCGTGGTGTCGTAGATCTTCGAAACCTTGTTGCCCTTCTCGTCCACGGTGACGAAACGGCCCTTGATCTTGGCGTGCAGCGTGACGGCGCCCGACGAGATCGCATGTTCGAGCTCGCCGATATTGCCGAACAGCATGCCCTCGCCCGGTTCGCCCTCGCGCATCAGTGTGAGGTAATAGAGACCGAGCACGATATCCTGCGACGGCACGATGATCGGTGAGCCGTTCGCGGGGTGCAGGATGTTGTTCGTAGACATCATCAGCACGCGCGCTTCCAGCTGCGCCTCCAGGGACAGCGGAACGTGCACGGCCATCTGGTCGCCGTCGAAGTCGGCGTTGAAGGCGGCGCAGACCAGCGGATGCAGCTGGATCGCCTTGCCTTCGATCAGCGTCGGTTCGAACGCCTGAATGCCCAGGCGATGCAGCGTCGGCGCGCGGTTCAGAAGAACCGGGTGCTCGCGGATGACCTCGTCGAGAATATCCCAGACTTCGGGTTTTTCCTTTTCGACGAGCTTCTTCGCCTGCTTCACCGTGGTGGACAGACCCTTCGCCTCGAGCCGCGAATAGATGAACGGCTTGAACAGTTCGAGCGCCATCTTCTTCGGCAATCCGCACTGATGGAGCTTCAGTTCGGGGCCGACCACGATCACCGAGCGGCCGGAATAGTCGACGCGCTTGCCGAGCAGGTTCTGCCGGAAGCGGCCCTGCTTGCCCTTGAGCATGTCGGCGAGCGACTTCAGCGGGCGCTTGTTCGCGCCCGTGATCACGCGGCCGCGGCGGCCGTTGTCAAACAATGCGTCGACCGCCTCCTGCAACATGCGCTTTTCGTTGCGGATGATGATGTCCGGCGCCTTGAGCTCGATCAGCCGCTTCAGACGGTTGTTGCGGTTGATCACGCGGCGGTAGAGATCGTTGAGATCGGACGTCGCGAAACGGCCGCCGTCGAGCGGCACCAGCGGACGCAGATCCGGCGGGATCACCGGGATCACCGTCATGATCATCCAGTCCGGCTTGTTGCCGGACTGCTGGAACGCCTCGATGAGCTTGAGGCGCTTCGCGAGCTTCTTCGGCTTCAGCTCGGAGGTCGACTCCTTGATCTCGACGCGCAGCTCGGCCGCGATCTTGTCGAGGTCGAGCGTCTTCATCAGGTCGCGGATCGCTTCCGCGCCGATCTTCGCCGTGAAGCTGTCGTCGCCGTATTCTTCCTGTGCCTTCAGATACTCTTCTTCATTGAGCAGCTGACGGTCCTTGAGCGGAGTGAGACCCGGCTCCAGCACGACGTAGTATTCGAAATAGAGAATGCGCTCGAGATCCTTGAGCGTCATGTCGAGCAGAAGGCCGATGCGCGACGGCAGCGATTTGAGGAACCAGATATGCGCGACCGGGGCCGCAAGCTCGATATGGCCCATGCGTTCGCGGCGCACGCGCTGCAGCGTGACCTCGACGCCGCACTTTTCGCAGATGATGCCCTTGTATTTCATGCGCTTGTACTTGCCGCACAAGCACTCGTAGTCCTTGATCGGGCCGAAGATGCGCGCGCAGAACAGGCCGTCGCGTTCCGGCTTGAAGGTACGATAGTTGATCGTCTCCGGCTTTTTGATTTCGCCGTAGGACCAGGACAGAATCTTCTCCGGGCTCGCGATCGAGATGCGGATCTGATCGAAAACCTGGGCCGGCGTCTGCGGGCCGAAGAGATTCATTACCTCTTGGTTCATTACCTTCTCCTTTTTCCGGGTGAGCGGCGGTGCCGCTGCCGGAGGATCAGTTCAAATTCAAAACGCGTAGCGAGAGACTGACGCGGGGAGCATCTCCCCGCGCCCGCCTGTTACTCTGCCGGCTCCGCCGGAGCTGCCGTCTTGGCCTTGGTCGACACGAGATCGACGTTGAGGCCGAGCGAACGCATTTCCTTGACCAGCACGTTGAAGCTTTCCGGAATGCCGGCCTCGAAGGCGTCGTCGCCGCGGACGATCGCCTCGTAGACCTTGGTGCGCCCGGCCACGTCGTCCGACTTCACCGTGAGCATTTCCTGCAGCGTGTAGGCCGCGCCGTAGGCTTCGAGCGCCCAGACTTCCATTTCGCCGAAGCGCTGGCCGCCGAACTGCGCCTTGCCGCCCAGCGGCTGCTGGGTAACGAGGGAGTACGGACCGATCGAGCGCGCGTGGATCTTGTCGTCCACGAGATGGTGCAGCTTCAGCATATAAATGTAGCCGACCGTCACCTTGCGATCGAACGCCTCGCCGGTGCGCCCGTCGTAGAGCTGCACCTGACCGGAGCTTTCGAGACCCGCGATCGAGAGCATCTCCTCGATGTCCTTTTCCTTGGCGCCGTCGAACACGGGCGTTGCCATCGGCACGCCACGTCGCAGGTTCGTGCCGAGTTCGACCAGACCCTTGTCGTCGAGCGAGGCGATGGTTTCGTCCTTGCCGTAGATCTTCATCAACGTCTCTTTCAGCGGACGCGCGTCGCCCTGCGCCATGTACTGATCGACTGCCTTCGAGACCATGCTGCCGAGGCCCGCGCAGGCCCAGCCCAGATGGGTCTCGAGAATCTGACCGACGTTCATGCGCGACGGCACGCCGAGCGGATTGAGCACGATATCCACCGGCTGACCGTCGGCTAGGAACGGCATGTCTTCCTGCGGCACGATCTTGGAGACCACGCCCTTGTTGCCGTGACGGCCGGCCATCTTGTCGCCCGGCTGCGTCTTGCGCTTCACCGCGACGAAGACCTTGACCATCTTCATCACGCCCGGCGGCAGTTCGTCGCCGCGCTGGAGCTTCTCGACCTTGTCGAGGAAGCGCTGCTCGAGCCGCTTCTTCGACTCGTCGTACTGCTTGCGCACGGCTTCGATCTCACCCATCAGCTTTTCGTTGCTGACGGCGAACTGCCACCACTGCTGACGCGGGTACTCGTTGAGCAACTCGCGGCTGATCTTCGTGTCCTTCTTGAAGTTCTTCGGACCCGCGGTCGCTTCCTTGCCGTCCAGCATCCCGGCGAGACGGCCGAACACGTTGCGATCCAGGATCGCCTGTTCGTCGTCGCGGTCTTTCGCGAGGCGCTCGATTTCCTCGCGCTCGATCGCGAGCGCACGCTCGTCCTTGTCGACGCCGTGGCGGTTGAAGACGCGGACTTCGACGACCGTGCCCTGCACGCCCGGCGGCACCTTAAGCGAAGTGTCGCGGACGTCGGCGGCCTTTTCGCCGAAGATCGCGCGAAGCAACTTTTCTTCCGGCGTCATCGGGCTTTCGCCCTTCGGCGTGATCTTGCCGACCAGGATGTCGCCGGCGCGAACTTCCGCGCCGATATAGACGATGCCGGCCTCATCGAGGTTCTTCAGCGCTTCTTCCGAAACGTTCGGAATGTCGCGCGTGATTTCCTCGGGTCCGAGCTTGGTGTCGCGCGCCATCACCTCGAATTCTTCGATGTGGATGGAGGTGAACACGTCGTCCTTTACGATCCGCTCGGAAAGCAGGATCGAGTCTTCGAAGTTGTAGCCGTTCCAGGGCATGAACGCGACGAGCACGTTCTTGCCGAGCGCAAGCTCGCCGAGTTCGGTCGAAGGACCGTCGGCGATGATGTCGCCCTTCTTCACGTGGTCGCCCACGCGCACCAGCGGACGCTGGTTGATACAGGTGTTCTGGTTCGAGCGCTGGTACTTCATCAGGCGGTAGATATCGACTCCCGACTTCGTCGGATCGTTGTCTTCGGTCGCGCGCACGACGATACGGGTCGCGTCGATCTGATCGACGATACCGGTGCGGCGGGCCGCAATCGCAGCACCCGAGTCGCGGGCGACCACGCCTTCCATGCCGGTGCCGACGAACGGCGCTTCGGCCCGCAGGAGCGGCACGGCCTGACGCTGCATGTTCGAACCCATCAGCGCGCGGTTGGCGTCGTCGTTCTCTAGGAACGGGATCAGCGCAGCGGCGACGGAGACGAGTTGCTTCGGCGACACGTCCATGAAGTCGACGCGATCGACCGGCACCGGGAGCACGTTGCCCTGGTGGCGGCAGACGATCTGCTCTTCTGTGAACCTGTCGTTGGCGTCGAGGAGCGCGTTCGCCTGCGCGACGTAGTACTTCCCCTCCTCCATCGCGGAGAGATAGACGACCTCTTGCGTGACGCGACCGTCTTTGACGCGGCGATACGGACTCTCGATAAATCCGTACTTGTTGATGCGCGCAAACGTCGCGAGCGAGTTGATCAGGCCGATGTTCGGCCCTTCCGGCGTTTCGATCGGGCAGATGCGGCCGTAATGCGTCGGATGCACGTCGCGCACTTCGAAGCCCGCGCGCTCGCGCGTGAGGCCCCCCGGTCCGAGCGCCGAGAGACGCCGCTTGTGCGTGATCTCGGAGAGCGGGTTGGTCTGGTCCATGAACTGCGAGAGCTGCGACGAGCCGAAAAACTCGCGCACGGCCGCAGCGGCCGGCTTCGCGTTGATCAGGTCCTGCGGCATGACCGTGTCGATATCGACCGACGACATGCGCTCCTTGATCGCGCGCTCCATGCGGAGCAGGCCGAGGCGATACTGGTTTTCCATCAGTTCGCCGACCGAGCGCACGCGGCGGTTGCCGAGATGATCGATGTCGTCGATGTCGCCCTTGCCGTCGCGCAGGTCGAGCAGCGTGCGGATGACCGCGATGATGTCTTCCTTGCGGAGCACACGGATCGTATCCGGCGCGTCGAGATCGAGGCGCATGTTCATCTTCACGCGGCCGACCGCGGAGAGATCGTAGCGCTCCGGATCGAAGAACAGCGAATGGAACATGGCTTCCGCGGTATCGACGGTGGGCGGCTCGCCCGGCCGCATCACGCGATAGATGTCGAACAGCGCTTCCTCGCGCGTATTGTTCTTGTCCACCGCGAGCGTGTTGCGGATGTAGGCGCCGACAGTGACATGATCGATGTCGAGTACCGGAATCTCGATGTAACCCGCCTCATCGAGCGTTGCGATCGCCTTCTCGTCGATTTCCGAACCGGCTTCGAGATAGATCTCGCCGGTCTCCGGATTGACGATATCCTCGGCGATGTACTGGCCGTAGATGTCTTCGTTGGTCAGCTTGATCGCCTTCAGGCCCTTTTCGGCAAGCGTACGCGCCTGGCGGACCGAGAGCTTCTTGCCCGCTTCGATCACGACTTCGCCGGTGTCGGCGTCGTGCAGGTCGACCACGGCCTGGAAGCCCTTCATACGGCGCGGGTCGAACGGCACGCGCCAGGCGCCGTCCTTCGTGCGCTTGAAGGTGATGATTTCGTAGAACGTGCGCAGAATCTCCTCGGCGTCGAGGCCGAGCGCATAGAGCAGCGACGTCACCGGAATCTTGCGGCGGCGGTCGGTGCGCGCATGCACGATGTCTTTGGCGTCGAATTCGATGTCGAGCCACGAGCCGCGATAGGGAATGATCCGGGCCGCAAACAGGAGCTTGCCCGAGGAATGCGTCTTGCCCTTGTCGTGGTCGAAGAACACACCGGGTGAGCGGTGCATCTGCGAAACGATCACGCGCTCTGTGCCGTTCACGATGAAGGTGCCGTTCGACGTCATGAGCGGAATGTCGCCCATGTAGACGTCCTGCTCCTTGATGTCCTTGACCGACTTCGCCTGCGTCTCCGGGTCCACATCGAACACGATGAGGCGCAGCGTCACCTTGAGCGGAGCCGCGAACGTCATGCCGCGCTGGCGGCACTCGTCGACGTCGTACTTCGGCGCTTCGAACTCGTATTTGACGAATTCGAGCATCGACGTGCCGGCGAAGTCCGAAATCGGGAACACCGACTTGAAGACCGCCTGCAAGCCGTCGTCCGGACGGCCGCCGACGGGTTCCTCGATCTGCAGAAACTGGTCATAGGACGCCTTCTGCACCTCGATGAGGTTCGGCATCGTCGCCACTTCCGCGATCTTTCCGAAGAATTTGCGAACCCGCTTCCGGCCGGTGAATGTCTGCGCCATTTGGCTCCTCGCTCAGGTCCGGCGGCCGCGCGCCACCCGCGCCGCCCGCCTTTTTCCGCATTTACTTCCGTCCGAAAGGGACGGAAAAGAATCCCATCCGCTGTAGAAGCGGTTGCACCGGGCGGCGCGAACGCCGCCCGGCTTACGCAAGCCGTTACTTGAGATCGACCTTGGCGCCGACTTTCTCGAGCGTGGTCTTGATCTTGTTGGCTTCGTCCTTGGTCGCGCCTTCCTTGATGGTCTTCGGCGCGCCTTCGACGAGGTCCTTGGCTTCCTTCAGTCCGAGGCCGGTGAGCGCGCGGACTTCCTTGATCACTTCGATCTTCTTGTCGCCAGAGGCGGCGAGCACGACCGTGAATTCAGTCTTCTCTTCCGCCGGGGCAGCAGCAGCGCCGCCAGCCGGGCCCGCGACCGCAACCGCGGCAGCAGCCGAAACACCCCACTTTTCTTCAAGCATCTTCGCGAGATCAGCCGCCTCGAGGACGGTGAGCTTCGAAAGATCGTCGACGATTTTTGCCAGATCGGCCATTTCTCAGTTTCCTTATCTAGGTTCGAACCAGAATGTTGCTACCAGACCGCCTCACGCGGCATCCTTCGCTCCGTAGGCTCCGAACACGCGGGCCAGCTTCGCAGCCGGGGCGTTGGCGAGCTGCGCAATCTTCGTTGCCGGCGCCTGTACGAGGCCGATCAACTTCGCACGCAGTTCGTCGAGCGACGGCAGCGAGGCGAGCGCCTTGACGCCGTCGACGTTCAGAGAGGTTGCGCCCATCGCGCCGCCCAGGATCACGAACTTTTCGTTCGCCTTGGCGAAGTCGACTGCAACCTTCGGCGCTGCCACGGGATCGCCCGAATAGGCGATGACCGTCGGACCCTTCAGCAAGGGTGCGACATGGGCAACGTCGGTACCTTCCAGAGCGATCTTGGCGAGACGGTTCTTCGCGACCTTCACGCCGGCTCCCTGCTTCTTCATCTGCCGGCGCAAGTCCGACATCTGAGCAACAGTGAGACCGGAATAATGAGCCACCACGACTGCACCAGCCGACTTCATGGTCTGGTTGAAGCTCGTGACGAACTCGCGCTTTTCCGCTCGGTCCACTTTCACTTCTCCGGTTGACGGTGCGGGACCATTCCCGCGCCGCCGGCTTCGACAATGCCGGCCCGTCTTCACGCTTTGGGGCGAGAAGAGCGGAACGGCGCTCTACTGCCCTGTCCCCGTTCATCTCCTCGCGGAGATGCGCGGTCTTTGGTTCGAACCGGCAGAAACGCTCACATATGTGAGCGAGAATCCCGGTCTTCCCCGTCTATTGCTGGCCCTTTCGGATTAAGCCCCGCAGATTCGGGAGCACCGGCAGTCTCGGACAGGACCACCGGAAGAACCGAAGTTCCTCCGGTGTCACCGCGCAGCGCTCGAGCGCCACGCGGAAACTCGTTTAGGCGTTGAGCGCGCTACCCGGCTCAACGCGAACGCCGGGTCCCATCGTCGATGAGACGGCGATCTTCTTGATGAACGTGCCTTTCGATCCCGACGGCTTCGCCTTGGAAACCGCGTCCACGAAGGCGCGAATGTTCTGCGAAAGCTGCTCGGCCGAGAACGACGCCTTGCCGACGCCGGCCTGCACGATGCCCGCCTTCTCGATTCGGAATTCGACGGAGCCGCCTTTCGCGCCCTTGACCGCGTTGGCGATATCCATCGTCACCGTGCCGACCTTGGGGTTCGGCATCATGCCGCGGGGGCCGAGCACTTTGCCGAGACGGCCCACAAGACCCATCATGTCCGGGGTCGCGATGCAGCGGTCGAAATCGATGTTGCCCGCGTTCACCTTCTCGAACAGGTCTTCGGCGCCGACCACATCGGCGCCCGCCTTCTTCGCCTCTTCGGCCTTGGGGCCCTTCGCAAACACTGCGACGCGCGCGGTGCGGCCGGAGCCGTTCGGCAGATTGACGACGCCGCGGACCATCTGGTCGGTCTGCTTGGCATCGACGCCGAGGTTCATCGCGATCTCGATGGTCTCGTCGAACTTCGCCTTGGCGCGTTCCTTGATCATCTTTACCGCCTCGTCGAGCGCATAGAGCTTCATCGGCTCGATGCCTTCGGCGGCTTTCTTGTAACGCTTGTTCTTTGCCATGACGCTTACCCCGTAACCGTAAGGCCCATCGAACGCGCGGAACCCTCGATCATTTTCGAGGCGGCTTCGACGGAATCGCAGTTCAGATCGGCCATTTTCTTCTCGGCGATCTCCTTGATCTGCGCGCGGGTGACCGAACCGGCGGGGGACAGGCCGGGCGTCTTCGAGCCCGACTGAATCTTCGCGGCCTTCTTAAGGAAGAAAGAGACCGGCGCCGTCTTCATTTCGAACGTAAACGAGCGATCCTGGTAGATCGTGATGGTGACGGGAACAGGCATTCCCTTCTCCATCTGCTGCGTCTTCGCGTTGAAGGCCTTGCAGAATTCCATGATGTTGAGACCGCGCTGACCCAGAGCGGGGCCGATCGGCGGCGCGGGGTTTGCGGCGCCCGCGGGCACCTGCAATTTCAAATAGCCGGTTACTTTCTTCGCCATCGTCTTCTCCAGTTACGCGAAGCGAGCTTCGCGTTCAGTGTCGTGGTGCGGCTCCGGACTGACGCGGCGATGCGCCAGCCCTGCCTCCCACAATGCCGGTCAGGTTTTTTCGACCTGACCGAATTCCAGCTCGACCGGGGTGGCCCGGCCGAAAATCGAAACGGCGACTTTCAGGCGCGAGCGCCCGTCGTCGACCTCTTCCACGGTGCCGTTGAAGGACGCGAACGGACCGTCCGCCACGCGTACCTGTTCGCCGATCTCGAAGGTGATCGCGGGGCGCGGACGCTCGATGCCTTCTTGCATCTGCTGCAAAATCCGCTGCGCTTCCGCATCCGGGATCGGGATCGGCTTGGATTTGTCCGCACCGAGAAATCCGGTCACCTTCGGGGTGTTCTTGATGAGGTGATAGATCTCGTCGGTGAGTTCGCACTTCACGAGCACATAGCCCGGAAAGAGCTTGCGCTCGGTGTCGATCTTGCGGCCGCGGCGTACCTCGGTGACCTTCTCGGAAGGAACCAGGATGTCCTCGAAACTGTCGGCGAGGCCGCGCGCCTGCGACTGCTCGCGTAGCGACTCGGCGACCTTCTTCTCGAAGTTCGAGTAGGCGTGGACGATGTACCAGCGCTTGGCCACTTGCTTCTCCGTCAGCGCAGGATGTTCAGGAGGAAGTTCATCCCGAAGCGGATGATCTGGTCGGCGATCAGGAAGAAGATCGCGGCGATGGTTGCCATCACGAACACCATGACGGTGGTGAGCAAGGTTTCGCGGCGGGTCGGCCAGGTGACCTTGGAGGTCTCCGCCCGCACCTGCTGCAAAAATTCGAAGGGTTTGATCGCCATGTTTGTCGCCGTCGCCCTTTGCCCCGCGCGGAATTGCGCGATGTCTTTCTTTCTACGCCCTGCTTCGCTTGCTCGTGCCGCCACTCACTGGCTGGCAGGAGTGGAGGGACTCGAACCCCCAACCCCCGGTTTTGGAGACCGGTGCTCTAGCCAATTGAGCTACACTCCTCCGCAAGCGGGAAAGGCGGCAAAAAGGCCTTAAGGCCCGCCGCGGGGGGACTAATGCAGTATCAGGTCAGCGTTTGCAAGGGCGAATGGCGCTCAATATAGGGCCGATTCGGTCATTTGTAAGGGGATTTGCGCTTCTACCCGGGCGGTGCAGCGATTCATGCGTGGCAGCTGCCCGTGAAGCCCCACAAGCCCCGCGCCAAGCTGCAGAAAGCGCCCAAATGTGACGGGAATCACAGCGTTCCGGGGCCGGCCGGGTAATCTCATTCCATCGATGCCCCCTCATCGATGACCCCAAAACTGAAAAGGGGCGCCCCGAAAGGCGCCCCTACTTTTTTACTCGATTCGCGGAGGGCGGTTATTCGATGATCTTCGCCACAACCCCTGCTCCAACCGTGCGGCCGCCTTCGCGGATAGCGAAGCGGAGCTTCTCTTCCATCGCGATCGGAACGATCAGCTGCACTTCCATCGACACGTTGTCGCCCGGCATCACCATCTCGGTGCCGCTGGGAAGCGTCACGATGCCCGTCACGTCGGTCGTCCGGAAGTAAAACTGCGGACGGTAGTTCGTGAAAAACGGCGTATGACGCCCGCCCTCTTCCTTCGTCAGAATGTAGGCTTCCGCCGTGAACTTCGTATGCGGCTTCACCGAACCCGGCTTGCACAGCACCTGGCCGCGCTCGATCTCCTCGCGCTTGGTGCCGCGAAGCAGAATGCCGACGTTGTCGCCCGCCTGACCCTGGTCCAGAAGTTTCCGGAACATCTCCACGCCCGTGACCGTCGTCTTCTGCGTGTCCTTGATGCCGACGATCTCGACTTCCTCGCCCACCTTGATCACCCCGCGCTCGACGCGGCCGGTCGCAACCGTGCCGCGGCCCGAGATCGAGAACACGTCTTCCACCGGCATCAGGAACGCACCGTCCACCGGACGGTCCGGCGTCGGAATGTATTCGTCCACCGCCTGCATCAGCTTCAGGATCGCGTCATGGCCCTGCTCGGGGTTCTTGCCCTCCAGCGCCATCAGCGCCGAGCCCTTGACGATCGGGATCTTGTCCCCGGGGAAGTTGTACTTCGACAGCAACTCGCGGACCTCGAGCTCGACCAGATCCAGCAGCTCCGGATCGTCGACCATGTCCACCTTGTTCATGAACACCACGATCGCCGGAACGCCGACCTGGCGCGCCAGCAGAATATGCTCGCGGGTCTGCGGCATCGGGCCGTCGGCAGCACTCACCACCAGAATCGCGCCGTCCATCTGCGCCGCGCCCGTGATCATGTTCTTCACATAATCCGCGTGGCCCGGACAATCGACATGCGCATAATGCCGGTTCTTGGT
>JBGFSD010000111.1:0-4176 GCA_041694745.1 Pseudomonadota bacterium
GCAGTGTGCAGCGAGAGGTGTCATAGGGCGCAAGTTCGCGCCGGACGATGCTTTCGATATCCGCCTCCATCTTGGGAGCGCGGGTGATCAGATCGTTGGTCGCCTGCAACGCCTGCATCCGCGCATTGATAAGCGCCGCGGTTTCCGGGTCGCCGGGGAGCGAGAGCTGCACTATCGCCGCCCCCAAGGCGCCCATGTTGCGCGAGCGGTGCTCGATCTCGCGCAGGATCAGCTCGCGCTCGCGCTGTTCGGCCTGCAATATGCGCACGGCGCTTCGGAACAGATGACCGAGCCAGACCGTGCAGAAGCCGGCGGCAATATAGATCGCGAGATTCGCAAGAAACGGCGAGGGCATTCCGGCGGCGACATGGGCCGGAACGAAGAGCAGAAGTCCTAGCGCGACACTGAGCGCGAGCGCGAGCATGCCCGGCCAGAAGCCGGCGAACAGTGCGGCGAGGATTACGGCCGGGAAAAATGCGACGAAGTAGAGCGTGGCGCCGAACCACATGCCCAGCAGCCAGCGGATTGCCGCCGCCACCGCGATGCATGCGATGCCGAACAGAAATCCCGCCGGCGAGTTCGGTTCGAAGCCGCGCCGCGCGAGTGCGCCGATTCTGGTGTTCAAATGAGCCGCTCCCCAACGTCTGCCGGCCGACTATAGGGGCATCTGCGGCAAGCGTAAGTCCGGCCGGTGACATGGCCGTACCCGGCGAGGCCGGAGCGAGCCTATGTCCGGGAACGACCATTGCCGGCTGCTTATCGGCTGTATGGACACCGGTGCCGCGTCTCGTCAGTGTCCGCCCCCGGCTGTAAAAGAAGAGCCGGGGGCGTGCATGACGGCGGCGAAGGCGGCAAAGGGCGTTGCGAAACTGATCGGCCCCCTGAGCGTGCTGAACATCGCGCTGTTCGGCTATGTGCTGTTTCAGCCGCTCCTGACGACGCGGATTTCCTTCTTCATCCGCAACGACATCAGCCTGTGGCAGGCGGCGATCGATCTCTACCG
This sequence comes from Pseudomonadota bacterium, assembly GCA_041694745.1. Classification (GTDB taxonomy): domain Bacteria; phylum Pseudomonadota; class Alphaproteobacteria; order Rhizobiales; family Xanthobacteraceae. Next base: position 1,004 of record JBGFSD010000111.1, read on the forward strand.
CATCGACAAGTTTCTGTTCCTGATCGTCGTGGTAATGGGGATCGTCGCGCCCGCGATCAAGATGGCGGCGATGACCTTCGCCTGGTACTTCGCGGACGTTTCCCGCGTGCCGCGCTTTCTGAAGTGGCTCGTGCTGCTCGGCCGGCTGTCGATGCTCGACGTGATGCTGCTCGCAATCCTGATCGTCGCGCTCAAGGGCATCGGCATCGGCACGGTGCTGATCCGGCCCGGCTTTTATTTCTATGTCGCGTTGGTGGTGGGCTTTCTCCTGTTGTCGCTGCTGATGGAACGCATGTTCGAAGCGATGCACCGAAACACGGCGCGGGCGAAGCGCTGAAAGTTTTGCGCCACTCGAATCGCCTCTGCGCGCGATTGGAACAATTTCGCAGCCCGCGCGTTATGCATTCCGTCGAGGTAACCAAGAGAGAAGGAGACAACCATGAAGAAGATCATCATGGCTGCTGCGATTTCCCTCGCGGCCATTGCGACGACCGTTCCGGCCAAGGCCGAACCGGCCGGCGCCTTTACCGGCGCTGTCACGGGCGGCGTGATCGGCGGTGTAATCGGCGGTCCTGTCGGCATTGCCGTCGGCGCCGTTTCGGGTGCGTTCGTGGGCGACCGCGTGACGGGTCCGAACTGCTTCGTCGACGAGCGCGGCCGCACGTTCTGCCGCTAAGGAAAGAGCCCCGCTTCGGCGGGGCTTTTTTTATTTTGTCGAAACGCAACGCGTACCGCTTCCCGCTTGCCTGCGAATCTCCTAGCAATTGTCCGGTAAACAATTCGCGTATGAGGCGAGTGAATGTCGAAGCAAAAGCGCGTCGAGGAAGCGGGCCGCTACTGGCTCCAGATCGACCGGCAGACCAAATCTTCGTTTGACGATCTCGAAGCAGCGCAGGCCGCTGGCGAGCAGATGAAGAAAAAATTCCCGAACATCCACGTCGCGCTCTACGACCGGCAGTCCGGGCTGCACTCGGTGCTGCGCCACGCGTGAGCGCCCGCCGCGCGGCCCGGCATTTTGCCTTCGTGCGCAAAGCTGGCATGATCGCCGCAGGTACGGCGGAGCGTTGCGTATGCTTCAGTTTCGGGGGGCCGGACGCGGCGGCAGGGTTGCGATCCTCGCCGCGGCGGCATGGATGGGGTGCACGGCGCTTGCCTTCGCGCAGGCGGAAGGCCCCGGCTACTTCCGCGTGATCGAGCTGAAGACGGACGACAACGTCAACGTCCGCAGCGAACCGAACGCGAACGCGAAGATCGTCGGCAAGATCCCCAAGAACACCGACGGCGTGAAGAACCTCGGCTGCAAGGGCGGGCTCACGCCGAAGCAACTCGAAAAGGCGAGTGCCGCGCGCAAGAAGGAAAGCGCGCGCACCGGCTGGTGCCAGGTCGAATACAACGAGGTGAAGGGCTGGGTTTCGCGGCGCCTGCTCGCCGAGGGCAGCGGGTCGAGGGAGGAATCGCTGGAAAGCGCGGAGGCCGACGAGAAGGAAAAGCCCGCCGAGCCGCAGAAGGCCGAGACGCCTCCGCCCGCGAAGATCGAACCGAGCTTCGACTGCGAGAAGGCGGCGAAACACGCGGAGAAGCTGATCTGCGAGTACAGCGCACTTGCCGCGCTCGACCGCGAGGTCGCGCGGCTCTACCGGCTTGCGAGCGAGGAGACGAACGCGACCCCCGGCTTCGAGGAATTGCTGGACGGCCAGCGCAGGTGGCTCGCGGAGCGCAACACCTGTTTCGACGCGGAGTGCCTCGCCGAGATGCATGTGCGCCGCGTGCACCGGCTGCGGCAGGATTATCCCGCCGCGCGGCAGCCGGGGAACGCGAGCCGGAGCGCGGGGCCTTATGTGTTGCGCTGCGAGGGGCTCGATGCGCCGGTCGGCGTTTCGGTCGTGACCGCCGCGCCGGGTTACGCGCATATCGCGTGGCGCCAATCCTATGCCGTGATGAAGAAGATGCCGGCGGCGTCCGGCGTGCGCTACGAGGGCAACTTCGCGAGCCTGCACGCCAAGGGTGCGAAGGCGCTTCTGAAACTTCCGGCGGGAGAAGCCGAGCTGAGCTGCAAGCTCGAGACCGGCGGCTGACACCGGACGCGCCTCGCGCTAGCGCAGCCAGCCGAGCACGGTGCCGGTGACCGCGCCGTAGATCAGGAGCATCGCGAGCATCATGAGCGCGGGCCAGGCGCCGAGCGATGCGTTCGCGGCGAACAGGCCGAACCCGATCAGCGGCAGGAACACGAGGCTCACGAGCAGCCAGCCGGCGAGGCCGAACCAGAGTCCCTTGGCGAAGCCGCTTGCGCCGGGGATGCGCGCATAGCTGAGCCGGAACAGCGGGCCGAGCACGAGCGCGCCATTCACGAAGGAGAGCAGCCACGGCACCGCCGGATGCACGTCCGCGCCGGTGAGTGCGGCGAGCGTCTTTTGCAATTCCGTATAGGGCACGAAGGAGGGCAGGATGCCGGCCTTCGTCTTCAGGAAGAACAGAAGATTGGTCACGGCGGAGCCGGCGAGGCCTGCGGCCGCCGATTTGATGAACCAGTGCAGCTTCATGCGGCGATCCAGCAGTATGCGGCGATCGGTTGTCAAACAGCGCGCAGGCGGATGCAGCCTCGATAGTCGAGGGTCGCGAAGCGCCGCGGGACGCCACGTCTTCGTCTGCCGGACTCCCGTTTGACGGGGAGCCCGTATCGTCTCGCAGCGCTTCGCTTCCGGCGTTCTTCAGTCTTCAGGACCGTGCTTCTGAAACTTTCCGCGGAGAGGTTTCTTCTCCGCTTCCGGTTTCCATTCCAGCCAACACCAACCTTCACGGTCAGCGCCCCTTTCGGGGATAGGCGGCGGCCCGTAGTAGCCGCGGACGGTGACCCGAAGCCTCCCGGTGATACGGCTGCGAACCGCACCAGCAGGCGCCGGCCGCCTCCCGCATTCACGAACGCCTCATGAGCGCGCCCTCGAACGGAAACGGCGAGGGGAATTTACGCGCGGCGGATGAGGGCGGGGAAAAGTTTTTTCGCGGATTCGCGGAAGGTGTTGCAGCGAAAAGGGAAAGCGCGGGGAGGAAAAAACGAATTTCCCCGTTTGGAACTTGGAATGACAGTTGAGGGTTACGAGCGTCCGCCGCTACGACCCCTGATCGTCATCACCGGGCCGCGTCGGCCCACGCGAAGCGTGGATTGCCGACGCGAG
>JBGFSD010000104.1:0-18000 GCA_041694745.1 Pseudomonadota bacterium
GGCACGGGTTTGAGCACGACCGAACCCGCCGCGACGCGCGCGCAGGAGCCGATCTCGATGTTGCCGAGCACCTTGGCTCCTGCCGACAGGAGTACGCCACGGCGGATTTTCGGGTGGCGGTCGCCCTGCTCCTTGCCGGTGCCGCCGAGCGTGACCCCCTGGAGCATCGATACGTCGTCGTCGATCACCGCGGTCGCGCCGATCACGACCCCTGTGCCGTGGTCGATGAAAATGCCTTTGCCCATCTTGGTGGCCGGATTGATGTCGACGCCGAACACCGACGACGACTGGCTCTGCAGATAGAGCGCCAGATCCTTCCGCCCGCGATGCCAGAGATAGTGAGCAAGACGGTGCGCCTGCAATGCGTGGAAGCCCTTGTAATAGAGCACCGGCTCCAGATAGCGCGAGGTCGCGGGATCGCGCTCGGCAACAGCGACGATGTCCGCACGCATGGCAGCCCCGATGGTCAGTTCCGCCTCGATCGCCTCATGGAAGGCCTGCACGATCAGTTCGCTCGAGACGTCGCCTGCGCCGAGGCGGGCGGCGACGCGATGCGCGATCGCATGTTCGAGGCTGTCGTGGTTCAGCACCGTCGTGAAGATGAAAGAGGCCAGCGCTGGCTCGCGCCGCGCGCATTCCTCGGCTTCCTCGCGCACGCGCGACCACACCGGGTCGATGGCCTGAACGCCTTGGGGAAGTTTCTTATGCAGGGCCATGAGTGTGGCTCCGGTTCGACGTAACGGTGAATGGGGTTGATCTCTTTTAGCACAAAACCCGTGGCGGCGTGATAGCCTGAAAACCGTTAGCAAATAGCGTTGTTCCAGCCATGCATTCTCCGCAACCCGCGAGCCAGCAAGTCCGTGCCGAGATCAAAGGCCCGGTTGGTTACCTGATCCTTGACCGGCCCGAGCGCAAAAACGCGCTCTCCTTCGAGATGTGGAAGGAGATCGCGCGCGTGATTAGCGAATACGGGGTGAACAAGGCGCTGCGCGTGGTCGTCCTGCGCGGGGCCGGCAGCCTGCCGTTCTGCTCGGGCGCAGACATCTCCGAATTCGAGACCGTGCGCGCGAATGCCGAAGGCGCGCGCGCCTATGAAGAGGCTAACGTCGTCGCCTTCGACGCAATCGCCGCCTGCCCGCTGCCGACGATTGCGATGATCCGGAGCTTCTGCATGGGCGGCGGCATGGGTCTGGCCGCGGCCTGCGATCTTCGCGTCGCGAGCGAGAGCGCGGAATTTGCCATTCCGCCGGGCAGGCTCGGCCTCGCCTATCCGCCGTCCGCGATCCGCTACATCGTGGCCGCGATCGGACCTTCCAATACGAAGGATTTGCTCTACACCGCGCGCCGCGTGAAGGCGGTTGAGGCCGAAAAACTCGGCCTGATCAATAAGCTCACGACGGAAGATGCACTTGAGTCGGAAGTTGAGAAGCTGGCGGGCGAGATTGCGCAGAACGCGCCGCTCTCGCTCAAAGCCGGCAAGCTCGCGATCGATTTTGCTAGCGGCTACGAATTCGCGGGGGGCGAAAAGGCGGTGAAGGACGCCGCCGACCGCTGCTTCGACAGCGCCGATTACCGCGAGGGCCGCGCGGCGTTTCTGGAGAAGCGCAAGGCACAATTCCGGGGCAAATAGCGGCTGAATCTTTCCCGAATGCTGCGCTGACTCTGAATCGGAACCTGAAGTAAGAAAAGCGCTGAAAGACTCGCGATTTCATTGAATCTGAATCAGAACGTCAACTGAATCGGAATCAGAACTTTAAGCGGCTCAAGCAGAATCGCATCATCAGCGTCAAGCAGTAAGCGATTAAAAAGACTCAAGAATTTCTCGTGACGTCACACTCGTCATGGCCGGGCTTGTCCCGGCCATCTACGCCTTATCTGCCGCACCTCAGTGAAGGCATGGATGCCCGGCATAAAGCCGGGCATGACGAATGAAGAGTTTTACGCCGGCAACCCCGCCAGAAAATCCACGATCGCCGCCGAGAACACGTCGTTCCTGTCGCCCGCGACCATGTGCCGGGCACCGGCGACGTCCACGAACTTCGCGTGTGGGGCGAGCGCGAGAAACTCCTTCGCGTGCTCTTCTTTTACAAGCTCCGAAGAGCCGCCGCGAACGAGCAGCGCCGGGATGCGCAAGGTACGCACCGCCTCCACCCGCTCCTCTTCGTAGAGATGGCGCGCCTCGCTGATCGGATGCGGCCCGTCGAAAAAGCGCGGGTCCCAGTGCCAGTACCAGCGGCCGCCGCGCTGGCGCAGATTCTTGCGCAAGCCCTCGGTCGAGGACGGCCGCGGCCGGTGCGGTAGATACTGCGCCACCGCGTCTGCGGCCTCTTCGATCGAGGCAAACCCTTCGAGCGATTTGCCGCGCATGAAGTCGCGGATCTTGGATGCGCCCTGCGGGTCGAAGCGCGGCGTCACATCGACCAGCACTAGCGCCGCAAAGTTCGGCGCACGTTTTTCCTGAAAGGCCATGCCTTCCGCGAGCATTCCCACCATGCCGCCGAGCGAGGCACCGACCAGCACCGGCGGCCTGCCGAAGCGCCGGGTCAGCTCCGCCGCAACCGCAATGGCGTCCTTCGCAAAATTACGCGCGGTGTAATTGCCGTCGCTCACCCATTCGGAGTCGCCGTGCCCGCGCTGATCGAGCACGAGCGCGGTCCAGCCGGCTTTCGCCAGTTCCTGCGCGGTGCCGGAGAACGCGTGACGTGTCTGTCCGCCGCCGTGCAAGAGCAGCACCGGGCGCTGACCCTTGCCGTAGAAATCGCCCACCAGCTTGTTGTTCGCGGAGCCGGTGAAGGTTTCGGTGCGCGGCGCGTGTTCCAGCATCTAGGGGCGCTCCTTCAGAAATTCGATCACGGCTTTCTTGAAGCCGGCGTCACCCACCGTGCGCATGTGGTCCTTGCCCTCGAGCGCCACGAACTTCGCACCGGGGATCAGTTCGGCAAGTTCCTCGCCCGAGCCCGCGATGTCATCCTTGGTGCCTACCACTACAAGCACCGGGAGGCGGATTTTCGCGGCGTCCTCGCGCGGCACGATGCGCTGATGCGAATAGGAAAGGGCTGCCAGCGCCTTGAGGTCGCTCTTGGTCTGCTCCGCGAATTTGCGGAACGAAAGTCCGACCGGCTCGGTCACGTCCTCGATGCGCGGCGCCTCCAGCGCCTTCGCAACGCGGTTTCCGCTGGACACGCTCCGGGTGAGATTGATGCCCATGCCGCCGAGCGTCGCCGAACGCACGCGCGAGGGGTAATGCGCCGCCGCATAGGCGGAAATGCGCGCACCCATCGAATAGCCGACGAGGTCCGCCTTCTCAATCTTCAGGTGGTCCAGCAGCGCGATCACATCCTTGGTCATTTCCGGAATGTGATAGCGCTCGGTTTCATAATATTTGGTGGATGCGCCGTGGCCGCGGTTATCGAGCGCGATCACGCGGTAACCGGCGTCGGTGAGCGGCTTGATCCAACCGGGATAGACCCAGTTGGTTTCCTTGTTCGAGGCGAACCCGTGGACCAGGACGACGGGATCGCCCGCGCCTTCGTCGAGATACTCGATTGTAGTTCCTTCGTGGGTAAAAGTGCTCATCGCGCGGGCGTTCTAGCCACCGCAAGCAGGATTCGCCAGCGCAAAGGCCATGCGCGGACGGCATGACGCTACGACACGCTATCGAATTTTCGGAAGGATTCAGCGCGCAGCCGAGTTCGGACGCGCCCAGAACGGCTCGGACATCCAGCGGATCGAGCGGATGCTCCAGTGGCGACGCGGCGCCTGTGGTTCCGCACGCAGGGACGGCCACAGCCAGCGCAATACCGCGGCAAAGAAGCTCACCACTGCGATTACGAAGAACAGGAGACTGCTCGCGGCACCCACGACCCAGCCGGTGATCGCAAGCGCCGCGGCGCCGACCGCGATCGCGCCACGCCCCAGCGTCTTGAAGACGGCAAGCGTGGACTTGCCCTTCTTCTCGGCGAGCAGGCTCGCCTTCGCGAGATCGCCGACGTTATCGGCGTGACGCATGCTCTCGAGTGCCACCCGCGTGCCGGCGCGGCGCTGGATCTGCGCGACATCGGTGAGTGCCGCCGATACGCGCCCCGTGCGGCGTGCCTTGAGCAACACCATCACGTCGTCCGCGAGCTTCGCAGAGAGCTTGCCGGTGCGCCGCGCGACTTTGACGAGGGTCGTGCCGACGCGCGCGGGCGCGGCCGAACCCCAGGTGAAATAGGTGACGCCGGTAACGGCAAGGCCGGCACCGGCAAGCGCCATGATCAAGGGATCGGTCTCCATGCCGCGCATCCAGCGCGAGCCCTCGCGCACGATGTCGCGGATGTCGCCGAACACGAGGAGGTCGCCGGTCGCGGCACCCGCGAAGCCGGACATGTCCTGCGGTTCGCCGGTGACAAAGCCATGCGCGAAATTATAGATGCCGCGCTTTGCGGTTTCGCTCGCAGAGTTCGCCTCTTCCACCCGTGCGAGCAATGCTTGCGGAAGCGCGATGGCGCGGTCGCCCGCGAGCGCGACAAAGCTGGCCGCGAGTTCCGCGTCGCCTGCCTGCAGCGCCGCCTCGATCTCGCGCGTGGCGGCCTCCGCGCCGAATCCCTTGAGACGCAAATCTGCGAGCTTTGCGGGGTCTTTCTCCGCCGCAACCGCGAGTTCCAGCCCGCGCCAGGCTTCGGGCAGCGTGTAACCCACGCCCGCACCGAGTGCGGCGACGACAGCCAATCGTATGAACAGGCCTCTCATGCCGCCATAGATGGGGACAGATTGCGGCAATTTATATTGCGGCCTCATGGTTCGAGCACTTGCCAAAGCTCGTCATGGCCGGACTGAACACTTGTCCCAGCCATCCACGCCTTTCTTTATTGCGACGCTGCTAAGACGTGGATGCCCGGCACAAGGCTTGTGCTCGGGCCGGCGAAGCCGGACCCGAGTGCCGGGCATGACGCGTTGAGGAGCGCTCAGAAGGGCCGTCTCGAAGGATGAGGCGCTTACTCCGCGCGGTTAATGGGCCGGTCGAGCGTCCAGTCATAGGTTCCCGAATCCCGCTCGCGCACCGCCTCCTTCCAGCCGACCGTCTCCGCGCGGCGCTTGAAGGCCATGCCTTCCGGCGAATGGCGCGTGATGCCGTCGAAGATCGTCGCGAACATCTGCGTCGTCTTCAGGCCCATGTTCTCGTAGGCCTGGTTGATCATGAGCTTCTGCATCATGAGCTGGTTCACGGGCACCGACGCCATGCGCTCGGCGAGCGCATCGACTTCGCGGTCGAGTTCGGCGGCGGGTACCGCTTTCAGCACGAGCCCGAGCCGCTCGGCCTCACGGCCGGAGATCTTGTCGCCGGTGAGCAGCATGCGCTTCGCGCGCTCCATGCCGAGCCGGTAGACCCACATGGCGGTGGTCGGACAGCCCCAGACCCGCGCCGGCATATAGCCGATCTGGGCATCCTCACTCATAACCACGAGGTCGGAGCAGAGCGCGATGTCGGAGCCGCCCGCGACCGCGAAGCCGTGTACCTTGCAGATTACCGGGCGGTACGAGCGAAACACCGCCATGAATTTCTCGGTGAAGCCCATCATCAGCTGATAGTCCTTCATCGGATCCCACGGCATTTCCTGCACACCGGGATTGCTGCCGGCACTCGAAGCGAACAGCGAAAGGTCGTAGCCCGCGCAGAAAGCCTTGCCCGCGCCTGCGAGCACGATCACATGCACCTTGGGATCGGCATTCGCCTGCTCGATCGCCGCCGCGAGTTCGCCAGGCAATTCCATGTCGATCGCATTCATGGCCTCGGGGCGATTGAGCGTGACGCGGGCGATACGCCCGTCTTTTTCGTAGACTACGCGCGGCATTTTGTTCCTCCCGCTTGTTCCATTGTGCATTATGCCGCTATGGTCCGCCCGCAAAGCAAGGGCAATAGAAGAATAAGAGAAGAGCAAGGCCATGGCCGTTTCCGTCGTTCCGCACTTCCACAACGACGCGGGAATCCCCGTGATCGAGATCGGCGCGCACGAATTCAAATGCGTCGGCGCGAAGCCGCCCCACGACCATCCGCACGTCTATCTCGACATGGGCTCGGACGATGAAATCGTCTGCCCCTATTGCTCGACGCTCTATCGCTACAATCCAAAGCTGAAAGCCGACGAAGCCAGACCCGCCGAGTGCGCCTACCGCGCGCCCGCGGCCGCCTGATTTCCCCTCGCCGTGTCGCGCTCGCGCACGGTTCTGATCGCAGGCGCCGGCATCGGCGGCCTCGCCGCTGCGATCGCGCTCGCCAATGCCGGCTTCCGCGTGCTCGTGTTCGAGCGCAACTATGCGCCCGACGCATCCGGCGCGGGCATACAGCTCTCCCCCAACGCCACGCGCGCGCTGCAAGCGCTCGGCGTGCTGGATCGCCTGCACGCGGTGGAGCCCGCCGAACTCGTCATCTCGAATGCGGTCAGCCGCGCTCTGCTCGCAACCATGCCGCTCGGCAGGAAAATGCGCGACGCATTCAACTCGCCGTATCTCGTTTGCCTGCGCGCCGATCTGCACGAAGCGCTTGCGAAAATCGCGGGCGACCATCCCGACATCGAAATGCGCTACGGCAGCCTGATCGCGGATTTCGCGGTTCACAGCCGCGGCGTCACCGCGCAGATCGAACATAACCGCGTAACGGAAGAAATTCCCGGCGCCGCATTGATCGGCGCGGACGGCATCCGCTCGCAGATCCGCGCGCGTCTTCACACGGGCGCTGTGCCGCGCCACGGCGGCATGTCGGCATGGCGCGCGACGATTTCGGCAAGCGAACTTCCAGATGACCTGCGCGGCAAATCGCAGGTGCGCGTCTGGCTCGGCCCCGGCGCGCATCTCGTGCACTACCCGGTCGGCGGCGGCCGCGAGATCAACCTCGTCGCGGTGACGATGGACCGGCAGGCGACCGAGTCCTGGGGCGAAGAAACCGCAACCGAAGACGTGGTGCGGCGCCTCGCGGACTGGAACGAGGCCCCGCGCAGCGTGATCGCGGCGGCGCCCTCCTTCCGCCGCTGGTCGCTGTATGAGGCCCCGCTCCTGCCGCATTGGGGCAAGGGTGCCGCGACGCTCCTGGGTGACGCCGCGCACGGCATGTTCCCCTTTCTCGCGCAGGGCGCCGCAAGCGCGCTCGAGGACGCCGTTACGCTCGCGGAAAAGCTTCGCAATGCAGACGATATACCCGTTGCGCTCAGAAGCTACGAACGCCTGCGCATGCCCCGCACGACGAAGATGCAAAGTGCCGCGCGCAATGTCGGGCGCATCTATCATATGCCGCAGCCGTTCAGCTTTGCGCGCGACATGGTGATGGAGCGGATCGGGGGTGCTGGGCTTCTGCGCCAGAACGAATGGATTTATCGGGGCTGAAGGAACGCACGCGCGGGCAAACGCGTTACGGGTAGCCGCCTACCCGGACTCCGTCATGACCAGATCGAAAAGTAAGCACAAATCCTTCAGCGACCGCCTCGACACCTATTTCACGATCTTCGCGCACCACACTTCAAGGCTTTCCGGAAGCCCCTGGACTTTCACAATCGCGGTGCTCGTGATCTTCGCCTGGGCCGTGAGCGGCCCGCTGTTCGGCTTCTCCGACACCTGGCAGCTCGTCATCAACACCTCGACGACCATCGTCACCTTCCTGATGGTGTTCCTGATCCAGAACACCCAGAACCGCGACGCGCTCGCGGTGCAGGTCAAACTTTCCGAGCTCATCATCAAGATGCACGGCGCACGAAACGACTTCGCGCAGGTCGAGGACCTGACCGACAAGGAACTGGAAGAGCTGCACGACATCATCCGCCGGCAGGCCGGCCGCGGACCCGTTCATCCGCGCCGCATGCCGAACCTGAAAAAGAAACGCTGATCAGCTTCGGTTGCGCGTCGGTAGAATGAGCAGCAGTGCAAGCAGCACGAAGACCGTGCTGAGATAGCCGATGCCGGAATAAAGTTCACGTGCGAACAGAATCCCGCCGAGCCCGGAGCCCACCGCCTGCCCGACATAGAGCGCCGAGGTATTCAGCGCGACGGTCGCGCTCGAAAGCTGCGGTCCCGCCGCGACCAGCCGTGCCTGCTGCATGGAATTGAAGGCTGCGAAGCCGAAGCCCCAGAACGCGACGCTTGCGAAGATCGTCGCCAGCATCGGCGACTCCAGCGACCAGAACGCGATGCCGATGAGAAGAGAGAACAGAAAAACCACGGATGTCTTCAGCGGCCCGATCCTGCCGGCAAGGTTCGCTGCGGCCAGATTGCCGATGAAGCCGCAGATACCGAACAGCAGAAACAGCAGCGCGAGCAGTTCCGCCCCGCCGCCGGTGCGCAGCCGCGTCAGCGGATCCATGTAGGTGAGCAGCGCGAACTGCCCGCTCGTCTGCAGCGTCGTGATCGCAAGCAGCAGGAGCATCAGCGGATTGCGGGCGACCGCAAGCCAGCTTTGCAGCGAAAGCGGCTCGCCGAGCAGCCCTGGCCGCAGCGAGAGATGATTCAGCACGGCCGCGGCAAAAGTCACGATCGCGCAGATCGCGTGCACTTCCCGCCAGCCGATGTGCTGAGCGCTCAGGCTGATGCCCGGCAGACCGGCCGCGACTGCGACCGACCAGCCGAGAAAAACGAACGAGATCGAACCCGCCCGCCGCTCGGGCGCCACCAGCAGCGCCACCGCATTCGCGGCTTGCGGCGTGTACACGGCAGCCGCGGCAAGCATTGCCACCCGCGCTGCGAGCAGCGTCCAGAAATTTGGCGCCAGCGCCGACAGCGCATGACAGATCGCGACGATCAGAAGCACCGCCGAGAGCAGTGTGCGCCGCTCCACACGTGTCGTGATCCATGCCATCAGCGGCGAACCGATGCAGAGCATGACCGCGCCCGCAGTGACCAGAAAGCCCGCCTCGCGGATGGAAACGCCGAGGTCTTTCGCCAGCACAGAAAGCATCCCCGCGGGCGCGAGCACCGCAAGTCCGGTCGCGAAATTGCCGAGCAGAAGCGCAAACAGCGCCAACCGGACGCCGCCTTGCGCGGCCTGGGCGGAAGCGGATGAATTCATGAAAAATCTATTCGGAAATTTTCCGCAGGATCGCGGCGGTCTCCGAGTTTGCCGGGAAGAACGACTCGATGGCAAGCTCCGAGAGCGTGACATCCACCGGCGAGCCGAAGATGGTCATGGTGCTGAATAGCGAGAGGCGGCCCGCGGGTGTGTCGAGAATCGTCTTGATGACGACGTCGTCGGCGTTTCCCTCGCGGATCGGGACCACGCTGCGGGACGGCTTAGGATAATCGGAGATTTCGCGGAGCAGCTCTGCAAGCTGCGCATCGCCGGAAAGATCGATCTGGCGCTTCAGCCGCGCGATCAGGTGCGCGCGCACCTCATGGAAATTCACGATCTGCGGCGCGAGACCCTCGGGATGCAGGCTGACCCGCAGAATATTCAGCGGCGGCTTCAGCAGTTCCGGCGACACCCCTGCGATCAGCACGCCGATCGGCTTGTTCGCGGACACGACGTTCCAGTGCCGGTCCACCGCGACCGCGGGAAACGGCTCATGTCCCTTTAGCACCAGTTCGACCGCCTCCCTCGCCTTCGCGAGCGGCGGGTCGGAAAGCGCGCGCTCCGGAAACACCGGCGCGAAGCCGGCTGCGACCAGCAGGCCATTGCGCTCGCGCAGCGGCATGTCGAGCCGCTCGGCGAGGTGGAGCACCATGTCGCGGCTCGGCTGTGCGCGGCCGGTTTCGAGAAAGCTCAGGTGCTTCGCGGAAATCTCGGCTTCGAGCGCAAGGTCGAGCTGCGTCATGCGGCGGCGCTGGCGCCATTCGCGCAACACTTCGCCGGCGGGTTTGGTCTGGGCCATGAAGGAGATTTACCGCAGCGCGGGCGCGGCTGCCATTACCTTGCAGGTAATCCGGCGCTGGCAGGCCGCGCGCGATTGCGCTAGCTAATGCAAAAGCGGAATTTCGGGAGAGCGCAACGTGGCGGGCGATTTCGACGGCAAGGTTGTTCTGGTGACGGGTTCCTCGACGGGCCTGGGTGCTGCGATCGCGCTCGGCGCGGCGAAGCGCGGCGCGAAAGCGGTGATCGTGAATTATGCGAGCAGCAAGAAGGAGGCGGACGAAACCGCCGACCTGTGCCGCAAGGCGGGCGCGGAGGTCGCCGTCGTACAGGGCGACGTCGGCGAGGACGCCGACTGCAGGAAGATTGCCGAAGCGGCGGCGAAATTCGGCAAGGTCGATGCGCTCGCGAACAACGCCGGCATCACCAAGATGGCGCCGAACCACGGCGATCTGAACGCGCTCACGAAAGACGATTTCCTGCGTGTCTATGCGGTCAACACGGTCGGCCCGTTCCAGATGATCCGCGCAACGCGATCGCTCCTGGAAGCCTCCGGCAAGGCGAGCGTGGTGATGACCTCATCGATCGCGGCGGTCACCGGCGTCGGCTCCTCGGTGGCCTACGCCGCGAGCAAGGGCGCGCTGAACACCATGACAATTTCGCTCGCGCGCGGGCTGGCGCCGAAAATCCGCGTCAACGCGATCTGTCCCGGCTTCATCGATACACCGTGGTTCACCAAGGGCGTCGGCGCACAGGCGGCGGCGGCATTGCGCGAGAACATCGCGAAGCAGACACCGCTGAAGGCCGCTTCGACCGCCGAGGACGTCGCCGATCCCGCGTTGTTTCTGTTGTCGGATCATTCGCGGCACATCACCGGCGAGACCCTGATCATCGACGCCGGCATGCATCTCGGCTACTCGCCGCTGGTGGCGCGGTAGCTACCGCGTCATGGCCGGTCTTGTCCCGGCCATGCACACCTTTGCAGAGTTCTATGCCGCTAAGACGTGGATGCCCGGAACAAGGCTTGTGCTCGGGCCGGCGAAGCCGGACCCGAGTGCCGGGCATGACGAAAACAGAAGCAGCATCAAGCCAGCTTGATCTCTTCCTCGACCTCGTGCTTGAGCCCGACCGCGTCGATGGTCAGCACGACTTTGGCGGCGAGCTTCTCGCTGCCCTTGAGCTTGCCGCTCTCGATCGCCGCGCGCACCGCCTGCTCCACTTCGCGCTGCGAGGTGACGCCGACCACCTTCAGGAACTTGCGCAGGCTGATGTTGAATGCGTCCTCGTTCATTTTTTTCCTCCAGGCACGAATGCTTTGTCCCGGAAATACAGGATTTGCTGGCTGGTGGCGAGCAGCCTGCCCTGCCGCGACCACAGCCACGCGGTCTGGTCGGCGTAGCCTTTGGCGAACACGCTCGCGTCGGCGACGCCGAGGATATGGTCCTCGCCCACTTCCGCGAGATCGGCTTCGTCGCAGTGGAAGTACGTCGTCATCGAAACCGTGCCGACCTGAATCAAGCGCCCGAGCACATGAAAGGGCCGCGCGAAGAAGGCGTCGCTCATGTTCATGAGCGAAAGAAAATCCATCCGGCGCGCCGGGTTGTCGCGCATCCAGACTTCGGTGCGCGCGCTGCCCAGCGGTGCGCTGTCGTCCTTGCGCATGACCGGAAAGCCGCTGGCAAAGCGCATATCGAAGCGGTCGATCCAGGCGAGCGGCGCTTTCGTTTTCGGCGGGTCGATTTCCTCGGGCGGTTTCACTGCAGGCATTTCGCCGGAAGTGTGATCGAAGCCTTCCGGCCGCGCGGCGAACACGAGCGTCGCGGTCGCGATCGTATCCGTGCCCTGCGTCATCTCGACGGAGAAATGCTGGGTCGAGCGGTTGGTGCGCTTTTCCATGACATGAATGTCGAACGCGCCTTTCGCGACCGGCGCGCAGTAATTGATGGTCATGGCGAGCGGAAGATTCTGCCGCGAAGGATGCAGCATGGCCGCGTTCAGCAAGGTCGCAGCGGTCGCGCCGCCGAACGGCCCGGTGAAATTCCAGTAGGCGTCCGAGGTCGCGCCAAGAAACTTCTCGCCGGACTTTTCCAGCTTCGTCGCGGCATCGAGCGGATGCATCGGGAAGGCTCCTGTTTCCTTATCCCAGTCTCGCGCGGAAATTCCCGCGCGCCGATTACCTACGAGGTAATCGACCAAAGGCGCGCCCGGCGCAAGTGTGCCGCCACGTCAACAGAGAAAGGAAATCGAAATGACGTTTACCCCTTCGCTCTTCTTGCGCCGCGTGCTCCAGCTCGACGCAGCGGCCACCGGCGCCACCGGCCTCCTGCTGCTGGGCGGAACCGGCCTGCTGCACGGCCTGCTCAATCTCCCGGTAGCGCTCATGATCTATGCCGGCGTCTTCTGCGTCGGCTGGGCGGCAATCCTCGGCCTTGCGTCGCTGCGCGCGCAGCTCAGCCGCGGCTTTGTCTGGTCGATCATCCTCGGCAACGTCGCATGGGTGATCGGCTCGGTCGTGCTGCTCGTCTCCGGCTACGTGTCGCCGACCTGGCTCGGCTATGCCTTCGTGATCGCGCAGGCGCTCGCGGTCGATGTGTTCGCAGCGTTGCAGTATTTCGGACTGCCGAAGCGCGCCTCCGCCGCGGCCTGAAATGCGAACGGCGCCGGTGCGGCCGCGGCCGTGCCGGTGCTTGCCGCTCCGGAAGCGGCGCGATAGCTTCCGTTCATGATCGCCCCCGCGGCAGTGCTCGCGCTCACGCTCGTTCAGGCGCCCGTCGTCTGCGACTGGGCGAACCGTCCGAGCGGAAAAATCTACGCTTGCGCCGCGCCCGACAACAAGCACGCCATCGTCGCGTTCGTCTGCGACGCCAAGACCCAGACCCTCGGCCAGATCTATTTCACGCTCGTCACCGGCAAGCAGGGCCTGAGCGGCAAGATGAGCGTGAAGAACGGCGCCAAGGAGCAATTGATTCCGATGCTCGGCATTCGCGTCGGCATGAACGGCTTCGCCTCGCCGGCCGTGCCGGAAGTGTTCGAGGCGGTGAGAAAGCTCGTGGAGTCCGCAAACGGCCCGCTCACCTTCGCGCCGGTAGACACCCCGGAAGTCGCGCCCGTCTCCATCGACGGCGCCGCAATCGCGAACGGCCTGAAGGCCGCGGCCGCCGGCTGCAATGGCTCGTGAGCGCATGACCCGCGATCGGGCCGAGCCCCGCGACCGCTGGATGGATGCGGTTGCCGTGCTGGTCTTCCTCGCGATGACCGTGGGCGGCTACGCGTGGCTGCAATCGGTCGGCTTTTTCCGCTTCCGCTCGTTCTTCGATATGCCGTCGATCGGCATATTTCTTTTCTGCGGGCTGATCGTCGCCTTCAACATCGCGATACGGATTCCGGCGCTCTTGCGCTGGGTGCGGGGGAAGATCGTTCGCTAAAGCCTGGTGTCGGCGCCCGCAGCTGGCGGCTGAAGGAATCGAAACATGAAAGTCGCGGTCATTCAGAAGCCTCCGGTCCTGCTCGACCGGGACGCCACCATCGCTCGCGCCGTCCACTCGATCGAAGAGGCGGCGCGCGAAGGCGCCACCCTCCTCGTTTTTCCCGAAGCCTATATTCCCGGCTATCCGACCTGGATCTGGCGGCTGAAGCCTGGCGGCGACATGGCGCTCTCCAACGAGTTGCATGCGCGGCTGCGGGTGCATTCGGTTTCGCTCGCGCGCGGCGACCTGAAACCCCTGCAGGACGCCGCGAAGAAACATCAGGTTACCCTTGTCGTCGGCATCAACGAACTCGACACCGAGGTGAGCGGCACCACGCTCTTTAACACCGTCGTCGTCATCGGGCCGGACGGCGCGATCCTGAATCGCCACCGCAAGCTGATGCCGACCAACCCGGAGCGCATGGTCTGGGGCATGGGCGATGCGTCGGGCCTGAAGGTGGTCGATACGCCGGCGGGCCGACTCGGCGCGCTGATCTGCTGGGAAAATTACATGCCGCTCGCGCGCTACGCGCTCTACGCGCAGGGCATCGAGATTTATGTGGCACCCACCTGGGACACCGGCGAGAGCTGGCTCGCCACCATGCGCCACATCGCGAAAGAAGCCGGCTGCTGGGTGATCGGTACTTCGACCGCGATGCAGGGCAGCGACGTGCCGAAGGATTTTCCCGACCGCGACAAACTGTTCAAGGACGACGAGTGGATCAACGACGGCGATGCGGTCGTGATCAAGCCCTTCGGCGCGATCGCGGCAGGTCCGCTCACGCGCGAGAAGAAAATCCTTTACGCAGAAATCGATGCCGAAGCCGCGCGCCGCTCCCGCCGCTCGCTCGACGTCGCGGGCCACTACTCGCGGCCGGATGTGTTCGAATTCTCGGTCGACCGGCGCGCGAAAACGCAGGCGACGTTCAAGGACTGATTGCCGGCTCAGTCAGGCGCCTTTCGACACCGAGCGGTACATTACATCGCGCGCGCGATCGAGGATTTCCTTCGGTATTTCGCGGCGGCGCAAGCCGAACTTCTCGATCCTCTGATCCATGCTCCGCAGCCGCGCAGCCCATGAAATGGCCTCGCGCTGCCTGCCTGCGGCCAGCGCTTCGGCCTGCGCCTTCGCGGCGGTATCGCGCAACTCGAAGGTCTTGGCTTCCATCAGCGCAGTTACCGCGACCCGATCTTCCGCACGCATCCCAGAGGCCTCCCGCAATCTCGCGGGAAGGTAAGCTGAGTCTCTCGACCCGCAACGAGATTCGTTTTCTTGAAGCCGAGCGCGAGAGTCGCTAGGCGGAATTGCCGAATCGATGTGCTGCGAATCGACCGAATCGATCGCCGCGAATCGGTGTGGCGAACAAGCGCAAACTAAAAGCACGACGCGAAGGCGCCGCGCTTTTTAGTTCTTGCCCGATCAGCGTTTTGCGACAATGACTTCCAGATATTCCGACGGAACAACCATGGTACCATCTTTGGCTACGTTCATGCTCGAGATCAGCGCGAGCAGATCATTGCGCAACCCGTGCTGCTTCTCGCCGAGCGCGATGAATGCTTTGTGCATCGGACCGTAATAGGCCTTGAACACATCGACGAAATGCTCGGGCGAACGGTAGCGGAAATTGAAAATTCGCGAATCCGTAACGATAGACGCGGCCGACGAGCCGAAAAGCTCGATAATGCGTCCACGCGTCCCCCAGAGCGCTGGCGATTTAACCCCAGCGGTCGGAGGCAGATGTTTTCCGAGAGTTTTGAACATCTGACCGACGAAGCTCTCCGGCGTCCAGTTTGCAAGACCGATTCTGCCTCCCGGTTTGCAGACGCGAAGCAACTCAGACGCCGCCTGCTCCTGGTTTGGCGTAAACATTACACCAAAGGTCGATACGACCGCATCGAACACCGCATCCGGAAACGAAAGTTTTTCCGCGTCTGCTTCCTTGAATTCGATGTTTAGACCCTCCGCTTGCGCCCGCGCCTTGCCCGCGTCAAGAAGCGAGGAAACATAGTCGCTCGAAACGACGTCGCACCATCGGCGCGCTGCTGCGAGGCTGATGTT
This sequence comes from Pseudomonadota bacterium, assembly GCA_041694745.1. Lineage (GTDB taxonomy): Bacteria > Pseudomonadota > Alphaproteobacteria > Rhizobiales > Xanthobacteraceae. The sequence continues at coordinate 15,334 of JBGFSD010000104.1, forward strand.
GCCATTGCCGGCCGCTACATCGAGAACTTTTTCGCCGGCACGCAAATCTAGCGCTTCGGATAACGTCTCACCGACAATCTGTAGCGTCGTGCCGACTACCGCATAATCACCCGAAGACCAGGCGGCCTGCTGTTTTCCTTTGAGCTCCGCAAGGTCGGGGCTATCCGTATTCTGTGCCTTCAGAGCCGAATTTGTTGTTGGACTCATCCGTACCTCCGTTTACCGGCACAACGCCAGCACCGCGTAATATGGATTTGTCCAGAGGCTTTCGCTTTGAGAGCATCTTTAGATTCTCTTTAGAAGAACGCCATTTATCGGCGTCACGTTTCCGCTATACTCAAGGAAAGCATGAGCGCGAGGGGGCGTTGATGCAGTTTCAATTCGCGGATTGCCTGCTCGATACTGACCGGCGCGAATTGCGCCGCGACAATATTGTGATTCCGGTCGAGCCGCAGGTCTTCGACCTTCTCGCTTTCGTCGTTCAAAATCGCGATCGTGTCGTGAGCAAAGACGACATCATATCCGCGATTTGGAACGGTCGGGCAATTTCCGATTCCGCGCTCGGCACGCGGATCAACGCCGTGCGATCCGCTATCGGCGATACCGGCAAAGAACAGCGGTTACTGCGAACGCTGCCCCGCAAAGGAGTTCGCTTTATTGGCGAGGTAACCGAATCGCAAAGGCCGCCGGGTGCTGACGCTGCAACGCTCGCGGTCATGCTCAATCGCTATCCGGTCTTTGCGGTGCTTCCTTTTGCGAATATGAGCGAGGATCTGGAGCGCGAATATCTTGCAGACGGCATCAGCGAAGACCTGATCGCAACGATCTCTGCATGGTGCAGGTTTCCTGTCATCGCACGAAATTCTAGTTTTATATACAAAGGCCGCGCAATCGACATCAAACAAGTCGGCAAAGAGTTGGGCGCGCGCTACATCGTCGAGGGCAGTGTCAGGAAGTCCGGCACTCATTTGCGGATTGCCGCGCAACTTGTAGATGCCGCTTCAGGACTTCACTTGTGGGCAGATCGCTACGACCGCGAGATGGGAGACCTGTTTTCGGTTCAGGATGACATCTGCTCGAAAATCGCCGCCGCTGTCGAGTACGAGCTGTTCGCAGCCGAGCAACGGCGGGCGATCAATCTGAAGGGCGGCAGTCTTACTGCCTACGACCTCGTCCTTCGCGGCAACTGGCACCTGGAAAAATACACTGCAGCCGACTTGCTTGCTGCGAAGAATCTTTATGAAGCGGCAATCGATGCCGATCCTCTTTACGCGCCAGCCTACACTGGCGTTGCAGCAAGTCAATTCTGGGTCGCTCAGATGTTTTGGGACAGCGACTTTCAAAAGACGATGGAAAGCGCCGAGAACTTTGCAATCAAAGCAATTACCTTGGATTCGAACGATCCCTATGCGCAAATGTTTTTGGGTCAGATTTCATTATTTCTTCGTCGCTACGATACATCAATTTCAGCTTTGCGCCGTTCGATTGAACTGAATCCGAGTCTTTCTCGCGCCTACGCCATCCTTGCCTATTCCTATAATTGCATCGGACGTTTTCATGATGCGCTTGTCACAGTCGGCCAATCGCTGCGCTTGCGCCCGCACGATCGCACCCTTGCGCGATGCCTGCCGTCACTAGCCCACGCCCAATATCAATTAGGCAATTACGAAACTGCCGAGGAAATTGCGCGCCGTGCGATGACTATCAATCCCACGTTTTGGACCGGGCACCAAATTTTGGCGGCGAGTCTTGGTCAGCTCAAGCGAATCGATGACGCTAATCGGGAGGTAGCCGCCTTAAGAGCAAGATACCCCAATACATCCTGCGCAGCGTTCAGCCGCCGTCTTCCGTTCCGCGAAGACTCGCATGTCGAACATATTGAGGACGGTCTGCGAAAGGCCGGCTGGATAGACTGAGTCGCTAGTGCTTGGTGCCGGCGCCCGGACTCGAACCGGGACAGGGATTTCTCCCCGAGGGATTTTAAGTCCCTTGCGTCTACCATTCCGCCACGCCGGCAGCGGCCCGGAACATAGTCGCCGCGCCTGCCCACCCGCAAGCGAGGTGAGCAGACAAGCCGCTCGCATGCAGAGAAAAATACCCTAATATCGGCGCATGAGCTGGCTCCCTTCCGAAGATCCGATCCTCGGCGACAAGCGCTCCTGCGACGCGCTCGAACTCGTGATCGTTCCGCGCGCGCGCGATCTCGGCGGCTTCGCCGTGCGCCGCGCGCTGCCGCACGGCAAGCGCCAGATGGTCGGCCCCTTCATCTTCTTCGACCAGATGGGGCCGGTGCAGTTCATCGCGAGCCAGGGCATGGACGTGCGCCCGCATCCGCATATCGGGCTTGCCACCGTCACCTATCTCTTCGACGGCCGCATCATGCACAGGGATAGCGAGGGCAACGCGCTCGAGATCACGCCGGGCGCGATGAACCTCATGACCGCGGGCAGCGGCATCGCACACTCCGAACGCACGCCGGGAGACGCCCGCGCCTCGGGCATGAAAATGTCCGGCATCCAGAGCTGGATCGCGCTCCCCAAGCTTGCGGAGGAAATCGCGCCGTCGTTCCAGCATTTCGCCGATCGCGAACTGCCGGTGATCGAAGACGGTGCGTTGCGCGCGCGCGTGATCGCAGGAAGCGTGTTCGGTAAACACTCGCCCGTCGGC
>JBGFSD010000086.1:0-17824 GCA_041694745.1 Pseudomonadota bacterium
ACGGTCGAGAGCTTTGCGCGCAGCTCGTTCGAGAGGCCGGGAATCGCATCGAAGTCCATCGCCGCCGGAAGCTGCATCGCCTCGTCGCGGCGGAAGCGCTCGGCATCCTCGCGCTGGCGCTCGAGATAGACCGAGTACTTCGCGTCGATCTCGAGCTGCTCCGCGATTTTCGGATCGAGCGACGCAAAGCCCGGCCACATGTTTGCGACCTGCTCGCGCGTGACATGCGAATAGGACAGAAGATCGAAGGCCGTGCGCCGTTGTCCGTCGCGGTTCAGAACGATGCCGTAGCGATCGGCCTCGTTCGGCGTCACCGATACCGCCTTCGCGGCCGTCCGCGCAGCCTCGAGGCCGGCGAGTTTCGCCTCGAATGCCTTCGCGCGCCTGACACCCACGCAGCCGAGCGAAATACCCTTCGCCGTCAGCCGCTGGTCGGCATTGTCCGCGCGCAGTGCCAGCCGGTATTCGGCGCGCGAGGTGAACATGCGATACGGCTCCGTCACGCCCCGCGTGATCAGGTCGTCGATCATGACGCCGAGATAGGCCTCGGCGCGGTCGAACGTGATCGCACCGCCGCCGCCCGCGCGCCGCGCGGCATTGAGGCCCGCAACCAGGCCCTGCGCCGCCGCTTCCTCGTAGCCCGTGGTGCCGTTGATCTGGCCCGCGAGAAACAGGCCCGGAATTTTCTTGGTCTCGAGCGACGCCGTGAGCTCGCGCGGATCGACGTGGTCGTATTCGATCGCATAGCCCGCGCGCTTCATGATCACTTTTTCGAGGCCCGGAATGGTCGCGAGCAGCGCCTGCTGCACCTCCTCGGGAAGCGAGGTCGAAATGCCGTTCGGATAGACCGTGTCGTCGTCGAGCCCTTCCGGCTCGAGAAAGATCTGGTGCCCGTCGCGCTCGCCGAAGCGCACGATCTTGTCCTCGATCGACGGGCAGTAGCGGGGCCCGCGGCTTTCGATGCGGCCGGAATACATCGCCGAGCGATGGATGTTGTCGCGGATGACCTGGTGTGTGGCCTCGGTGGTGCGGGTGATTCCGCACTCGACCTGCCGGTTTTCGATACGTGCCGTCAGCATCGAGAACGGCTCCGGCGGACTGTCGCCGGGCTGCATTTCGAGCGAGGCCCAGTCGATGGTCTTGCCGTCGAGCCGCGGCGGCGTACCGGTCTTGAGCCGCGCCAGCGTGATGTCGAACGCGGCAAGCGTCCGCGACAGACCGATCGCCGGCGCCTCGCCGGCGCGTCCTGCCGGGATCTGCTGCTCGCCGATATGGATGAGCCCGCGCAGAAACGTGCCGGTGGTGAGCACCACGGCGCCGCAGGAAATCTCCCGGCCGTCGGAGAGGCGCGCGCCCGCGATCTTTCCGTTTGAGAGCACGAGGTCATCCACCTCGCCTTCGATGATGGCGAGATTTTCCTGGCTCGTAAGTTCGCGCTGCATCGCCGCCGCGTAGAGCTTGCGGTCGGCCTGCGCGCGAGGACCGCGTACCGCGGGTCCCTTGCGCTTGTTCAGCACACGAAACTGGATTCCGGCGGCATCCGCCACGCGCCCCATCAGGCCGTCGAGCGCATCGACTTCGCGCACGAGGTGACCTTTGCCCAAGCCCCCGATCGCGGGATTGCAGGACATCGCACCGATGGTCGAAAACTTGTGCGTCACCAGTGCTGTCTTGGCGCCCAGCCGCGCGCTCGCAGCCGCGGCCTCCGAGCCGGCGTGTCCGCCTCCGACAACGATGACGTCGAACCTGTCGCGCATGACGCTCGTCTATCGCAGAACCGGGACTCGTCAAAGGCGTGTTTCACGTGAAACACGCGGCAAACGCGCGTTAACCTTTCATTTACCAATGCAGAAAGAACTGAAAATTTTATCGAGCACGTCTTCGATGTCGACGCGTCCGGTGATGCGGCCGAGTGCGCGGGCTGCGAGCCGCAGATTTTCCGCAAACAGTTCTTCGCCCTCGCCTGCGGCGGCTGCATCCTGTGCTGCTGCCAGCAGCTTTGCGGCCTCTGCAAGCGCCGCTTTCTGCCGTTCGCGCGTGACCAGTGCGGGCTCGCCGGCGAAGCGCTCGGCCTCTTTCGCAAGCCGCTGCAAGAGCGCGTCGATGCCGGCGCCGGTCTTCGCCGAGATCGCGAGAGTCTCGTTCTGACTCAAGGATTGTTTCGAGTCTGAATCGATCAGGTCCGCCTTGGTGGCGATACGCCAGAGCGTTTGACCTTCCCGTAGCGGCAGCGAGATTTGCGCCTTGCCGGCAGGCTCGAGCACCAGCACGAGATCGGCGGATTCCGTCCGCGCCAGCGCCCGGCGTACGCCTTCCCGTTCGATAGGATCGGACGTCTCGCGGATGCCCGCGGTATCGATCAGCACCACCGGCACGCCGTTCAGATCCAGCGCCACCTCGATCGCGTCGCGGGTGGTGCCGGGAATGTCGGAGACGATGGCGACATCGCGCTGCGCCAGTGCGTTCAGCAACGTCGATTTCCCGGCATTCGGCGCGCCGGTAATCGCCACCGAAAAACCCTCGCGCAGCCGCTCGCCGCGGCGCGCGTCTTTCAGCGCCGCCTCGATCTCCGACAACATTTCGGATACGACTCGAACCGCGGGCGCCAAGAGATTCTCCGGCACGTCCGCTTCGTCCGAAAAGTCGAGATTGGCCTCGATCAGTGCCATGGCCTCGATCAGCTTCCCGCGCCAGGCTTCCACCTGCTTCGACAGTGCGCCCTGATACTGGTGCATGGCCTGGCGGCGCTGCGCCTCCGTCTCCGCGGCGACGAGATCGCCGAGGCCCTCGGCATGGGAGAGATCGAGTTTTCCGTTCAGCACCGCGCGCTTCGTAAACTCGCCGGCTCCCGCAGGCCGGAAACCGGGCAGGGCGCCGAGCACGGCAAATACCCGCGCAAGCACAGCGCGCCCGCCATGCAGATGCAGCTCGACCGTGTCCTCGCCAGTCTCGCTGCGCGGTCCCGGAAACCACAGCGCCAGGGCGTCATCGATTGTTTCACGTGAATCAGGGTCGATCAGCTGCGCGCGGACGGCACGTCTCGGCTCCGGCAATTTCACGCCGAACGTTTCGAGTCCGACTCGAGCCTTCGGACCGCTGATTCTTACGACCGCGATCGCAGCCGGCACGCGCCCGCTGGAGAGGGCGAAGATCGTGTCTTCGCTCATCCGAACGCTCCCGGCGTCCTCGTGTTAGGAAAACGCATGTCTGAAAACCGCCTCGCGCACGAGACCAGCCCCTACCTCATCCAGCACAAGGATAACCCGGTTCACTGGTGGCCGTGGTCGCCGGAAGCCTTCGCAGAGGCCAAGCGCGCGAACAAGCCCGTGCTGCTCTCCATCGGCTACGCCGCCTGCCACTGGTGCCACGTCATGGCGCACGAGAGCTTCGAGGACGCGGCCACCGCCGCCGTGATGAACGAGCTGTTCGTGAACATCAAAGTGGATCGCGAGGAGCGGCCCGAGGTCGACGAGATTTACATGAGCGCGCTCCACCATCTCGGCGAGCAGGGCGGCTGGCCGCTCACGATGTTTCTGGACGCCGACGGCAAACCGTTCTGGGGCGGCACCTATTTTCCGAAGACCGCGCAATATGGCCGGCCGGGCTTCACCGATGTGCTCCGGGAAATTTCCCGCATCTACCGCGAGGAGCCGGAGAAGGTCGGCAAGAACCGCGACGCACTCATCGCGGCACTGCGCGAGAAGGCGCGGCCTGCGGGGAAAGTCACGATCGGGCTTGCGGAGCTCGACGGACTCGCGAACCAGTTTCTCGGTCTCATCGACCTGGAGAAGGGCGGCATCCGCGGCGCGCCGAAATTCCCGCAAAGCGCGATTCTGGAAATGCTGTGGCGCGCGGGGGAAAGAACCGGATCCGAATCGTTCTTCAGCGCCGTGCTCGTGTCGCTCCGGAACATGTGCGAGGGCGGGATCTACGATCACCTCGGCGGCGGTTTCGCGCGCTACTCGGTCGACGACCGCTGGCTGGTCCCGCACTTCGAGAAGATGCTCTACGACAACGCGCAGTTGCTCGAGCTGCTCGCGCTGGCGTGGAAAAGGACAAATGACGATCTCTTTCGCCGCCGCGCGCGCGAGACGGTCGCGTGGCTGACGCGCGAGATGGTCGTAGCGGGCGGCGGCTTCGCTTCCAGCTTAGATGCCGACTCCGAAGGCGAGGAGGGCAAGTTCTATGTCTGGTCGCTGGCCGAGATCGAGGCCGTGCTCGGCGCGGAGGAAGCGAGCATCTTCGCGGGCGCCTACGACATCACCCGCGACGGCAACTTCGAAGGCCACAACATTCCCAACCGGCTTCTGTCGGGTAGCGCCTCGCCCGAGGAGGAAGCGCGGCTTGTCCCGTTACGCGCGAAATTGCTCGCAGCTCGCGCCAGGCGAGTCCGGCCCGGCCTCGACGACAAGGTGCTCGCCGACTGGAACGGATTGATGATTGCCGCGCTCGCCAACGCCGGCGCGATGTTTGGCGAGGCGTCGTGGATCGAGCTCGGCGCGCGCGCCTTCCGTTTCGTGTCCGATTCGATGACGCGCGAGAACAGGCTCGGGCATTCGTGGCGCGCGGGCGGGCTGCTCTTTCCCGGATTGTCTTCCGACTACGGCGCGATGATCCGGGCCGCGCTCGCGCTGCACCGGGCGACCGGGGAGGGACGCTATCTCGATCGAGCGGTGGAATGGGAAGCGCTTCTTGAGAAGCATCACGCCTCGCCCGAGACCGGCGGATATTTTCTGACCGCCGGCGACGGCGGCGAACTGATCGTCCGGCCGAATTCCACCCGCGACGACGCGATCCCGAACCCGCACGCCTGGATGGCGCAGAACCTCGTCAGGCTCGCGGCCCTTACAGGACAATATTCCTACCGCGACAGGGCCGACCGGCTGTTCGAGGGCGTGTTGCCGCTTGCGGCCGCAAACCTGTTCGGCCATGCGGCGCTGCTTGCGGCACTCGATACGCGGCTGCGGCTCGCCGAAATCGTGGTGACCGGAAGCCGCTCGGACGCGTTCGCGAAGGCGGCGCTCCGGGAATCGTTCCTGGCGTCGGCGCTCCTGCGCGCAGCGGACGCGTCAGCCCTTGCCGCTGAGCATCCCGCGCGCGCGAAAGTTGCCGCTACGGCAGGCGAGGGCGCGGCATTCATCTGCCGCGGCGAGACTTGCTCGTTGCCGGTAACCGATCCGGCAAATCTTTCGGCAGCGCTTTCTGCCTAGCCTATACTGCATTGCCGATTGCGCGCGTCACGCGCTTTCCATAGCTTGCCCGCGAAGAACAATTTCGCGGGGGCGAACCATGCAAGCATCCATCCTGACCGATCTCCTGCTGCCGCTTGCGATCGGCATCATCATGTTCGGGCTTGGCCTCAGTCTCACCTGGGAGGATTTCCGCCGCGTCGCGCGCTATCCCTTCGCGGTCGGCTTTGGGCTTTTCCTCCAAGTCATTCTGCTTCCCTTCGCGGCGCTGCTGATCGCGATCTGGCTGAAGCTATCGCCCAACTACGCGCTCGGGCTGATGCTGGTCGCCGCCGCGCCCGGCGGAGCAACCGCAAATATCTATAGCCACCTCGCCAAGGGCGACGTCGCGCTCAATATCACGCTGACCGCCGTGAACAGCATGCTTGCGCTGATCACGCTCCCGATCGTGATCAACCTTTCGCTCGAGTTCTTCTTCGGCGCCGGCCAGTACGTCCCGCCGCCGCACCGCAAGGTGGTCGAGGTCGCAGCGATCATTTTGATTCCCGTCGTGCTCGGCATGCTGGTGCGCGCCCGTGCACCGGACTTCGCGAGACGGATGGAAAAGCCGATCAAGCTCTTCTCGATCCTGGTGCTCGCGATCCTGATCTTCGCCGCGATCTATATCGAGCGGGCGAAGTTGCTCGACAGCATCGTCGCGGTCGGGCTCGCCTGTCTCCTGTTCAACGTGGTGAGCATGTTGACCGGCTACCTCGCGCCGCTGGCACTCAAGCTGCCGGAGCGGCAGGCGATCGCGATCACCATGGAGATCGGGATTCACAACACCGCGCTTGCGATCTATGTCGCGCTGAACGTCTTGAACAATCCGGCGGCGTCGCTGGTGCCCGGCATCTATACGCTCTGCATGTATCTGACGGCGACGCTGTTCGCGCTCTACGTTTCCAGGCGGAGCCTCGCGCCGGCGTAAAGTACCTGAACTCGTCATGCCCGGCACTCGGGTCCGGCTTCGCCGGCCCGAGCACCGGCCATGACGCGGCTCTTGCCGATCTTCTAAGAGACTCAGGTATTCATGCTCTCGAAGAACTCGGCGTTGTTCTTGGTCTGCTTGAGCTTGTCGATCAGGAATTCGATCGCATCGACGGTGCCCATCGGATTGAGGATGCGGCGGAGCACATACATCTTCTTGAGCTGATCCGGCGGCACCAGCAGTTCTTCCTTGCGGGTGCCGGAGCGGGTGATGTCCATCGCCGGGAACACGCGCTTGTCCGAGACCTTGCGGTCGAGGATGATTTCCGAGTTACCGGTGCCCTTGAACTCTTCGAAGATGACTTCGTCCATGCGCGAGCCGGTGTCGATCAGCGCGGTCGCAATGATGGTGAGCGAACCGCCTTCCTCGATGTTGCGCGCAGCGCCAAAGAAGCGCTTGGGACGCTGCAGCGCGTTTGCATCGACGCCGCCCGTGAGCACCTTGCCGGAAGAAGGCACCACCGTGTTGTAGGCGCGGCCCAAGCGCGTGATCGAGTCCAGGAGGATGACGACGTCGCGCCCGTGCTCGACCAGGCGCTTCGCCTTTTCGATCACCATTTCCGCGACGGCGACGTGGCGCGATGCGGGTTCGTCGAAGGTCGAGGAAATGACCTCGCCCTTCACCGAGCGCTGCATGTCGGTGACTTCTTCCGGGCGCTCGTCGATGAGCAACACGATCAGATAGCATTCAGGATGATTGGCGGTGATCGAGTGCGCGATGTTCTGCAGAAGCACCGTCTTGCCGGTGCGCGGCGGCGCCACGATCAACCCGCGCTGGCCTTTGCCGAGCGGCGCGACCACGTCGATGATGCGCGAGGAATTGTCCTTGCGGGTCGGGTCCTCGATTTCCATCTTGATCCGCTCGTCGGGATAGAGCGGTGTCAGGTTGTCGAAGTGGACCTTGTGCTTGATCTTCTCGGGGTCCTCGAAATTGATCGTGTTGACCTTGAGTAGCGCGAAATAGCGCTCGCCCTCTTTCGGCGAGCGGATGTGCCCCTCGACGGTGTCGCCGGTGCGCAGCGAGAAGCGGCGGATCTGCGAGGGCGAGATGTAGATGTCGTCGGGGCCCGCGAGATAGTTCGCGTCGGGCGAGCGCAGGAAGCCGAAGCCGTCAGGCAGCACTTCCACGACGCCCTCGCCGACGATGTCGACTTCTTTCGCGGCATACTGCTTGAGGATCGCAAACATCAATTCCTGCTTGCGCATCGTGCTTGCGTTTTCGACCTGAAGCTCCTCCGCCACCGCAAGCAGTTCGACGGGGGATTTCTGTTTGAGTTCGGTAAGTTTGATTTCCCGCATTGGGGATCGTCCTTGTTTGGCGGAATCCGCCGCCACGGTCTTTGCAGATGGGGAGGTGCAGGTCTTTCGGGCTGGATGGGAAACTGAAAAGCCCGGCGCCGCTGCCGATACCAGAACGCTTTCGGCGAACCGCGGACGATGCCTGCATTTAAGGAAGGCAGCGAGAAAATAGGGAAAACGGGCCGGGGAGGCAACCCCGGTAGAAACCCGGCAAGATTAAAACGGCTTAATCACCACGAGCACGACGATTCCGATCATCAGGAGCGTCGGAACCTCGTTCATGAGCCGGTAGAAGCGCTCCGGGCGCTGGTTGGCGTCGGCCGCGAATTCCCGCACCCATTTCGCCTGCATGCCGTGGGCGGCCGAAAGCGCCAGCACCAGCACGAATTTCGCGTGCATCCACCCCGCGCGCCAGGCGCCGGTTTCGTAGACGAGCCAGAGCCCGGCGAGCCAGGTCACGATCATGGCGGGCAGCGCGATCGCCTTCAAAAGCCGCCGCTCCATGATCTTGAAGGTCTCGGATTGGATCGAGCCCTTCACCGCCGAGCAGTGATAGACCATGAGCCGCGGCAGATAGAGCAGCGCCGCCATCCAGGCGATCACTGCGATGATGTGCAGCGCCTTGATCCAGAGGTACAGCATCAAGTTTTCCTGATCCGGGCGACCATCCGCTCGACATGCTCGATCGGCGTTTCCTTGCGGATGCCGTGACCGAGGTTGAAAATATGCCGCGCGCCGCGAAAATCCGCGAGCACGTTGTCGACAGCTTCATCCAGCGCTTTTCCACCGGCAACGAGCGCCATAGGATCGAGATTGCCTTGGGTTGCGATCTTGTCCCCGAATCTCACAACACATTCTTTGCGATCTGTAATCCAGTCGATGCCGGCGGCATTTGCGGTGGATTGTTTCGCTACCGCTTCAATTCCGCCGAGCGAGGCACCCTTCGGAAAAACGATGATCCGGGCATCGGGAATCGCGGCGCGCACTTTGCGTGCAATCCCGGCAACCGGCTTCACACACCAGCGCTCGAACGAAACCGGGTCGAGTACGCCCGCCCAGGTATCGAAAATCTGCACGGCATCGGCGCCGGCCTTCAGCTGCCCGATCAGATGCTCGGCCGACGCATCCACCAGCCGGTCGATGATGTTCTGAAAAAGCTCCGGGGCCTGCATCGCAAGCAGCCGCGCCGGCGCCTGATCTTCGGTGCCTCGTCCGGCGACGAGATAGGTCGCAGCCGTCCAGGGCGCCCCGCAGAAGCCGATCAATCCGGTTTCCGCCGGCAACGCCGCCCTCGTTAAACCAAGCGCCTCATAGACGCGCGCCGTGATATTACGGTCGAGCCGATCGGAAAGCCTCCCGAAACTTGCAGCATCCGTAACCGGCTCGAGCCGCGGCCCTTCGCCTTCCTCGAACCACAGCTTCGCCCCAAGCGCATAAGGCACGATCAGAATATCCGAGAAGATAATCGCCGCGTCGAAGCCGAAGCGCCGGATCGGCTGCAAGGTTACTTCGGAGGCAAGCGTTGGATTAAGGCAAAGATCGACGAACCCGCCCGCCTTCGCGCGCGTCTCCCGATACTCGGGAAGATAACGGCCCGCCTGGCGCATCATCCAGAGAGGCGGCACATCGAACTTCTCGCCGTCGAGTACGCGCAGGAACTTTCCACTCACGCCGCGCTTATCCTTCCTTACTACCTATTTTCTAGAATCTTTAGTTAGAGTCTGTGTGATGGGTCGAATCCGTTGACAAGTTTTGTCCTTGCTCCACGCTCCACGCTTCTCTTCCTCCCCGGTAACCACAAACCTGTTGAAGGCCTGTAGCGTCTCGGCTTCCGCACTTCTTCCCACAAGTCACAGCACTTCTCCAGATTCCGCCCCGCGGCAAAGAATCGGGACGAATCCGGGCGCTATCCCGGGCCGCCCTTGCGCGGGCCGATTCTCCGTGGCCTTCTCCCCAGCAATTCACAGTTCCATGGATGTTCTTCGTGCCCAAGACGGAAAGCTATTTCCATCTGCACCTGGTCTCGGACGCAACCGGCGAAACCCTGCTCGCGGTGGGGCGGGCGGCGGCCGCGCAGTATTCGACGGTATCGCCCATCGAGCACGTCTACCCGCTGATCCGGAACGTGAAACAGCTCGAGCCCGTGCTTGCTGATATCGAGGCCAATCCGGGCATCGTGCTCTATACGCTGGTCGATCCGGTGCTGAACGACCGGCTGGAAGCGCATTGCAAGAGTAAAGGCATCCCCTGCCTCTCGATCCTCGGCCCGGTTCTCGGGCTGTTTCAGTCCTATCTCGGCACCGAAACGACCCCGCGCGTGGGCGGCCAGCACATGCTCAACGCCGAATATTTCCGCCGCATCGACGCGCTGAACTACACCCTCATGCACGACGACGGCCAGCATCCGGAAAATCTCGACGAGGCCGACGTAGTGCTGGTCGGCATTTCCCGCACCTCGAAGACACCGACCAGCATCTATCTCGCGAACCGCGGCATCAAAACCGCGAATGTGCCGCTCGTCCCCGGGATCGCGCCGCCGGGCCAGCTCGAACAGACCACAAAGCCGCTGGTGGTCGGGCTGATCGCAAGTCCCGAACGCATCGTGCAGATCCGTCAGAACCGCCTGCTCGGCCTGAATGCGCATCAATCCGATTCGAACTATGTCGACCGGCATTCGGTGAGCGACGAAATCGCGAACTCGAAAAAGCTCTGCGCGCGGCACAACTGGCCGATCATCGACGTGACGCGCCGCTCGATCGAGGAAACCGCGGCCGCCGTGATCGCGCTACTGCAGGAGCGCCGCCGCGACGCGGCGAACGTCCAATGACACTCTGGCGCGCCGAACCGCTTGTGCTCGCCTCGAAGAGCGCGCCACGCCGCGCGCTTCTGGAGGCTGCCGGCATTCCGCTCGTCGTCGATCCCGCAGACATCGACGAGCGCGCGGCTGAAGCCGCGTCACCCGAAGAAGCCGTGACCCCGGACGGCGCCGCACTTCTGCTTGCGCGCGCGAAAGCCTTCGAGACCGCGAATCGAAATGCGGGCAAAATCGTGCTCGGCGCCGACCAGACCCTGGCGCTCGGCGCCACGCGCTTCTCGAAGCCGAAATCGCGTGATGCCGCGCGCGCGCAGCTGCGCAAACTCTCCGGCAAGACCCACGCGCTGCATTCCGGCATCGCAGTCGTGCAGGATAATAAAGTGTTGTTCGAAACCGTCTCGAGCGCGCATCTGACCATGCACGATCTCGGCGAAACGTTTCTCGACGCTTATCTCGACGCCGCGGGCGATCGCGTGATGCAAAGCGTCGGCGCCTATCAGTTGGAGAGCGTCGGCGTGACGCTGTTCGAGAAGATCGAAGGCGACCACTTCACGATCCTAGGCATGCCGCTGCTGCCGCTGCTCGCCTTCTTCCGCAAATCGGGAATGATCGTGTCGTGACCGTTCGCGCCTGTGTCATCGGCTATCCGGTCGCGCATTCGCGCTCGCCGCTGCTTCACGGCTATTGGTTGCGTGAGCACAAAATCGACGGCGAATATCTGCGGCACGAAGTGAAGCCGGAAGACGCCGATCGGTTCCTGCAAAATTTTCCGGCCGGCCCGTTCGCCGGCTGCAATGTGACGCTGCCGCACAAGGAGGCCGCCGCGCGACACCTTGCCGTCGCCACGCCTGTCGTCCGCGCGCTTGGCGCCGCCAACACGCTCTGGCTCGAGCAGGGAAAACTGCACGGCGACAATACCGATGTCGCGGGCTTCCTTGCGCATCTCGACGATACGATTCCGGGCTGGGACAAACGCACGAAACACACGGTCGTGCTCGGTGCCGGCGGCGCCGCGCGCTCTATCGTCTACGCGCTGAACGGGCGCGGCATCGAAAAAATCACGGTCGTCAACCGTTCGCGCGAACGCGCCGAACAACTTGTCAGGGAACTGAAGATCGAATCGAACATCGCCGGCTTCGATCAGGCGGGCAAGCTGCTTTCTTCCGCGGACCTGCTCGTGAACACGACCTCGCTCGGCATGAAGGGCCAGCCGCCGCTTGAGATCGACTTGAAGAATCTCAAGCCCGCCGCCGCCGTCTGCGACATCGTATATGTGCCGCTGGAAACGGCTCTGCTGCGCGAGGCCCGCGAGCGCGGCCATCCCGCCGTCGACGGTCTCGGCATGCTGCTGCACCAGGCGGTGCCGGGATTCGAGCGCTGGTTCGGCGTGCGCCCGAAAGTGACGCAGGCGCTTCGCGATCTGGTCGTCGCGGATCTTCTGAAAGACGCACGCCAATGAAGGTCCTCGGTCTCACCGGTTCCGTCGGCATGGGCAAGAGCACCACGGCGCAGATGTTCGCGGACGAAGGCGTCCCGATGTTCGACGCCGACGCCGCCGTGCATGCGCTTTATGCCGGCGAAGCCGCGCCGCTGATCGAACGCGAATTTCCCGGCACCACGCAAAACGGCAAGGTCGACCGCGAGAAGCTCTCCGCGCAGGTCGTCGGCAGGCCGGAGGCGCTTTCCAGACTCGAAAAGCTCGTGCATCCGCTGGTCGGCAAGATGCGGACGAAATTCATGGCGGAGGCGGAAAAATCCGGCGCCAAAGCCGTGCTGCTCGACATCCCGCTCCTGTTCGAGACCGGCGATCCGGCGAAGTTCCACGCCGTGATCGTGGTCAGCGCGCCTGCGGATGTGCAGCGCATGCGCGTGCTCGCACGCCCCGGCATGACGGCGGAAAAATTCGAAGCGATTCTGCAGCGGCAGCTGCCCGACCCGGAAAAGCGCGCCCGCGCGGATTTTGTGATCAACACCGGGGAGGGACTCGAATCCGCCCGAAAGCAGGTTAAACAGGTGCTGGCCGAAGTGCTGAAACCGGGCTGGGCCCGAAAGCCGAAGTAGCATGCGCGAGATCGTCCTCGACACCGAAACCACCGGCTTCGATCCGGCGAGCGGCGACCGCATCGTCGAGATCGGCTGCATCGAGCTGCTCAACCGCATTCCGACCGGCGCGACGTTTCACCAATACATCAATCCCGAGCGCGACATGCCGCCTTCGGCGGAGGCCGTGCACGGCCTGAGCGCGGAATTTCTCGCCGACAAGCCGTTATTCGCGGAGATTGCCGAAAAATTCCTCGAATTCATCGGTGAAGACTCGAAGCTCGTTGCGCACAACGCTGGCTTCGACATGAGCTTCATCGATTACGAGCTGAAAAAGTGCGGGTTGGTTCCGCCTTCGCGCGACCGTGTCATCGACACGCTGATGCTTGCGCGGCGCAAGCATCCTGGCGGCGGCAACAAGCTCGACGATCTTTGCGCACGCTACGGCATCGACAACTCGCGCCGCACCAAGCACGGCGCGCTGCTCGACGCCGAACTGCTCGCGGAAGTCTATGCGGAACTCGCCGGCGGACGGCAGGCCAATCTCAGCCTGGTCACGGCGGTGCGCGAGGAATTTTCGCTAACCGCTTCCGTCGGCGTGCTGCGCAAGGCCGGACAGGCGTCGCAGCTCAGCAACGCCGAGCGCGCGGCGCATCGCAAGTTCGTGGCCACGCTCGGCGAAAAAGCGGTCTGGCTCGACTATCTCGACACGGAAAAACTTCCGGCCGCCGAATAGCTACGATTTCGTCGCGGTGGCGCTCTCCGCGCGGGCGCGATAGAGCGCCGCGAAGTCCACCGGCTGCAACATGATCGGCGGAAAGCCGCCCTCGCTGATCGCGTCGGCAACGATCCTGCGCACGAACGGAAACAGGATCCGCGGGCATTCGATCAGCACCAGCGGCTGCACGGCTTCCTTCGGAACATTCGTGATGCGGAAGACGCCGGCATAGGCGACCTCGAGCAGAAACAGCTTTCGGCCCGCCTTCTTGTCCTCGGCCTTCACTTCCACTTTCAGTTCGACCTCGAAGTCCGTTTCCGACATCGGCTTCGCGTTCACGTTGATTTGAACGTCCACCGCCGGCGGCTGCTCGGGCTGCGTCATCAGCGACTGCGGCGCGTTCGGATTCTCGAAGGATAAGTCCTTCACATATTGACCGAGAATGCCGAGTCCCGGTGCTTTTGCGTCGGTAGGGCTGCCGTTCTGGGAGGGCGTGCTCATGCTCCGGATCCTTGCGGCGTCGGGGTTTGTGCGCGGCAACGGCCGCTGGGTGGCGCGGTCGCTACCACGCAGCCCCAAGGGGCACAAGAAAGCCGCCTTTCGGCGGCTAATTGCGCCATTGGCCTTCGAAAGGGGATCGTTTACGCTCCCCATGAGTTAATCGATGACGTGCCGCAATCAGCGCACGCGGCTTGGAAGAAGTCGCAAAAGCCCCATATGAACGGGATGAGCCCGCTCAAATCCGCTCTTGCTTCCCATTCCGGCCGGAACCAAAGACGATGAACGCCGTGTTCGACATTTACACGATAATCTTCCTCGCCCTCGCGGTCTTCATCTTTGCGAGGCTCAGGAGCGTGCTCGGCACCCGCACGGGCCGGGAGCGTCCGCCGTTCGATCCCTATTCGGCGAAGGAGCCGAAGCCCGCGACCTTGCCCGACAAGCAGGCGATCCCGAACCGCGCCGAAGAGGCGCCGGTGGCGCGCGAGGCCGATCGCGATGCGCCGCCCGCCGAACGCTGGGCCGGTATCGCGGCTCCCGGCAGCGCTGTCGCCGCGGGCCTAGACGCGATCGCAGCGGCCGACCGCAATTTCGACGCGCGTCATTTTCTGGAAGGCGCGAAGGGCGCCTACGAGATGATCGTGATGGCTTTCGCCGAGGGCGACCGCAAGACGCTGCGCAATATGCTCGGCAAGGAGCTGTTCGAGGAATTCGCGGCCGCGATCAACGAGCGCGAAGCCAAGGGTCACCGGATGGAATCGCGCTTCGTCTCGCTCGACAAGGCCGAGATCAAGCACGCCGAACTAGCCGGCAACGAGGCGCGCATCACCATCGATTTCGTTTCGCAGCTGGTGTCTGCGACGCGCGACAAGGACGGCAACATCGTCGAAGGCAGCGCGGAAGCGCTGACCGAGGTCGAGGACCTCTGGATGTTCGCGCGCGACGTGAAGTCGTCCGATCCGAACTGGAAGCTCGTCGAGAACAACGAAGCGGCCTGACGCCGATGCTGCGCTTTCGCCACGCGCAACTGCTGGCCGCGTGTGGCGCGGCGATTCTTTCGGGCACCGCCGCGGAGGCGAATGTAGGCTCGCTCAACCTTCCCGGTGCGCAATACGAGTTCGTATCCTTCGCCGATCTCGACGGCTGGAGCGCGGACCGGCAGGCCGAAGTCTTCGCGGGCTTTCGCAGAAGCTGCGAAGCGCTGATGAAGCGCAAGGACACCGCCGACCTTCGCCCGATGGAAAAGGGGCTGCGCGAGGTCTGCCCGCGCGCACTGGCGTTGCCTGAAAAAACCGGCGACGCGGAGGCAAAGCAATTCTTCGAAGCGAACTTCCGTCCGGTTCGCGTCTCCAGACTCGGCGAAACGACCGGCCTGCTCACCGGCTACTACGAACCCGAAGTCGAAGGCAGTCTGACGCTGACCAAGGGCTTCACCGTTCCGCTCTACCGCCGCCCGCCGGAATTGATCTCCAAGGCGCGCATCGGCAAGCGTTTTCTGCGTGCGGGTTTCCCGAGCACCGGCGGTGCGGGGCATCGCGTGGATGGCAAGCTCGTCGAATATCACGACCGCGCCGCGATCGAAGATGGCGCGCTCGCCGGCCGCGGACTCGAGATCGTGTGGCTCAGGGACGCCGCCGACGCCTTCTTCATCCAGATCCAGGGTTCCGCACGAATCCGCCTGCAGGACGGCTCGCTCGTGCGCGTGAACTATGCCGCCCACAACGGCCACAACTACACGCCGATCGGCCGCTATCTGATCGAGGCGGGCATCGTGCCGCGCGACGAGATCTCGATGGAGAACATCCGCATGTTCATCGCCGAGATGCCGGACGAAGGCCGCGAACTGATGCGCAAGAACCGCGGCTTTACGTTCTTCCGGATCGTCGAGAACCTGCCGCCCGACTCCGAAGCGGTCGGCGCGCAGGGACTGCCGCTCGTCAAAGATCGCTCGATCGCGGTCGACAACAAGCTGCACGTCTACGGTTCGCTGTTCTGGATCGAAGCGAAACTGCAACTGCAGAACACGAAGGAAGGCCAGGTCTTCAATCGCCTGATGGTGGCGCAGGACACCGGCTCCGCCATCGTCGGCGTCGCGCGCGCGGATATCTATTTCGGCGGCGGCGCGGATGCGGGCTCGATCGCCGGCCGCATCCGCAATCCCGGCGCGTTCTTCATGCTGGTTCCGAACGAAATCGATCCGGTGCGCATTGCCGCCGCGCAGAAGATTCCGAATCCCGACTACCGGCCCGAACCCGAAAAGCCTGCGCCGCCGAAAGCGGAAGCGGAGAAAAAAGAAGAGCCGAACAAAGAAGAGCCCAAAAAATGACCGGCAGCGGCGGCGGCAAGAAGCGCGGCATGACCGGCGAGGACAAGGCGCTCTGGGACCAGATCGCGAAATCGATCAAGCCGCTTCCCGGCCGCCGCACGAAATCCGGACACGAACCCGAAGCGCTTTCGGTCGAGGACCAGATTTCAGGAGGCGCCGAGAGAAAGAATCGCCCGGTTGCGCCGGCGCAAAAGCACCGCGATCCGCCGGCGCCGCCGCTGGCAAAGATCGACCGCAGGCTGAAAACGCGGCTCTCGCGCGGCAGCGCCGAAATAGACGCCAAGCTCGATCTGCACGGCCATACCCAGGCCGAAGCGAAATCGCGCCTGCTGCGCTTTCTTGAAGCCGCGCAGGCCCGCGAGCATGCGCTCGTGCTCGTGATCACCGGCAAGGGCAAACGCAGCGAGGAAAGCTGGTCGAACGAGGGGGGCGTGCTGAAACGGCAGGTGCCGCTATGGCTGTCGCTGCCTGAGTTCCGCGCGCTCGTGATCGGTTTCGAGGAAGCGGGGATCCGCCACGGCGGCGCTGGCGCGCTTTATATCCGCGTACGCCGCCGCCGCTAAAGCGTGGCCCCGAAAAGCGTGAAGCGGTTTTCGGATAAGGCCACGCTTCAATAAAAAGCCGTCAGAGAATGTAGCGCGAGAGGTCGGCGTCTTTCGCGAGATCGGCGACCCGCTTTTTCACATAATCGCCGTCGATCGTGATCTTCTCGCCCGCCTTGTCGGGCGCCGTGAAGCTGATCTCGTCGAGCACCCGTTCGATCACGGTCTGCAGCCGCCTTGCGCCGATGTTCTCGAGCCGCGCGTTCACCTCGACCGCGACGTCGGCAATCGCGTCGATCGCATCTTCGGTGAAAACGAGTTCGACGTCTTCCGTCTTCATCAAAGCGACCGACTGCTTGATCAGGGATGCCTCGGTTTCGGTCAGAATGCGCCGAAAATCGTCGCGCGTCAGCGCATTCAGTTCGACCCGTATCGGCAGCCGGCCCTGCAATTCGGGCAGCAGATCGGAAGGCTTCGAAACGTGGAACGCCCCCGATGCAATGAACAGGATGTGATCCGATTTCACCGGTCCGTATTTGGTGTTGACCGTGGTGCCTTCGATCAGCGGCAGCAGGTCGCGCTGCACGCCTTCGCGCGAGACGTCGCCGCCGCGCAGACCCTCGCGCGCGCAGATCTTGTCGATCTCGTCCAGAAACACGATGCCGTTGTTCTCGACCGCGCGGATCGCTTCCTGCGTGACCTGCTCATGATCCAGGAGCTTGTCGGATTCTTCGGCGAGCAGGAGCGGGTGTGCGTCCTTCACGTTGACGCGCCGCGTCTTCGGCTTGCCGCCGAACGCCTTGCCGAAAATGTCGCCGATGTTGATCGCGCCCATCTGCGCGCCGGGCATGCCGGGAATGTCGATCATCGGCAGTTGCGGATTGCCCGACGAGGAAAGCTCGATCTCGATTTCCTTGTCGTCGAGTTCGCCCGCCCGCAGCCGCCTGCGGAAGCTCTCCCGCGTGGCCGGGCTCGCGGCGGGACCCACCAGCGCATCGAGCACGCGCTCCTCGGCGCCGACATGCGCACGCGCGCTCACGTCGCGGCGCTTGGCGTCGCGCGTAAGTGCGATGCCGATCTCCACGAGATCGCGCACGATCTGCTCGACGTCGCGGCCGACATAGCCGACCTCGGTGAATTTGGTCGCCTCAACTTTGAGAAATGGCGCGTTCGCGAGTTTCGCGAGCCGGCGCGAAATCTCGGTCTTGCCGACGCCGGTCGGCCCGATCATCAGGATGTTCTTCGGCAGCACTTCCTCGCGCAGCTTGTCGTCGAGCTGCAGGCGCCGCCAGCGGTTCCTGAGCGCAATCGCGACCGCGCGCTTGGCGTCGTGCTGGCCGACGATGAAGCGGTCGAGTTCGGAAACGATTT
>JBGFSD010000067.1:0-4061 GCA_041694745.1 Pseudomonadota bacterium
CCGGATCATGGCGCGCCTGGCTCCGGGGCCCGAAAAGAAGCCAAGGCCGAAGCGGCCGAACGCGGATACCGCGCCAATTAACGCCCGGCAGGATTAATTTTCGGTTGAGAGCCGCCTGGCCTTCAGTAGCCGAACTGCTCGTTCAGGATGCGCTCGTCGAGGCTGTGGCCGGGGTCGAACAGCATCTCGACCGAGGAGGTGCGGTCCATGCGGGCCTTCACCCGGGCCACCGAGCGGACCTCGAAATGATCGGCCACCGCGTTTACCGGGCGCTTGTCCGCCTCCCGGATCTCGAACTCGACGCTGGCGCGGTCGGGCACCAGGGCGCCGCGCCAGCGGCGCGGCCGGAACGGGCTGATCGGGGTGACCGCGAGGAAGGGGGCGGCGAGCGGCAGGATCGGGCCGTGGGCCGAAAGGTTGTAGGCGGTCGAGCCGATCGGGGTCGCGACCAGGATGCCGTCGCAGATCAGTTCCTCCATCCGCACCTTGCCGTCGATATGGATGCGGAGTTTGGCGGCCTGATAGGACTGCCGCAGCAGCGAGACTTCGTTCAGCGCCGGCGCGGAGTGGGTTTTGCCGTCGATGTCGGTCGCTTCCATCATCAGCGGATGGATGGTGTTGCGCTCGGCGACCGCAAGACGTTCCTTGATGCCGTCCTCGCGAAACTCGTTCATCAGGAAGCCGATGGTGCCGCGGTGCATTCCATAAATGGGGATACCGCGGTTCAGGAACTTGTGCAGCATCTGGAGCATGAAGCCGTCGCCGCCTAGCGCCACGACGACGTCGGCTTCGGCTTCCGGCGCGTTGCCATAGGTGTGCGCCAGGCGTCCGCGCGCGGCGATGGCGTCGGGCGCGCTGCTCGCGACGAAGGCGATCTTGTCGTAGCGTGACGCGGTCATGCGGATACGCGGCGGTTGAACAGGGAGTAAGGCAATGGATCGGCCGGTTCTCGTCTATACGACCTATCCTTCGCTTGTCGAGGCGGAGGCGGCGGGACGGCACCTCGTCGAGAAAGGCCTCGCAGCCTGCGTGAACATATTGCCCGGCATGCGCTCGATCTATCGCTGGCAAGGCAAGATCGAGCAGGCGGAAGAGGTCGTGATGATCGTGAAGACGCGCGCGGCACAGCAGGATGCGGTCGCATCCGAGGTAAAGCGCCATCACGGCTACGACACGCCGGCGATCCTGTTTCTGCCCGCCGACGGCGGCGACAAGACCTATGTGGACTGGATTCTTTCCGAGTCGAATGGGCAGGGGATTTCAGGCGAGGCCTGAGCGGAAGAGAAAGGGCCGGTCTTTCGACCGGCCCCTTCGCCCTAGTTGAACGCAGGCGCCAGCTCGCCAAGCTTCATCCTCATGCCGATGTAGCCGGTCGCACCGGGCGCGCGATAGGAGAAGATTTCCTCGTAGCGCTCGTTGAGCAGGTTCTCGCCGCGGATATAGAACTGCGTCGTGGGCGTCGCCTGATAGGTCACGATCGCATTGACCAGTGTATAGCTGTCGAGGGTTACGCGGGTCGCCGGAAAGCCGATGAAGGCATCGTCCTTCATGCTGCCGTTGTGAACCACCATGACGCTTGCCTGCGTTTTGTTATCGGGCATGCGAAAGGTCGCGGCGAAGCTCGCTGCGTGTTTCGGGCGGCGGATTTCCTCGACCCCGGCCGGCGTCTCCGCGTGCGTGTAGGTGTAGGTGCCCTCGAACGTCAGCCAGGCGAAGGGATTGTATTTGCCGGTGAACTCGATGCCGCGCCGCTTCGAGATGCCGATCGCATTGATCGCGGTGTTGCCGAAGCCGGTGATCGCATCGTCGGCGTTGATCGAGAAGTAGGTGATGTCGGCGACAAAGAGGCCATTCAGGAATGTCTGCTCGATGCCGAAATCCCAGCCGAGCGACGTCTCCGGCTTGAGATTCGGGTTGCCGACGAAGGTGAGATTGAAACCGAACTGCTGAAAGAAGGTCGGCAGCGTGATCCCGGTACCTGCGCTTGAGTGGAGCCGGGTGCCGCTCGCGAATCTCTGCGACCCCGCGATGCGCCAGCTCGTAAAATCCTGAAACACGTCATGGAAGTCGTGACGCACAGCGCCGGAAATCGTGAAGCCGCTCGCGAAATGCATGATGTGCTCGAAGGCAAGGCCGGTGCGGTCGCGCTCGGCCGAAACGCCGCCGCTCAGGAACTGCTCGTTCTTCCAGTCGAGCAGGAAGGTCGAAGTGTTCTGAATGCCGCCGGTGTCGAAGTTGAAGACGCCCTTGTAGTCCGCGCCGCTGCCTTTCGTATTCGTCGCACGGAAGGTCGAGAAGCAGGTGGGGCAGGTCGAGGTGAGGTCTTCCTGCCGCACGTAATAGCCGAAGCGCTGGACAAACATGCCGTCGAACGAGCGCGTGTTCAGGTTGATGCGTGCGTGCGTGTTCTGCTGCGTGTCCTGCGCGTAGGCGTCGGGCAACGGCACCACGGTCTCCGGATCGTACTGGACCTTGCGGTCGGTATGGCGGATCACGCCCTCGATGTTCACGAACTCGGAAATGTCCGCACCGATTTTCGTGTTCACGATAAAGCCGCGGTGGCCGTCCCGTTCGCTGCCGAAGCGCGAGATGTTGTGACCGTTGGTGTCGCGATGCTGCACGCTGAAGGCGCCGTAGAGCGGGCCGTTGGCGCCGCGCAATGTCGAGCTGAGAAGCGAGCTCTTCTGGGTGCCGGCTTCCGTGCGCAGGGTGAGTTCCGGTTGCTTCATGCCGCGTCCGGAAATCGTGTAGATCGCGATCACGCCCGACTGCGCGTTACCGCCATAGATGCCTGACTGCGGTCCGCGCACGATCTCGATGCGGTCGATGTCGTCGACCAGAAAGTCCGCAAAATCGAAATCGCCGCCGTCGAGCCGGCCGACCGGCACGTCGTCGATCATCACCTGAATATGGCTTGCCCCCGCGCCGCGAATGCGCACCTGCGTGAGCCCGCCCTTGTTGCCGTTGGCGTTGCTGACATGCACGCCGGGCACGGTGCGCAGCGCGTCGGCGACGGTTTCGACGCCGCGCGCGCGCAATTCATTGCCTTGCAAGACGGTGACGCTGGCGCCGACACGGTCGGCGGGTTGTGGTGTCTGGTTCGCGGAAATCACGACGTCGGGCAGCACGGTTGTCTGCGCCTGCGCGGTCGGAACAGAGAAGGGAAGTGCGATCAGCGCGAGCGCCGATGCGCTTGTGCGGAGTAACATGGATAGCCCCCAATGACTTGTTCTGGAGTCACGGAGGCGCGCGAAAGCGCGGAGCGGAACGCTCCGTTCGTTCGATAAGCCTGTTCGAGATGCAGCCCCATCTCGCGCCTCCGCAACGGTTCACGTCTTCACGTGTCACCGCTGCGGAAATCCGCACCGATCGCACGCCCCGCGCGCCGGTTGGGTGACTGATGCGGTCGGTCTCCTGGCTCGCGGGTCTCAGCTCTCGCTCCGCCTTCCCAGACTTGCCGTCCAGTGGCACTTGAAGCGAACGCTACCGCTTACAGTTGCGGGGGCAGCTACGGATTCGGACCGGAAACGCGATCCTCACCGTATTCCCATGTTCGTTGCGGCTTTCGCCGCGCGGAACACCGTCATCAGCCTTCATCTAAACGCGGGAGCGGCGAGGGAGTCAATTCTCCTTGCGACGCCGCCGCGCGAAAACGAAAAGGCCGCCGTTTCCGGCGGCCTCTTTGCCCTGTTCTTTGAAGCGCGTTTAGGCGGCGGTGAGACGATAGCCGTCGCCCGCCTTCTCGATGCGACCGAGCGAGGGGAAGGGGAAATGGAAGCCCTGTACGCGCATTTTTTCCGCGGAAACCATGTCGTAGGTTTTGCGGCGGGTCTCCTCGGCCTGCTTCGCGTCCTGATCGAACATAACGTGCCATCCGGGATTGCTTACGAACAGGAACGGAACGTTTGTCACATCCGACTGAATGAAGACCTTGTCATTGCCCGAGGCGAGCACGAACGATGTATGACCCGGCGTGTGGCCGATGGTTGCGACCGAGGTGAGGCCAGGCACCACTTCCTTGCCGTGTTCGTATTGCGTGACCTTGTTCTTGAGACCGTCGG
>JBGFSD010000024.1:0-3980 GCA_041694745.1 Pseudomonadota bacterium
CGACCGCCAGCGCGCCGCGCGTCGTGAGAGCCGTCCAAGTGGGCGCGTCCCGCGGCGGCACTGAACAGACCACGCATTACACCGGCGTCGTGCGGGCCCGCACGGAGAGCAATTTGGGCTTTCGCGTCGCGGGCAAAATCGCCGAGCGGTTGGTGAATGCCGGCGACGCGGTGAAAAAGGGCCAGCCGTTGCTCAAACTCGATCCGACCGACTACCAGCTCGCGCTGCAAGCCGCGCGCGCCGTCCAGAAGCAGACCAGCCTCGAACTCGAACGCGTCCGTGTTCTTGTCGAGAAACGCGCCGAGTCGCGCGACGCCTTGGAGCGGGCGACCGCCGCCGCCGAGAGCAGCGCCGCGCAGGCGGACCAAGCCGCGAATCAGGCGAACTACACGACCTTGTATGCGGACGCCGACGGCATCGTCATGTCCACGCTGGCCGAGCCGGGGCAGGTCGTTGCGGCCGGTCAACCCGTGCTCGTGCTCGCCAAGGACGGATTGCGCGAGGCCGCGGTCGATATCCCCGAGAGCTCGCTGGAGCGAATCCGCGGCCGCAAAGCCACGGCCCGGCTCTACCTCAACTCCGGTTTGAGCGTGCCCGCGACGTTTCGCGAAATCTCCGGCGTCGCCGATCCCGTGGCGCGCACCTACCAGGCGCGCTACGTCCTCGAAGGCGAGCCGGCGCACTTCCCGCTGGGAGCCACGGTCACGGTTCGCCTCTCCGCGAGCGAGGATGGCGCGGCGCCGGCGGCAGAAATCCCGCTCGGCAGCCTGATCGGTCGCGGCGACGGCGCGGCGGTGTGGGTCATCGATCCCAAAACATCAGTCGTGCAGAAGCGCCCCGTCGCGATCGCGAAGCTCGGCGCGAAAACCGCCACGATCAGCCAGGGACTTCAGCCGGGCGACCTTGTCGCCGCGCTCGGCGCCCAGCTCCTGAATGCAGGCGAGGTGGTGCGGGTCGAGAAGCTCCCCGCGAAGGAGGCCAAATGAACCGTTTCAATCTCTCGGCCCTGGCCGTCAAGGAGCGGGCCATCACGCTGTTTCTGCTGATCGCGATCGCGGCGGCCGGCCTGCTCGCGTTCAGCCGGCTCGGACGCGCCGAAGACCCGACCTTCGTGGTGAAGATCATGACCGTGACCGCCGTCTGGCCCGGCGCCACGGCGGAGGAAATGCAGAACCAGGTCGCGGATCGCCTGGAGAAGCGCCTCCAGGAACTCGAGCACTACGACCGCGCGGAGACCTCGGCGCGCCCCGGGCTGATGACGATGAAGGTATATTTCCGGGACAACACACCACCGAAAAAAGTGCCCGAGGAGTTCTATCAGGTCCGCAAGAAGCTCAGCGACGAGGCGCGCTTTCTGCCGCGCGGGGTGCTCGGCCCGATCTTCAACGACGAATACTCCGACGTCTTCTTTTCCCTCTACGCGCTCAAGGCCGCCGATCTGCCGCACCGCGATCTGGTGCAGGACGCGGAACGCCTGCGGCAACGTCTCACGCGCGTGCCCGGCGTGCAGAAGGTGAAGATCCTGGGCGAACAGAACCAGAAGATCTTCGTCGAAATCTCGTATCAACGGCTCGCGACGCTCGGCCTGAGCGCGCCGCAACTGTTCAGCGCCATCGCGCGCCACAACGATGTCACGCCCTCCGGCTTCGTCGAAGCCGACGGTCCGCGCGTCTATCTGCGGGTCGATGGGGCGATCACCGACATCGAGTCGGTCCGGTCGATCCCGCTGCCCGTGCCCGGCAGGACGTTGACGGTCGGGGACGTGGCCGAGGTCCGCAAAGGCTACGAAGACCCGCCCACGTTCCAGATCCGCGAAAGCGGCGAGCCGGCGCTGATCCTCGGGGTGGTGATGCACAAGCGCTACAACGGTCTCACGCTCGGCCAGGACCTTGCGACCGAGATCCAGCGCCTGCAGGCGGAGCTGCCGGCGGGAATCACACTCACCCAGATTTCCGACCAGGCCTCGGTGATCAAGGCGGCCATCAACGAATTCATGGTGAAGTTCTTCGCCGCGCTGGGCGTCGTGATTCTCGTCAGTCTCCTGACGCTCGGCTTCCGCGTCGGCATCGTCGTGGCCGCGGCGGTGCCGCTGACGCTCGGCGCCGTTTTCCTGATCATGCTCGTGACCGGACGCGACTTCGACCGCATCACGTTGGGCGCGCTCATCCTGTCGCTCGGGCTTCTCGTAGATGACGCGATCATCGCGATCGAAACCATGGTCGTGAAGATGGAGGAGGGATGGGATCGCGTGAAAGCCGCCGGCTACGCTTGGACCTCGACCGCGGCGCCGATGCTCACAGGCACGCTGGTGACGATCGTCGGCTTCCTGCCCGTGGGCTTCGCCCGCTCCACAGCGGGCGAATACGCCGGAAACATCTTCTGGATCGTCGCGTTCTCGCTGCTGGTGTCGTGGTTCGTGGCGGTGATCTTCACGCCTTACCTGGGCGTGAAACTCCTGCCCGACATCCGGCCCAAGTCCGGCGACCATCACTCGATTTACCACACGAAAAACTACGAGCGGTTTCGCCGCCTCATCCGCGCCTGCGTGGACCACAAATGGCTGACCCTGGGCGTCACCGTCGGGCTGTTTTCGCTTTCGGTGCTGGGAATGACGGTGGTGAAGAAGCAGTTCTTCCCCAACTCGGACCGGACGGAGCTGACGCTGGAAATCAATCTCCCGGCCGGCTCGGCGTTCGCCACGACCGAGCAGACGGTCCGTCGCATCGAGCAGGCGATGATGGCGCTGCCCGAGGCGAAGCATGTGACGAGCTACATCGGGGAAGGCGCGCCGCGTTTTTTCTTTTCGCTCAACTCGGAGCTGCCTAATGCCGCGTTCACGCAGGTGGTGATCCAGACCGAGAACCCGCAACAACGCGACATCCTCAAAAACAAGATCCGCGTCTTGGTCGCGGAGGGTCGTTTCCCCGAGGCGCGCGTGCGCGTCACGCAGTTTCTCTTCGGGCCGCCGGTGCCTTATCCCGTGCTCTTCCGCGTGACCGGAGGCGACCTGAACGAAATCCGCCGCATCGCGAACGACGTCCGGCTGGTGATGGAGAAAAATCCGCATCTCCGCGACGTGCATCTGGACTGGGGTGAGAAAACGCCGGTGTTGCACCTGGCCTTTGACGAGGAGCGTCTGCACCTGCTCGGTCTGAATCCGCAGGACGCGGCGCTCCAACTTCAAGCGATACTACAAGGCGCAACGGTATCCCAGGCGCGAAGCGACAATCGCACCGTCGATGTTCAGGTGAGAAGTCCGAAGCTCGAACGGGACGGTCTCGATGCGATTGGCGATGTAATCGTTCGCAACGACCAAGGGCGCTCCGTCCCTCTCCGGCAGATTGCGCGGATCGAGACTCGCATGGAGGATGCTGTGTTGAAACGCTACAATCGGGAACTGTATATCGCCGTGCAAGGCGACGTGATTGACGGAGTTCAGCCGCCCGACGTCACGGCCGAGGTGCTGCCTCAGCTCGCGGCCATCAAGGCCGGCCTGCCGGACGGCTACCGGATCGACACGGGCGGTTCGGTCGAAGAGAGCGCTAAGGCGAACAAGGCCCTCGTGCTGCTGTTCCCCGTCATGATCATCGCGACGCTGGCATTGATCATGTTTCAGGTGCGCTCGTTTTCGGCCATGTTCATGGCGTTCGCCACCGGTCCGTTGGGGTTGGTCGGAGCCGTCCCGACGCTGATCCTTTTCAACCAGGCGTTCGGCTTCAATGCGATCCTCGGGCTCATCGGACTCTCGGGCATCCTGATTAGAAATACGCTGATCCTGGTCGATCAGATCCAGCATGACAAAGCGGCAGGCCTTTCCGACTACGAGGCGATCATCGAGTCCACGGTGCGGCGCGCCCGCCCCGTCGTGCTCACGGCCGTCGCGGCGATGCTGGCGTTCATTCCCCTCACGTATTCGTCGTTCTGGGGCGCGCTGGCCTACGTGCTGATCGGCGGCGTCGGCGCGGGCACGGTGCTCACGC
>JBGFSD010000066.1:0-17249 GCA_041694745.1 Pseudomonadota bacterium
CGTGCGCGGAGGCGGAGCAGGTTGCGCGGCGCGCGGTTCCGGTGCGCGCGGCGCAGGCGCGGTTGCGGGCTTGCGGAGCGCGGCCTCCATCTTCTGCTGCATGTCGGCGTAGTTCGGTTCGGCGCGCTGCGGCGCGGGCGCGGGTGCCGGCGCAGCGGCGGAAGCATGCGTGACCGGGCGCGGCGGCAGCGGCGGCGGCGGCGAGAATGCGGCGGGCTCCGGCTGCGGCTCAGGCCGCAGCGGCGGCGCGAGCGGAAGATCGTCCATCGGTTCGGGTTGCAGTGGCCGCGGCTGCGGACGCGGTGCGGGCTCACGCTCGCGCTCACGCGGGCGTGGCGCGGGCGTGCGCATCTGCGGCTGCGGCGTGGGTTCGTCATAGACCGGGTCGGATAGAATGGCGTTCTCGAGCGCATCCAGATCCTGCTGCGGAACGACGCGCGAGCGTCCGGCTGCCGTCACGGGACCGGCGCGATTGATATTGGTTTCGACCACCACGTCGGACGGGCCGCCGATCAGGAGCAGGTGCTCGGCGTTGTCGCGGCGGATCAGCACGAGCCGCCGTTTGGAATCGACCACCGCGGAATCCAGCACCGCGAGCCGCGGCTGACGGTTCCGCCCGCCGCCCGACGAGGGCATGCGGTTGCCGCCGAAGCGCTTCAGGATCAGCGCGGTGACGCCGATGAGACCCAGGACCAGCAGAAATGCGATCGCGAACTTCGCCGCCGTGCCGAGCTGGGTGCCGAGCAGAGAATCCAACATGTACAGGCCCCTTCCTTAACGGGCCGGGCAAAAAATGCCGCCCCTATGCCTAATAAAGCGTTAACGCGGATGGACGAGAAGCCGGAAAATCAAGGCTTTCGGAGGGCCGCAGGGCTTGTCCCGGTGTTTCCGCGGCGGGTCTTAACCCCGCGTTAACCATAACCCCGGCAAGACTTGCCTATCGGCCCATGTCCGGGCCCGCCGGATTCTCGCCATGGCAGTCACGGAACTCCCGCTTTTCTCGATGCTGAAGACCCGGATGCGCTGGCTCGAGACCCGCCAGCGGCTGCTCGCGGAGAACGTCGCGAATGCCGAGACGCCGGGCTACCGCGGCCGCGATCTGAAACCGCAGGATTTCACGCGCCAGCTTCAGGCCGCGGCCTCGGTCCAGATGGCCTCGACCCATACCGGCCATCTCGCCGGTGCCGCGCAGAACGACGCGAGTTTCCCGGCCGACCGCAGCAACGTCTTCGAAGTCACGCCGCGCGGCAACTCGGTCTCGCTCGAGGAAGAGATGATGCGGATCGCGCAGAACCAGATCGATCACCAGACCGCGGCGACGCTCTATTCGCGCTCGCTCGGCCTGCTCAAGACCGCCATCGGAAAACGGTGAGGCTCCATCATGGATTTCATGCGCTCCATCTTCATCGCGGCGACCGGCCTGCGCGCGCAGTCGAGCCGGATGCGGGTCATCTCCGAGAACATCGCCAACGCAAATTCGACCGCGCAGACCCCGAACGGCGACCCGTACCGGCGCCGCGTGCCGACCTTCAACACGAGCTTCGACCGCGAATTGCAGGCGACCGTCGTCAGCATGGGCAACGTGCGCACCGATCAGTCGGCCTTCACGGTACGGAACGAGCCCGGGCATCCCGCCGCCGACGCCAGCGGCAACGTGAAATATCCGAACGTCAACACGATGATCGAAACCGTCGACATGCGAGAGGCGCAGCGTTCCTACGAGGCGAACCTCAACGTGATCTCGGCCACGCGCCGCATGATCCAGCGCACCATCGAAATCCTGCGCACTTGAAATGAGGGGCACGTATAGATGACCACGCCATCGATCGCCGCCAACGCCTATGCCGCGCTCCAGCGCGCGGCACAGCCGGTCGCCAAGACCAACGGTACGGATACCGGCTTCAGCCAGCTGCTGCAGAACGCGCTCGGCGATCTGACGAACAAAAGCGCGCAGATGGATGCGAAGGCGGTCGCAGCCGCGAACGGCAAGGGCGATCTGGTCGATGTCGTGACCGCGGTCGCGGAAACCGAAGTCGCGGTCGAGACGCTGGTTTCGGTGCGTGACCGCATGATCCAGGCCTACGAGGAAATCATGAGGATGCCGATCTGATGAATGGCGCGGAGGTACTGGACGTCGCACGCGACGGGATCTGGACGCTGTTGTGGGTCGCGGGCCCGCTGATGATCGTGGCGCTGGTGGTCGGCGTCGTGATCTCGCTCATTCAGGCGCTGACCCAGATTCAGGAAATGACGCTGGCTTTCGTGCCGAAGATACTCGCGATCTTCGTGGCGCTGATCGTCGCGCTGCCGTTCATGGGCGACGTCATGCACGGCTATATGGGCCGCATCGCGAGCCGCATCGTCACCGGCTGAGACCGGGAAGGCGCGCCGTGACCGTCAATATCTCCTTTCTTCCGGCGCTGGCGGTCACTTTTCTTCTGATGTTCGCGCGGCTAGGCACCATGACGATGCTGATGCCCGGGATCGGGGAGCGCGGGATTCCCGTGCGCATCCGGCTCGTGATCGCACTCCTGCTGACGCTGGTGATGCTGCCGATCTACCGCGGCAACTACCCGACGGTGCCGATGGCGAATTTCGGTCCGATCGTGGCGCTGCTCGTTCAGGAGGTCATCATCGGCGCGGTGCTCGGCATGACGGCGCGGCTCACGCTCTCCGCGCTCGAGGTCGCCGGCGCCACCATCGCGAACCAGATGGGTCTCGGCTTTGCGATGGCGGTCGACCCGAGCCAGGGCCAGCAGGGCATGATGATCGGCAATCTGCTCGCGGTGATCGGCGTCGCGCTGATCTTCGCAACCGATCTGCATCACCTCGCGATCGGCGCGCTCGACCACAGCTACACGCTGTTCAAGCCCGGCGAATCGCTGCCTTCGAGCGACGTGTCGCAGCTGATGCTCTCCATCGTCGCCGGCGCCTTCAAGATCGGCGTCCAGCTTGCGGCGCCGTTTCTGGTGTTCGGCATGCTGTTCAATCTCGGTCTCGGCATTCTCGCGCGGCTCATGCCGCAGTTGCAGGTGTTCTTTCTCGGTCTGCCGCTCGCGATCATGATCGGCCTTGCGATGCTCGGCGCGTTCCTCGGCGCGATCATGCTGGGCTTCCTCGGTCATCTCGAGACCGTGCTGCTCGGCATCGCGCGGTAGGGGTGCGCGATGGCCGAGAGCGAAGGGCAAGATACCGAAAGATCAGAAGACCCAACCCCAAAACGGCTGGAAGACGCGATCAAGAAGGGCGACGTCGCGAAGAGCCAGGAGGTCAATACCTGGTTCCTGCTGCTCGGCGCCACCATCGCGTTCTTCATCTTCGGCGGGTCCTCCGCGAACAAGCTGGCGATCGCGTTCCGCGACGTGCTCGGCAACCTGCATCTTGCGACCGACCCTTCGCTGGTGATGCGCGCGATCTTGCGGCTTGCGCTTCAGGTGCTCACCGCGATCGGGCCCGTGATGGCGGTTCTGGTGGTCGCGGCGATCGCGGGCAACGCCGTGCAGCACCGCTTCCTGTGGACCACCGAACCGATCACGCCGAAGCTCAACCGCATTTCGCTGGTGCAGGGCGCGAAGCGTGTCTTCTCGAAACACGCGCTGGTGCAGTTCGTGAAGGGGATCGCGAAGCTCGCGATCGTCGGCAGCGTGATCTATGTGATCGGCTCGTCCGAGGTCGAGCGCATGGGGCTCCTGATCAACGGCGAGCTCGGGCTCACGGTCGGCGTTGCCTTCACGCTGGCGCTGAAGATCATGGCCGCGGTGACCGCGATCATGGCGCTGGTCGCGGCGGCGGATTACCTGTGGCAGCAGCACAGCTGGTACGAGAAGCAGCGCATGTCGGTGCGCGAGGTGCGCGAGGAGTTCAAGGAGCAGGAAGGCGACCCGACCATCAAGGCGAAGCTCCGGCAGATCCGCCAGTCGCGCTCCAGGAAGCGCATGATGCAGCAGGTGCCGGAAGCCACCGTGGTCGTCATGAACCCGACCCACTTCGCGGTGGCGCTGAAATACGAGCAGGGCATGGGCGCACCAGTCTGCGTCGCCAAGGGCCAGGACAACATCGCGCTGAAGATCCGCGAGGTCGCATACCGGCACGCGATTCCGGTCGTGCAGAACCCGCCGCTCGCCCGCGCACTGTTCAAGTCGGTCGATATCGATCAGGAAATTCCGGTGGAACACTACAAGGCCGTCGCCGAACTCATCGGCTACGTCATGAAACTGAGGAATTCCGCCCGGAACCAAGGATTCAGGAGGTGAGCTTGCGGAGCGAAGGCGTTCTCAGGCAAACCGGGATGGCGGAAAGCGGGTATTCGCGGGAGACGGCAGGCATGACGCCTCACGAGGACGAAGCGACCGGTGTCGACCGCATCCCGGCCACGGGCTCGATCGGACTCGTGATCGTGGTCGCTTTCGCGCTGGTTTCGACCGCGGTCTTCCTCCTGTTTCTGGGCCGCGATCAGGCCGACCCCTATATCATTGCGGTGCTGGCGGCGCTCGCCGTGATCGGCGTATTCGCGCTGTTCTCCTATGCCTCGGGTATCATCGAATTCGCGGGCCGCGCGAGCCGGAACGATCTCACCAAGGCGCTCGCCGATACCGGCAGCGACGGCGTTTCCATTGTGGATTCCTCGGGCCGCGTGCTCTACGCGAACCGCGCCTATATGGAACTGACCGGGGCCGAACATCCCGACGACGTCCGGCCGGTGGAGCGGCTGTTTACGAGCGACCCGACGGTGGCCGACGCGATCTACCGGCTTGCGCAGGCCGTGCAATCCGGCCGCTCGCACGCCGAGGAGATGCGCGTGCCGAATGCCGTGGGCGGCGGCGCGCGGTGGCTGCGTATCCGCTCGCGCCCGCTCGGCACGAAAGGACGTCAGGCCAAGCTCGCGACCTGGACGATTGCGGACATCACGCGCGACCGCGAAAAACAGGAAAGCACGTTCCAGTCGCTGCAACATGCGATCGACTTTCTCGACCACGCGCCGGCCGGCTTCTTCTCGTCCGATCC
Organism: Pseudomonadota bacterium; assembly: GCA_041694745.1. Taxonomy (GTDB): domain Bacteria; phylum Pseudomonadota; class Alphaproteobacteria; order Rhizobiales; family Xanthobacteraceae. The sequence continues at coordinate 5,005 of JBGFSD010000066.1, forward strand.
GCAGGGCAACGTCAGCTATCTCAATACGACGCTCGCGGGCTGGCTCGGCTACGACATCGCGGAGATCGGCGCCGACGGACTGAAGATCACCGATCTGGTGCAGGGCACAAGTGCCGCGCTGATTACCCATCTTTCCCCCGCGCCCGGCGAGGTGAAGACCGAAGTGTTCGACATCGATCTGCGCAAGAAAAACGGATCGAGCCTGCCGGTGCGGCTGATGCACCGGGTCGCCTTCGCTTCCGACGGCACGCCGGGGGCGTCGCGCACGCTGGTGCTGTCGCGCGCGAAGACCGACGACAAGCCGGATGCGCTGCGCGCTGCCGAAATCCGCTTCGCACGCTTCTTCCATAATTCGCCGGCGGCGATCGCGACGGTCGACCGCGCGGGCCGCATCGTCAACTCCAATGCGACCTTCGCGCGGCTGTTCGGTGCCGCGGCCGACGAGAAGGGCGCGCGGCAGACGGTGTTCTCATTCGTCTCCCAGGGCGAGCGCGGAAAACTCGAGGCGCTTCTGCGCGGCGTGATCGAAGGCAGTGCCGCGCCGCACGAGGTCGAGCTGCCGATTCAGGGCGGGGAGGGCCGCTTCGCGCGTTTCTTCGTGACGCCGGTCGAGGAGGATACGGTCGAGGCGGGCGAAGCCGCGATCGTGCACGCGATCGACACCAGCGAGGAAAAGAAGCTGGAGCTGTCCTTCGCGCAAGCCCAGAAAATGCAGGCGATCGGCGAGTTCGCGGGCTTCATCGCTCACGACTTCAACAACGTGCTGACCACCATGATCGGCAACGCGAGCCTGCTGCTCGCGAAGGTACGCCCGACCGATCCGGGCTTTCAGGAACTGAACCAGATCCGGCAATACGGCACGCGCGCGGCCACGCTGGTGCGGCAGCTTTTGGCATTTGCGCGGCGCGAGACGCTGGTGCCGGAAATGCTGCACGTCGGCGACGTGATCTCCGAACTCGCGAACGGGCTGATGCGCCGCGTAGCCACCGAGAAAGTGAAGCTGGAGACGAATTACGCGCGCGACCTGTGGCCGGTGAAGGCCGACATCAACCAGTTCGAGCGCGTGCTGATCAATCTCGCGGCAAACGCGCGCGACGCCATGCCGAACGGCGGCACGCTGAAAATCCGCACCGCAAACGTCCCGGCCGAGGAATCCCGCAAGTTCAACTACGAAGGGATGCCCGCGGCGGACTATGTGATGATCGAGTTCTCCGATACCGGCGTCGGCATCGCGCCGGAGGCGATCGGCAAGATTTTCGAGCCGTTCTTCACGACCAAGGAAAAGAACAAGGGCACGGGCCTCGGTCTTGCCGCGGTCTACGGCATCGTGAAGCAGTCCGGCGGCTTCATCTATGTCGAAAGCGAACTGGGGAAGGGCGCGACGTTCCGCATCTTCCTGCCGCGCTATTTGCCGACCGAAAGCGAAACCGCCGCGGCGCAGGAAGTCACCCAGGCGAAGGCGGTCGCCGATTCGAAGCCGGTCAATCTCACCGGGCGGGGCACGGTGCTGCTCGTGGAGGACGAGGACGGGGTCAGGCGCTTCGCGAGCCATGCGCTCACCATGCGCGGCTTCACGGTGCTGGAAGCCGCCGACGGCGAAGAGGGGCTCGAAATCGCGAAGCGGGAAAACGGCAACATCGACATCATCGTCTCCGACGTGATGATGCCGGTCATGGACGGCCCGACCATGCTGAAAGAGATCCGCAAGGCGAACCTGAAGAAAACGAAAGTGATCTTCGCTTCAGGTTATTCGGAAGGGCTCGCCGACCAGCTTCCGGGCGAGCAGTTCAGCTTTTTGCCGAAGCCGTTCGATCTCACGGGACTGATCAAGGCCGTGAAGGAAGAATTGCAGCAGAATTGACGACGCAGTCGTCATGGCCGGGCTCGTCCCGGCCATCCACGTCTTTGCTCTGTTGCCGCTCCGGTAACGCGTGGATGCCCGCGACAAGCGCGGGCATGACGCTAAGCATTCAGCGCTTCTTCCACGAAATCCAGCCGGTCCTGCCCGAAGAACATCCGGTCGCCGACGAAGAAGGTCGGTGCGCCGAATACCCCGCGCGATACCGCTTCCTCGGTGTTCTTGCGCAGCTCGTCTTTTACATCCTGTGCCTCGACCGCGGCCAGCATCTGCTTCGGCTCGAAGCCGGCCTTGGCGAGCACGGCGCCCACGACCTGCGGGTCGTTCAGGTTCTGCGGCTCGACCCACATCGCGCGGAAGACCGCGTCGGCATACGGCGCGAGACGTCCTTCCTTCTGCATCGCAATCGCGCCGCGCATGAGCATCATGGTGTTGACCGGAAACCAGGGGTTGCGCGCATAGGGCACGTCGTAGCGGCGCGCGAAAGCCTTGAGGTCGCCGTCCATCCATTTCGATTTCGCGGCGATCACGGTCGGCGACTGGTTTCCGGTCGCCTTGAACACACCGCCCAGTAACATCGGGCGGTAGACCACCTCCGCGCCGGTGCGCTTTGCGATCGCCGGCATCTGAGTATGCGCGAGATAGGTGGTCGGACTGCCGAAATCGAAAAAGAACTCGAGACGCTTCAAGACTTCCTCCCGCATTCGCGCATGGCTGCTTTACCGGCCATTTGATTGACAGGTTCTGGCGGCGCTCTCACGCTGTCAAGAAACGCGAGGACAGGATGGCAGATAAAGTTGCGCTGGTGATCGGCGCGGGCGACGCCACCGGCGGCGCGATCGCGCGGCGCTTCGCGAAGGAAGGCTATGTCGCCTGCGTCACGCGCCGGCACGCCGACAAGCTCGAGCCGCTCGTCAAACACATCGAGGCCGAAGGCGGCCGGGCGCGCGGCTTCGGCAACGACGCGCGGAAGGAAGAGCAGGTCGCCGCGCTGTTCGAGGAGATCGAGCGCGACATCGGCGAGATCGAAGTCGCGGTCTACAACATCGGCGCGAACGTGCGCTTCCCGATCGCCGAGACGACCTCGCGCGTATTTTTCAAGGTGTGGGAGATGGCCTGCTTCGGCGGCTTCCTGATGGGACGCGAGGCCGCGAAGGTCATGGTGCCGCGCAAACGCGGCACCATTATTTTTACCGGCGCGACTGCGAGCGTGCGCGGCTCCGCGGGGTTCTCGGCGTTCTCCGCAGGCAAGCACGCGCTGCGCGCGGTCGCGCAGAGCATGGCGCGCGAACTCGGCCCGGAAGGCATCCATGTCGCGCATGTCGTCATCGACGGCGCCATCGACACCGCCTTCATCAAGGAAATGTTTCCGGAGCGCTACAAGCTCAAAGAACAGGACGGCATTCTCGACCCGGACCAGATCGCGGAGAATTACTGGTACCTGCACAACCAGCACCGCAGCGCCTGGACGCATGAGATGGATCTGCGGCCGTGGATCGAGAGGTTCTAGGACCTGTTTGCGCGTGATCGTGTCCCGAACGCGCGCTACCTCGCCAGCGGCCAGAAGAAAGCGATCAGCGGAACGCCGACCGCGACCACCAGCAGCGAAAGCGGCAGGCCGAGCCGCCAGTAATCGCCGAAGCGGTAGCCGCCGGGCCCCATCACCAGCGTATTCGACTGATGCCCGATCGGGGTCAGGAAATCGCAGGCCGCGCCGATCGCGACCGCCATCAGGAAGGGGTCGGGCTTGTAGCCGAGCTTCTGCGCGAAAGCCGCGGCGATCGGGCCCATCACAAGCACCGTCGCAGCGTTGTTCAGGAACGGCGTCACTGCCATGGCCGCGACCATGATGGCAACCAGCGCGGCGGGGCCGCTCAGAAAATCGCCCGCGCTGGAGAGCAGGGCGGCGATGAGTTCGGTGCCGCCGGTCGTGCGCAACGTGTCGGATACCGGAATCAGCGCGCCGATCAGAATGAGGATCGGCCAGTCGACCGCGGCATAGGCCTCTTTCAGCGTGATCGAACGGAACAGGAGCAGCAGCACCGCGGTGCCGAAGAAGGCGATTGCGATCGGCAGATAGCCGAAGGCGACCAGCAGCATGGCGACCGCAAGAACGCCGACCGGCAGCAGGCTCCGGCGCGTGTCGCCGAGCGGGATCGTGCGCTCGGCCAGCGGCAGCAGGCCGAGTTCGCCGAGCGCTTCCGGCATCTGCGTGAGATCGCCGCGCAGCACGACGACGTCGCCGGCCCTGAAGCGCACCGAGCGCAGCTGCGAGGTCACGCGCTCGCCGGCGCGGCTCACGGCGAGCAGCGTCAGGCCGTGCTTGTGATAGAGCCGCGCCGCCATGGCATTGGAGCCGATCAGCGCGGAGTCCTCGCCGATCACGGCCTCCATGACGCCGCGGTCGTCGGCGGGCGTGTCGCGCTCCTTTTTCGATTTGCGGCCGCTTGCGGTCGCGAGTTTCAGCTTCGCGTCGGCGACCACGCGCTGCAAGGCGTCGGGCTCGCCTTCCAGCAGCAGCGTGTCGCCCGCGCGCAGTTCGGTGCCGTCGGTCGGCGCGAAGCGCCGCCCGCCCTTGCGGACCACGATCAGCACTTCGACGTCCAGGCCGGAAAGTTTTTCGAGCTGGCCTACCGTCTTGCCGACGGTATCGGTCTTCGGCTGCACGACCGCTTCGGTGGTGTAGCCTTCGAGATTGAACGCCGCCTCGATCGAGGCGGCACCCTTGCGGTTCTTGGGCAAAAGCCGCCATCCGACCGCGAGAAAGGCGACGCCCACCACGGCCAGCACGATGCCAACCGGCGCAAAGTCGAACATCGCGAAGGGTTCGCCGGTGATCTCCTGACGAACGCGCGAGACCAGAATGTTCGGCGAAGTGCCGACCAGCGTGACGATGCCGCCCAGTAGCGAGCCGAAGGCCATCGGCATCAGGAGCAGCGAAGGCGAGGTTTCGTTCCTGCGCGCGATCTGAAAGGCCACCGGCATCAGCATCGCGAGCGCGCCGATGTTTTTCACGAAGCCGGAGAGCGCGGCGACCGTGCCGGTCAGCACGAAAACCTGCACGCCGGTTTTGGTGAGCCAAGGCGCGAGCGGCTTCAGGATGCGCTCGACAATGCCGGAGCGCGCCACCGCCGCGCTGACGACCAGCGCGCTTGCAATGATCGCGATGATGTCGTCGGCAAATCCGGAGAACGCCTTGTCGGCGGGCACCAGCCCGACCAGCACGGCGACCAGCAGGGTCACCATCGCGACGAGATCGTAGCGAAAGCGGCCCCAGATGAAGGCGGCCATCATCAGCCCGATCAGGGCAAAGGCTGCGGCTTGCTGCCACGTCATTTCCGGTGCTTTCCCCCAGCGCGAATTACCACGCCATACAACGCGCGAGCCGGAACCGGAGTTCCACCAATCGTCGCAGTGCGGTAAGGCTGGAGCCGGGAGAGCGAAAACAAATGCAACGCAGCGACTTCTGGCACTTCACGCCGTTCCGTGTCCGCTATTACGAGGCGGACGCGCAGGGCATTCTCTTCAACGCGACCTATCTGGCGTTCTTCGATACCTGCATCGTCGAATATCTGCGGGAATTGCCGTTCGACTGGGTCGGTGAGCGGGCGCGTAACAATACCGACTTTCATGTCGTCCGCGCGCTGGTCGAATACGCGGCGCCGGTACGCTACGACGAAGAGATCGAGATCGGCACCAAGATCGAGAAACTCGGCCGCTCCTCGATCACCTATAAATTTGCCGTGTTCGGAAAAGGCGAGAGCGATGTGCGCTCGACCGGCGAGGTGGTGTGGGTCAATGCCGACCAGTCGACGCACAAGTCCGTGCCGCTGCCGGAAGTCATGCGCGAGCGCGCGATGAAGAAAGAGAAGATCGCGGCGCCCGCTTAGAGAAAACACGAAAAGCCCCGTGCGGGGCTTTTCGCTGTCCGGTACGGACGCAGCGCTAGTCGTAAACGCAGACTTTCGACTTGCGCGCCCCGAGTTCGGCTTCCGCGCGCGTGCGGAAGACGCCGAGATCGAGCACGACACCGGTGGAAGGACGCTCGGTGACGTAAGTGCAGCGTTTGGTCGCCGGATCCTGCACGACGTAGTAGCGCTCTTCGACGATGGTGGTCTGGGCTAGGGCCGGGACGGCGATCGCCGCCATCGCGCCCGCAAGAATCAACTTGCGCATGGAACCTCTCCTTCGGTTTGCACATCTTTAGAAGTGCGAAACCGGATGATGGTTCCTGTGATTTCCGGGCAGGATTATCTCGGTGCGGCGAGTTCCGCAGCGCGGCCCTTGTTCCCGACGAAACGGATTGCGTCCTTTCCGCAATCGAACTTTTTCGCGAGTTCGTCGGCCGCTTGTTGCGCGAGCGCGTTCGGATTCTCGTTCGCGGCGACGTCGATATAGGCGACATGGCAGGAGGGGCCGGGCGGGATTCGTGTTACGACCAGCAGGCCGACGGTTTTCGGGCGGCTGTCCTTATCGAGGTCTTCGTTGTCGGCGATGAACCAGCGCTGGATCGTGGCGAAGGGCTTCTTCGTCTTCGCGTCGATGCGCCATTCCAGCGTGTCATGCACCGAGTTGAACGGTGCGAAGCCCTGGCCGAGCGAAGGCTGCTCTTTCGCATGCATCCGGTTGAAGCCGATCGCAACGGTTGTGCGCAGGTCGTCCTCGCTGACGACGACCGCATAACCTGGTACGCCTTTGCAGTCGAAGGTCGCCGCGATCTCGTCGCCGGAGACCTTCACGCTCTCGAACTTCTTGCAGCCCCTGGCGGCGACGGAAGTATAGACCGAGGCATTCTGCTGCGCGGCCGCGGATGACGTAGCGGCAACCGCGATCAATGCAGACAGGAGAAAACTGCTGGCCGGATTGACGCGCATTCGCTTGACCCTCGCTGCAAGGCTTTCATCATAGCGCCACCGGCACGGCAAATCCTTCACGACCGTGCGAGCGAGGCAGGAGGGGCAGCCCATGAAACTCGAAGGCGGATGCTATTGCGGAAAGCTGCGCTACGCCGCGGAAGGCAAACCGGTCCTGAAGGCGCAATGCCATTGCCGAGAGTGCCAGTATATTTCAGGCGGCGGGCCCAATCTATTCATGCTGATGCCGCCGGAGGGCTTCGCCTATACCAAGGGTGCGCCGAAGCAGTTCACGCGCACGGATATAGAGAATGCCGTGACGCGCGAATTCTGCGCCGAATGCGGCACGCATATCCTGACGCGAAGGCCGGGGCTTGCGCAGCTCGTGCTCAAGATCGGCACACTCGACGATCCGGCCTCGGTCTACACGCCGAAGATGGCGATCTTCACCAAGGACCGGCAGCCCTATCACCTGATCGCGGAAGGCGTGCCGGCATTTGACCGGCTGCCGAATAAGTAGAACTGTTCTTCCCCGGAGGATCGCCATGGACGCAGCGAAAGCGAGCGACGCCATCAGCGCGGCGTTTGCTGCGCAGCGGGCGAAGGTCGAGGCGCGGCGGCTCGGCTTCGGCTATGCGGAGCGGCGCGCGGCGCTGGAGCGTCTGCTCGCCGCCGTCCGCCAGAACGAGGCTGCGATCGTCGCCGCGCTCAAGGCCGACTTCGACAAGCCGGAAGCCGAAACCATTCTTTCCGAAATCCTGCCGGTGACGCAGGATATCCGGCACACCCTGAAACATCTGCGCCGCTGGATGCGCCCGCAGCGCTACCCGTCTTCGCTTGCGACGTTCGGCACTTCGGCGCGCGTGATCCCGCAGCCGCGCGGCGTCTGCCTCATCATCTCGCCGTGGAACTATCCGTTCAATCTGTGCCTCGGGCCGCTGGTGGCCTGCCTCGCCGCCGGCAACAGCGCGATCCTGAAGCCTTCCGAAATGACGCCGGCCACTTCCGCGCTGATCGCGCGCCTGATCGCGGAGACGTTTCCGTCCGATCTCGTGACCGTATTCGAGGGCGGCAAGGACGTGTCGCAGGCGCTGCTTGCGCTGCCCTTCGACCACATCTTCTTCACCGGCAGTCCTGCGGTCGGCAAGATCGTGATGGAGGCGGCGGCGAAGAACCTTTCGTCGATCACGCTCGAACTCGGCGGGAAGTCGCCGACCATCGTCGGGCCGGGCGCCGATATCGAGCAGGCGGCGAAATGGATTGCGTTCGGCAAGTTCATCAATGCCGGGCAGACCTGCATCGCGCCCGATCATGTGTTCGTGCATGCAGCCGTGAAAGACCGCTTTCTCGCTGCACTTCGTGCGCGGATCGCGAAAGCCTATGGCAGCAGCCCCGAAAGCCCGCATCTGGCGAAGATCGTGAACGACCATCACGCGCGGCGTCTCGCCGGCCTGCTCGACGATGCCAAGGCGAAGGGCGCGACGCTGCTTTCCGGCGGCGCGGTGCAGGGCCGCGCGATCGAGCCCACGCTGCTCGAAGCGATCACGCCGGAAATGGAAATCGACCGTGAGGAAATCTTCGGCCCCGTGCTGCCGGTCATGACCTATGACGACATCGAGCCGGTGCTTTCGCGCATCAACGCGCGGCCGAAGCCGCTCGCACTCTATATATTCGACTGCGACAAGGCGCGGGTCGACCGCATCCTTGCCGCGACTTCTTCCGGCGGCGCGGGCGTCAATCTCACGGCGTTGCAATACGGCCATGCCGGCCTGCCGTTCGGCGGCGTCAACAATTCCGGGATCGGCGCCTATCACGGCCGTCACGGGTTCGACGCCTTCAGCCACCAGCGCGCGGTGCTCAGCAATCGCTTCTCGGCGCTGCCCTTCGTGTTCGCACCCTATGAGGGCTGGGCCTTGCGGCTGATTCATCTTTCCAAGCGCCTGCTGGGCTGACGCAATGTTCGACATCATCATTGTCGGCGCGGGGTCGGCGGGTTGCGTGATGGCGAACCGGCTGTCCGCGGATTCCGGCAAGCGCGTGTGTCTCGTCGAAGCCGGGCCGCCCGACAAGAACCCGCTCATTCACATTCCGCTGGGGCTTGCGCTGCTTGCGAAGACACGCGGCATCAAGTGGGACTACAACACCGAGCCCGAGCCGCAGCTTCACCACCGCCGGCTCTACTGGCCGCGCGGCAGGACGCTCGGCGGGTCGAGCTCCGTGAACGCGATGATCTACATGCGCGGGCACCCGGCCGACTACGAAGGCTGGGCGCAGGCAGCCGGACCGGAATGGGGCTGGGCGCGCGTGCGCGAAATCTTTCTCGCGATGGAGGGCAACACCGCGCTCGCCAACGCGCATCACGGCACGCAAGGGCCGCTTTGCGTTTCCGATCTCGTGCATCCCAATCCGCTGTCGCGCGTCTTCGTTGAGGCCGGGGTGGAGTGCCAGCTGCCGGACAACCGCGACTTCAACGGCGCGAGCCAGGAAGGCGTCGGGCTCTTCCAGGTGACGCAGAAGGAGGGGCGGCGATTTTCGAGCGCGCGGGCCTTCCTCGACCCGGTGCGGGAGCGCAACAATCTCACGATCGAGACCGGGGCGCTGGTGGAGCGCGTGCTCTTCGAAAATCGCCGGGCCGTTGGCCTGCAATTGCGGGGGCGCGAGCTGCGGCTCAATCCTGGCGGCGAGGTGATCGTCTGCGCGGGTGCGATCGGTTCGCCGCATCTTTTGATGCTTTCCGGCGTGGGGCCGGGCGCGGAGCTTGCGCGGCATGGCATCGAAGTCGTGCATGACGCGCCCGAGGTGGGTGGCAATCTCGCCGATCATCTCGACATCGGCGTGCTGGCTTCGGCGCGCGGACGCGAGGCGATCGGGGTTGCGCCGAGCTTCCTGCCGCGCGCGATCCGCTCGATCTGGACTTATGCACGGCACAGGAACGGGGAACTCACCTCGAATGTCGCCGAGGCGGGCGGATTCGCGAAATCGGACCCTTCGCAAGAGCGGCCCAATCTGCAACTCCATTTCATCCCGGCGCTCCTGCGCGACCACGGCCGCAAGACAGCTTTCGGTTATGGCGTGACACTCCATGTCTGCGATCTTTTGCCGAAGAGCCGCGGGCGCATCGGGCTTTCGAGCAAGGACCCTCTCGCGCCGCCGCGGATCGAGGCGAATTACCTGAGCCACCCCGACGACATCGGCGTACTCCTGAACGGGCTGAAGCTCGCGCGCCGCGTGCTGGAAGCGCCAGCCATGAAGAAGCACATCAAGGCCGAGCTTTTGCCGGGGCCGGGCGTGCAATCGGACGACGCGCTTGTCGAAGACATCCGCGCGCGCGCCGAGACCATCTATCACCCGGTCGGCAGCTGCCGGATGGGGAAGGATGCGTCTTCGGTGGTCGACCCCGAGGCGCGCGTGCGCGGGGTCGAGGGTCTGCGTGTGGTGGACGCTTCGATCATGCCCTCGATCATCGCGGGCAACACCAACGCGCCGGTCATGATGATCGCGGAGAACGTGTCGCGGATGATGGTGGGGCGATGAAATCCGGCTTCAGCCCAGCGCAATAACGTAGGGTCTCAAGACTTCCGTGAAGTCATCGAGACCGATCTTGCCTTCGACCAGATCTTCGATCAGCGCGCCGAGCTCATTTTCGTTTTCGGGCGCGTCCAGAGCATAACCGTTCTGCTGAAGCATCACGTTCGCGGCGACGAAAGCGGTTCTCTTGTTGCCTTGCCCGAACGGATGGTTCTTGGCGATTCCCAGGAGCAATACGAAAGCGAGTGTGACGATGTCCCGCTCTCCGTATGCGTAATGATTTTGCGGCCGCGCCGCCGCGCTATGCAGCAACTCCGGCGAACGCACAAAAAAGGGTTCGTGCGTTTCGCCGACGACATATTCGTTGATATCGATTATTTCCTCCGGCGTAAGCCAGAGCGGCTCGTCAGCGCCCAAGGTAGGCGATGGTTTTTGCGTAGCGCGTCATGAGCTTGCGCACGGTTTCCTTCCGCTCGCTCTTGGTCATCGGAGCGGGCTTCGCCTCTGCGACAGGCTTTTTCGCCTTCTTGGGCTGCTTTTTCAGGAGCATCGGATACCTCGGATCGCAAATTAGTATCGGACCCGTTGGGTTTCAATGAACGCCCGCGCACGATGCTTTCCGCATGCCACCCCGATTCGCCGGTCAGCCACCCACGCATTAGGAATTCGCTAACCATAGTGGTCTTTGCCTCTCCACAACCCAATTAGAACGTATTGCGAACATAGAACAAACAGAGTACATTGTCCTTGTTCCGTTCCAGAGGGCGGGACCCTGAGGCGGCAGGCCTCAAGGCGCATCGGGAGACCGTGTTATGTCAGCTGCTTCAGCCCACCTCCGAGTCGTAGAAAGCAATTCCGTGGACAAATCCAAGGCTTTGGACGCCGCCCTGTCCCAGATCGAACGCGCCTTCGGCAAGGGCTCGATCATGAAACTCGGGAAAAACGACAAGCCCGCCGGCGTGCAGGTCGTCTCCACCGGCTCGCTCGGGCTCGACATCGCGCTCGGCGTCGGCGGTCTGCCGCGCGGCCGGGTCATCGAAATCTACGGGCCGGAATCCTCGGGCAAGACCACGCTCGCGCTCCACACCATCGCGGAAGCGCAGAAACTGGGGGGCACCTGCGCCTTCATCGACGCGGAGCATGCGCTCGATACGGTCTACGCGAAGAAGCTCGGCGTCGACATCGAAAACCTTCTGGTTTCGCAGCCCGACGCGGGCGAGCAGGCGCTCGAGATCGCCGATACGCTCGTGCGCTCCGGCGCAATCGACGTGCTCGTGGTCGACTCGGTCGCAGCCCTCGTGCCGCGCGCCGAACTCGACGGCGAAATGGGCGACGTGCAGCCCGGCAGCCAGGCTCGCCTGATGAGCCAGGCCCTCCGCAAGCTCACCGGCTCCATCTCCAAGTCGAACACGATGGTGATCTTCATCAACCAGATCCGCATGAAGATCGGCGTCATGTACGGCTCGCCGGAAACCACCACCGGCGGCAATGCGCTGAAGTTCTATGCGAGCGTGCGCCTCGACATCCGCCGCATCGGCGCGATCAAGGAACGCGACGAGGTGATCGGCAACCAGACCCGCGTGAAGGTCGTCAAAAACAAGGTGGCGCCGCCCTTCAAGCAGGTCGAGTTCGACATCATGTACGGCGAGGGCGTCTCCAAGATGGGCGAGATCATCGATCTCGGCGTCAAGGCGGGCGTGGTCGAAAAGTCCGGCGCCTGGTTCTCCTACGACAGCCAGCGTCTGGGGCAGGGCCGCGAGAACGCGAAGGCGTTTCTCAAGGAGAACCCCGCGATCGTCTCCGCGATCGAGGCAGCAATCCGTGCGAACTCCGGCCTCGTGGCCGAACAAATTCTGGATCAGGCGGCCGACGACAGCGATGCCGGCGACGCCGACGAAGCAGCCGAGGCCTGATTTAGCCTGCCGTCGCTTCCCCGCGATTTAGCCGCTCCGGCCGGGTGCGTATGCCCGTACCGGCCGGGCGGCGAAGCCGCCGCCATATAGGCC
>JBGFSD010000103.1:0-3810 GCA_041694745.1 Pseudomonadota bacterium
CTCGAAATTTCAATAGGTTAGAGCCGGATACCCGCTTTCCGGCGCATGCCGCAAGCCTATAGCAAGGGGCGCCCGGTTTGACCACAATGCCCGCGCGCACTGGTGTACGCGGGCGCTTGGCAGGTACAGGTTCAATGGCGGTGCGGCTGGGGCTGGGCGCGATCGGACTTCTGATGCTCTTGCTGCAATCCCAGGCCACGGCCGGCGAGTGCAGAGCCATGTGGCAGGCCGGCCGTGCGCTTCACGCCGATCTTCAGCGCAAGGCCATCGAAGAACTGAACCGGAAGGATCACGCCGCCGCCTGCGAGACCATGCGCGAGCTCACCCGGCTCGCGAGCGCAATGCGCGACTTCGCCAATCAGAACTGCCGGGCCAACGAGGCGGCGAAACGCAGCCTCGCCGCCTCGGACAACATCGCAATCCGCACCGAGGAAATCTGCGCGCAGGCCGGACGATGATCAGTAGCCGCGCGAGTGGCGGATCATGGCGCCGAGCACGTTGGAATAGTCGTCGGTCCAGACCCATTGGCGCGGGTCGGGCTTCTGATCCATCCAGTGCTTCGCCTCGTTCAGCGCGCCGAAATCCTCGGGCTTGCGCACGATCGCGCTGACCGTTCCTGAGAACTTGTAGTCGTCGTCGCTCACTTCGGTGTCGCCTTCGGTGGTGTTGTGGGTCCGTACCACCATGCCGTTTGCGGCGGCAATGCCGGCAACCACCGAGGCAAGTTCGAGGTGGCGGTTCGAAATGTGCATGACGAGGATGCCGCGCGGCGCGAGCTTGCGCTTGTAGATCTCGACCGCTTCCTTCGTCATCAGATGGATCGGGATCGCGTCCGACGAGAACGCGTCGATGATGATGAAGTCGTAACTTCCGTCCGGCGCATCGGCGATGGTGAGGCGCGCGTCGCCGAGCACGATGTTTGCGTCGGGCGCACATTGCGCGAGGAAGCTGAAGCCGTAGCGCTTCGGATTGGTCGCGATCTCGATCGTGGTCGGGTCGATCTCGTAATAGCTGACCCGGTCCTTCTCCTGCTTGTGACAGGCGAGCGTGCCGGTGCCGAGCCCCACCACCGCGTAGTTGATCGGCCCGTTCTTGTTCAGCCTCGCCTGTGCCACCGCCTGCGCGATCGCGGCCGACGCGTAGTAGTAGGTCGTAAGCTCCGGGCGTCCGGTATAGGGCTTGAAGTCGTTGGTCATCATGCGCTGCGCGCCGTGGATGGTGGTGCCGTGCAGGAGCACACGGAAGCGGCCGTCGTAGCTGTTCGTGACCTTGTGCACGCCGAAGAAGCTCCTGAGCGTATGCAGCGTGCGCGAGTCCATGTTCTCGTAGGCTTTGATGGTGAGGAAGCACAGCGCCACGATGTAGGCGTACTTCACCGCGTCGAACGAGATCAGGATCGAGGCGACGAGCAGGATTCCGATCGTCCACTTCATGTAGGTGTAGTTGCCCGGCGCGAGATCGGAGAGTACCGGCACCCGATACCCGAAGGCGGGCGCAAGTGCGGCCGCGGCGGCAAGCGCAAGCACGATCCAGAAAGCGGGCGCCCAGCGCCCGCCCGGCCAGACCCAGCCCGGGCGGCACAGGAGCGCCAGCACGATCAGGATCGGATATTCGGCGACCCAATTGAACACCTGCGGCGCGATCAGCGCCGCCGCGATGCCGCCGATCATGCCGCCGGCCGACATCCACATGTAGAACTCGGTGAGATAGGCTGGCACCGGACGCAGCCGCGCAAGCTCGCCATGACAGACCAGTGCGGTAAAAAAGAACGCAGAGATATGGATCGTGAGGATCCAGAAGATCGAGTCGAAACCCTCGAACACCTGGCTTGCGACGAGTGCTGCGATGAACAGCGGTTGCAGGATCACCGCGCCCTGATGCACGAGCGCCGCGAAGCGTGAGAACACGAGTACGAAGGTCAAGAGATAAAGCGCGAGCGGCACCACCCAGAGGAACGGCACCGCCGCGACGTCGGTCGAGATGTGATTGGTGACGGCGATCAGGAGGCCCGACGGAATGGCCGCGAGCGCGATCCAGACCGCAGCTTCCGCCCAGGTCGGCTTGCCGGCGCGGTCTTCCTTGGTCGGTTTCGCAGGCTTCAGGTCTTTCGTGTTCCAGATCAGGTAGCCGCAGCCCGCGATCAGCACGATCAGCAGAATGAACCCCGCCGACCAGCCGAAGGTCTGCTGCTGCAGCCGCGTGAGCGGCTCCACCGCGAAGGGATAAGCGAGGAGTGCGAGGAAGCTGCCGACATTGCTCGCGGCATAGAGAAAATAGGGATCCTTCGCGGCCGGATGCGAAGTGCGCGCGAACCAGGCCTGCAGCAGCGGTCCGTTCGCGGAAAGCGCGAAGAACGGCAGCCCGATCGAGACCGCGAACAGCCCGAGCAGCCAGATCGCCTCGCCCGATGCCGGCGGCTTGGTCCAGCCGCTTGCGATACCGAGCGGCAGGAAGAGCACTGCGACCAGCATGATCGCAAGATGTGTCATCACGGCCTGACGGCCCTGCAGGTTGCGCGTGATGAAGTGTGCGTAGGCATACCCCGCGAGCAACACGGTCTGGAAGAACACCATGGCGACCGACCAGACCGCCGGCGTGCCGCCGAGCCTGGGCAGCACCATTTTTGCGAACATCGGCTGCACCAGAAAGAGCAGCGCCGCGCTGACGAAAATCGCGAAGGTAAAGAGCGGCAAGAGAACGCCCAATGACGAACCTTCGGCGGTACTGGCTTTGGTCGTCTTCTTCGCGGTCATGGGAGTTCCTTCGCTGATCGGTGTATCGAGCGCGGGGTATTCTCGCGAAGCGCTGCGAAAAGCCGCCGGTCTTTGTTCTACAGGATTGCGGGCAGAATGGGCTTCCTGGGGGAAGTTTGTCCGGTTTGCGGCTGAACCCGGACTGAACCGCAGCCGGGCCGGCGGATAAAACCCGAACTGGCGATTCCGGTCCAGCCCTGCCCGGCCGATTTTTCGCAGCGCGGTGTATGGCGCTGAAGCCACAAGCCGTTGCATCGCCGCAATAAAATCTCTGGTAAGTTAGCGTTCGAGTTTCGATCGAACGAAACCACCTAGGGAGACCACCCATGACTGCAATTTCACGCCGCATTATGCTTGGCGGCAGCGCCGCATCGATTGGCGCGCTTTCACTTGCGCCGAGTTTCATCGAAGCATTCTTCAATTCGGCAATCGCTCAGGCGGCTGGCTTCAATAAGTACAAGGTCGGCAGCATTGACGTTTGCGGCATCGCGGATGGTGTAAACACGTTCCCGCTGCCGGATCGCTTTGTCGTGAACCAGCCCAAGGAGGCGGTTCAGAAGGCACTGCAGGCAGCCGGCCAGGACGCCGAGAAGCTCAGCATCCCCTTCAACCCGGTTGCCTTCCAGAACGGCAGCCGCATCGTCCTGATCGACACCGGCATGGGGCCGGCCGCGAACGCGCAGAATCCGAACGTCGGCAACACCGTGAAGAACCTCACCGCAGCCGGCTTTGATCCGTCGAAAGTGACCGATGTCGTCATCTCGCACTTTCATCCCGATCACATCAACGGCCTTCTGAACGGCGCAAACGCCACCTATCCGAACGCGCAGGTTCATGTTCCGGCGCCGGAATGGAAGTACTGGACCGACGAAGGCGAACTGAGCAAAGCACCCGACGCACGCAAAGGCGCATTCGCAAACGTGAAGCGCGTTTTCTCCGACGGTCTCAAGAACAAGGTCACGCAATACGAACACGGCAAGGAAGTGGTGCCTGGCCTCACCTCGGTCGCAACCATCGGCCACACGCCGGGTCATACATCGTTCGTGCTCGCCTCGGG
>JBGFSD010000010.1:0-3749 GCA_041694745.1 Pseudomonadota bacterium
GGCCGACCGCGGCGAGATCAAGAATTTCACCGGCATCGACGCGCCTTATGAAGCGCCGGAGCGCCCGGAAATCAGGCTGCAGACGGCGAATGCGGATTCGGAAGCGCTGGCGGATGAGGTCGTGAAGTTTCTGCGCAGCCGCAGGGTTCTGGAATAGATTGCTACACTTCGGTTCCGACCGGAATTTCGCTCACAATCGCTTCGCCTTCGTAGATCGGCTTGCCGAGTGCGCTCTCGAACATTCTCCGGATCGCGGCGGCGTCCGGCGCCGGCGAGGGGGCTTTCAGGAACCCGCCTCGTTCATTGACGATCTGATAGACTTGCGCGACCGGCAGCGTGAGCACGCTGCGCACCGCGCCAGCCTCGGCCACGATCAGCTGTCCGTTACCCTTGAAACGCGTTTTACGCTCGCCTTTGTGCGACGAGCCGATCACGATTTCGTCGCCGGTCTGGGCGGCGCCGCGGGGAACGAAACCAGGCGGCTTGCCGAAGAGATCGGGAAACAGTGTGCCGCGACCCGTTACGGGACGGCCTCCCACGATGCTGTCGCGATCGCCGAAGGTGTCGAAGAACAGGAAATCATCCTCGGTGAGATAGATGTCGTGGACGCCGGTGTTGCGGTAGCCGAACCCCGTGACCTTCTTCCCATCCATCAGGCCGATCATCGACTGCGTTCCTGCGTGCGTGGCGGTGAACAGCACAGTGTCTCCGTACTGCATAACGCTATTGATGTGGTTGATATCCTTCTTCACCGGGCTGCCGAAACGGTCGGTGAGCAGAATATGATTGACCAGCACGTCGCCGCCGGTCTCGTAACGCATAATCGAACCGTTGCCGGTGCGCGCCACCCAGATTCCAGCGCCCCAGTTCGTCACCTGATGCAGACGCTCGTTGGTATCGTTGGTGATCTCGGTGAAAAGCGGCCGGAAATTAAACGGTGCGGGGCCGGACAGTGCTCTGGCGTCGCCCTCCACGAGAATCGTGTCGTGCCCGATGTAGAGGGCCATGTACACCCTGCCGCCGGCGATGGCGCAACCGTACATGGGAATGTCCAAAATGCGCTACACGCCGTCGTGGTCCGCGCGATAGAGACCGCGATCGGTCATTACGAAATAGGTGTTGGCCGGGCCGCCGCTCCAGCGGGCGACTGTCTTGAATTCGCTTCTGCGCCGCCCGAGCAGGGCGCGCCGCCACGTCGTCGTAGCAAGACGCTCGAAACGACGAAGCGTTCGCTTGGATTTTTCGCTGGATTTGGCCATTGGGGTCTGCATGCGGCGAGGAAGTCGAGGCGTAATATGGTATAGCCTTGCGTGTTGCAAACGCTAACCATCATCTCCTCCGGTATTCTCTCAATCTATGAATCGCGTTTTGTTCATCCAGCGGAAAGCGCATCGTGCCGGGGCGCAGAGTTGTCTTGAACGTCTGTTGCGTTTCAACGCAGAACAGGGTGGCAGTGCAGCGCTGCTATGCGGCGAGCGGGGCTGGCTGACCGCGGCGTGCGAGCGCTCCGGCGTTACGGTTATGGTGGAGCCGTTTCCGAAAGCGCGCTCGCTTAGGGCGCTGCTTTACGGCAACAGGGCGTTCGGCATACGCGTCGCCGGACGGCTTCGCAAAGCGGGGCTCTCGCCGCGCATCGTCCATGCGAACGATCATACCGAAGGTCTGCCTGCCCTTGCGGTCGCCGGCAGTATCGGTGCAAAGACCGCGGTCTTCCTGCGTTCGTCCGCGATGACGAGGCGCGACTACTACAAGAACGCGTGCCATCGCCTTGACCTCGTGGTCGCGGTCGGCGAAAAACTTCAAGCGGCCGCGCAAGCGTGGGACCCGGAAAAGCGGGTTCGGCTGATCCACGACGGCATCTTCGAGAGCGAATTTGCGCCGTTGAAGGAAAAGCCGGACGTGCCGCCGGCGCGCATTCTGGTCATCGGCAATGCGGGCGAGGCGAAGGGATGGGGCGACCTTGCGGAAGCTCTGGCCGCGCTCGAAGCCAGGGGAATATCGCTTCCCGGTTTTGACTTTACCGGGGACTTCGCAGGCAAGCCCTACGCTTCGGTTCTTCGCGGCCTGAAATCCGAATGCAGGCCGTTGCAGCATGTGGAGGATTTCAGGTCGCTGGTCTGCAAGTACGATCTCGCTGTCAATCCGAGCCGCAACGAAAGCTTCGGCATGGCGGCGATCGAAACGCTTGCCGCGGGCGTGCCGCTCCTGTCGAGCAGGGTCGGCGTGATCGGGCAGGTGCTTAAGGCGCAGGAAATGCTGTTCGAGCCGGGTGACGTCAATTCGCTCGCGCAAGCGCTGGAAAATCTGCTAGCCCGATGGGATGAAGTGGATTTCAGCGTAGCAAGGGCACAGGCGAACATCCGCGAGCGATTCCTGATTCAGAAAACAGCCCGCGATCTCGATAGCGCACTTGCCGCGCTTTGAGGTTGGCGTTTACGCGGGCTTCTGAAATACGAACAGCACGCCCTTCGTCAGCAGGTCCTCGAGAACGATATCCTTGCGAAAGCGGGCGATATTCGCCAGCACTTCGCCTGCGTCAGCGAAGATACCGGTCTTGCATTCGGGGTTGACGACGATCTTGTCTCCGAAGAATTCCCGATAGGTGAGGGCGATATTGCGATAGTTGTAGTAGAGTCGTTTCGTGCCCTTCACCATCAGTCCACTTTGCAGCGCTACATTCACGTGCTGTTCGATTGTCGGGCGGTGCGGGTCGAAGAAGCGAAAAACCGTTTCGACGTATGGCGCGAGCTTCGGCTTGAACTGCTCGTAGTAGCGCTTTTGATCCTCCATCGAGAGCCGCTGCTCGAAGAACGGAAACTGGCCTCCGATCAGGCTACCGACGCCGCCGAGCCCGCGTCCGGTCCAGCACCACGGCGCGAGCATCGCAAAGACGCCGCCCGGCTTTAGCAACGACGCAACTTTCGGAATCGCCTGTGTGTGATCCCACAGCCAGAAGCACATGAAGTTCATGATGAAGTCGTACTGTCGATCTACGGTCTTACGCCAGTCGCCGACGATGAAGCGGTCGACCTTGGGTTCCCGCTTGAAGTCGAAGGCGTAGTAATTTTTGAAGGTCGGCGTATTCAGATGTTCGAGCTGCTTGAGCCGCTTGACGCGATGCTTGCCGAATCCGCCGTTAAACAGTCTGTCCTCGATCTTCTGAAACTTGTATTTGATAAGTGCCCGTTTCAATTTCTTCGTAAGGTCGGGATCGTTTGCATTGCGGACATCAGCAACTTCGGCGTGTTTCGCATACTTGCCGCGAAACAGCGCAGCATGGATGCCCGGAGCTCCTGCAATGTCGAGCGCAGAATTATATTGTTTGAGCAATCCCAACTCTTCGAGGTAATCGATCAGCAAAGTATAGGAATCGAGATCGGTTGAGATGTCCTTGATCGCCGCGCTGCCGAAATCGGTCGTTTCGAGGGCACTGTTGGAGGCGAAGGAAGAGGCGATTTGAGATTTGAAATAGTCTTCGTCGCCGGAAAGTGGATAGAGAAGCTTCTCGACTTTCGGATTCAACTCGATCCGGTCGCCATAGCTCGTTTCGAAATACGCCATCCCCATCTCCTTTTGACGAACGCAATAGCGGACTTGAATACTCTGTGCTAGGGCCTGCCAGCCCGCCCGGAGACCGTTGCGTATGCTCAGTTACGACGAAGCGAAGGAAGCACGGACCAGACGACATGCTTATAGCGAGCAGCCGCTGCACCGGCGATTCCGCCGGATTGTCTATGCGATCCCCCCGG
>JBGFSD010000093.1:0-3676 GCA_041694745.1 Pseudomonadota bacterium
GTCGCCATGCACGACGCGCACCGCCTGCTGTTTCGGCAGATGTTCCGGCAGCCAGCGCATCAGCTTGTCCATCTCAGGAATTTCTTCGGTCTTCGACGCGACATACTGCTTGGACCAGCGCGCCACCTGACGCGCGACATAGTCCTCGCCCTTGCCGTAGTCGGAGAGGCCGATCTTGTCGGGCTCGAGCGAATGGAGCTGTGCGATGGTCGCATTCTGTGCGTCCCAGATCGCCGCGCGCTCCGCCGGATTCGAATCCGGCATGTGCAGCTCCCAGAAGATGCGGCCCTGCTCGAATGACATCACATAGAACGCGGTGCCGACGACCGTGTCGTCATCGCAGTAGAGCAAAGCTTCCGGCACCGGAAATTTCTGTGCGCCCAGCGCCGCCATCACCCGGTATTCGCGGTCGACGGCGTGCGCGGAAGGCAGCAGTTTTCCCGGCGGCTTGCGGCGCAGCACATATTTGCGTGCCGGCGTTTCCAGCAGGTAGGTCGGGTTCGATTGTCCGCCCTTGAACTGCTTGACGTTGAGCGGACCGGCGAATCCGGCAATGGTCTTCGTGAGATATTCTTCGAGCCGCGCCGCGTCGAAGGCGAGCGCCTGCACGACATCCTTCGTTCCGGAAAAGGCTTCCTGGCGATTGAACTCGGTCATTTCCTGCCCTGAATTCTTCTTGGCTTGGCGAGGTTATAGCGGGCCTTCAGCGCGCTTTACACCCCTTGGCATTTGGCTTCGCAGAGCGGAATGCATATCTACTTCGTCATGCCCGGCCTTGTGCCTGGCATCCACGCCTTCAATGCGGAGAGACAGATAAGGCGTGCATGGCCGGGACAGGCCCGGCCATGACGAGTAATCATTGGCGCGTGAAAAAGTCGAGCAGCGCTTCCGCGGTTTCTTCCGGCTTCTCTTCGGGGAGAAAGTGTCCGCAATCGATGGCGTGGCCTTCGAGTCTGGTGCACCATTGCTGCCAAATGGCCAAAGGATCGCCGCCGGAATTGGGGATGCCGCGCGCACCCCAGAGCGCGAGCGTGGGGCAGGTGATTTTCTTCCCGGCCTTGAAATCTTCCTCGTCGAACTTGACGTCGGTCGATTGCCCGGCGCGGTAGTCCTCGCAGCAGGCGTGAATGCGGAGCGGGTCGGCGAAGAACGCGCGGTAATGCTCCATCGCACGCGGATCGAATTTCTTGAGCCCGTCCGGCGACCAGCTGCCGAGCGTCCATTCCAGATATTCGATCGGCGCTTTGGATATCAGCATTTCCGGGAGCGGCTCCTTCTGCGCGAGGAACGGCCAGTGATAGACGATCATCGCCCGCCGCGCGTCCATGTCCTTCCACATGTCGAGCGTCGGGATGATGTCGAGTACCGAGAGCTTCGACACGCGCCCCGGATGATCGAGCGCCATACGGTAGCCCACACGCCCGCCGCGGTCGTGCCCGATCACGCCGAACTGCACGTGCCCGAGCTGCTGCATGAGTTCGATGAGTGCGAGCGCCATCGCGCGCTTGGTATAGGGTGCGTGCGTCGCGTCGGATTTCGGCACCTCGCTCCAGCCGTACCCGGGCAGGTCCGGCAGCACGAGCGTGAACTTCCGGGCCAAGGCCGGCGCAATGCGGTGGTATTCGACATGCGTTTGCGGGAAGCCATGGATGAGAAGCAGAGGCGGGCCTTTGCCGCCGGCGCGTGCAAACAATTTTCCCGCTGAAGTGTCGATCCAGTGGGATGAGAACCCGGGAAAAAGGTCGGCAAGATCTTTCATTTCGCTTTCTCCCGTGCAATCGCCCGCCAGCCGATGTCGCTGCGGTAAAACCCTTCCGGCCAATCGATCAGCGCAATCGCCTTGTAGGCGCGTTCGCGCGCCTCGGTGACGCTTTTCCCGAGCGCGGTCACGTTCAATACGCGACCGCCGTTCGAGACGATCTTCTCGCCGTCGCGCTTCGTGCCCGCATGGAACACGGTGACGCCTTCGACCGCGCTGGCCCTGTCGATGCCGCGGATCTCCGCGCCGCTCTTGTAGGCGCCGGGATAGCCCTTGTTCGCGAATACGACCGTGATCGCGACTTCGTCCTTCCAGCGCACGGAGGATTTGTCGAGCTCGCCATTCGCGGTGGCCAACATCAGCGTCAGCAAATCGTCCTTCATCCGCGGCATCAATACCTGACACTCGGGATCGCCGAAGCGGACGTTGTATTCGATCAGCTTCGGCCCGTCCTTCGTGATCATGAGGCCGGTGTAAAGCACGCCGGAATAGGGCGTGCCGGCGTTCGCGAGCGCACGCGCGGTCGGCTTCACGATCCGCTCCAGCACTTCGTTCTCGATTTCCTTCGTGAATACCGGCGCCGGCGAATAGGCGCCCATGCCGCCGGTATTCGGGCCCTGGTCGTTGTCGAACACGCGCTTGTGGTCCTGCGCGCTGGCCAGCGGCAGCACCTGCTCGCCATGCACGAAGCAGAAGTAGCTCGCTTCCTCGCCTTCGAGAAATTCCTCGATCACCACCGGCGCATCGCCGCCCATCGCGAACACCTGATCGACGGCGAGCAGCGCTTCCTTCTTGTCCATCGCGACGATCACGCCTTTGCCCGCGTGGAGCCCGTCGGCCTTGAGCACGATCGGCGCGCCGTGTTTCTCGATGTAAGCACACGCTTCCTCGCGGCTTTTCGTTTCGATGAAGGCGGCGGTCGGGATGTTGTGTCCGGCGCAAAGGCGCTTCGTAAAGGACTTCGAGCCTTCCAGCGTCGCGGGAATTTTCTGCGGGCCGAATACCTTGATCTTTGCGGCGATCAGCGCGTCCGCGAGTCCTGCCGTGAGCGGCGCCTCCGGGCCGACCACGACGAGGTCGATCCTGTTCTCCTTGGCAAACGCGATCACCGCCGCATGGTCTTCGGCCTTGAGCGATACGAGCTCGGCATCTTCCGCGATCCCTGGATTGCCGGGCGCCGCGTAGAGTTTGGTGAGCAGCGGGCTCGCCGCGAGCTTCCAGGACAGCGCGTGTTCGCGGCCGCCGGAACCGATCAGAAGGACATTCATTCGCCACTACCGGGAGGGAGCAATACGTTCAGGTTGATGTATCATGGCGCGGCACCCATTTAGAGTCGCGAATGCCCGCATCCACAGCACTCACCAATCTGCCGGAAATTTCCGTTTCCGAACTCTCCCAGTCGCTGAAGCGGACGGTAGAGGAGGCGTTCCCTTATGTGCGGCTAAGGGGTGAGGTTTCCGGCTATCGCGGCCCGCATTCGTCCGGCCACGTCTATTTCAGTCTCAAGGACGACAGCGCCAAGATCGACGCCATCATCTGGAAGGGTGCGTTCGCGCGCATGCGCTTCAAGCCCGAGGAGGGCATGGAAGTGGTCGCGACCGGCAAGGTCACGACCTATCCCGGAAAATCCAGCTACCAGATCGTGATCGACGCGCTGGAACCCGCCGGCGTCGGCGCGCTGATGGCATTGCTCGAAGAGCGCAGGAAGAAGCTGGCCGCCGAAGGCCTGTTCGACGAGGCGCGCAAAAGGCCGCTGCCTTATCTGCCGCGCGTCATCGGCGTCATCACGTCGCCGACCGGTGCGGTGATCCGCGACATTCTCCATCGCCTCTCGGACCGCTTCCCGCGTCATGTGCTGGTGTGGCCCGTGCGCGTGCAGGGCGAGACCTGCGGACCGGAAGTAGCTGCGGCGATCGC
>JBGFSD010000075.1:0-3571 GCA_041694745.1 Pseudomonadota bacterium
CCGCCTTTCGCCATCGCCTTGCGGCACACATCGAGCGTGGTGCCCAACAGGTCGTCAGGTTCATGCTCGACCCAGCCGGACGCGGGAAAATGCTGCGCGAACTCCTGCTGCCCGACGGCGGCGATCGAGAGGTCGTGGCGAAACAGAATGGCGCGCGACGAGGTCGTCCCCTGGTCGATCGCCAGCAGAAACTTCGACACTGCGCCTCCCTGTCCATTTCATCCGCGTCTTCGCGCGGTTCGCTGCTCCGTGATACTACTGTAGCCATGCGCAAGGACGAAATGCACTTGGGCGAGGCATGAAAAACCCCGACACAAAGCCTCCCGTAGCCCGGGCCGCCGGGTTGTCCTCGCTCTTTTTCGGGCACGGCCGGCAGATCGGCGCGGCCTCGCTGTTTCTTGCGCTATACGTCGCGCTGGAATGGCTGAGCTTCATCCACGAATACAAGGGGGTGCCGATCACGCCATGGAATCCGGGGCTCGGCGCCGTCTACGCCTTGATGGCATTCGGCGGGCCGGCCTACGCCGCCGTGCTTTTCATAGGCGTAGTTATTTCCGAGACGCTGGTGCTGAAGACCAAACTGCAATGGCCGATCATTTTCGGAATCGCAGCCATCATTGCCGTGGTTTACGCAGGCGCGACCGTGCTTGCGCGGAGCCGTTTCCGGCTCAATGTGAGCCTGCTCGAATTGCGGGATGTCGTCACGCTGCTCGGGGCCGGATTTCTCGGTGCACTGCTTGCGACACTCGCCTTCTCCATGATGCTCGCGCTCGAACCGGATCTCGACTGGGACGATGCGTTCGTGGCGCTTGTGCCGCTGCTGGTCGGCGACACAATCGGAATCGCGGTGGTCGCACCGCTTGTCCTGCGTATCCTGCACAAACATCCATTGCCGGCATTCACCAGAGCGCTACTGCTGGAGGTCATGGCCTATCTGCTGCTGATCTTCGGCGCGCTTTTTATCATCGCTGCGATGGGGCCGGCCGAGGGCGTGGAATTTTTCTATCTCCTGTTCCTGCCGGTCGTGATCGCCTCGCTCCGCCACGGGCTGGACGGGGCCTGCGTGGCGCTCGGCATCCTTCAACTCGGCCTGGTCGGGGTGCTGCAATACTTCGCCGCCGACGCGCGCGTATTCACCGAATTCCAGATCCTGATGCTGGTGCTTTCCACTACGGGGCTGGTGGTAGGCGCGGTCGTGAGCGAGCGGGAACGCTCGAACGAGCGTGCACGCGAAGCGGAGCGCCGCTTCAAGGAAAAGGAAGCCGAGGTTGCGCGCTCCGCACGCTTTACGCTGGTCAGCAGCATGGCTTCGGCGCTCGCGCATGAAATCAATCAGCCGCTCACCGCCGCTCGCGCGCTCGCGCGCTCGGCCCAGGAACTCCTGCGTAAGCCCGATGCCGACCTTGCCCGCGCGGACACCAATCTCGCGAGCGCGATCGCGCAGGCGGATCATGCCGGCGGCATCGTGAGACGCATGCGGACATTTCTGCGCCGCGGGCATCCGCGCGTGAGCACGGTCGATATCCCCTCCGTGTTGCAGGACGCGCTTCTGCTGGCGAGGCCGGAGGCCGCCGCGAAAGGGATCCGGCTCACGATTGCGCGAAGCAGTGGTCTTCCGAATGTTTTCGGCGACAGTGTGCAGTTGCAGCAAGTCATCCTGAATCTGGTGCGCAACAGCATCGACGCGATCAGCAGCACCGGGCAAGGCGGCAGGATCGAACTAGGAGCGCGGCAACTTTCCACACCCGATCGCGTCGAATTTAGCGTATGGGATAACGGACCCGGAATCGACGAGGCAACCGCGCAAAGGCTGTTCGAACCGCTGATGACTTCGAAGCACGAGGGACTGGGGCTTGGCCTACCGATCTGCACCTCCATCGTCGAGGCGCATGGCGGAAAGATTTGGTTGCATTCGACGGCTCCCGGCGCCACCGAATTTCGTTTCACGATCCCGCTCGATCAAACGAGGAGCACCTGAACATGGCGGGTCCGGTAATCTATGTAATCGACGACCAGCAGTCCGTCCGCGACGCGCTCGGCGAGATGCTCAGCGTGTTCGGTTTCGAGACGGAGAAGTTCGACTCGGCCGACACCTTCCTGAAGGAACTCGATCCCGCCAAGCCCGCCTGCATTGTCGCCGATGTGCGGATGCCGGGCACCGACGGCATCGAGCTCGTGCGCGAGCTGGGCAACCGTTCGGTCGGGCTGCCCGTCATCCTGATTTCGGGGCACGCCGACGTTCCGATGGCCGTAACCGCGATCAAGGCCGGGGCAGAGGAGTTCATCGAGAAACCCGTGGACGACACGCAGCTCGTCGCCGCGATCAATCGCGGCCTAGCGCGCATGCACGAGAATATGAACTCATCGCGCTCCCACGACGAACTTCGCGAGCGCTTCGCGCGGCTGACACCGCGCCAGACCGAAATCTTCAAGCTGGTCGCAGAAGGCCTTACCAGCCAGAACATCGCTGAGAAGCTCGGCATCAGCGTCCGTACGGTTGAGAGCTACCGGGCCGAGATCATGGAAAAGATGCAGGCGCAAAGTGTTGCGGTGCTGGTTCGGCAAGCCATAAAGCTTGGCCAAGTAATACCGTAATTATACCGGGATATTTATACGAATATTTTCGTTTCAGCCCAATAACTAACGTCGATTCCTGACGAGAGACGATCCGCTCGAACACCACGGGCTGTCCGTCAGGAATTGGCCATGCCGCTTCAGGGTCCCGAACCCGCCCACACAAACGCCCGTGTCGGCCCCGTACTCGACGCATCCACGCGCCTGCGTCTGCTCTTTGTTCTCGGAGCCCTCCCCTCGGCGCTGGTCGCGGTGCTAGCCCCAAAACCGGTCGCACTTCCCCTCGCCAGCCTCGTTTCGATCCTGCTCGCTGCCGCAGTCGCGGCCTACGCATTCCGCGCCCGTGTGAATTACCGTGCGCGGGGGCTGACGTTCTGGGACCTCGCGGGTATGCTCGCTTTCATCGGATTTGGTGCCGGCGCGCTATCGGAGCCGACAGCCGCCCTCGAACTATTCGGGATCAGCACAACGAGATAACCACACATTTCATAACCAAGACCGGGCCCCTCTGGCAGTTCACCCGAACTGCGATGTCGGTCTTAAGCAAGGAGAGGGTCCGTGGACCTATCATCGTACTACAGCCAAGCATCACACCTGCGCGCACGCTTCTTCGCTAAATCAGGAGGCGACGCGTGAACGTCCTTACAGCCCTGATGCCCTGGGACGCCTGGGTAGCACTCGGTCAGGTGATCATAATCGACCTCGTGCTGGCAGGTGACAATGCGATCGTCATCGGCCTTGCTGCCGCCGGCCTGCCGAAAGAACAGCGCGCCAAGGCAATCTTGCTTGGCATCGTCGCGGCGACGGTTTTGCGTATCGGCTTCGCAGCGATCACCACGCAGCTACTTGCCATCGTCGGCTTGCTGCTTGCAGGCGGTATCCTTCTGCTGTGGGTCTGCTGGAAAATGTGGCGTGAGCTGCGTGTCAGCGCCCACGAAGAGCACGATGCCCTGGAAGCAGTGACCGGAGAAGACACGAATAAAGACGGCCATATCGG
>JBGFSD010000098.1:0-69920 GCA_041694745.1 Pseudomonadota bacterium
TCCTGCTCCTGCAGGATCGCAATGATCTGCTCTTCCGTGTGCCTCGATCGTTTCATCGTCCGGTCCCCCAAAAGGCCCGGACTCCAGTTCAACCCGGATCAAACGGCAGGGGCAACGTCATTCAGAAAAGACCTAGGAAAGCGAAATAGGTAGCGAACGTGCCTTGAGCCTTGAGGCTCGCTAGCCGATCGACGGTCCTGTCGTGAGCAGACCAAACGCAAATCCCTATTCTTTTGCACGCGGGAATACCGAAACTAGTTTCGACTAAAGTGCCTAGATAACGTTAAATTGTGACCCCGCCGTCGGTGTTACTGAAGAAAACAGACTCATCTAGACGGCCTAGCAACTTGCGACCAGTTGGTTCGATCGATTTCAACTTTTGCTGACTTTATTGCGCGAAGTGCGACAAAGCGCTTATTGTCTATCGGTGCCTGAGAGGTGCCTGGTCAATTCTCAAAAGTGCAGAAAACCCTGATTTTGCGGGCGTAGTTCAGTGGTAGAACGACAGCTTCCCAAGCTGTATGTCGTGGGTTCGATTCCCATCGCCCGCTCCAAACGCTTGAAGGCCGGAAGTTCAAAGTGCGAGCGATCTTCCCGTATTCCGGTCGAACAGATGCACGGCTGCGGGGTCGATCGAAAGCCGCATCTCCCGGTTCTCGTGCACCGTGCCCGATGCCGGAATTGCTACGATCACCGGAGTAGCTCCGAAATTGCCATGCAGCAGACGCGTGGCGCCCAGCTCCTCGACCAGTTCCGGCGTGAACGGAATGCCGTTCGCGCCCGCGGCGTGAATGTCTTCCGGCCGCACGCCGACCTCGACTTCGCCTGCGGCTCGAAAGCGCCGTGTGTCGAACGCGAGCTTGCCCGCCGGTGTCTCGACGACTCCGGCTTCGGCAATCCGGCCCGGCATTAGATTCATCGCCGGCGCGCCGATGAAGGAGGCGACGAAGCGGCTCGCGGGATATTTGTATACTTCTCCCGGCGCGCCGATCTGCTCGATGTTGCCCGCGTTCATCACCACGACCTGATCGGCGAGCGTCATCGCTTCCACCTGGTCGTGGGTCACGAAAATCGAGGTCGCGTTCAGGCGGTTATGCAGCCGCTTGATCTCGAGCCGCATGGTCACGCGCAGCTTGGCGTCGAGGTTCGACAGCGGCTCGTCGAACAGAAACACCTGGGGCTCGCGCACGATCGCACGGCCCATGGCGACGCGCTGACGCTGGCCGCCGGAGAGTGCACGCGGCTTGCGCGTAAGATACTCCTCGATGGCCAGCATCGCCGCCGCCTCGCGCACGCGCCCGTCGATCTCCGTCTTCGGCATGCCGCGGTTCCTGAGTCCGTAGGCCATGTTGTCGTAGACGCTCATGTGCGGATAGAGCGCGTAATTCTGGAACACCATCGCGATGTCGCGGTCGGCAGGCTCGATCTTGTTCACGACGCGATCGCCGATCTTGCAGACACCCGACGTGATCGTCTCGAGCCCCGCGATCATGCGCAAAAGCGTGGACTTGCCGCAGCCCGATGGGCCTAGCAGCACTGTGAAGGAGCCGTTCGGTACCGTGAGCGAAACGTCGCGCACCGCTTCGACGCCGCCGGCATAAATCTTCTTGATGTTGGTGAGTTCTACGGTTGCCATGGGCTGCTACTTTTCGGTTTCCACGAGACCCTTGACGAACCAGCGCTGCATCAGCACCACGACCATCACCGGCGGCAGCATCGCGAGCATGGCGGTCGCGAGCACCACGTTCCATTCGGTCAGCGCATCCGCGGTGACGATCATCTTCTTGATGCCGATCACGATCGTCTGCATGTCGTCGCGTGTCGTAATCAGGATCGGCCAGAGATACTGGTTCCAGCCGTAGATGAAGAGAATGACAAAGAGTGCCGCGATGTTCGTGCGCGACAACGGCAGTGCCGTATCCCAGAAGAAGCGCATCGGCCCGGCGCCGTCGAGCTTCGAGGCTTCCACGAGTTCGTCCGGTATCGTCAGGAAAAACTGCCGGAAGAACAGCGTCGCGGTGGCCGACGCGATCAGGGGGACTGTCAGGCCTGCGTAGCTGTCGAGCAAATTCAGGTCGGCCGCGATCTTGTAGGTCGGGTAGATTCGTACTTCGACCGGCAGCATCAGCGTGATGAAGATGAGCCAGAACGCCGCCATCCGGAACGGAAACTTGAAATACACCACCGAGAATGCGGAAATGATCGAAATCGTAATTTTGCCGAGCGCGATGACGCAGGCCATGATGAAACTGTTGACCAGCATCGTCGCGACCGGCTCGCGCGTGCTCCCAGAAGAACCTACAAACAGCGTCTTGTAGTAGGTCTCGAAAAAGATCGGGCCGGGCGTGAGCGGCATCTGGCCGTTCGCGGTCACGTCCTGCGGATGCGTCGAGCCGACGAAGCACAGATAGACCGGGAACGCCACGATCGCGACGCCGATCATGAGCACAATGTGCGGCACGAAGCGCGAGAGCCCGCGATGCTCGACCATCAGTAGGCCACCCTGCGCTCGATGAAACGGAATTGCACCGCGGTGAGTGCCACCACCATAATCATCAGAATCACGGATTGCGCAGCCGACGAGCCGAGATTGCCGCCGAGGCGCCCGTCGAAGAACACCTTATAGACGAGCGTTTCGGTCGCCTTCGACGGTCCGCCCTGCGTCATGGCATCGATGATGCCGAAGGTATCGAAAAACACATAGACGATGTTCACGACCACGAGGAAGAAAACAGTAGGCGACAGCAGCGGCAGAATGATCGTCCAGAAGCGCCGCGTGCGCGAAGCGCCGTCGATCGCCGCAGCCTCGATGACCGAACGCGGGATCGATTGCAGGCCGGCGAGGAAGAACAGGAAATTGTAGCTGATCTGCTTCCAAGTCGATGCGAGCACGACGAGAATCAGCGCGTCGTTGCCGTTGAGCAGGGGATTCCACGGAATGCCGAGCGCGCGGATACCTTGCGCAACCACGCCGAGCGAAGGCTGGAACATGAAAATCCACAAGACACCTGCGACCGCGGGCGCGACCGCATAGGGCCAGATCAAAAGCGTTTTATAGACGCCCGCGCCGCGGATACTCTTGTCGGCTTGAACGGCAAGCAAGAGCGCAATCGAAAGAGAAAGTCCCGCGACCATGATCGCGAATACGCCGGTCGTTACCATGGTGCGATAGTAGCCCGGGTCCGCGAACAGCTCGGAGTAGTTCTCGAACCAGACGAACGAAGTGTTCAGCCCGAATGCGTCCTGCAAAAGGAACGACTGCCACAGCGCCTGGCTCGCGGGCCAGTAGAAAAAGACCGCGACCACCAGAAGCTGCGGCAAAAGCAGGAGATAGGGGAGCGACTTGCCCCCGAAGATCGCCCGCTTTTGCATTCGTCTTCCTTGACTTGCGGCTTAACGCGATACGGTCTTCTCGAATTGCCGCAACAGTGCGTTGCCGCGGCTCACCGCATCATCCAGCGCCTGCTTCGCGCTTTTCTTTCCGGAGAGCGCGGATTCGATCTCCTCGGACCACATGTCGCGCAGCTGCACCATGTTGCCGAAGCGAAGCCCCCGCGAATTCTCGGTCGGCGCCTTGTTTGTGAGTTCCAGCAACGGCGTCTCCAGATGCGGTCTCTCCTTGTAGAATCCCGAAGCCTTGGTCTGTTCGTAGGCCGCTTTCGTAATCGGCAGATAGCCGGACTTCTGATGCAGTTCGATCTGCTTGTCGGTGCGCGAAAGAAACGAGAAGAACTTCGCGACACCTTTGTATTCTTCGGCTTTCTTGCCGCCCATCACCCAGAGCGAAGCGCCGCCGATGATCGAGTTCTGCGGCGCGCCCGCGACATCTGGGTAGTAGGGCATCGGCGCGTTGCCCCAGGCGAATTTTGCGTTCGCCGCGACGTTGCCGAAGAACGCGGACGAGGTGAGGAAGATCGGACACTCGCCGCTGGTGAAGCGGCCTTCGCCGGCATTGGTGCGGCCCGAATAGTCGTAGGTCTTGTCCTTCTGCAATTCGACCAGCGTTTCCAGGTGGCGCACGAGCGTCGGATTGTTGAAGGTGAGCGTGGTGTCGAAACCTTCCATTCCGTTCGCCTTGGTGCCGATCGGCAGATTGTGCCAGGCCGAGAACTGCTCGACATTGACCCAGGTCGCCCAGGCATTCGAGAATCCGCAGGTGTCGTAGCCGGCGGCTTTCAGTTTCTTCGCGGCGGCGAATACTTCCGGCCAGGTTTTCGGCGGCGCGTCAGGATCGAGGCCCGCCTTTTTGAAAGCGTCTTTGTTGTACCACATCACCGCGCTGGACGAGTTGAAGGGGAAGGAGAGCATTTCGCCCTTCAGCGTCGAGTAATAGCCGGTGATAGTGGGCAGATAGGCGTTCGGGTCGAACTTTTCGCCGGCTTCCTGCATCATCTGATGGACTGGCTTGATCGCGCCCTTGGCGGCCATCATGGTCGCGGTGCCGACCTCGAACACCTGGAGAATGTGCGGCGCGTTACCGGCGCGGAACGCCGCGATGCCCGCATTCATCGTGTCGGCATAGCCGCCCTTGTAGCTCGGCACGACTTTGTATTCGGTCTGCGATTTGTTGAACTCGTCGGCGAGCCGCACGACCACATCGTTGTTCGCGCCGGTGAGCGCGTGCCACCACTGGATCTCGATTTGCGCGGATGCGGAGGTGGAGAAAACCGTTGCCGCGGCCAAGGTAAGGCCGGTCAGGAATGTTGAGCGTTTCATGGGGAACTCGCCTTGAGTGGGTTGCTTCCAGAGCCTAGTACGGCGGATTTTCTGTATTGCGACAGCCGTGCGACTGCCCGCCTTTGTCCCCAAAGGCTAGCCAAGATTTCGCGGCCTCACCAGCGCCGCACTGTGCGCTGCGGCGGCGGAAAAGGCCGCGCAAATCAGGTACGGCTGCCGTGAAAACCGCTTTGTTGACGTGTGCTTTGCCGGACCCTAGCTAGGGGCTATGGCAAAGCCCGCGAACCAAGCCTTTCCCTCGTCCACCCGGCCGCTTGTCATCGGCGTCGCGGCCCTTTTCGGTGCGCTTGCCGCAGCCGCCGGCGTCATGTGGGCGTGGTTCGGAACCAGGCTCTTCTTCGAGATGGTCGCGGCCGGCATCGCCTATTGTTTCTGAATGACCAGATGACCCGTTCCGTCCGCGTCCTCATCGTTCTTGCCGCTTTCGCTGCGGGTGCCTTTGCGCTCACGGCGGGCGTGATGCTGCTGGCGCCGACGGAGAAAACGCGGCCGTCCTCTGTCGGAGGGCCGTTCGAACTGGTGAACCAGGACGGCAAAACGGTCACCGACAAGGACTATCTCGGCAAGCCGCTGCTCGTATTCTTCGGCTTCACGCATTGCCCGGATATCTGCCCGACCACGCTGTTCGAGGTGTCCGAGGTCCTCAACCGGTTGGGCCCGGACGCCGAGAAGGTGAGCGCAATCTTCGTCACGGTCGATCCCGAGCGCGACACGCCGGAGAAGCTCAAGCTCTATCTTTCGAGCTTTCATCCCCGTATTTCGGCGCTGTCCGGCTCGGAAGCGCAGATCGAGGCGATCAAGAAGGCGTATTATGTTTATGCCAAGCGCGTCCCGCTCGAGGGTGGCGGCTACACCATGGATCATACCTCGGTGGTCTATCTGATGGACCGGCAGGGTAAGTTCGTCGCGCCGTTCAATCTCAAGCGCGATGCCGACACCGCGGCGGCGGAGCTGCGGCGGCGGCTTTAGCGCAGGCAGGTATTAAGTCAGGTTTCATGCTTGCGCTTGACGTCGCCATGCGCGGTCTTCTCCCATTGATGGGGAGCGGTGATGAGCTTCCAGACCGCGCGCCATGCGGCGGCGGATAAGAGAAGCCAGTAAACCGGAATCGTGAGCAGCACCCAGGCGCGCGGCGGCGTCCCGCGTCTGCGCATACCGATGTACGCGAGCGATCCGGATGCGATGTATCCGCTCGCCAACGTCGCAAGAACGAGCGATTGTTGTACGCCTTGCGCGAAAGAAACGGCCGGGAAAACAAGCGAGCCGATCCAGATATCGGCAATCAACAGCGCCGCGAAGATCGGATGGACGAGCGCCGCCAGTACGGAGCCGCCGATCAGCAGTTGAAAAGCAACAAACCCGCGCCAGCCCAGTTGCCGCAACAGCAGCAACGGGTCGCGCATGTGTACGATGTAGGTCTGCAGCCAGCCCTTCATCCAGCGGGTTCGCTGCGGCAGCCATGCGCCGAGCCGCGCGGGTGCTTCTTCCCGCGTGGTCGAATCGACCACGCCGGTCGTATAACCGAAGCGCGCGAGTCTTACGCCGAGATCGGCATCTTCGGTGACATTATGCGGGTCCCATGCGCCGGCTTCGCACAAGGCCGAGGTTCGGAAATGATTCGAAGTGCCTCCGAGCGGCAAAGGCAGACGCAAACGTGCGAGCGCGGGCAGCAGCACATCGAACAGACCGGAATATTCCGCACGGAAATGGCCGGCCAGAAACGCGGGATCGGCGTTGTCGATCGCCAATTTCGCCTGCACACAGGCAAGACGCCTGCCTCCGGAAAGAAATTGCGCATAGGCATCGCGAAGCTGGTCCAGGTGCGGCCGGTCCTCGGCGTCGTAGATAACGAGATACTCGCCGCGGACGAAGGGCATCGCCGCGCGCAGCGCTTTCGGTTTCGTGCGCGGTCCTAGCAGCGGCGCATGAATGATCTCGAAACAGGGGTCGAGCTGGATCGCCTGCACCGCGGCAATTGTATCGGTGTCGTCCGGTTCTAGGATGAGCTTCACGTCCAGTTTTTCGCGCGGGTAGTTCAGCGCGGAAATCGCCCGAACGAGATCGGGGACGACCGAAGCTTCGCGATAGAGCGGAATCAGCACCGTATAGAACGGCAGATCGCGCTCGCCGACCGTGTTGTGCTGCGCCGTCTCTTCCGGCAGAAGGCAGGCATAGGCGCGCAACGACGCCCAGCTTAGGAATATCGCGGCAAGAATGATTTCAAGGACGAGACGCGCCGGCCCCGGCCAGAGGTAGAGGGCGGTCGCAGCGGCCAGAAGCGCAGTCAGCAGTACGGCGCGGGAATGCGCAAAATACGTGGTCGCCGCGGAGAACACGGGACTTGCTTCGCGCAATCCGAAAGCCGCCTGCCGGGCCAGTACCGCTGCCGCCGCACGCTCAACAAAAGCGCGAAGGCGTTCCTCCGAAGTAATCCTGAATTGCCCGGCGGGCTCTCCACTCCGTGCAGCCCATTCGTAGAGCTTTCCGGCATTGCCTCCGGCGAGCGCGACGGTCGGGCATGTCTGCTCTTTTCTTGTTTGCGCAGGCAAAACGCCGCGCGACAAGACCTCTGCGGGATCAAACTCCACATCGGCTGCAATATCGTCCAGCCGGTCGATTTCGACGCCGAGATCGGCGGCATAGGCCTCGAGCATCGTATCGGAGCCAACTGTGCCGCTGCGCGCGACGATCAGATCGGCCCCGACGCCGAGTTGTTCCGCCCGCGCGGCAGCAAAGCGCAGCATCGCAGGGTCCGCATAGCCTTGCAGCGCACGCAGTTCGGCCGGCAGATCGGGCCCGGTACGGAACAGGGCGGCTTGTTCGGCGAACCCGGCATGAGGCCGAGCGGGCGGAGATGTCGAAGGTTCAGGAACCTTGCGGCCATCCCCGGCACCGATATTGCCTGCCGATTTGTCCGAGGACTCGAACGCCAACTTTACCCGCCCCGGATTGCTCGACTAAAAAGCCGCCCGGTACCTCCGGCAAAATGGCCGGCAAGCGGTTACAAAGAATAATGAGCAATCCCCGGCAGCCATTCTGCTTCGCGACGCGTCTCGCTCGCAACGCTTTTTTGTATGCGATCGCAGCATTGGCGGCTGCGCCCGTGTTCGTTGCGACGGCGGAACCTATTACCGCTCAGGAGATTTTCGTTCCGCGTTTTTCCGATCCGAAACGACGGCCTGAAAAGCCGGGCCTCGGCCGCATGACGCAGATCCGCTTTCTGACCGAGGACGACTACCCGCCGTTTCATTTTCGCGGTCCGAACGGGCTACCGATCGGCTTCAATGTCGATGTTGCCCGCGCGATCTGCGAGGAACTGGAAGTCGCCTGTACCGTGCAGGTACGCCGCTTCGATACGCTGCTCGCCGCGCTCGAAGCCAACGCAGGCGATGCGGTGATCGCGTCCATCGCGATCACGCCGCAGACCCGTGCGAAGGCCGATTTTACCGACCGCTACTACCGCACACCTGCGCGCTTTGCCGTGCGGAAGGACTCCGCGCTAAAGGACATCGCGCCGGAACTAATCGCGGGCAAAAGCGTCGCGGTCGTCAGCGGCAGCGCACATGAAGCCTATGTCCGCACATTCTTCGCGGAAACCGCGATCAAAGGTTATCCCGACGCAACGGCGGCCTTTGCGGCGCTTAAGGCCGGCGAAGCGGAACTCGTTTTCGGCGACGGAATTGCACTCGCCTTCTGGCTGAACGGTGCGGACTCGGCCGGGTGCTGCGCCTTCCGCGGCGGGCCCTATACCGAGAGCCGCTTTTTTGGTGAAGGCGTCGGCATCGCGGTCAAGTCCGGCAACGAGGTGCTCCGCCGGGCATTGAACTATGCGCTCTACCGGTTATGGGAGCGCGGGGTGTTCACCGACCTCTATTTGCGTTATTTCCCGGTCGGCTTTTACTGATTTCCTCCCCAAGAGAAGAAGAATGGCGACCGAAACGGCTGCCTTGGCGGCGACCTTGCGTGAAGTGGCGGAGACCTCGAATGCCTGGCCGTTCGAGGAAGCAAAAAAAATCGTCGCGCGCCTGAAGCGGAAACCCAAGGATGAAGTCTTGTTCGAGACCGGCTACGGTCCCTCGGGCCTGCCGCACATCGGCACGTTCGGCGAAGTCGCGCGCACGACCATGGTCCGGCATGCCTTCCGGGTGCTCACGGACGACAAGATCAAGACCAAGCTCCTGGCGTTCTCCGACGACATGGACGGCTTGCGCAAGGTCCCGGACAATGTGCCGAACAAGGAGTTGCTTGCACGGGATCTCGGCAAGCCGCTGACGCAGGTAGCGGACCCCTTCGGCACGCACGCGAGCTTCGGCGAGCATAACAATGCGCGGCTGCGCGCCTTCCTCGATCAGTTCGGTTTCGAGTATGAGTTTGCGTCCTCGACGCAGTACTACAAGAGCGGCCGCTTCGATGCGACGCTGTTGAAGGTGCTCCAGAACTACGAAGCGGTGATGGCGATCATGCTGCCGTCGCTGCGCAAGGAGCGCGCCTCGACCTATTCGCCGTTTCTTCCGGTCTGCCCGCGCACCGGCGTCGTGCTGCAGGTGCCGATTATCGAGCATGACGTGAAGGCCGGCACGATCACCTACGAAGACCCGGAAACCAGGGAACGCATGACGACGCCCGTTACCGGCGGCCGCGTCAAGCTGCAATGGAAGCCGGACTGGGCGATGCGCTGGGTCGCGCTCGGCGTCGACTACGAAATGGCAGGCAAGGACCTGATCGATTCCGTGAAGCTCTCAGGCGAGATCGCGCGCGCGCTCGGCGCGCAGCCGCCGGAGGGCTTCAACTACGAACTTTTTCTCGACGAGAAAGGCCAGAAGATTTCGAAGTCGAAAGGCAACGGACTCACCATCGAGGAGTGGCTGCGCTATGCAAGCCCGGAATCGCTCTCGCTCTTTATGTACAGGGAGCCGAAGGCCGCGAAACGCCTCTACTTCGACGTGATCCCCAGAAACGTCGACGACTATCACCAGTTCCTCGAGGGCTACAGGAAACAGACTGACTGGAAACATCGCCTCGGCAATCCGGTCTGGCACATTCATTCCGGCAATCCGCCCGAGCCGGACATGCCGGTAACTTTCCAGATGCTGCTCACGCTGGTTTCTTCCTCGAACGCCGAGAACGCCGAGACGCTCTGGGGCTTCATCGGCCGCTATCGGCCGGGCGTCACGAAGGAAACACACCCCAAGCTCGGCAAGCTCGTCGAGTACGCGGTTCACTATTTCCGCGACTTCGTGCTGCCGGAAAAGAAGTTCCGCGAGCCGGTGGACAGCGAGCGCAAGGCGCTATCGGATCTGCGCGACGCGCTCTCGCAGTTGCCCCCGGATGCGAGCGCCGAACGCATTCAGGACGTCGTTTATGAAATCGGCCGCCGCGAGCCGTTCCTCGATCACAAGAAGACGGCGAAGGACGGCAAGCCCGGCGTTTCGCTCGAGTGGTTCAACATGCTCTATCAGGTGCTGCTCGGACAGGAGAAAGGCCCGCGCTTCGGTTCGTTCGTGGCCGTCTACGGCATCGACAACACCGTCGCGATGATCGACGGCGCGCTCGCTCGCTCGGCATGAAGTCGTCTACTGGCTCGCCCACACGATCCGCGCGATCCACGCCACGTCGCTCATCTGGAGCGTACGATCCCTGTGGTCTGGATTGAGCGATTTCAGTTCGACTGCCTTCACGGTTTTCTTCTTCAGTTCTTTTGCGAGCACTTCGCCGTCTTTGGTCTTAAGCACGACGCGGTCGCCCTTGCGCAAGGGTGCCGCGGGCGAGACCACCAGAATGTCGCCCTTGCGGTAAAGCGGCTCCATGGAATTGCCGGAAACTTCGAGCGCATAGGCGTGGTCGTCGTCGACGTCGGGCAGCTTGATTTCGTCCCATCCGCTGCCGACCGGAAAGCCGCTGTCGTCGAAGAAGCCGCCGGCGCCGGCCTCGGCAAATCCGATCAGCGGCACCGGCTGCGCTGGACGCTTCGGCTTCTTGGTAAGCAGCGAAATGAACTCGTCGATATTGGCGCCGGTTGCGTCCAGCACCTTGGCGATGGATTCGGTCGAGGGCCAGCGTGGGCGCCCGTCCGGGGTTACCCGCTTGGACTTGTTGAAGGTTGTCGGGTCGAGTCCGGCAGCCTTGGCGAGCCCTGAGGGCGAAAAGTTGTAGCGCGCCGCGATGCGGTCCACCGCACCCCAAACCTGGTTATGGGTCAGCATAAGCTCCTCCGAATCCGGGAGAGGATTATATACCCATCCCTTTACCACCTCTATTCCGGGTGACAAGTCCCCTCAGGCGCTTGCGGGAGAAGAAACGCGCCTCTAGCGTCCGCCGGAACTTCGGAAAGCCCTGCATGTCGTTTCTGCTCGATCTTGCACTGCCGTTTTCGCGCCTGTTCGAGGCGGAGGACGCGCACCGGCTGGCGATCCGGGCGCTTTCCATGATGCCGCAGAACCCGCTGCCCCCGGACGATCCGCGGCTTTCGGTCTCGGCTTTCGGTCTGAACTTCAGGAACCCGATCGGTGTTGCGGCCGGTTTCGACAAGAACGCCGAAGTGCCCGATGCCGTGCTCGCGCTCGGTTTTGGCTTCGCGGAAGCCGGGACGCTCACGCCGAAGCCGCAGCCCGGCAATCCGCGGCCGCGTGTGTTCCGCCTGTTGCAGGACGAGGGCGTGATCAACCGCCTCGGCTTCAACAACGAGGGCTTCCAGGCCGCAGCCGCACGGCTGTCGCGGCGCAAGCAGAGCGGAATCCTCGGCATCAACATCGGCGCGAACAAGGATAGCGAAGACCGCATCGCAGACTACGCCGCCGGGGTCGAAACCTTCTCGCCTTATGCGTCGTATCTCACGATCAACATCTCCTCGCCGAACACGCCGGGTTTGCGCGAGCTTCAATCCGCGGAGGTGCTGAACGAACTACTCAAGCGCGTGCTGGAGGCGCGCGAGCGCGCGGCGCAGAAAGGCAACGGCCGCAAGCCGGTTCTCCTGAAGATTGCACCGGATATAACGCTCGGCGAACTCGACGACATCGTCGAAACTGCGAAGAAGCGCGCAATCGACGGCATGATCGTATCGAATACGACGACCACGCGTCCCGTCGCGTTGCGAGACGCCAATAAGAAGGAGCAGGGCGGGCTGTCCGGCAAGCCGCTGTTCGATCTGTCGACCCGAATGCTCGCGGAAACGTACTTACGCGCCGAACGCGCCTTCCCGATCGTCGGTGTTGGCGGCGTCGATTCCGCGGAAACCGCCTGGAAGAAAATCCGTGCGGGCGCGACGCTCGTGCAGCTCTATACCGGCATGGTCTACAAGGGCTTCGGGATCGCGCGGGAGATCAAGCGCGGGCTCACGCTCTTGCTCGATCGCGGCAAGCACCGCTCGATTCAAGATGTTGTGGGCTTGAGCGCGGTGGAGGCCGCCGCCTCGCGCGAAACCGCCTAGCGCTTGCGCGATTGCACAAGCCGCATGATCAGCCAGATCGGCACCACGATTACCGCACCAAGCAATAGATAGCGCCACAGCCACTCGAAGGCTTCGAAGCCGAGATTGAAGATACTGCGGATCAGTTCCTCGATGCTCCAGAGGATGTTGCGCGGGTCGAGGCCGAGCACGGTCAGCACGAAGCCGACCAGAATCGAAAGCAGCGCGAGCTTGATCAGAACGGCGAGGGGCGACCCGCCGAGAAAACGCCGCAGTCCGTCATCCGCCATCCTGGCCTCCCGAATCCGTCAATTGCGACGGAATATCAGACCGGCGAGCGTCCCGACAACAAAGGCCAGAAAGGCGACTCCTAGGCCGTAGTCGAGCCGGCGGTCGCGCGCCGCCTGCGTGACGAAGGCCTCGAAGCCGGTTTTCACCACTTCGATCGCAGTCGATTGCTGCGCGGCGAGTACGCCGTTTGCGAATACCTGCACGTCGATCTCGTACGGACCAGTCGGCGCCGTGCCCGGAATCGGCAGCGTCGCGCGAAACAGCGTCGGCGTCAGGAAGGTGACTGCGTTGGTCTGTTCGTGGAAGAGTCCTTCCGCCTTTTTCACGCGCAGCAGCGCCTCGCCGAATTCCTCGTCCGGCAGGATCGTCGGCGGCAGCGCCGCAAAGGAAAGCCCGAGCTTGTATTTGGTTTGCAGTTCCAGCGGCCCGAATTCCGCGGGCGAGCGGTTCGTGAGCACGGCGAGATAGGACGGCGTATCGGGATAGCGCCGCGACTCGTAGTTCACCCAAAATCCGAGGATGCGTTCCTTCTTGCGCGTGACGAAGGTCGCCGCCGGCCCGCGCACGGTGATGGCGACATCGTATTTCTTCGGCTTGTCGCGCGGCGCGTCGCTATCCTCGATCGAAGCGAACAGGACCAGCGAGGTGCCGGTGAAGTTCGAACTGATCAGCACGCGGTGCGTTGAGAGTGACGTCACCAGACGCTCGGCCAGCGCGGACGGCGCAAGGAACGGAGCGAGCAGAAGCGCGGCAACCAGCGCGGTGTTGATCCGGCGCGGGCTCATTGGCCGGCCTCCGTCGAGATCACGGAGAAGAGCTCGCTGGGCTGGGTAAGAAGGTCGAGACCGACGCGTGCTGCGACCGCGACCACGAGCAGCCCGAGCAGAAAGCGCAGCTGCTCCGCCTTCGCCGCCTGACCCGCCCGCGCTCCCGATTGCGCGCCGATCACGCCGCCGATCATCAGCGTGAACGCGAGCACGACGTCGACCGAGCGGTTCTCCACCGCATGCAGGACGGTGGCGGCGAGCATGGTGAACAGCGTGAGAAACAGCGAAGTGCCGACCGACACGGCCGTCGGTACGCGCATCAGGTAAATAAGTGCGGGGATCAGAATGAAGCCGCCGCCGATGCCCATCAGGGCGCCGAGGAAACCGACGCCGAAGCCGATCGCCGTCACCGGGATCGCCGATACATAAATGCGCGATTGCCGGAAGCGGAATTTGAGCGGCAGCCCGTGAAACCACGAATGCGTGCCGGGACGCCGCAGCACCGGCTGCTGGCCGTGCATCGAGCGCCACAGCGCGCGGATGCTTTCCACGATCATCAGCGTGCCGATCACGGAAAGCAGCACGATGTAAGAAAGGTTGATGACGAGATCGAGTTGGCCGGCGCGACGAAGAAGCGAGAATACCCAGACGCCCGCCGCCGTGCCGAGCATGCCGCCGGACAGGAGCACGAGCCCGAGCCCGCTGTCGACGAGCTTGTTGCGCCAGTAGGAAATCGTCCCGGTGAGCGAAGACGCGGCCATGTGGCTCGGCACGCTCGCCACCGCTACCGAAGGCGGGATGCCGACCAGAATGAGCATCGGTGTCATCAGGAAGCCGCCGCCGACGCCGAACATGCCGGAAATGAAGCCGACCGCGATCCCCAGCCCGAATATCAGAAGGATATTGACCGGCAGTTCGGCTATCGGAAGGTAGATCGACAATTTGGCTTCCGGACGCTTTCGTGAGGCCGAGAGTTCTAGCGGCAGCACTACGGCATCAACATGTCGAGTGCCGCGCTTGTCAATGACGCGAGCGGAGCAGAATTACTTCTTTTGCGCCTTTTTCGGCGCAACGGCGGCGTTCTGCCACTCGGGCTTGGCGCGCGGCGTGTTAACGCTTTCATCGAAAGGCTTCGCGGCCCAGGTCTGCACGGCCAGCCGGGCTGCGACCAGCGCCTGAGGATCGAGCTTTGCCCCGACATCGTCGCGCTTCTTGGCGGCATCGGCGTCGCCCTGACCGGCGGCAAGCGAGAACCACAGGAAGGATTCCGGCAGGTTTTGCTGCACCCCGAGCCCGCGCGCGTAGATCACGCCGAGATTGTACTGGCTGTCGCGCAGGCCCCGTTCGGCCGCGCGGCGAAACCACGGGATCGCGCTGGCGTAATCCGGCTTGGCGCCGCCGTCCTCAACCATCAAGACTGCCAGGTTGTGCATTGCCTTTAGGTGCCCGCTTTCGGCTGCGAGCACATAGTTGGTGCGGGCGCGTGCCCGATCCTTCGGCACACCCTGCGCCTTTTCATAGGCCATGCCGAGCCGGAAGGCGGCGGCCGCCGAACCCTTTGAAACGGCTTTCTCGAACCATTTGATGGCCTCGGCCTGATTGATCGCGACCCCGCGGCCGGTGAGGTAGCGCTCTCCGATCTCGAATGCGGCGTCTGCGTTGCCGCCGTTCGCCGCTTTCAGAAGCGCGTCGTTGATGCCGGCGGGCCCTTCTGCGGCGGTTTGCGGAGCCTGCCGGTTCGCCGCGTTCTGCGTCGCCAGCGGCGTTTGCGCTGTCGAACGCGGTCCCTGCTTCGTGCTCTGCGTGATGACCGGCTCGTCGAACTCCGGCATCCCGAACATCGACACGGTATTTTTCGGCGTGATGTCGCCGGCGGGCGGCGGCAGCGAAGCGAGCGAAAGATCGCCTAGACCCGGGACGGCGGAATCCTGCTTCGAGCCCGGAACGAAGGTCGGCGTTTGCGCCGGCGGCGTTTTCTCCTCCGCCGGCGGCTCCTGTTTGATCGCGTCCGGTACGGGCGTTTCGCGATTGCTGTTGACCAGGCTCGCGATCAGGCTGACGTCGAAAAAGCGCACCGCGGAAAATCCGAGCATGGCCACAACAAGCCCGAGCAGCACCGCGCGCCGGGAGCGGGCGAAGAGACCGCCGAGCGTACTTTTCTTCGGACCGGATGCCGCGGTGTCGTTGGTCTGTTCGGCGGCCGCCGCCTGCGCGGCGCGGCGCGCGGCTGCGATGAAATCGGAGGTCTTGGCGTTCGCATCGTTCGGGCGCGGCGCGATTTCCGCGACCGCAGCTTCGGATTGCGCGATGCGCTGCTGCACTGGAGTCGCCCGCCCGCGCGGTGCACCCGATCCGGGTTCGAGCGGATGATCGGCGGGCAGGCCGTCGGTTGCGACGAATTCGTCGCTTGAACGGACGGTGACCGGCGGCGTGCGGGTAAAGCGCTCCTGCCTTTCGGCGGGCATCGATACTTGCGCAACATTGCGCGGCGGTAGCGGCTCGCCGGCGAGCGGCTTCGGCGCCGGCGCATGAACGTCGGGCGCGAGCTGGGCGGCGGCAATCTGCTGCGGCATGGTCTGGCGCGCGGCGTGCAGTTCGCGGAGCGCCGTCTTGGCGGCGCGCTCCGCGATATCCATGGCGTTCGCGCGGGCCTTGTCGAACTGCGAAGACAGATCCGAAATGCCCTGCTCGATCACGCCGAGATTCGCGAGCTTCGCTTCGGAAGCGTCGAGCCGCTCGACCACGCTGCGCATGGTTTGCTCGAGACCCATCGGATTCTCGGCCTTGTCGAGCGCAGCCTGGAGGTTGTCGAGCCGCTGGTGAATGCGGTCGAATGCTTCCGGGTTCTGCGCCGCATGCGCACCCATTTCCACACGCTCGGCGAGCGCTTCGATCCGCGATTCCAATGCGCCGACGATGTTGCGCATGCCGCTGTCGTCTGGCGCGGAGAAGCGCTCGACCTTGCCCGCGATGGTCTCGATCTGTGCGACCACCGCCTGAAGATTATCGGCGGGCAGCGCGTTGGACAGGAGATCGCGGACTTCCTGCACTTGGTTCTGGATGCGCGCGATCGTGGTACCGTCGATACTCTTTGCGTTGATGACGTCGAGCTTGTCGGAAAGCGCGTTGAGATCGCCTTCCACCGAAATGAAGGATTCTGCCGGCCTCACGTTGGCGAGCGCCTCGCGGATATCTCCGAGCGCTGTCAGAATAGCCTGCGCCGAACGGTTGTCTTTCTGCGAATGGGATGTCGCGCGATCGACCTTGCGCGCGAGCGCCTCGACTGTTTGTTCGAGCGACTCCAGCGTTCGGCGCGGCGCGAGCTCCGCCATCGTGCGTGCGAGTTCAGCGATGTCGCGGCGCAGTTCCGAGACCGGGGCCGAGGAATTTTTCGCATTTGCCTTGCGCAGCGATTGCATCTCGTCGGCGATCGTCTTGAGCTGCCGCTCGAAGGCCGCGAATTGCGGCGCGTGATTGGGAGGCGGTGCGGCGGCCGCAGCGCGTACCGGCGCGTGCCGCATGGGTGTACCGTCGAGCATGGACTGGCGCGCCATGATCTCGGTGACGGCGGCGTCAAGTTCGTCGGCGGTCGGAAGGTGTTGCGGCGTCGGTGCCGCGGCGGC
Source organism: Pseudomonadota bacterium (assembly GCA_041694745.1). Taxonomy (GTDB): domain Bacteria; phylum Pseudomonadota; class Alphaproteobacteria; order Rhizobiales; family Xanthobacteraceae. The sequence continues at coordinate 16,824 of JBGFSD010000098.1, forward strand.
AGCTGAGGCCTCGCGTTCCAGCCGCTCGCTCATCTGCGAAATGACGCGCGCCATTTCGTCGAGCTTGGTTTCGACCTCGGAATCCTGATCCTTCGCAGGGCGGTCGAGCAGCAGGGACTCGATTCTCGAATCGAGCTTGCGGATCGCACTCGAGATTTCGTCGCGGCCGTTGTTGCGCTGCGCGCGTTCCATACCCTCGAGCATCTGATCGATACGTTCGGTCAGTGCGTCGATGGAACTCGTGATCAGTTCAGTGCTGGCGTCGCGCAAAACCGGTTGCGGATTCGGCCGCACATGGACGTTGCGGCGCGCGAGCATGTTGATCTGCTCGGCGAGGTCGTCGAGCCGGTGATCGAAATTGGTCGCCGGGTTGCGCCCCCGGCCATGGCCGCCGCGCGCATTTTCGCGAATTGCGGCTTCCAGCCATTCGCCGACCGAGAGACCCTCGCGCCGCGCGGCTTCCCTAGCGGCGTCCCAGGTGTCCGGGTCGACCGCGCTAACGCTCCAGGGCACGCCTGCGCTCATTACCGATCCATCCTGCGGGGCGCCGGGGAAGGGGTCCAAAGAGGGCTCTGGCGGCGCCGCTCCGCCGCCCCAAATCTTGTTAGTTACGGTAAATGCTGGGTTAATTTCTCGCCGTCCGGCAGCATTTCCTTAAGGACTGTCTCCCGGCGACCGCGCCATGGAGAGCAAGCCCTAAAATTTTGCTTGACGTTTACGTCAACTGAGATATCCTTCGACTACCCTGTGGCCGACCCCTTCCGGCCATACGCCAAGGGAGAAACGAATGGGCCAAGCGCAGACAATTGAAGCCGTCGCGACCGCGGACACGCATTCGCGCGACCTGTGGACCGAATTCGACAAGCACACAGGAGGCTCGGCGCGCCCGGGCCAGCAGACGTTTTCGATCCGCGACCTGACGCGGGAATTTGCGGTCACCGCCCGCACCCTCCGTTTTTATGAAGAGAAGGAACTGCTCGCGCCCGAGCGGCAGGGCCAGGAGCGGCTTTACTCCCGCCGCGACCGCGCCCGCCTCAAGCTCGTACTGATGGGCAAGCGGGTCGGATTCTCGCTCGAAGAGATTCGCGCCATGCTCGATCTCTACGATCTCGGTGACGGCCGCGTCACACAACTGAAGGTAACCTATGCCCGCTTCAACGAGCGCATCGAGCGCCTGAAGCAGCAGCGCGCGGAGATCGACGAAGCCATCGAGGCGATGCAGCGTGCAACCCAGTCGCTCGCCGAAATGTTGAAAGAACGCGGCGCTTCCGTCGCGTGATCCGAACCCGCTACGCGGAGATAAGAGATGCCGACCTACAAAGCCCCCGTCGAAGACACGATGTTCCTGCTGCGCGACGTGTTCAACATCGCGCGCTACGACAATCTTCCCGGCTTCGCCGACGCGACCCCCGACACGGTCGAGGCGATCCTCTCCGAAGGCGGCAAATTCTGCGAGGAAGTGCTGGCACCGCTGAACCAGGTCGGCGATCGCGAAGGCTGCAAGCGCGCCGCCGACGGCTCGGTGACGACGCCGAAAGGGTTCAAGGAAGCCTACAAGCAGATGGCGGACGGCGGTTGGATCGGGCTTTCGTCCGACGAGAAGTACGGCGGGCAGGGCCTGCCGTTCGTGATCGGCGCCGCCATGAACGAATATCTCAGCAGCGCGAACATGGCCTTCGCCATGTATCCGGGTCTCACGCTCGGCGCGGTGCGAGCGCTGAAGATTCACGGCACCGAGGAACAGCGCAACACTTATTTGCCGAAGATGATCGGCGGTCAGTGGACCGGCACGATGAATCTCACCGAACCGCATTGCGGCACCGATCTCGGACTCATCAAAACCAAGGCCGTGAAGCAGCCGGACGGCTCCTACAAGATTACCGGCACCAAGATTTTCATTTCCGCCGGCGAGCACGATCTTTCCGAGAACATCGTACACCTGGTGCTCGCACGCATCGAAGGCGCGCCGGAAGGCGTGAAGGGCATTTCGCTGTTCGTGGTGCCGAAGTTCCTGCCGACGAAAGACGGCGGCATCGGCGAGCGCAACTCGCTGATCTGCGGATCGATCGAGCACAAGATGGGCATTCACGGCAATTCCACCTGCGTCATGAACTATGACGGCGCGACCGGCTGGCTCGTGGGCGAGGAAAATCGCGGATTGCCGGCGATGTTCGTGATGATGAACGACGCGCGTCTCGGCGTCGGCATCCAGGGTCTCGCGCAAGGCGAGGTCGCCTATCAGAACGCAGTTATCTACGCGAAGGATCGCCTGCAGGGCCGCTCCATAGGCGGCGTAAAGGCACCCGAGAAGCCGGCCGATCCTATTATCGTGCATCCGGACATCCGCCGGAACCTGATGACCATGAAGGCTGTGAACGAAGGCGGCCGCGCGCTGATGATCTGGATTGCATTGCAGGCTGATTTGCTCTCCCGCTCGCCTGACGAAAAGACCAGGCAAGTCGCGGAAGACTACATGGGGATTCTCACGCCGATCCTGAAGGGCGTGATGACCGATCTTGGCTTCCAGAACACGGTGATGGCGCAACAGGTATTCGGCGGCCACGGTTACATCGCCGAACACGGTATGGAACAGTTCGTGCGCGACGCACGCATCGCCATGATCTACGAAGGTGCGAACGGTATCCAGGCGCTCGACCTCGTCGGCCGCAAGCTGCCCAAGGATGGTGGCCGCGCGATTACCGCATTCTTCAACGAAGTTTCCGGTTTTGTGAAGGAAAACGAGACCGACGAGAAGATGAAGCCCTTCGTCGCGCCGCTCGGCGAATCCTTGAAGCATCTGCAAGGCGCGACCATGTGGTTCATGCAGAATGCGATGAAGCGGCCCGACAATGCGGGTGCAGGGTCCTACGACTACATGCACCTCTTTGGGCTCGTGGCACTCGGTTACATGTGGGCGCAGATGGCGAAGACCGCGCTCGCGAAAAAGAAAGGCAACGGTTCCGCGCCGCAGCTCGACGCGAAGCTGATGACCGCGAAGTTCTTCGTCGAACGCATGTTGCCGGAAACGGGCGCGCATCTGAAGCGCATCCAGTCCGGCGCCGACAATCTGATGGATATGCCCGCGGAAGCGTTCTGACGCTTCACGGATAACAAACGGGAGACGCCAATGACCGAAGCATTCGTTTACGACGCAGTTCGCACCCCGCGCGGCCGCGGCAAGAAGGACGGCTCGCTGCACGAGGTCTCGACGCTTTCGCTCGCGACCACTGTGCTGCGCGCGATCAAGGAACGCAACAATCTCGACACCCACCTGGTCGACGACGTTGTGCTCGGCTGTGTCGATCCGGTCGGCGAGGCCGGCTCGGATATCGCTCGGGCCGCGGCGCTGAACGCCGACTATGGCAATCATGTTCCGGGCGTGCAGATCAACCGCTTCTGCGCTTCCGGCCTCGATGCCGTGAACTTCGCGGCGGCGCAGGTGATGTCCGGCCAGCACGACATGGCGATCGGCGGCGGCGTGGAGTCCATGTCCCGCGTCGGCATGGGCGCGTCCGGCGGAGCCTGGCCGATGGATCCGCAGATCGCGGTGAAGTCCTATTTCATGCCGCAGGGCGTCTCGGCGGACCTGATCGCGACCAAATACGGCTTCTCGCGCGACGACGTCGATCAGTACTCGGTGGAGAGCCAGCAGCGCGCGGCGCAGAGTTGGCAGGAAGGCCGCTTCAAGAAATCGATCGTGCCGGTGAAGGACGTCAACGGCATCACGATCCTCGATCGCGACGAACATATGCGCCCCGATACCAATATGCAGTCGCTTGCGCAGCTGAAGCCTTCATTCCCGCAGATGGGCGAATTCGGCGGCTTCGCAGCCGTCGCGATCCAGGCGCATCCGGAAGTCGAGGCGATCAACTATGTGCATCACGCCGGCAACTCGTCGGGCATCGTCGACGGCGCCGCTGCGGTGCTGATCGGCAACAAGGAGGCCGGCAAGAAGGCGGGCCTGAAGCCGCGCGCGCGCATCAAGGCGTTCGCCAATATCGGGTCCGAGCCCGCGATCATGCTGACCGGCCCGGTCGACGTGACCGAAAAGCTCCTGAAAAAAGCCGGCATGAAGATTTCGGACATCGATCTGTTCGAGCTCAACGAGGCCTTCGCGAGCGTGGTGCTGCGCTACATGCAGGCCTTCAACATCCCGCGCGAGAAGATCAACGTATGCGGCGGTGCGATCGCCATGGGCCATCCGCTGGGCGCTACCGGCGCCATGGTATTCGGCACCGTGCTCGACGAACTGGAGCGCACCGGCAAGTCAACCGCCCTGGTCACACTGTGCATCGGCGCCGGCATGGGTACCGCAACCATCATCGAACGCGTCTGAGCGCTTGATCCGCAACGACGGAAAGCGACGGGAGGATATTATGGCGTACAAGAATTTCACGGTGGACGTGGACGGCGACGGCATCGCGCTCGTCACATGGAACATGCCGGATCGTTCGATGAACGTATTCTCGGCCGATGTAATGAACGAACTTTCGAAGATCGTCGACGAGATTTCGGCCGATACGAAGGTGAAGGGCGTCGTCGTCACATCCGGTAAGGACACTTTCTCGGGCGGTGCCGACCTCACCATGCTCGAGACCATGGGCGAGAGCTTCAAGAAGCTCATCAAGGACAAGGGCGAGGAAGAGGCAAATAAATTTTTGCTCGAGCAGTCGAGTCTGATGTCGCGCACCTATCGCAAGCTGGAAACCTCCGGCAAGCCGTGGGTCGCGGCGGTGAACGGCACCGCGATGGGCGGCGCCTTCGAGCTTGCGCTCGCCTGCCATCATCGGGTGGTGAGCGACAATCCGAAGCTGCGTCTCGGCCTTCCTGAAGTGAAGGTCGGCCTGTTCCCCGGCGCGGGGGGTACGCAGCGCGTACCTAGAATCGTGCCGACGCAGGACGCGTTGCAGATGTTGTTCCGCGGCGAAGCGCTCAAGGCCGACAAGGCGAAGTCGATGAAGCTCATCGACCAGATCGTGCCGCAGGACAAACTGATCGAAACCGCGAAAGCCTGGATCAAGGCCGGCGGCAAGGGTGTGCAGCCGTGGGACGTCGACGGCTTCAAGATCCCCGGCGGCCCGGTTTACTCGAAGGGCGGCATGATGGTGTTTCCGCCCGCGAATGCGATCTATCGCCGCGAGACTTACGACAATTATCCGGCTGCGAAAGCGATCCTGCAGTGCGTCTACGAGGGTCTGCAATTGCCGATGGACCTCGCGCTGAAAGTCGAGTCGCGCTGGTTCGCGCATATCCTGAAGTCGAAGGAAGCGGCGGCCATGATCCGCTCGCTCTTCATCTCGATGCAGGAACTGAACAAGGGCGCACGCCGTCCTGCGAACGTGCCGCCTTCGAACATCAAGAAAGTGGCCGTGCTCGGCGCGGGCTTCATGGGAGCGGGCATCGCTTATGTCACTGCCGATGCCGGTATCGACGTCGTGCTCGTGGACCGCGATCAGGCAAGCGCCGACAAGGGCAAGGCGCATGTCGAGTCCGTCATCGACGGCCGCATCAAGAAGGGCCGCGCCACTGCCGCCGACAAGGAGAAGCTTTTGGCGCGCGTGAAGGCGACCGCGAACTACGACGACATCAAGGATGTCGATCTCGTGGTCGAGGCTGTATTCGAAGACCGCAAGGTCAAGGCGGAAGTGATCGCGAAGGTAGATGCCGTCATTCGCGCCGATGCGATCTTCGGCTCGAACACCTCGACGCTGCCGATCACGTCTCTCGCCGACATGTCGAAAGACAAGAAGCGCTTCGTCGGCATCCATTTCTTCTCGCCGGTCGAGAAGATGATGCTTGTCGAAATCATCAAGGGCAAGGAGACCGGCGACAAGGCGGTGGCAGTCGCGCTCGACTATGTGCGCGCGATCAAGAAGACCCCGATCGTGGTCGAGGACAGCCGCGGCTTCTACACGTCGCGCGTGGTCGGCACCTATATCCGCGAAGGTCACATGATGCTCACCGAAGGCGTGCCCGCGGCGATGGTCGAGAATGTCGGCCGCATGGCCGGTATGCCGGTCGGCCCGCTTTCGCTGAACGACGAGGTCGCGGTTGACCTTGCCTGGAAGATTCTGAAGGCGACCAAGGCCGATCTCGGCGCTTCCGTGATCGACCCGCGCCAGGAGGCTCTGCTCGAAGAGATGGTCGAGAAGCGCCAGCGCTTCGGCCGCAAGAACGGCAAAGGCTTTTACGACTATCCGGAAAAGGGCCAGAAGAAGCTGTGGCCCGGCATCTCCGAGATCGTCGGCGAAGCGCGTCCGGCCGAAACCTTCAGCGTAGAGGAACTGAAGCAGCGCTTCCTCGTCATTCAGGCATTGGAAACCGCGCGTTGCGTCGAGGAAGGCGTGATCACCGATGTGCGCGAAGGCGACGTCGGCTCGATCCTCGGCTTCGGCTTCGCGCCGTTCTCCGGCGGCACGCTCTCCTACATCGATTTCATGGGCGTGAAGAACTTCGTGGCGCTCTGCGAGAAGCTCGCCGGCAAGCACGGCCCGCGCTTCGCGCCGAACGCGCTCCTGAAGGAGATGGCGGCCAAGAACGATACTTTCTACGGCCGCTTCGCGCCGAAGAAGAACGAGAAGGCCGCCGCCTAGGCAAAGCCTCAAATCGGGAACAAGATCGCGCTCCCCGCGCTTGATGGTGCGGGGAGCGTTTCCGTTTCCGGCGGGAAGGGATTTGCCATGAAGGTTTCGGTCGCAGTTTCTGCTCTCGCGTTCACCACGCTCGCTGCCGGTGCCCTCGCGCAGCCGCCGGCTTCGCCGGAATCCCCGGCCGACGCATGGCGTTTCAAGTTGCAGAAGGTCGAAGGCGGCTTCCTGCGGCTGGACGCGCAAACCGGGCAGGTCTCCTTCTGCCGCGAGCGCAACGCGACGTGGAGCTGCGAGACCGTTGCCGACGACCGCGCCGCGCTCGAAGCCGAGATCAAGCGGCTTTCCGAGCGGATCGCCGAGCTCGAAAAAAAGCGGAACGACCCGGCCGAACGCTTCCGCACGCCGAGCGATCAGGAAATCGAACAGGTGATGGGCTTCTTCGAGAAGATGATGAAGCGCTTCCGCGGCGTCGTCGAGAATCTCAGGAAGGAATGGGAGTCGGAAACGCCGAACCGGAGCTAGCTAGGCCGGCACGGGGTTCGGCTTCCAGTAGCCGAGCGTAATGCCGAAGATCAAAGCGATCACCCACATCACGATCGACGTGAAGGCGGTGTACTTTGCGAACGTGAAGTATGCATCGCGCAGCACGGTAGAAGCCGCCCATTGCGCGTACTGCTCCGGCGGACGGAAGTCCTTCGGCAGCATCAGCCACATTTCGGTGCGCTTGTAATCGCGCGTCAGCGCAAGCCGCGCCTTGAGAAGCAGTATGAGCGTCATGATCAGGGTCAGAACGCCGCCGGCCTGGAAAATCGAGCGCGGGTCGCTCATGCCTATCATGAAGCAGGCAATGCCGAGAAAGCCGAAGCCGCAGCCTCTGGAGACCGATTCGAACGCGGCTTTGCGCATTTCTTCCAAAGGCGGCCCTCCGGGCGGGCGGCGGACGATCGATGCAAATAGAGAATGAGTGTGCCGCGCCTTTGCGGCGCCCGCAATCGAAACCGCAATCCGATCACGAAATCGTGGCCTAGAGGCCGTAGGTGAAGAAGTTGCCCATCGCAGGCAGGGTGAGCGCGAGGGTGCCTGCGACCCAGATCCACATGGAAGTAACGGTGGAGTCGTCCTTTGCCCCCACGATCCGTTCGAAGATCGCGGCCGGAATGCCGGCCAGAATGATCGTGGCCGTCGAGACGAGGAGGGACGCGAAGTAGAGCGTCAGCGAGAGGTTGCCGAAGAACAGCGACTTGCCGACCTCCTGCGCATGCAGGAGCGTAAAGAAGAGTGCCCACTGGTTGAACAGGCCGTTGATCATGCCGAAGAAGGCGAGGCAGATGTACTGGATCGTGCGTTCCATCAGACCGGCCTCGGCGGCAGCATGCCGAAAAGCAGAAACACGTAAAGCAGCGCGACCCGGATGAAGAATAGCCAGACGAAGGTGAAGAGCCACATGACGACCGGCGCCGTCGCGCGTGGCGTAACGATCGAGAAGAAATTGATGAACGGATCAGTCACGCGGACAAAGAAGCGCATGATGTAATTCTTCGAATCCGAATCGAAGAACAGCGACAAAAGCACGCGGCCGATGATGGTGTACATGACCGCCGCCAACAGGAAGTTGGGGAAGGTGTAGTACCAGTAGGCGAGGAAGGTATTCGTCGTCTGCATAGCGGGCACCTTCTAGCGGAAATTTATCCGGCAGTCCCGATAAAAAGAAGCGGGGCCCCGAAGGGCCCCGCCGTTTTGTTGTCGCTGTCGGAGAAGCTTACGAGGTCTTCTCTTCCATGACGGTCTTGCCGCGAGGCTTGCGGATCTCGTCGACGAGAGCCTGCATTTCCTTCGACGGCGCCGGCGTCATCAGGCTGACCACGATCATGACCAGGAAGCCCAGGGGGGCACCCAACATGCCGCAGTTGATGTTGCTGAGGTTGAACCAGCCGACCTGCTGGACCGCACTCGGCTTCACGCCCTTGGTGATGTCGACGACGTTGGCCCCGGTGACCGGGTTGATCATCGACTTCATGCCCGCATAGTCCACGCCGAACTGCGGGAAGTACCGCGTCGTGACGAGGTAGAAGATGCAGAGGCCGAAGCCCGCCACGATGCCGGCAATTGCGCCGGCGGTCGTCGTACGCTTCCACCAGATGCCGAGCACGAGGGCCGGGAAGTTACCCGCCATGGCCAGCGAGAACGCCCAGCCGACCATCGCGAGAATGTCGCCCGGCCGGGTGGAGGCGGTCGCGGCAGCCGCGATCGCAACCATCAGCAGGAGAATACGCGCGATAATCAGTCGCCGTGCCGTTTCGTTGGCGTTTTGCATCAGCGGATAGGCGGCTGCAAAGATTGCAGCCATTGCGCCGATACCCCACCAGCGCCACTGAATGCCGAACGGCCCGGTTCCGGTCATAAACCAGAACAGGCAGAACACTATGACGGCGATAATGATGCCGATCGTAATGTTCCGGTTCCCCTGCTTCATGGGCTGGATCATCTTGTAGTAGATGTCGTGCGACAGCGCGTTGGCGATCGCGAGCAGCAGACCGTCCGCGGTCGAGAGCGCGGCGGCGAGACCGCCGGCGGCGACCAGACCCGAGATCACGTAGGGAAGTCCCGCGATTTCCGGTGTGGAAAGCACGATCACGTCCGTGTTGATCACGAAGTCCTGCAGGCGAACGACACCCGGGTGTCCGGCAATCGCCTTACAGGCGTCCGCGACTGCCGCAAGGCTGGCAGCGGGCTTGCCGCAAACCGAGATCAGGCCGAGTTCACCCCACGTGAACATCCAGGGACGGATCTCAGCGATCGGGCGTCCGATGATGTTCGTGTAGACCTCGAGCTTCGAGAACGCCGCATAGGCCGGCGCCGAGAAGTACAGGAGGAAGATGAAGAACAGCGACCATGCCACCGACTGGCGCGCTTCACGAACGGTCGGCGTCGTGAAGTAGCGCATCAGGATGTGCGGCAGCGAAGCGGTGCCGACCATCATGCAGAGGATGATGCCGAAGTAGTTCATCGGGGTGTAGGTCAGGAACGGCGTGATGTGCGGTTTCAATGACCCCGCAGGACAGCTTGCCGCCGTACAGAGCACGGCGAGCCCGTCCTTCACCAGTTGCTGTTCCCGGGCCGCGATTTCGGCGAGTGCCGTACCGTAGGTCAGTTGCGGAATCGGCACGCCGTACTTGCGGGCCGAGAGCCAGATGATCGGGATCAGATAGGCGATGATGAGCACGATGTACTGGGCGATCTGCGTCCAGGTCACCGCGCGCATGCCGCCGAGCATCGAGCAGAGCAGGATGCCGACGAGGCCGACGAACACGGCCACTTCGAACTGGATGCCCAGGAAGCGCGAGGCAATGATGCCCGTGCCGAAAATCTGCGCCGTCACGTAGGTGAAGGAGCAGGCTACGAGCACGATCACGGCCAGGAAGCGCGCGAAGTTGCCGCCGAAACGGAACGACACGAAGTCGGGAACCGTGTAGGCGCCGAACTTTCGCAGATACGGGCCGATGAGGACCGAGACCAGCACATAGCCGCCGGTCCAGCCGAGCACCCAAGCCAGGCCGTCATAGCCGAGCAGGAAGAGCGTGCCGGCCATGCCGACGAAGGAGGCCGCCGACATCCAGTCGGCGCCGGTCGCCATGCCGTTATAGAAGGCCGGAACGCGACGTCCTGCGACGTAGTATTCCGAAACTTCCGCCGTTCGGGTCATAACGCCGATGATGGCGTAGACGGCGATCGTGAAGAACACGAAGAGGTAGCCGATCACGCGGTTCGGCACGCCCATCCATTCGAGGATCGCGAGCAGAATGATGAACGCAAGGAAGGTACCCGTGTAGGTACCGTACATGCGTCCGAGCTGCTTATAAAATGCCTGTTGAGCTGCGGTTGCCATTGCTAGCGCTCCTTAATCTTCAGCGTAGCCATGGTCGCGGTCGATCTTGTCCTGCTGCCTCGCGAAGATGAAGAGCATGACGACGAACGCGATCAGCGAACCCTGCGCGGCCATGTAGAAGCCGAGCGGGAACTGCAGCACCGGAATGGTGATGGCGTTGAGTTGGTTGACGAACATGTGGACGATGTAGCCAAAGAACAGCCAGATCGCGAGATGCGTCCACATCAGCCGCGAAGTAGCGGCCCAGTGTGCCTCTTGGTTGGCTTTTGAGTCTGCGGGAGCCATGGGTTGATTGCCCTCCTAAATCAGCCGCGGACGCCCTGACCCCAAGAAACTGACCAAGGGGCAGAGCAACGAAAGGTTCAAAGTTGCGGAGGTGCTCCGGCTCGACACGGCCGGCGTTCGTATTGACGTTCCCCCGAAAGGCCCGCGCTTTTCTTTTATTGCGGGTCCAGTGCGGCACGTTAACACCCGGTAAATAGCCCCTGTATGCGACTTTCGGACCAGTGGATTTCCGTAAGCGTTTGAAAAACAAAGGTATTAGTGCGCTGCAGCATTGGATAACGCGTTGTCTCGGGAGTTAACTTCACAACGAGAGAATCGCTTGCACGGATTCCGCAGCGCGGAAAGAATGATGCGGAGCGCGGGCGATTTCCGGCATTTTCTGGCTTGCGATCATCTCTTCGGCGTATGAGTAACGGAACGATGAAACAGCAGGCTGCACCCGTGGCGCAGGGAATTTCCAAGATAGACCCGACCGCGTCGTACCGCTTTGTCATTGCGGACGATCATCCGTTGTTTCGCGGCGCGCTGAAGGAAGCGGTCGGCCAACAGTTCGTCGCGACCCAGATTTTCGAGGCCGGCGGCTTTGACGAGTTGCAGAGCTTGCTCGAGCGCGAAGGCGATCTCGATCTCGTGCTGCTCGATCTCTCCATGCCGGGCGTTCGCGGTTTCTCCGGACTGCTCTATCTGCGCGCGCAATTTCCCGGCGTGCCGGTGGTCGTGGTTTCGGCGAACGAGGAGCCCGACGTGATCCGCCGCTGCATGGAATTCGGCGCCTCGGGTTTCGTGCCGAAAACCTTGAGCGTCGATATGATGCGGGCCGCGATTTTCAAGGTGCTGGACGGCGGCGTCTGGACGCCGCCGGACGTAGATCTTTCCGGCTCCGACGACAAGGAAACGCGCGATCTCGTGCAGCGTCTCGCGACGCTCACCCCGCAGCAGGTCCGCGTGCTCATGATGCTTTCCGAGGGCCTGCTGAACAAGCAGATCGCATTCGAACTCACCGTCTCCGAGGCGACCGTGAAGGCACACGTCTCCGCGATCCTGCAAAAGCTCGGCGTCGAGAGCCGCACGCAGGCCGTGATCGCCGCTTCCAAGATCGAAGCGGGTCAGTGGCCGAAATCGCTGAATTGACGGCGGAGCCGTCATCCCGGCCAAGCGCAAAACGCGAGAGCAGGGATCCAGAGCCAAATAGCAAAGCTCTCTAGTGCAGCCCTGGATTCCGGATCGCGCCTTCGGCGCGTCCGGAATGACAAATTATTCTTATTCTGCGGCCGGTCTGGCGACGCGCCACTGCGCGAGGAACGCGCGTAGCGCAGCGGGCTTCAGCGGCTTGTTCAGCACCTGAATGTTCCGCTCGCGCGCTTCCTCGCGCACTTTCGGCGTGCGGTCGGCTGTGATCAGCGAGGCCGGGAAAGCCGGACCGAGCGATTGGCGGAGCGCCGCGATCACCTCGATGCCGTTGCTGTTGTCGAGGTGATAGTCGACGAGCAGCACGTCGGGCCGCGGACCCGTGCGCAACTGCTCCTGTGCCTCCTCGAGATCGGCGGCGACGAGTACATGGCAGCCCCATCCGTTCAGAAGCACGGTCATGCCGTTCAGAATCTGCGGATCGTTGTCGATGCAGAGCGTGACGATTCCTTCGAGCGCCGCGGCCGGCGTCGGCAGCGGCTGCACCACGGTCTCGACCGTGGCCGCCGCGGCGACGGTCGGCACTTCGACAGCGAAGGCGGAGCCCTTGCGCGATTTCGAGCGCAGCGAGATTTTGTGTCCGAGCACGCGCGCGATGCGTTCGACGATGGAAAGCCCGAGCCCGAGCCCGCGCGCGGCGCGTGCGCCCTGAGCGAGCCGTTGAAACTCTTGGAAGATCACCTTCTGCTGGGATGCGGGAATGCCGAGACCGGTATCGTGTACCTCGATCCGGATTTTGCCGCGAAGCCGCCGGCAACCGACGACGACGACGCCTTTCGGCGTGTATTTGATAGCGTTCGAGATCAGGTTCTGGAGCAGGCGCCGCAGCAGGCGCCGGTCGGAGCGGACGTTGAGCGAGCAGGGCAGGAAGCGCAGATCAAGCCCTTTCTCGGCCGCAAGTGGCATGAATTCCAGTTTCAACTGGCCCAGCAGTTCGCCGATGCGGAAGTTCGAGATTTCCGGCTGCATCGCGCCGGTGTCGAGGCGCGAGATATCGAGCAGCGCCCCCAGGATTTCCTCGACCGCTTCGAGCGAAGCGTCGACATTGCCCGCGAGCTTCGCTTCGTCGGAGCCCTGCTCGCGTTCGACGAGGCTGGTGGCATAGAGCCGCGCCGCATTGAGCGGCTGCAGAATGTCGTGGCTCGCCGCCGCAAGGAATCGCGTCTTCGAGATGTTCGCCTCGTCCGCCTCCGCCTTGGCGCGGGCGAGCTCCTTGTTCAGCCGCGTCAGTTCCTCGGTGCGTTCCTGCACGCGTCGCTCAAGCGCTTCGGCCGCCTCGACCGAGGGCGTTATGTCGGTATAGGTCGCGACAATGCCGCCGTCCGGCATCCGGTTCGCGCGGACCTCGATGACGACGCCGCGCCTTGGCATGCGCTCGTGGAAGGTTTCGGTGTGCCGTATGTAACGCTCGAGCCGGTCCTGCAGAATCGCGTCGATGGTGCCGGTGCCGAAATCGCCGCGCTCGGCGAGCCGGTAGAGGATTTCGTCGAGCCGAACGCCGACACGCACCAGATCGGGAGGCAGTTCCAGCATCTCGCCGAAGTAGCGGTTCCATGTGACCAACTGCATCTGCTTGTCGAACACGGCGATACCTTGACGCACGTGATCGAGCGCGGTCTGCAGGATTTCGCGGTTGTACTGGATTGCTTCGGAGGCGTCGTCCAGCAGTTTCAGCGCGGCCTTGGTCGAAACCGTGCGTTTTCTCAGAAGCAGCGAAAGCACGAGTCGCGAGGAGGCCGCGCCGATCGCGGAGGCGAGTAAATGCTCTGCATAGCGCAAGAGATGAACGTCGGCTTCGCGTTTGGGCTCAAGCGCGAGACCGCGGCTCGTGGCAAAGCTCTCGAAGGAGCGGCGGGTACGCTCCTCGCCGAGATAGCGCGCGATTGTGGCCAGCAGTTCCTCGACGGTGACGCGCGAGCGCCACAGCATGTAGCTCGGCGCCATCGGCGCGAGTGAGGAAGGCACGAAGACGTTGGCCTGCAGCTTCTCGATCGGTGCCGGCCTCGTCAGCAGCGAGACCAGCACGAACAGAAGCACATTGACGCCGAGACTCCAGAGTACGCCATGCGTGAGCGGCGCCCATCCGGTCATGCCGAACAGCGCCTGCGGCCGCAGGATGCCGAGACCGAGCAGACCCTGATCGAGCACCTTCCGGTCGAAGAACCCGGACTCGACGAAGCTCGGCAGCAGCAGCGTCACGCCCCAAATCGCGACGCCCGCGACAATGCCGCTGATCGCGCCGGCGGCGGTGGCGCGGCGCCAGAACAGTCCGCCGAAGAATGCCGGCCCGAACTGCGCGATCGCCGCAAACGAAAGCAGGCCGATCTGCGCGAGTTGCGCTTCGCCGGCATAGCGGTAGTAAAGATAGGCGAGGCATAGCACCGCGAAGATCGCGATACGCCGCGCGAGCAAGAGCACCGCGCCCATGTCCGCAAGCGGATCGCGCGCCGCGTCGCGTCCGCGCAGCCGCAATAGCAGCGGGACGACGAGGTCGTTGGATACCATGATCGCAACCGCGACGCTTTCCACAATCACCATCGCGGTGGCCGCCGAAAGACCGCCGATGAAAGCGATCATCGCGATCCAGTTATGGCCTGCGTTCAACGGCAGAGCCAGCATGAACATGTCGCTATCGACCGAGCCCTTCGGAAATATGGTCAGGCCTGCGATCGCGATCGGCACGACGAAGAGATTGATGAGCACGAGATAGAGCGGAAACAGCCAGGCCGCCCGCTTCATCTCCTTGACACCGTTGTTCTCGACGACGGTTACATGGAACTGCCGGGGCAGGAGCACGATGCAGAGAAACGACAGCGTGGTCATCGTGATCCACGTCGTCGCGTCCGGCATCTTGGTGAAGATCGGCAGGACGTCGGTTTGCAGATTGGCGCGCGTCAGAAGATCGGCCGGTCCTCCGAACAGATACCAGGTGACGTAGGCGCCGACGATCAGGAAGGCGACCAGCTTGATCAGCGACTCGGTCGCGATCGCGAGCATCAGGCCTTCCTGGTGTTCGGTGGCGTCGATGTGGCGCGTGCCGAACAGGATCGCGAACAGCGCCATCGTAAGGGTTACGAGAATTGCGAGATCGCCGACGATCGGAATGTCATGGCCCGCGCTCGGCTGGGTCTGTCCGAGCATAGTGAGCAGCGAGGCCGAAACTGCCTTGAGCTGAAGCGCGATATAGGGCACCGCGCCGATCACCGCGACGAGCGTCACAATCGCGGCGACCGCCTGGTTCTTGCCGTAGCGTGCGGCGATGAAGTCCGCGATCGAGGTGATGTTTTGCGATTTCGCGAGCCGGATGATCTTGAGGATGAGCGGGTAGAACAGCCCGATCATCAGAACCGGCCCGAGATAGATGGTGAGGAAATCGAGGCCTTGCCGGGACGACAGGCCCACCGAACCGAAGAAGGTCCAGGAGGTGCAATAGACCGCGAGCGAGAGCGGATAGATCAGCGGCCGGGCACCACGCACGGCCCATTGCGGACGCCCGCGGTCGCCATAGCTCGCCACGGCAAACAGGAAGCCGATATAGGCGAGCGCGATTAGGACGACGACCCAACCTTGCAGCATGGCGGTTCTGCTATCCCGTTCGCGTCACCGGCCCCTCAAAATCAGGCAATATACTTACGCAGGGGGCATTTGACAGGAAGGGGACCATAGCGCGATTACGTTGTCCATGAGCGCCGGGGCGCCGGCATGTGGGAGAGCGCAAGGCTAAGAAAATGAGTTTCGTGAAGTGGGTTCTCGGAATCCCGGCCTATTTCGGGCGCAAGCCGCCGATCGATACGCGTGAGAAGCTGATCGAGTTCCTGGATACGCGCGCCGCCTTCCTCATTCAGAAGAACATCTTCGACTATGCCCGCGCACGGGCGGGCCCCTATTTTTCGCACATCATCAAGGAGGCGGCTTTCCAGCATGCGGTCGAGGTTTCGCGCTGGACCGGCTATCCGACCGGCCTTGCGGCGCTCGCCGAAATCGTGCGCGGTATTCTGTTTCACGACGCCGAGCGCAAATCGCTCAACGACGCGATTTCGAGTGCGACGCTCGCGGCTTTCGACCAGTACCCCGTTCCCGAAGTGCTCGGCGAAGAAACCTGGAAGAAGGCGCGTGAAACCCTGATCGAACGGCTCGCAAATATCGACACGCATCCGCCGAAGTTTGCGAAGGACGTGATCCTTCCTTACTCGCAGATTCTCTACGATTCGCAGCCGATCCATGAGGAGTTGCGCAAGCGCGACTTCGAGATGATTCAGGCGCAGCTGCGGATCAATATGGTTACGATGCACGACGAATTCGAACGCCGCGTGAAAAAGACCGCACTGCTTGCCGATCTCGGCGTGCATCCGCGCAGCAGTGCGGCCTAGCGGATACGGCCATGGCAGACCGCACCAGCGCGACTCCGTTACTTGCGCTCGATGCGGTTGCGTTCGACACCGAAACCACGAGCCTGGATCCACGCGTCGCGCGCATCGTCGAGATCGGCGCGGTGCGGCTGATATCGGGCCGTCTGAGCGAAGGAGATACCTTTCGATCGCTGGTCAATCCGCGGCTCCCGATTCCGCCGGTTTCCACGGGCGTGCACGGCATCGACGACGACAAAGTCCGTAATGAGCCCGACTTTGCGACAGTCTGGCCTTTGGTCAGCGACTATCTCGGCGGGAGCGTGATGATCGGTCATTCGATCGGCTACGATCTCGCGATTCTCGCGAACGAGACCGAACGTGCGGGAATCTCTTTCTCGCGTCCGCGTACGCTCGACGTGCGGTTGCTTGCGCAAATCGTCGAGCCATCGCTGGCTGGCTATTCGCTCGACAATCTTGCCGCCTGGCTCGGCGTGGAGGTTTCCGATCGCCATTCCGCGCTCGGCGACGCGCTGACAGCCGCGCGGATCTTCGTCGCGCTGGTGCCGAAACTGCGCGAAGGCAACATTCGCACGCTTGCCGAAGCCGAAGCCGCTTGTACTTCGCTTACGACGGCGCTCGAAGAGCAGCACCGCGCGGGTTGGAGCGAGCCTGTGCTATCACCGTCGCGCTCCGACACCGAACGCGTACTCGCGCGGCTCGATTCCTATCCCTACCGCCACCGCGTACGCGAACTGATGTCTTCGCCGCCGCTTTTTATTTCTAACAATGCCTCTCTCGAAGAGGCGCTGAAGATGATGACCGACAGCCGCATCAGTTCGCTCTTTGTCGCGCCGCCGGGCAAGAAGCCTGAAGCCGGGCCGTTTCCCGGACTTGAAAGCGGCATCGTGACCGAGCGGGACATTCTTCGTGCGATCCGCAAGGACATGTCCGGCGCACTCGCAAAGCCTGTAAGCGGCATTGCGAGCCGTCCGCTCGCTTCCGTGCCGGGTGAAGCATTCGTCTACCGCGCGATTGGTCGCATGGACCGGCTGCGCATCCGGCATCTCGGAGTGGTTGACGATTCCGGATTCGTCACTGGCGCGCTTACCGCGCGCGATCTCTTGCGGCTGCGCGCTCGCGATGCGGTAACGCTAGGCGATGAGATCGACGAAGCGGGCGACGTGCACGAACTCGGACAGGCGTGGTCGACATTGCCCGCCGTCGCCCGCGGTCTTTTGGATGAAGGGATCGAAGCGCGCGACGTTTCCTCGATCGTGTCGCGCGAACTCGGTGCGCTCACGCGCCGCGCCGGGCAGATCGCGGAGCGCAGAATGCGCGAAGCCGGCAAGGGTGACCCCCCGGTGCCTTATGCGCTCCTGGTGCTCGGCTCGGCGGGGCGCGGTGAAAGCCTGCTTGCGATGGATCAGGACAACGCGATCATCTTCGAGAAGGGCGATCCGGACGGCCCGGAAGACAAATGGTTCGCCGAACTCGGCACCCATGTCGCCGACATCCTGCACGAAGTCGGCGTGCCATATTGTACCGGCGGCGTCATGGCGAAGAATGCGCAATGGCGCGGCAGCACCGCGTTGTGGCGCGAACGGCTCGGTCATTGGCTCGGCCGCTCTAGCCCCGAAGACCTGCTCGCCGTCGACATCTTCTTCGACTTCCGCTCCGTGCACGGCAGCGGGTCGCTCGCGACGGCGCTTTGGCGCGACGCCTACCAGCTCGCCAAGGGGCAGGCCGCCTTCGCGAAGCTGCTCGCGGAAGCGAGCAGCAATTTCGAGCCGCCGCTCGGCTGGTTTGGCATCCGCACCGAGAACGGCCGCGCCGACCTCAAGCATGGCGGGCTGTTCGTGATCGTTTCGGTCGCGCGGGTGCTTGCGATCTTCCACGGCATTGCCGAACATTCGACCAAGGCGAGAATCGAGGGTGTCCGCGCGCTCGGGCTGGGTTCGGAACGGGACTTGAACGCGATGATCGAGGCGCAGCGAGTAATTCTAAGTGCGATCCTCGATCAGCAACTTGCCGATATCGCCGCCGGACGGCCGCCTTCGAACAAGGTCGCGGTCAAGCGGCTTTCCGGCGACGAGCAGGCCAGACTGAAGGAGGCACTCGCCTCGATCAGATATGCCAACGAGATGCTGCGCGATCTGCTGGTCGCAAGGTCAATATGAAGGAGGGTTGAATGGGCGGCATGTGGGAAGAATTCAAAAAATTCGCACTGAAGGGAAACGTGGTCGATCTTGCGGTCGCGGTCATCATTGGCGCTGCGTTCGGCAAGATCGTGGAATCCGTGGTCGCGGATCTGTTCATGCCTGTGGTCGGCGCAATTCTCGGCGGCCTCGACTTCTCGAACTATTTTTTAGCACTTTCGAGCCAGGTGAGCGCACCTTCGCTGGTGGAGGCGAAGAAGCAGGGGGCGGTACTCGCCTATGGTAACTTCCTCACTATCGTCATCAATTTCGCGATCATCGCAGCAATTCTTTTCATCGTGGTAAAGGCAATCAACCGCTTGAAGGCCAAGGAAGCGGCGAAGCCGGAACCCGTGGCGCCTCCTTCGAAGGAGGTGCAACTGCTCACCGAGATCCGCGATGCACTCGTGAAGAAATAATAATAAGCATATCTGCTCTGACTTGCGCGCGCGCCGGGGAGTGGTCAAATCTCTCCGGCGTATTTTTTACGGACGAGCCATGTCTGCAAACGCGAAACTCTTCGATGCCTTGAGCGTCCCGGCAAAATCCCTGCCGGAGAGCGGCATCGTCGAAGTGATGAATTACGGCCGCAAGCGCGAAGGCACGGTCGCACTCTGGGCAGGCGAGGGCGATCTGCCGACGCCCGACTTTATCTCGGATGCCGCTGCGCGTTCGCTGAAAAGCGGTGAAACCTTTTACACTTGGCAGCGCGGGATTCCCGAGCTGCGCGAGCAACTCGCGCTCTATCATCATCGCCTCTACGGCGTGCCGGTGGACCGCGAGCGCTATTTCGTCTGCGGCTCGGGCATGCAGGCAATCCAGATTGCCTTCGCGATGACGCTTGCCGCCGGCTACGAAGCCATCATCCCGAGCCCGACCTGGCCGAACGCGGCGGCTGCCGCACAGGTGATCGGCGCGAAGCCGGTCTTCGTCGAAATGGATTTCGGGGACAGAGGCTTCTCGCTCGACATCGGAAAGATCGAGCGACTGATCAACGCGCGCACGCGCGTGATTTTCCTGAACAGCCCCTCCAATCCGTCGGGCTGGGTCGCAACGCCGGACGACCTCAAGAACGTGCTCGCGCTTGCGCGCAAGCACGGACTCTGGATCGTCGCCGACGAAATCTATGCGCGCTTCTACTGGAAGGGCGGCGACCGCTCGCCCTCTTTCCGCGACGTGATGGACCCCGAGGATCGCGTGATCTTCGTCAATACCTTCTCGAAGAACTGGGCCATGACCGGCTGGCGCATTGGCTGGATCGAGGCACATCCTTCGCTCGGTCAGGTAATCGAGAACCTGATCCAGTATTCGACCTCCGGCGTCGCGGTCTTCATGCAGCGCGCGGGGATCGCCGCGCTCGACAAGGGCGAGAGCTTCGTGAAACACATGATCGAGCGCTCCAGGCGCGGCCGCGAGCTCACGATGAACGTGCTCGGCAAGAGCAACCGCGTCCGCCTCGCGCCGCCCGACGGCGCGTTCTACGCATTCTTCTCGGTCGAGGGAGAGCGGGACTCTCGCGCGCTCGCGATGAAGCTGATCGACGAAGCCGGTGTCGGCCTTGCGCCCGGTACTGCGTTCGGTCCAGGCGCGGAGCCGTTTCTCAGGCTCTGTTTCGCGCGCAGCCCCGAGAGCGTCGAGATTGTGGTGAACCGGATCGCGGATTGGCTGAAGCGCTGAGCACAGTCCCTGCAGGCATCTTTTTCGCTGCCACAATCTGCTGCGCTGCAACAATCATATACCTGCGGGTAATACGAATTGCACGGTGGGAAGCCCGATGGGAATGATTATGCTAGAAACTGAATGAACGAATAGAAAAAGAATATCGGGTTGGAATCGCCTTGCTGAATTCAAGTGAAGTCAAAGAAACAGCCGCTTCCGCCGCATTCCTGCGCGGCGGAAGGCTGCACCTTTGGTGCGTAGCCGAGCACACAAGGAGTTCCGCGAATGAGCGCGGGCACGGAGACGCTGGAGCAAAGACCCGCTCCAGATAAGGGTAACGGTAGCGTCGGGCATTCGGGCAGCCGCGCCGGAATGCCGCCGACCGACGTTTCGAATCCCGCCTATTTTCACAAGGTCGTCGATTGCCAGTGGGCATGTCCCGCGCATACGCCCGTTCCGGAATATATCCGCCTGATCGCCGCCGGCCGCTACACCGACGCCTACATGGTGAACTGGAAGTCGAACGTGTTTCCGGGAATCCTCGGCCGCACTTGCGATCGTCCGTGCGAACCGGCGTGCCGGCGCGGCCGGGTCGAAAAGGAGCCGGTCGCAATCTGCCGTCTGAAGCGCGTCGCTGCCGACAATAAAGAAGACATCGGCGATCTCTTGCCGCCAAAGCCCGCAAAGAAGAACGGCAAGCGCGTGGCGCTCGTCGGCGCGGGGCCCGCGTCGCTCACCGTCGTGCGCGATCTCGCGCCGCTCGGCTATGAGCTTGTTCTTTTCGATTCCGACCCGCGCGGCGGCGGTATGATCCGCTCGCAAATCCCGCGCTTTCGCCTGCCCGAAGAAGTGATCGACGAAGAGGTCGATTATATTCTGGATCGCGGCTTCGTCGAGACCCGCTTCGGCACGCGCATCGACAGCATGAAGCAGTTGTTGTCCGGGAAGTTCGACGCCGTTTTCGTCGGCTCCGGCGCACCGCGCGGCCGCGATCTCGATATTCCCGGCAGAAGCGAAGCCGCGAAAAACATCCACATCGGCATCGACTGGCTCTCGAACGTCTCGTTCGGTCACATCGATAAAATCGGCAAGCGCGTGATCGTGCTTGGCGGTGGCAATACCGCGATGGATTGCTGCCGCACCTCGCGCCGCCTGGGTGGCGAGGATGTGAAGGTAATCGTTCGTTCCGGCTTCGAGGAGATGAAAGCGAGCCCCTGGGAAAAAGAAGACGCGATGCACGAGGGCATCCCAATCTTCAATTTTCTGGTGCCGAAGGAGTTCACGCATAAGAACGGCAAGCTCACCGGCGTTGTCTTCGAAAAGGTGGTTGCGAAGAAGGATGAGAAGGGCCGCCGCCAGCTCGTGCCGTCGGGCGAACCGGACCAGCACTTCGAATGTGACGACGTCCTGATCGCGGTGGGACAGGAGAATGCATTCCCCTGGATCGAGCGCGACTGCGGCATCGAATTCGACAAATGGAACATGCCCAAGGTGAACGAGATCACCTTCCAGTCCACCAACCCGAAGGTCTTTTTCGGCGGCGACGCCGCTTTCGGACCGAAGAACATCATCTGGGCGGTCGCGCACGGCCACGATGCCGCGGTCTCGATCGACAAGTTCTGCTCCGGCGAGGATGTCGCCAAGCGCCCGCCGCCGATGGTGAACCTCATGAGTCAGAAGATGGGCATTCATGAGTGGAGCTACGACAACGACATCTCGAACGCGTTGCGCCACAAGGTGCCGCTGCGCGACCAGAAGATCGCGCTCAAGGACATCAAGGCCGAAGTCGAGCTCGGCTTCGACCAAGCGCTCGGCTACGCGGAAACCCAGCGTTGCCTGAACTGCGACGTGCAGACGGTGTTCACGGCGCCGCTCTGCATCGAGTGCGACGCCTGCGCCGACATCTGCCCGGTGGACTGCATCACGTTCACGCCGAATGCGCCGGAACCCGACCTGCGCCGGATGCTGAACGCGCCGGCCGACAATGTCACGCAGGACTTGTATGTGTCGGAGCCACTGAAGACCCACCGCGTACTCGTGAAGGACGAGGACGTCTGCCTGCATTGCGGGCTTTGCGCCGAGCGCTGCCCGACCGGCGCATGGGACATGCAGAAGTTTCTGCTCGAGATCACGCACGCGACGGAGGCGAGATGCTCTCCCGCGTAGAGAAGATCAACGACTTCGTCATCCGCTTCGCGAACGTGAACGGGTCCGGTTCGGCGAGCGCTAACCGCATTTTCGCCCGCTCGATGATCCGCATGGGCATTCCGGTCGGCTCGCGCAATATCTTCCCCTCGAACATTCAGGGCCTGCCCACTTGGTACGAGGTGCGCGTATCTGCGGCGGGCCACCTTGGCCGCCGTGGCGGCTATGACATGATGGT
This sequence comes from Pseudomonadota bacterium, assembly GCA_041694745.1. Taxonomy (GTDB): domain Bacteria; phylum Pseudomonadota; class Alphaproteobacteria; order Rhizobiales; family Xanthobacteraceae. The sequence goes on from JBGFSD010000098.1 coordinate 39,359, forward strand.
CGCGATGAACCCGCAGACCTGGGACAAGGATGTCGCAGGCATCGATGCCGGCGGCTATCTGTTCTACGATTCCACCAAGCCGCTGCCGCCGTCGAAATTCCGGAACGACATCACGGTCGTCGGTATGCCGCTTACCGAGATTTGCAACGCTCAGTACTCCGATCCGCGCCAGCGGCAGCTTTTCAAGAACATCATGTATGTCGGCGCGCTCGGCAGTCTGCTCGGCATCGACGCCGAAGCGTCCGAGACGCTGATCAAGGAACTCTACAAGGGAAAGGACAAGCTGATCGCGCCGAACATCGAGGCGCTGCATATCGGCCGCGACTACGCGGAGAAGAACCTGAAGGGCGCGGTCGGGCTGAAAGTGAAACGCGCCGACGCGGTCGGCGACCGCGTGCTGATCGAGGGCAACGCAGCCAGCGCGCTCGGCTGTGTTTACGGGGGAGCCACCGTCGCCGCCTGGTATCCGATCACACCCTCGACTTCGGTGGCCGAGGCTTTCGCCGGCTACTGCAAGCGCCTCCGCACCGGCGAGGACGGCAACCGCTACGCGATCGTGCAGGCCGAAGACGAGCTGGCCGCGATCGGTGTCGTGATCGGTGCCGCGTGGAACGGCGCGCGGGCCTTTACCGCAACCTCCGGCCCCGGCATTTCGCTGATGCAGGAATTCATCGGCCTCGCATACTTCGCGGAAATTCCCGCGGTGCTGATCGACGTGCAGCGCGGCGGACCCTCGACCGGGATGCCGACGCGGACCCAGCAGTCCGATCTCTTGTCCGCCGCTTTCGCCTCGCACGGCGACACGCGCCACATTCTCCTGTTCCCGGCCGATCCGAAGGAGGCCTTCGAGATGTCGGCCCAGGCGCTGGATCTCGCAGATCGCCTGCAGACGCCGATCTTCGTCATGACCGATCTCGATATCGGCATGAACGAGTGGCTGGTCGATCCGCTCACATGGGACGACGGCAAGAAGATGGACCGCGGCAAGGTGATGACGCACGCCGATCTCGAAAGCGGAAAGGATTTCGGCCGCTATCTCGACGTCGACGGCGACGGCATTCCCTACCGCACTTATCCCGGCACGCACCCGGAGAAGGGCGCCTATTTCACGCGCGGCACCTCGCGCGACCGCTACGCGCGCTACACCGAAGAGGGTCCAGTCTACGTCGACAACATGGAGCGGCTCTTGAAGAAATTCGAGACCGCGAAGTCGCTGGTGCCGGCGCCGCTGAAGTTCGACGCGCCGAGAAAAACGAAATACGGCGTGATCTATTTTGGCTCGACCGCCTGTGCGATGGACGAGGCGATTCTGACACTGAACGACAAGAATATCCTGCTCGATCGTCTGCGCATCCGCGCCTATCCGTTCAACGACGCCGTGATCGACTTCGTCAGGAATCACGACCGCGTCTATGTCGTCGAGCAGAACCGCGACGCGCAGCTGAAAACGCTTTTGCTCGACACCGGGAAGGTCGATCCGCAGAAGCTCGTGTCGGTGTTGCACTATGACGGCAATCCGGTGACCGCGCGCTTCATCGTGAACGACATTTCGCTGAAGCACGGCCTGGAGAAACCGCTGAAGGAGTCCGTGAAGTGACTTATATCACGAAGCCGAAACTCCATCACCCGAAGCTGCCGGTGAATGCGCTCGGCTTCACGCGGCGCGACTATGAAGGCTCGGTCTCGACGCTCTGCGCGGGCTGCGGGCACGATTCGATCTCGGCTGCGATCATTCAGGCGTGCTTCGAGATCGATCTGCCGCCGCATCGGCTCGCGAAACTTTCCGGCATCGGCTGTTCGTCGAAGACGCCGACCTATTTTCTCGGCCAGAGCCACGGCTTCAACTCGGTGCACGGCCGCATGCCCTCGGTGCTGACGGGCGCGAACCTTGCGAACCGCGATCTCGTTTACATGGGCATCTCCGGGGACGGCGACTCGGCCTCCATCGGCCTCGGCCAGTTCGCGCATTGCATCCGCCGCGGCGTGAACATGGTCTACATCGTCGAGAACAACGGCGTATATGGGCTGACCAAGGGCCAGTTTTCGGCAACCGCCGACAAAGGCTCGAAGTCGAAGAAGGGCGCGGGCAACCCGGACAGCCCGATGGATCTCGTCTCGCTCGCGCTGATCGCGGGGGCCTCGTTCGTGGGCCGCTCGTTTTCCGGCGACAAGAAGCAGCTCGTGGAACTGATCAAGGCCGCGATCGGGCATCGCGGCGCCGCCTTCCTCGACGTGATCTCGCCCTGCGTCGCCTTCAACAATCATCCCGGCTCGACCAAGAGCTTCGACTATGTGCGCGAGCACAACGAGGCCGCGAATGCGCTCGAATTCATCGAGGGCAGGGAAGAGATCACAATCGACCACGACCCGGGCACCACGATCAACGTGACCCAGCACGACGGCTCGGTGCTGCGGCTGAAAAAACTCGCCGAAGACCACGACCCGACCGACCGCGCTTCCGTGATGAACTTTATCCAGCGCCACAACGCGCGCGGTGAGATCGTCACCGGGCTTCTCTATGTCGAGCCGGATTCGGAGGATTTGCACCATCGCCTCGGCGTGACGTCGCGTCCGCTGAATTCGCTCACAGACGCCGATCTCTGCCCCGGCTCTGAGGCGCTGGAGAAGATCAATGCGGGGTTGCGCTGAGTAGTATAGCGCCCATGCGCTGCGGGCGGTGGCTTCGCCCGCGCCGCGTTGCTATCGGAAGCCAATGTCCCTCCACGATTCGTGGCGCCGCCTGCCGCCGCTCGTCAACGCGCTCCTGACGCTCCTTGTTGCCGCGCTCGGCGGTGCAATCTTTGCGTTCCTCGATCTGCCTGCGGCGTGGCTTGCGGGGTCGCTGGTCGCGGTTTCTGCGCTCGCGCTTGCCGGCCTCCCGGTCTATCTGCCGGACATCCTTCGCCGGATCATTTTCGTCGTGCTCGGCATTTCGCTGGGCGCTGCCGTGACACCCGAAACCGTCGCCGGCATCCGCACCTGGCCGATCACGCTTTCGCTCCTCGTGCTCTCGCTTCCGGTCACGATGGGCGCGGTGATGCTTTATCTGCATTACGTCTCGAAATGGAATTACCGCGAGACGCTGTATGCGAGCGCGCCCGGTGCGCTGTCCGCCGTGCTCGCGATGGCATCCGAAGCGAGGGTCGATGTCCGCATGGTGGCTTTCGTGCAGACCGTGCGCGTATTCCTGCTGATCGCGGCACTGCCCGGCATGCTGCTCGCGGCGGGGCTCTCGGCATCCGGGGCAGCGATACCGCCCTCCGCCGGCGTTCATACCGCGACGCTGAACGACACGCTGATCATGGCCGGCACCGGCATCGTCTCCGCGCTGATCGCGGAACGGCTGCGCGTGCCCGGCGGGCTCCTGATCGGCCCTATGCTCGTCAACGGCATTCTGCACGGCGCGGGCTATGTACAGGGAAACATCCCGGCGTTTCTCCTGCTCGCTTCCTTCGTTGTGCTCGGCGCCTTCACCGGCACGCGCTTCGTGGGGACGACCGCGGCGATGATCAGGCGCCTGCTCGCGGATTCGATCGGCGCGTTTGTCGTGGCGCTCATCGTCTGCGTCGTCTTCGCGCTGTTTGCGGCTTGGCTCGCAGGCGAGGACGTTGCAAAGACCATCGTCGCCTTCGCGCCCGGCGGGCTCGAGGCGATGACGATTCTCGCCTTCATGATCGGGCTCGATCCGGCGTTCGTCGGCGCGCATCATCTTGCGCGTTTTGTGCTGATCGCGCTCGTGCTCCCCTTTGCCGCGCGTGCCGTGCTCGGCAAGACGGCCCATGCCGCAGAGGCCGTGCACGCAAAGCAAAAGCGGACCAGACGGCCCGCCGGGAGAAAAACGAAAAGGAAGAAGCGCTAGAGCGCACGATCAGCGCAAATGGTGCTGCGAGAGAGGATTGAACTCTCGACCTCTCCCTTACCAAGGGAGTGCTCTACCACTGAGCTACCGCAGCGTTCCTGCAAATCGCGGGGGCTGACGCCGCCGCGCGGGCAGGGTTTGCCATAGGGCTCCGGGCCTAGGCAAGCAAAGCTTGAAAGCCCTGCGCGCCCGCGATACCCGGATTTTATGAACAAAAAGCCCAATTCCGCCGACCTCGGCAAGGAAGCCCGTCTGGCCGCGGCGCTACGCGAAAACCTCAAGCGCCGGAAAGCGCAGGCCCGGGCGCGCGCTGAAAAGCCTGAAAAAGCGCGTGCCGGTGCGGAGAAGCCGGAACCCAAGCCGGAAGGAGATTAACCGCCCTGCGCCGCCGGCCATTGTTTCGCCGGCACCCCTCGGCTAGGAACTGTGAAATCAAGAGAAATCGGCGCTGCCGAAGGAGAACGAGTTGGACCGCATCCGGATCCACGGCGGCCGCGCCTTGAACGGCACGATCCCCATTTCGGGGGCGAAGAACGCGGCACTCCCGCTGATGATCGCGAGCCTGCTCACCGGGGAGAAACTCATCCTCGAGAACGTGCCGCGTCTCGCGGACGTGGGCCTGCTGCAATACATCCTCGGCAATCACGGCGTCGACATCGCGGTCGCGGGCAAACGCGCCGGCGACGAAGAGAACGCGGGCCAGACCTTCGAGCTTTCCGCGAAGAACATCGTCGATACCACCGCGCCGTATCATCTCGTTTCCAAGATGCGGGCGAGCTTCTGGGTGATCGGGCCGCTTCTGGCCCGCATGGGCGAGGCCAAGGTCTCGCTGCCCGGCGGTTGCGCGATCGGCACGCGCCCGGTCGATTTCCACCTCGATGCGCTGCGCGCGCTCGGCGGCGAGATCGAGATCGAGGAAGGCTATGTGATCGCGAAAGCGAAGCAGGGCCTGCGCGGCGCGAAGATTTCCTTTCCCAAGGTTTCCGTCGGTGCCACCCACACCGCGCTGCTCACCGCGGCACTCGCCAGGGGCGAAACCGTGATCGAGAACGCCGCCCGCGAGCCCGAGATCAAGGACGTCGCCGACTGCCTGGTCGCGATGGGCGCGAAGATCGAGGGCGCGGGCTCATCCACTATCCGTATTCAGGGCCGCGACAGGCTTGGCGGCGCGCGCCATTCCGTGCTGCCGGACCGCATTGAGACCGGCACCTACGCCATGGCGGTCGCCATGACCGGCGGAGATGTGATGCTTGCGGGTGCGCGGGAGGAGCTTTTGTCGGCTGCGCTCGATTCGCTGCGCGGCACCGGAACGAATATTACCGCCACCAACGAGGGGCTGCGCGTTTCGCGCAACGGCTCGGGTATCGCGCCGGTCGATGTCACCACCGCGCCATTCCCGGGTTTTCCGACCGATTTGCAGGCGCAGTTCATGGCGCTGATGACCCGCGCCGGAGGCACTTCGCATATCCGCGAGACCATCTTCGAGAATCGCTTCATGCATGTGCAGGAGCTTGCGCGGCTCGGCGCGAAAATTGCGCTCGACGGCGATGTCGCGACGGTAACGGGCGTGGAGAAGCTCAAGGGGGCGCCGGTGATGGCAACCGATCTACGCGCTTCCGTCTCGCTCGTGATCGGCGGTCTTGCCGCCGAGGGCGAAACCACGGTCCACCGCGTCTATCATCTCGATCGCGGTTTCGAGCGGCTGGAGCAGAAGCTCGCCCGCTGCGGGGCCTCGATCGAGCGGGTATCGGGTTAATCATATAGAGTGTCGTCCTTGCAGAACGGTCTTCCCGCCGGTATCTCGCGGGACGACAGGGCGAGAAGCGATGCCGACGGAAAACACATTATTGAAGCTGGTCGCGATGGAGCGCGAGGATCTCGCGATCGTCTCCGCGCATTTGCAGGACGCCGTCGCGAGGGTCGGCGAGATGGCTTATCTGCCGGCCGAAAAGCGCTTCGCCATGGTCGTAAACCGCTTCGATTGGATCGCCGCGAGCGAACAGGAAAAGGCATTACGCCGCCGCGCCGGTCTGCACTTCGAGCGCGTGCTGAATGCGCGCATCCGCAATCTCGATCTGAAGGATGACAATGCGGTGGTGAACCTGCTCGCAGTGGAATTCACCGAGAAGGACCCTCCTTCCGGAACGATTACGCTTTATTTCTCCGGCGATGCCGCGATCCAGCTCGACGTCGAGTGTATCGAAATGGCCATGCGCGATCTCGGGCCCGAGTGGGCTGCGAAGAAGCGTCCGCAACACGACTGACGGAAGACGCGAACATGCCGATCACTCTGGACACGGGCGCTTCCGATTTCGCCGCGCGGTTCCAAGCCTTCCTCGGGTCGAAGCGCGAGGCGTCGGAAGATGTGGATGCCGCCGCGCGCGAGATTCTGCGCGGCGTGGAAACGCGAGGGGACGACGCGCTGATCGAATACTCGAGAAAATTCGACCGCGTCGATCTCACGCCGATGACGCTCCGCATTCCGGCGGAAGAACTAGACGCGGCTTTCAAAGACGTAGACGGGAAAACGCTCGACGCATTGCAGTTTGCGAAGGATCGCATCGAGGCGCATCACAGAAAGCAGGTGCCGCAGGACCAGCGCTACACGGATCCGTTGGGCGTCGAACTCGGCTACCGCTGGACCGCGCTGGAATCGGTCGGCATCTATGTACCGGGCGGCAAGGCCGCCTATCCGTCGTCGGTTCTGATGAACGCGGTGCCCGCGGTTGTAGCCGGCGTGCCGCGCATAGCCATGTGCGTGCCCGCGCCCGGCGGCGCGATCAACCCGCTCGTGCTGGTCGCGGCGAAGCTCGCGGGTGTTTCCGAAATCTATCGGGTCGGGGGTGCGCAGGCGATCGCGGCACTTGCCTACGGCACGAAGACGATTGCGCCGGTTGCTAAAATCATCGGCCCCGGAAACGCCTATGTCGCCGCCGCCAAGCGTCTCGTGTTCGGCCGAGTCGGCATCGACATGGTGGCGGGGCCGTCCGAAGTGCTTGTGATCGCCGACGGCAACGCGAACCCGGACTGGATCGCCGCCGATTTGCTCGCGCAGGCCGAGCACGACGAGGCGGCGCAGTCGATTCTGATAACCGACAATCGGAAGCTCGCCGAAGAGGTCGTGAAGGCCGTCGAGTCGCAGCTTGAGACCTTGCCGCGCGCGAAAATTGCGGGCGAGTCCTGGAAGAATTTTGGTGCGATCATTCTACTGAAGAATCTTTCCGAAGCGCCGGCGCTTGCCGATCGCATCGCGGCCGAGCATCTTGAGATTATCGCCGCCGATGCCGAAGGCCTGATGATGAAAATCCGCAACGCCGGTGCGTTCTTCCTGGGCCAGTACACGCCCGAAGCGATCGGCGATTATGTCGGCGGCTCGAATCATGTGCTGCCGACCGCGCGTGCCGCGCGCTATGCTTCCGGGCTTGGTGTGCTCGACTTTATGAAGCGTTCCTCAATCCTGAAGTGCGAAGCCGATCAGCTTCGTGCGCTCGGGGACGCCGCGATGGCGCTCGGCGAGGCCGAAGGACTGCAGGCGCATGCGCGTTCGATTTCCATCCGCCTGAACCGGGACTGAGCAGGGGACTGGCGCCATGACCGAGAACGCCGATCCGAGAAAGCGGCTCGTCTCGGTCAAGCTCGACGAGCAATCCATCGGCCGCTCCAATCCGGACGTCGAGCACGAGCGCGCGATCGCGATCTACGATCTCATCGAAAGTAACCGTTTCGAGCCGGTCGGCGACGACGGCGGACCCTATACGCTGCAAATCTCGCTATCCGAGCAACGGCTCGTGCTCGCGATCGCGCGCGAGAGCGGCGACGAGGTGATAACCCACCTGTTGTCGTTGACGCCGCTAAGAAAGGTCGTGCGCGATTACTTCATGATCTGCGATTCGTACTATTCCGCGATCAAGACCGAGACGCCGCAGAAAATCGAGGCGATCGACATGGGCCGCCGCGGCCTGCACGACGAAGGCTCGCGCATTCTTGTCGAGCGCCTCAAGGACAAGGTCGTGGTAGATTTCGACACCGCGCGGCGTCTCTTCACGCTGATCTGCGCGCTGCACTGGAAGGGCTGACGCTTCGATGGACGAAAAGCCCGGTGGGAAGCGCCCGCAAGCGGTGCTTTTTCTGTGCGGGCAGAATTCGATCCGCTCGCCCATGGCGGCGGCGATCACGAAGCATTATTTCGGGAAGTCGATCTATGTGACGTCCGCCGGCGTTCGCAAAGGAGAGGTCGACCCCTTCGTGACGGTCGTGATGGACGAGATCGGCATCGATCTTTCGAGGCATAAGCCTACCACGGTGGAAGAGCGCGACGACGACGAAGGACTGAGCTTCGATCTTGCGATCAGCCTTTCTCCGCAGGCGCATCACCGTGCGCTGGAGCTCACGCGCAAGCTGCCGATCGAGGTCGAATACTGGCCGACCACCGACCCGACGATCGAGGAAGGCAGCCGCGAGCGGAAGCTGGAGGCCTACCGCAACGTGCGGGACGAACTGGTCCGCAAGATCAGGCAGCGCTTCGGTCCGAAGGGTTGACGGCATTCCGCCCGGTTTCTTTCCGGCGGCTTTTCCGATAATGCTCCGCCCGGCTATGCTCTCCGGCAAGCAAGAAGAACGCCGCGCAAGATGATCGGACGTCCCAAACTCGTGCTCGCTTCCGGTTCGCCGCGCCGTCTGGCACTGCTCGCCCAGATCGGCGTCGAACCCGATGCGCTGATGCCCGCCGAAGTGGACGAGATGCCTGAGCGCAGCGAGCTGCCGCGCGCGCTTGCGGTCCGGCTGGCGCGCGAGAAGGCCGAGGCGGTGATCGAACGCGTACGCGACAACGAGCAATTGCGTGGCGCTTATATCGTCGCAGCCGATACCGTGGTTGCGGTCGGGCGCCGCATTCTGCCGAAGCCTGAGCTTCTGGAGGAAGCCTCCGCCTGTCTGCGGCTGCTCTCGGGCCGCACGCACCGGGTATATTCCGGCGTTTGCCTCGTGACGCCGAAAAATTCGATCAGGACGCGGCTCGTGGAATCGCGCGTGCGCTTCAAGCGGCTCTCCGCGCTCGATCTCGATTCCTATCTCGCCTCCGGCGAGTGGCGCGGCAAGGCGGGCGGCTACGCGATCCAGGGTCTCGCCGGAAGCTTTGTCGTGAAGCTCATCGGCTCCTATCCGAATGTCGTGGGTATGCCGCTTTTCGAAACGGCAACCATGCTGATGGGCGAGGGGTTTCCGGTTCACTTCAATTGGGTGAGGCCGGAATAAATGAACCTCGCGCATTGGCTGGCCCGGGCGGGGCGCGCAATTCCGGATGCGCCTGCAGTCGGTTACGGCACGAAGATCGTTTACGACTATCGCGCGCTTGCGCTGCGCGCGGCGAAACTGGCCGGCGGGCTGAGGGCGATCGGGCTGCAACGCGGCGATCGCGTTGCGATCATTTCCAAGAACCAGCCCGACTATGTCGCAATCATGTTCGGAATCATGCATGCGGGCCTCTCCGGCGTGCCGGCGAACGCAAAGCTGCACGGCGCGGAACTTGGCTACATTCTCGAACACTCCGGCGCGCGGGTGTGCTTCGTATCGGAAGACATGGAAAGCGAAGTTTCCGCGCACGCGCCGAAGTCGCTGGAGCGGCTGATCCGTATCAAGGGCGCGGACTACGAGCGCCTGTTCGCTGCAGATCCCGACCCGGTCGCCGAGGTCGCGAGCGATCATCTGGCCTGGCTTTTCTATACGTCGGGCACGACCGGTCGCCCGAAGGGCGCGATGCTCACGCATCGCAACCTCAATTGGGCCTCGCATGCATATTTGAGCGAAGTCGACGAGACCGGTACGGGCAATCCGATCCTGCACGCGGCACCCATGAGCCACGGTTCCGGCATGTACATCATGCCGCATGTCGCAAAAGGCGGCGTCAACGTCGTGCCGGAATCCGGCTCGTTCGATCCCGGTGAAATCTTCGCCCTGATCGATCGATGGCCGCGATTGTCGATGTTCGCGGCTCCCACCATGATCAAGCGTCTGGTCGAGAGCGGTGCGGACTGCAATCGCGAGAATATCCGTACTTTCGTCTGGGGCGGTGCGCCGATGTATACGGAAGACGTGCGCCGCGCGCTTGATCGCTTTGGCCCGCGTCTTGCGCAAATTTACGGGCAGGGCGAAAGCCCGATGACGATCACAAAGCTCTCGAAGCGCGAGGTCGCGGACAGCGCGCATCCGCGCTGGCTGGAGCGTATCGGTTCCGCGGGCACGCCTTACGCCTGTCTTGAAGTGCGCGTCGGCGACGCGAACGACAATCCGCTGCCCGCCGGCGAAATCGGCGAAATACTCTGCCGTGGCGAAGTGGTGATGGCGGGCTACTGGAGTAACGAGGAAGCGACCGCGAAGACGCTCGCGAACGGCTGGCTGCACACCGGCGACGTCGGCGTCTTCGACGAGGACGGCTATCTCACGCTGAAAGACCGCTCCAAGGATCTTATCATCTCCGGCGGCAGCAACATCTATCCGCGCGAGGTCGAGGAGATATTGCTCAGGCACGAACGCGTGCGCGAAGTCTCCGTGATCGGCCGGCCGGATGCGGAATGGGGCGAGATCGTAGTTGCATATGTCGTCGGAGATGCCAGCGAGAAAGAACTCGATGCGCTCTGTCTTTCCAACATCGCGCGTTTCAAACGTCCGAAGCACTATGTTTTTGTCGAGGCGTTGCCGAAGAACAATTACGGAAAGATTCTAAAAACCGAACTGCGCGAGCGCGACGCAAAGGAAGTGCGTAATGGCTGACCGTCTTAAGGATAAGATAGCGCTGGTGGTCGGGGCGGGCTCTTCCGGCCCGGGCTGGGGCAACGGCAAAGCGACCGCGGTTGCCTTCGCGCGCGAGGGCGCAAAGGTCGCCTGCGCCGATTACCGCCTCGAAGCGGCGCAGGAGACGGTCGATCTGATCCAGAAGGAAGGCGGCGACGCGATCGCGATCAAGGCAGATGTCGCAAACGGCGAGGATATCGCGAAGATGGTGAACGCCGCAGCCGAGTTCTTCGGCCGCATCGACATCCTCGATTACAACGTGGGTCTCGCCGAAGTCGGCGGCGTTGTCGAAATTTCCGAAGCCGAGTGGGACCGTATCTTCGACGTGAATCTGAAGGGCGCGATGCTGTCGATGAAGCACACGATTCCGCTGATGGAGAAGCAGGGCGGCGGTTCGATCGTCAACATCTCCTCGATCGCAGGCATCCGCTACACCGGCGTCGATTACCCCACCTACTACGCAACGAAAGCAGCACTCAATCACCTGACGCGCGCGACCGCCGCGCAATACGCAAAGAAGAATATCCGCGTGAACGCGATCCTGCCGGGCCTGATGAAGACGCCGATGGTCGAGCATTCGCCGGCGTTGAAAGCCGCCTACGGCAAAGGCGATGTCGAGAAGATGTGGGCCGCGCGCGCGGCCCAGGTTCCGATGGGAAGAATGGGCGATGCCTGGGACGTCGCGAACGCGGCCGTGTTTCTGGCGAGCGACGAAAGCCGCTACATCACCGGCATCGAGCTCGTGGTCGATGGCGGGGTCACGCTGAAATATGCCTGAGAACGGAAACGGCCACGCGCGAAAGCTCGGCTTGGGCGGGCTCTGTCCGATCTGCGGGCGGATCGCGTCCGAGAAGTTCCGGCCGTTCTGCTCCAAGCGCTGCGCGGACGTCGATCTGCACCGCTGGCTCTCCGGCGGCTATGTGATCGCAGGCAGCGAGGATTCGGAGGAAGACGGCGCCGAAAGCAACGAGGTAGCCGCGCCTAAGCCCCGGAAAGACGAGGAGAATTAGGCATTTGACGCCGCAGGTGCCCTGTCTGGACAAGGCACGAGGCGAGACTCTATAACCGCGCGGCTTTCGGCAGGAGTGCTACGCTCTCGCCGTGGTACGCCTAGGTAGCTCAGTTGGTAGAGCATGCGACTGAAAATCGCAGTGTCGGTGGTTCGATTCCGCCCCTAGGCACCATTTTTCTTCAACCGAGGATTTGCAGATGGCGCCCGCACCATTTTTTGTGCGCGCGAGACATTTTGCCCTTCCGCATCGCGGAAAGTGCTTGACGGCAAACCGAAATACCCGTGTTCTACCTTCGGCTAATACGTTCCAGTCGATCGGTAAAAAGTTCAAGAACAGCGTTCTTGCTAGAGGGCAGCGGGCGGATTTGGAAGCGCCGTACTTCTCTCGGCAGAAGTCCGATTGCGGCGGACGATCTGCGGAAGTCGCGCAGAATGTCGGCTGGAGTTGTGCCGGGACGGAACGTAAGTGAGTGGCGGGGTGGGTGAGCGGCGTATGAGTGATCATGTTCTCGAAACGGAAGGTCTGACGAAGGAATTCGCGGGCTTCGTCGCCGTCAGCGACGTAAATCTGAAAGTCGAGCGCGGCAAGATTCACGCGCTGATCGGGCCCAACGGTGCCGGCAAAACGACCTGCTTCAACCTGCTCACCAAGTTTCTGACCCCGACGCGCGGCACCATCAAGTATAAAGGCCAGGACATCACCGATCTGCGCCCTGCGGATATTGCGCGTCTGGGCGTTGTGCGCTCGTTCCAGATCTCCGCGGTTTTCCCGCATCTCACCGTGCTCGAGAACGTCCGCATTGCGCTCCAGCGCAAACGCGGCGGGTCGTTCGATTTCTGGCGGCCGGCGTCCGTTCTGAACGTCTACAACGAGCGCGCGCGTTCGCTGATCAACGACGTCGGCCTCTCGGCATTCGAGAACGTGCCTGCCGTGGAGTTGCCTTACGGCCGCAAGCGCGCGCTTGAAATCGCAACCACACTGGCGCTGGATCCTGAAATGCTGCTCCTCGACGAGCCGACCGCCGGCATGGGTCACGAGGACATCGACCGCATCGCGGCGCTGATCAAGACGGTTGCCGCGAACCGCACCGTACTCATGGTCGAGCACAACCTGAGTGTCGTCTCGAATCTCTCTGACAAGATCACAGTGCTGACGCGTGGCCGCGTACTCGCCGAGGGCGACTACAAGACCGTCTCCGAGAATCCGCAGGTACGCGAAGCCTATATGGGAACCGGCCATGCTTGACCGTACTTCCGGACCGCTGCTCGACGTCAAGGATCTGCATGCCTGGTACGGCGAGTCACACATCCTTCATGGCACGACATTCAGCGTGCAGGCGGGCGAAGTCGTGACGCTGCTCGGCCGCAACGGTGCCGGCAAGACCACGACGCTGAAGTCGGTCATGGGCATCGTCGGCAAGCGCACGGGCTCGGTGAAATTCGAGGGGCGCGAGCTCATCAATCTTTCCTCGGACGCGATCGCACGCGCGGGGCTCGCGTTCTGCCCGGAGGAGCGCGGCATCTTCGCATCGCTCGATGTCGAAGAGAATTTGATGCTGCCGCCCCAGGTTCGCCCCGGCGGTCTCACGCGCGAACAGGTATTCGAACTGTTTCCGAATTTGCGCGAACGCCTGAAAAGCCAGGGCACCAAATTGTCCGGCGGCGAGCAGCAGATGCTGGCGATCGGCCGCATCCTGCGCACCGGCGCGCGGCTGCTTCTCCTCGACGAACCGACGGAAGGACTGGCACCCGTCATCATTCAGCAGATCGGCAACACGATCCGCAAATTGAAGGAGCAGGGCTTCACCATTCTGCTCGTCGAACAGAATTTCCGCTTCGCTTCCACCGTTGCGGACCGTTACTACATCATGGAACACGGAAAGATCGTGGAGCAGTTCGCAAACTCCGAACTGAACAACAAGGTCGACACGCTGCACGAGTATCTTGGAGTCTAAGCGGGCGCCGCGAATGGCATCCGTCAAACGGGAGGTAAAAAATGAAACTGCTACGAACCGCAATTCTGTCGGCGGCGATGGTATCCGCCACGGCTGCCTACGGGCAGATTTCCGACGGCGTCATCAAGATCGGCGTCATGAACGACATGTCGGGCACCTATGCCGACCTCGCCGGTCCCGGCTCGGTGCTCGCCGCGCGTCTTGCGATCGAGGATCTCGGCGACCTCGTGAAGGGTCTCAAGATCGAAGTCCTCGGCGCCGATCACCAGAACAAGCCCGACATCGGCTCCAACATCGTGCGCCAGTGGATCGACGTCGACAAGGTCGACGTGATCGTCGACGTGCCGACTTCGTCGGTCGCGCTCGCCGTGAACGAGATCGTCAAGGAAAAGAACAAGGTGTTTCTCGTTTCGGGCGCCGCGACTTCCGATCTTACCGGTCCGCGCTGCTCGCCGAACACGATTCACTGGACCTATGACACCTGGGCGCTTGCGAACGGCACCGGCAACGCCATCGTGAAGACCGGCGGTGACACCTGGTTTTTCCTCACCGCCGACTACGCCTTCGGTCATGCGCTAGAGCGCGACACTGCGGCGGTCGTCGTGAAAAACGGCGGCAAGGTCGTGGGACAGGTCCGCCATCCGTTCCCGGGCCAGGACTTCTCCTCGTTCCTGCTTCAGGCGCAGGCCTCGAAGGCGAAGATCATCGGTCTCGCGAACGCGGGCGCCGACACCACCAACGCCATCAAGCAGGCCGCGGAATTCGGCATCACGCAGAAGGGTCAGAATCTCGCGGGCCTCCTCGTGTTCCTCACCGACGTGCACTCGCTTGGTCTGAAGACCGCGCAGGGTCTGATCTTCACCGAAGCGTGGTACTGGGACATGAATGACGCCAACCGCGCCTTCGCGAAGCGTTTCGCGGCGGCGAACCGCGGCATTCACCCGAGCATGATCCATGCCGGCGTCTATTCGGCGGTCACGCACTACCTCAAATCGGTGGTCGCGCTGAAGAACGACTCCGATGGTGCGGCCGTGGTCGCGCATATGAAGCAGAACAAGACCAAGGATGCGCTGTTCGGCGAGGGCGAAGTTCGCGCCGACGGCCGCAAGATTCATCCGATGTATCTCTTCGAAGTGAAGAAACCGGAAGAATCGAAGGGTCCGTGGGACTACTACAAGCTCCGCGCGACCATTCCGGCGGACCAGGCCTTCCGCCCGATCGGCGAAGGCAAGTGCCCGCTGGTGAAGGGATAAGCTGAATCGAAAAGCGGGGAGCGGGCGCGAAAGCGTCCGCTCCTTCTTCGACCGGGGGGACCGATGGAAATCAATCTGCCGGCACTATTCGGCCAGTTGCTGATCGGGCTGATCAACGGCTCGTTCTATGCGCTGCTTAGCCTCGGGCTCGCCGTGATTTTCGGCATGCTCAACATCATCAATTTTGCGCACGGCGCGCAGTACATGATGGGAGCGTTTGCCGCGTACTTCCTCCTGCAATTTGCCGGGCTGAATTACTGGTGGGCGCTGATTTTGGCGCCGGTGATCGTGGGCGGTATCGGCATTCTGATCGAGCGCGCTTTCCTGCAATGGCTCTACAAGCTCGATCACCTCTACGGGTTGCTGCTCACCTTCGGCCTTGCGCTGATTATTCAGGGTCTGTTCCGGCATCAGTACGGTTCGTCCGGCCTGCCGTATCAGATCCCGCCGCAGCTTACCGGCGTGCGCGACCTCGGCTTCACGTTCCTGCCGAACTACCGCGCCTGGGTGATCGGCATGTCTCTTGCGGTCTGTCTCGGCACCTGGTTCATGATCGAAAAAACGCGGCTTGGCGCATATTTGCGTGCCGCGACCGAGAACCCGACGCTGGTGCGCGCTTTCGGCATCAACGTGCCGCGCATGATCACGCTGACTTACGGCTTCGGCGTCGCTCTTGCCGCGCTTGCCGGCGTGATGGCGGCACCCATCTATGCCGTGAACCCCACGATGGGTGCCGACCTCATCATCGTCGTCTTCGCGGTTGTCGTGATCGGCGGCATGGGCTCGATCATGGGCGCGATCGTCACGGGCTTCGGTCTTGGCGTCATCGAGGGCCTTACCAAGTATTTCTTCCCGGAAGCGTCGAACACCGTGATCTTCGTCATCATGGTGATCGTGCTCGTGACGCGTCCCGCGGGTCTGTTCGGAAGGGCGGCGTAACATGACGCAGGCGAGCGAAACGATTACTGCGCCTGCTGAGGCGCATAGCCACAAGAGCGAGATGATCGCGTTTGCGATCATGGTCCTCGTGCTCGCGGTGCTGCCCGCTTTCGTCTATCCGCCGTTTCTGATGAAGGCGCTCTGCTTCGCGCTGTTCGCCTGCGCCTTCAATCTGCTGATCGGTTATGTCGGTCTGCTTTCCTTCGGCCATGCGCTCTATTTCGGCTGGGCGAGCTACTTCGCTGCGCATCTCGCCAAGGTCGGCAAGATTTCAATCCCGTATTGGGCCGGCTCCTGGCAGTGGCTGACGATCACCAATTCGCCGATGGTGCCGGAACTCGCCATCTTTCTTGCCGTCTTCGGCGCGGCGGTGCTTGGCCTGATCGCCGGCTCGATCGCGATCCGGCGCCAGGGCATCTATTTTGCGATGATCACGCTCGCGCTCGCGCAGATGATGTACTTCTTTGCGCTGCAGGCGCCGTTTACCGGCGGCGAGGACGGCATCCAGCCGGTGCCGCGTGGCCACCTGTTCGGCCTTTTCAATCTCGCCGACGAGCGTGTGATGTACGTCTTCGTACTCGTCGTGTTCCTGCTCGGTTTCCTCCTGATCTATCGCGTGATTCACTCGCCCTTCGGCGAAGTGCTGAAGGCAATCCGCGAGAACGAGCAGCGCGCGATTTCGCTGGGTTATAAGACTGACAGATACAAGCTCGTCGCCTTCACGCTGTCCGCGGCCATCGCGGGGCTCGCCGGCGCGATCAAGCCCTTCGTGGTGCAGAATGCCTCGCTCACCGACGTGCACTGGTCGATGTCTGGCGAAGTCGTGCTGATGACGCTGCTGGGCGGACTCGGCACCATCTTTGGGCCGGTGGTCGGAGCCTTCACGATTATAGCAATGCAGAACTATCTCGCGGCCTTCGGCCAGTGGGTCACGATCATCCAGGGCACGATTTTTGTGCTCTGTGTGCTCCTGTTCCGGCGCGGTATCATCGGCGAAATCGCGAACCTCTTTCGCATCCGGCTATAGGGGTATAAGCGCTAGAACAAAGCGGGCAAGCGCTGGAACGCTTGCCCGCTTTTTTGCCCGTTCCTTGACGATGGCGGGTGATGCACCCTAGTTTCGCGCGCTAATTTTTTTTGCGCTGATCACGGTGCGTCATGGCTGCTTTTCTGAAACTTTCCGAGGCGATCGAAGCGAACGTGCGGGACGGCGACGCCGTCGCGATGGAAGGCTTCACGCATCTCATTCCGTTCGCGGCGGGGCACGAGATCATCCGTCAGAAAAGAAAGCGCTTGTCGCTGATCCGCATGACGCCGGATCTGATCTACGACCAGATGATCGGCATGGGTTGCGCGGAGCGGATGACGTTCTCGTGGGGCGGCAACCCCGGCGTCGGTTCGCTGCACCGCTTCCGCGATGCCTATCAGAACGGCTGGCCGAACAAGATCGAGATCGTCGAGCATTCGCACGCCGCGATGGCGAACGCCTACGATGCGGCCGCTGCAGGTCTGCCATTCGCAGTGTTCCGCGGTTACCGCGGAGCGGAACTTCCGCGCGTAAATCCAACGATTAAAGAAGTGATATGTCCTTACACCGGCGAAAAGCTCGCGACCGTGCCCGCTGTGAAGCTTGATGTCGCGATCATTCACGCGCAAAAAGCGGACAGAAAGGGCAACGTGCTTTTGGAAGGAATTGTGGGCGTGCAGAAGGAAGCGGTACTGGCGGCCCAGCGTTCCGTCGTGACCGTCGAGGAGATCGTCGACGAATTGAACCCGCCGTCGCCGAATTCCGTGGTACTGCCGGGCTGGACGGTGACATCCATTGCCGTCGTTCCGGGCGGCGCGCATCCCTCCTATACCCACGGTTATTACAAGCGTGACAACGCTTTCTATAAGGCTTGGGACGAAATCGCGCGCGACCGCGACACTTTCCTCGCATGGATGGAAGAAAATGTGCTGAAGAAGGGTCCGGAAGTGTTCGCGCGTCACGCGAAGCAGGCGGCGTGAGGTGAGCGCGATGACACAGCCCTTCACGCCGAACGAAATGATGACCATTGCCGCGGCCCGCGCGCTCACGAACGACGACGTCTGTTTCGTCGGCATCGGAGCGCCTTCCGCCGCCTGCAACCTCGCGCGGCAGACGCACGCGCCGGATATCGTGCTGATCTACGAATCCGGTACGCTTGAGACGCGCCCGAACGTATTGCCGCTTTCCATCGGCGACGGCGAACTTTGCGAAACGGCGCTGACCACAGTCTCCGTGCCGGAGATGTTCCGCTATTGGCTCCAGGGCGGTCGTATCACCACGGGCTTCCTTGGCGGCGCCCAGATCGACCGCTATGCCAATCTCAATACGACCGTGGTCGGCACCTACGAGAAGCCGAGCGTTCGCCTGCCGGGCGGCGGCGGTGCGCCCGAGATTGCGACGAGCTGCGGCCAGATCTTCATCACCATGGCGCACTCGAAGCGCGCCTTCGTGGAGAAGATCGACTTCTTCACCTCGCTCGGCCACGGCGAGGGCGGCGACTCGCGCAAGAAGCTCGGCGTCACCACCAAGGGTCCGACCAAGGTTATTACCGATCTTTGCGTGATGGAGCCGGACGAGAACACCAAGGAGCTTACCGTGGTCTCGCTCCATCCCGGCGTAACCAAGGATCAGGTGATCGCCGCGACCGGCTGGCAGATCAAATTTGTGCCCGGTGCTGGCGAGACGCCGCCGCCGAACGAGACCGAACTGAAGGTCCTGCGCGAATTGCACGCACGGACGAAAGCCGCGCACGGCGGCAACGCTTAAGGAGTGAATCATGGCTGAGTTGCGCGACGCTTACATCTGCGATTTCGTCCGCACCCCGATCGGCCGCTTCGGCGGCTCGCTCGCGAAAGTACGTCCCGACGATCTCGCGGCCCACGTCATCAAGGCGCTGATGGCGCGCAACCCATCGCTCGACAAGAACAAGATCGACGACGTGTATTTCGGCTGCGCCAATCAGGCCGGCGAGGACAACCGCAATATCGCGCGCATGGGCCTCTTGCTCGCGGGCCTTCCGGTGAGCGTGCCCGGCAACACCATCAACCGGCTTTGCGCCTCCGGTCTCGATGCGGTCGGCGCCGCCGCCCGCGCGATCAAGACTGGCGAGATTTCGCTGGCCATCGCGGGCGGCGCGGAATCCATGTCTCGCGCGCCGTTTGTCATGGGCAAGGCGCAGGAAGCATTCTCGCGCAACGCCGAGATTTACGACACCACGATCGGTTGGCGTTTCATCAATCCGTTGATGAAGCAGCAGTACGGCGTCGATTCGATGCCCGAGACCGGCGAGAACGTCGCGGAAGAATATCAGGTGAAACGCGAGGACCAGGACAAGTTCGCGCTCCGCTCCCAGCAGCGCGCCGTCGCTGCGCAGAAGCGCGGCTATTTCGACGGCGAGATCGTTCCGGTCGAAGTTCCGGGCGGGAAGGCCGGACCCGTGAAGGTCGAAAAGGACGAGCATCCGCGCGGCGACACCACGCTCGAAGGCCTCGCCAAGCTGAAAACGCCGTTCCGCAATCCCGGCACTGTCACGGCGGGCAACGCCTCCGGCGTGAACGACGGCGCCGCCGCGCTCATCATCGCTTCCGAAGAAGCCGCGAAAGCGAACGGGCTGAAGCCGCGCGCGCGCATTCTGGGGCTTGCCTCCGCGGGTGTGCCGCCGCGCATCATGGGCATCGGGCCGGTGCCGGCGGTGGAGAAACTCTCGGCACGGCTTGGCATTCCTGCAAGCAAGTTCGACGTGATCGAGCTGAACGAGGCCTTCGCAAGCCAGGCACTCGCCTGCATGCGCCAGTTCGGGGTGGCCGATGACGCCGCGCATGTGAATCCGAACGGCGGTGCCATTGCGCTCGGCCACCCGCTCGGCATGTCGGGCGCCCGGATCGCGGGGACCGCAATGCGCGCTCTGGAGGAATCCGGCGGCAAATATGGTCTTGCCACCATGTGCGTCGGCGTGGGGCAGGGTGTCGCGCTCGCAATCGAACGCGTCTGATATTCGCGCAACGCTATCGTCACGGCCGCCGCCAATCCTGTAGTCTCGGGCGGCAGGACGGAATCGCTCGGCATGAAGGAATTCGACGTCGCAGTCATCGGCGGCGGCATCAACGGTTGCGGCATCGCGCGCGATGCTGCAGGCCGCGGGCTGTCCGTGCTGCTGGTCGAGCAGGGCGATCTCGCCTCCGGCACATCGTCCTATAGCTCCAAGCTCATTCACGGCGGTATCCGCTATCTCGAGAATTACGATTTCCGTCTGGTGCGCGAATCGCTGCGAGAGCGCGAGCTTCTTCTAAAGAATGCGCCGCATCTGGTACGGCCCATGCGCTTCGTGATCCCGCATGTCTCGTCCATGCGCCCCGCATGGATGATGAAGCTCGGCATCAAGCTCTATGATTTTCTCGCCGGCCGCTCGGTCCTGCCGAGGTCCCGCGTGCTGGATCTCGCCGACGACCCGGCCGGTGCGCCGCTGCGCATGAGCACGGGCATCGGCTTCGAATATTCCGATTGCGTCACCGACGATGCGCGGCTTGTGATTGCGAACGCGATCGACGCGCGCGAGCGCGGAGCCGATATCCGTACGCGGACCAGGCTTGTTTCGGCGCGCCGGGCCGGCCAGCGCTGGGAACTCGTGATCGCAGAAGGTGCAAAACGCGAAACGACCCATGCCCGAGCGCTCGTGAACGCCACTGGTCCCTGGGCCGCGAACGTGATCGAGACCATCGTAAAGGGCGTCCCGCCCGTTCGTGTCCGTCTCGTCAAGGGCAGCCACATCGTCTATCCGCGGCTCTATTCGCATGACCGCGCTTATGTTCTGCAGAGCGACGATCGCCGGGTCATTTTTGTCGTGCCGTTCGGAGAGCGTCATACGCTGATCGGCACCACGGACGTCGAAACTTCCGGAGATCCCGGGCAAGCCGCCGCGAGCGCGGAAGAAATCCAGTATCTGTGCCGGCTCGCCACGCATTTCTTCAGAACCGGCGTCGAGCCTTCGCGCGTGGTATGGACCTTCGCTGGCGTGCGACCGCTGATCGGCGACGGCAAAGGCTCGGCGTCGACGGCAACACGCGAATATCAGATCGTGTCCGACGGCGGCTACGGCGAGGCGCCCTTGCTTTCGCTGATCGGCGGCAAGCTCACTGCGTTTCGCGCCATGAGCGAAGATGTGGTGAACAGGCTCGGCCACTGGTTCGCGATGCGGCCGGCGTGGACCGCTCACGAACCTTTACCCGGCGGCGATCTCGGCTCGCGCGGCATGGAGGGGCTCTGTGCCGATCTGGCTCGCGAGCATGCGTATCTCCCGGAGGCAACCGCGCGCCGGATTGCGCTAGCTTACGGCCGCCGCGCCATCAATATGCTCGGCGACGCGAAGCGGATCGAGGATCTCGGTCCGCTTCTCATCGGCGATCTGCGCGTGCGCGAGCTCGAATATCTGCGCCGGCATGAATGGGCGAAGACGGCGGATGACGTGCTGTTCCGCCGCACCAAGCTCGGCATTGACGCGAGTAATGCGGAGGTTGACGCGGTGCATGCCGCGCTCGGCGCCTAGGTCGCAGCGGTCATATCGGTATCTATATGAAATATATGACTTATTCCGTGAACTCGTCAGGCGGGCCATCGGCGCACTGCATCTTTTCGCACATTGACAACCGGGTTTGCGGACTTACGTTGACGGGTATGAAGATTTCTTTGCGCCGTAATCGCAAGATTCTCCGCGCGGGCCAGCTGCAAGCGGGCGCGTAACCCGGCCGGCTGCGCGCCGCCCGGGATCGTCGTCGTATCACGCAACAACCTCAATTTCTTTCGAAAGGCGGCCAGGCCGCCGAATGCAATCGCGCAACGCTTCCGAGCGTGAAGCCGCGCGAGATGGAGAACTGGAATGGCCCGCTACTTCAATATCGATCTGCCGCCGATCGCGATCACACGCCGCGATTGCGAGCGTCTTGCCCATCTTGCCGTCGTCGCAGCCGGCAAGTTTCCTGCAACCTCGGCGTTCCTCGCGCGCGAGGTCGATCGCGCGCATGTCATCGAGGATTTTGAAAGCCTGCCGGGTCTCGTCGGCATGGGTTCCGCAGTCGAATTTCGCGACGACCTGACCGGGCAGGTCCGCCGCGTGAAGCTCGTCTATCCCGAAGAGCGGGCGGACGATCCGGCTGCGGTAAGCGTGCTGACGCCGGTCGGTGCGGCGCTGATCGGCCTTTCGGTAAGCCAGTCGATCGAGTTCAGGACGCCTTCGGGCGACTGGCGTTCGCTGACGGTACTCGCCGTCAAGAACGACGGCTGACGGCAGCTTCGGTTGTGAAGCGCTTTTTTCCCCGCTAAGCAGGCTCCGGCTTTGTGGCTGGCGAGATCATGGATTCGCAGACGAGCAAACCGCAGAAGCCGCAAAGCGTGCGGCGCAAGTTCGAACCCTGGGCCGATCCCGCGGCGCAGCCGCTGATCCGTTTCCAGAGCGTCGTGAAGCGCTACGGCGACGTTGTTGCCATCGACGGCGTCTCGCTCGACATCTACGAGCGGGAGTTCTTCGCGCTGCTGGGGCCCTCCGGCTGCGGCAAGACCACGCTCATGCGCATGCTCGCCGGCTTCGAGGAAGCGAGCGAGGGCAAGATCCTGCTTGCGGGTCGCGATCTATCGGGCGTGCCGCCCTACCGCCGGCCCGTGAACATGATGTTCCAGTCTTATGCGCTGTTTCCGCACATGTCGGTCGCCGACAACATCGCCTTCGGTCTGCGGCAGGAGCGGATGCCGAAGGACGAGATCGCCGCGCGCGTCGACGAGATGCTGAAGCTCGTGAACCTGCGCGGCTTCGAGAAGCGCAAGCCGCATCAGTTGTCGGGCGGCCAGCGCCAGCGCGTAGCGCTTGCCCGGTCGCTCGCGAAGCGTCCGAAGGTATTGCTGCTCGACGAGCCGATGGCGGCGCTCGACAAGAAGCTGCGCGAGCAGACGCAATTCGAATTGATGGATCTGCAAAGCCGCATCGGCACCACCTTCATCATCGTGACCCACGACCAGGAGGAGGCGATGACGGTCGCGGACCGCATCGCCGTCATGGATCACGGCAGGCTCGTGCAGGTCGCGACCCCTGCCGAAGTCTACGAGCAGCCGAACAGCCGTTACGTCGCGGAGTTCGTCGGCGACATAAACATTATCGAGGCGGCGGTCACGCGTGTTACCCCCGGCGACGTGACGCTGAAAGCGGATATGTTGGATGCAGAGCTGCGGCTCTCGCAGCGAACCGACGCCAAGACCGGCGATCGCGTCGCGGTCGCGCTCAGGCCCGAGAAAATCCGGATCGGCAAGGAGCCGCTCGCAGAAGTCCATGCGAACTGCGCGCAAGGTGTGGTCTACGACATCGCCTATCTCGGCGATCTTTCGATCTATCACGTCCATCTCGACAACGGCCTGGTGCTCAAAGCCGCGAAGACCAACCTTTCGCGCCAGATCGAACCGCCAATCGATTGGGACGATCGCGTGAATCTCTCCTGGACGCCGGACGCCGGCGTACTTCTGAAAAGCTGACCCGATGAAGGGCGAGAAACGGAGCACCTTTGCGCGGCTGACGGTGGCGGTGCCGTTTCTTTGGCTCGTCGGCTTCTTCCTGCTGCCGTTCCTGATCGTCTTCAAGATGAGTCTTTCGGATGATGCGGTGGCGCAGCCGCCCTACACACCGGTCTTCGACCTCCGCGAAGGCTGGGCGGCGCTGCGCGAGAAGCTCGCGCAGCTCGACTTCGAGAACTACGTCTTCGTGCTCGGGGACTGGCTCTATGTTTATTCCTACATGCAGAGCGTCATGCTTGCGGCACTCGCAACCGCGCTGCTCGTTCTGGTCGGCTATCCGGTGGCTTACGCGATCGCGCGCTCGCCGCGCGGTCTGCGGCCCGTGCTCCTCCTGCTCGTGATTCTGCCGTTCTTCACTTCGTTCCTGATCCGGGTCTATGCCTGGATCGGAATTCTCTCGCGCGAAGGACTGCTGAACCAGGCGCTCATGTCGCTCGGACTGATTTCTCAACCGCTCGAAATTCTCGCGACCAACGTCGCGGTCGTGATCGGCATGGTTTACTCCTATTTCCCGTTCATGGTGCTGCCGCTCTATGCGGCGCTGGAGAAAATGGACGACGCGCTGCTCGAAGCCGCCGCCGATCTCGGCGCCACGCCGAGCCAGGCCTTCTGGCGCATCACCGTGCCGGTCTCCGCACCCGGCATCGTCGCGGGCGCGCTGCTCTGCTTCATTCCCGCGGTCGGCGAATTCGTGATCCCCGATCTCCTCGGCGGCTCGGATACGCAGATGATCGGCCGCACGGTCTGGAACGAATTTGCGGTCAACCGCTCGTGGTCGATTTCCTCCGCGCTGGCAATCTTGATCCTCCTCGTGCTGCTCGTGCCGATCCTGATCTACCAGCGCATGCAGCTGCGCGAACTGGAGAGCCGGTAGATGGCAATGCGCAAGGGGCTGTCTCCGGTCACCGTCACCGCGCTCGCGGGAGGGATGGCGTTTCTCTATGTCCCACTTATTCTTCTCGTCATCTATTCCTTCAACGACTCGCGCCTCGTCACCGTCTGGGGCGGCTGGTCCACGCGCTGGTATCAGGGCTTGCTGCAGAACCAGGCACTGATGGACGCGGCCTGGGTCAGCCTCAAGGTTGCGGCAGTTGCGGCAACGCTTGCGACCGTGCTCGGCACACTGGCGGCACTCGCGCTGGTGCGCGCAGGCGGCTTCCGCGGCCGCACGCTGTTCGCAGGCCTGGTCTATGCGCCGCTGGTGATGCCTGAAGTGATCACTGGCCTCGCCTTGCTGCTCTTGTTTGTCGCGATCGACTTCGACCGCGGCTTCTGGACCGTGGCGCTCGCCCACGTCACCTTCACCATGTGCTTCGTCGCGGTCGTCGTGCAGTCGCGGTTGCTCACCTTCGACCACAGTCTCGAGGAGGCAGCGCTCGACCTCGGCGCGACGCCGCTCCGCGCCTTCTTCTCGGTAACCTTGCCGGTCATTTTTCCGGCCGTCGCCGCAGGCTGGCTGCTTGCCTTCACGCTCTCGCTCGACGATCTTGTGATCGCGAATTTCACTGCCGGTCCCGGAAACACGACCTTGCCGATGCGCATTTATAGTCAGGTCCGGCTCGGCGTGACGCCGGAGGTGAACGCCATCAGCACCGTGTTCATTGTGGCCATCACGGCCATCGTGCTGACGGCATCGCTTGCGATGAAGTGGCAGCGGGGCAAGAATGAAGGCAGCTAGCATGAGCGGCTTGCCGTTTGCACAGGACCTCAGCCGCGCTTTCGCGGCAGGCATCGCGCGGCCCGCTTTCGAAAAGAACTTGCAGCGTCTTGAGCCGATGCTTGCAGACTTGCGGCAAGCCTACGAGAAAAATTCGCTCCCGCTTTTGCGCCTGCCGGAGCGCATCGCGGACCTTCGCGCGATTGAAGCGCTGGCGGCGAAGCTCCGCGATTCGACCGACGTCGTCTTCCTCGGCACCGGCGGCTCCAGCCTCGGCGGCCAGACGCTCGCACAACTCGGCGGCTACAACGTGCCCGGCGTCGGCGATCTGCGCCGCATGCCGAAGCTGCACTTTCTCGACAATCTCGATCCCTTGAGCCTCGAAGAGCTGCTGGCCGAACTGCCGCTTGAGACCGCGCGCTTTGTCGCCATCTCGAAATCTGGCGGCACCGGCGAGACGCTGGTGCAGACCATTGCCGTCATCAGTGCGCTCAGGAAAGCGAAACTCGACGTGGCGAAGCACCTTTTTGGGATTTCCGAGCCGACGAAATCCGGCGGCAGGAATGGGCTTCGCGCGCTGCTCGAGAAATTATCCTGTGAGATACTCGATCACGAGACCGAAATCGGCGGACGCTTTATTGCGCTCACGAACGCAGGGCTGCTGCCCGCATTGCTTGCCGACGTCGATATCCGCGCACTCAGGGCGGGTGCAAGGGAAATACTCGCGCCGATTCTTCGCGGCGCAGCCGCTATCGACGTCGCCCCGGCGGCCGGCGCCGCGCTCAGCGTTACGGCGGGTGAAGCAGGCCTGCCGATTTCGGTTCTGCTCGCCTATGGCGACCGCTTCGAGCGGCTCACGCGCTGGTGGATGCAGCTCTGGGGCGAGAGTCTCGGCAAGAACGGCAAGGGTACAACGCCGCTCGCCTCGATCGGGCCCGTCGATCAGCACAGCCAGCTGCAGCTCTGGCTTGCGGGTCCGAAGGACAAGCTCTTCACCGTGCTTTCGGGCCCGGCGGCAAGACAAGGACCGAAGCTCGACGCCGAACTGGCCGCGCTCGCAGGTGAGCCTGTTTTCGGCGGGCGCACGGTTGGCGATCTCGTCGCCGCGCAGTCGCGTGCGACCGCCGATACGCTTGCGAAACATGCGCGCCCGCTACGCACCATCGAAGTGAAGCAGCTCGACGCCTTCGCCCTCGGCGCGCTCATGATGCACTTCATGCTGGAAACGATCCTTGCCGCCTCGCTGGTAGGCGTGAATCCCTACGATCAGCCCGCCGTCGAGGAAGGAAAGATCCTCGCCAAGAAGTATCTCGCGGAAGACAGGTAGATGCCTGCAACCATCGCGATCACGCCGCTTATCGCGATCGAGGAACGCGAACTCGACGAAACCTTCGTACGCGCTTCCGGGCCCGGCGGGCAGAACGTGAACAAGCTCTCCACCGCCGTGCAGCTCCGCTTCGATCTTCGCGCCTCGCCGAACATTCCGCCCGGCATGAAGGCTCGCGCCGAGAAGCTCGCAGGCCAGCGCCTCACGCGGGAGGGCGTGATCGTGATCTCCGCCGACCGCTTCCGTACGCAGGAACAGAACCGCGACGACGCGCGCGCGCGGCTCATCGAACTCCTGCAGCGCGCGGCGGTCGTGCCGAAAGTACGCCGCAAGACTCGGCCTACGCTTGCCTCCAAGAAGCGGCGTGTCGAGGGCAAGAAGCACCGCTCGGAGATCAAAAGCCGCCGCGGGCGACCGGACCTGGATTAGCCGGGGCGCTTTGCGCCCGGTACAATCCATGCCCGCTCCCGAGTCGCACCCATGCCGGTCCGCCAGCTTCCCGAAAACGTCGTGAATCGCATCGCCGCGGGCGAAGTGATCGAGCGGCCTGCGTCGGTCGTGAAGGAACTCGTCGAGAACGCGATCGACGCCGGCGCGACCCGCATCGAAATCGTCATTTCCGGCGGCGGCCGCGAGCTGATCCGCGTATCCGACAACGGCGCGGGCATGAACGCCGAAGACCTCGCGCTGTCGGTCGAACGCCACGCCACCTCGAAGCTCGACAGCGAAGATCTGCTCAACATATCGACGCTCGGCTTTCGCGGCGAGGCGCTGCCTTCGATCGGTGCGGCGGCTAGGCTTTCGATCGCGACCCGCGCGCGGGGCAGCGACACCGCGCTCGAAGTGCGTGTGGAAGGCGGGGAAAAGTCGGAAATTCGTCCCGTCGCGCTTGCCGAAGGCACCCGCGTAGAGGTGCGCGATCTCTTTTACGCGACGCCCGCGCGCCTGAAATTCCTGAAAAGCGAGCAGGCGGAAACCGCCGCCGTAATCGATGTCATCCGCCGTCTCGCGCTTGCGCGCCCCGATGTTGCCTTCACCATCGCCGCCGGCGAGCGCGTCATTCAATACCCGCTGCGCGGGACCGATGAAGAAGGCCGTGCCGCGCGGCTCGCCGATGTGATCGGCGGCGACGCGCGCGCGAACACTATTCCGGTGGAGGCTTCGCGCGACGGTGTGCGGCTCTCCGGGCTCGCGGGCCTTCCCACGTTTTCCAAGGCGAATTCGCTTTCGCAGTATCTTTTCGTGAACGGTCGCCCGGTGCGCGACAAGGTGCTGATGG
Organism: Pseudomonadota bacterium; assembly: GCA_041694745.1. GTDB lineage: Bacteria > Pseudomonadota > Alphaproteobacteria > Rhizobiales > Xanthobacteraceae. The sequence continues at coordinate 67,008 of JBGFSD010000098.1, forward strand.
GGGCCTTGCGCGGCGGTTATGCCGATCTCTTGCATTCAGGCCGCTATCCGGTCGCGGCCCTCTTTATCGAACTCGATCCGCATGAGGTCGATGTGAACGTGCATCCGGCCAAGGCCGAAGTCCGGTTCCGCGATCCCGGCCTTGTGCGAGGGCTTGTCGTCCGCGCGCTGCAGGAAGCGCTTTCCGGGGGCGCGCGGCGAAGCGCTACCACGGGGGCCGAGCGGCTCGTTTCCTTCGCGCGTCCGCAGTCGGCACCGAATTATTCGTCAACCTGGCGCGGTACTGCCGCGCCTTATCGTGGGGGTTTGGCCGAAGCCGCACAGGCCGCGTTCGAAACCGTCGCGCAGCCGAGTGCTGATGCCCGCGCCGGTCTTGCTCCGGTTTTGCAGGCCGATCTCGAGCGTCCGCTAGGTGCTGCCCGCGCGCAACTGCACGAAACCTATATCGTCGCGCAGACCGTGGATGGCCTCGTGATCGTCGATCAGCATGCCGCGCACGAGCGCATCGTCTACGAAAAGCTCAAGCGCGCACTCGCGGAAAATGGCGTCTCGACGCAAATGCTGCTCGTGCCCGCGGTAGTCGAACTCGACGCCTCGGATGCCGCGGCGCTGATCGCGCGTACAGAAGAACTGGCAAAGCTCGGCCTCGTGCTGGAGCCGTTCGGGCAGGGTGCGGTGCTGGTCCGCGAAACGCCGGCGCTTCTCGGCGACACCAACGCAGACGATCTCGTGCGCGATCTCGCCGAGCACATCGCGGAATGGGACGATGCGCTGCCGTTGGAGCGCAATCTTCTCGCCATTGCGAGCCGCGTCTCCTGTCACGGCTCGATCCGTGCCGGACGCCGCCTGAAACCGGAAGAGATGAATGCGTTGCTTCGCGAGATGGAGCGCACCGAGAACGCCGGCCAGTGCAATCACGGAAGGCCGACCTACGTCGAATTGAAGCTGTTCGATATCGAGAAACTGTTTGGTCGCCGCTAGCTTTTCTCGTCATGCCCGGCCTTGTGCCGGGCATCCACGCCTTGGCGATCTATCGGTGCGGTAAGGGCGTGGATCGCCGGGACAAGCCTGCCCATGACGACGACTTGGCGCTATGCGCGCAAAAACACAATCTCCGTATCGTCGTACTCCCGCCGCTCCAGCACTTCGAACCCTTCTGGCGCCGTAAACTTCGCAGCCACCGCTTCTTCCACGACCAGCAGCACATCATCCGCAAGCCATCCGCCTTCGCGCGCGGAAGCGAGCGCCTTCTCGGCAAAGCCCTTGCCGTAAGGCGGGTCGCAGAACACGAGCGAGAACGGCTCGAATGCGCCGCGCGGACCGAGCCTGGTCGCATCGCGCCGGAAAATCTTGGTGACGCCGGTAAGCGACAGCGCCTCCACATTCGCGCGAATGAGTGCGCGTGCTTCCGCCGCTTCCTCCACGAACAGCGCGAACGCGGCGCCGCGTGACAACGCTTCGATGCCGAGCGCGCCGGTGCCCGCGAACAGATCGAGCACCCGCGCATCGGAGGCGGGATCGCCATAGCCATGTGCAAGAATGTTGAAGACCGCTTGTCTGAGCTTGTCCGAAGTCGGGCGGATCCTTTGCGATGACGGGCCTTTTAGCGTGCGTCCGCCGAATGTACCGCCGGTGACGCGCATCTAGCGCTTGCCCTTCGGCGCACGGAACGGCGTACGCTTGCCGCCGCGGCGGACATTCCGTTTGTCGCCATTGTGCGAAAAGTTAGGCTTGCGCTCTTTGGCGTCGCGGTGTGTTTCTTCACCTTCGAATTTGCGCGGCTGGCCGCGCCCGTAGCCTGCTGGTTTTCCGCCGTGTTTGCCGCGAAAGTCCCGCGCGGGTTTCTTCGGCTTGTCGTGAATGACCGGCTTTTTCTCGCGTACGGGCGCATCGAAATCGCTCTGCGATAGCTTCTCCAATTCCGCTCCCAATTGCTCGCGCAGCGCACGCGTCGGCACCTCTCTCACTTCGCCGTCTTTCAGATCGCCGAGTTCGAACGGCCCGAAAGAGACGCGGATCAGCCGGTTCACGGTAAGCCCGATATGCGCGAGCACCTTGCGCACTTCGCGGTTCTTGCCTTCGCGGATGCCGACGGTGAGCCACTGGTTAGCGCCTTTTTCGCTGTCGAGCGTAGCCTCGATCGCTCCGTAGCGAACGCCTTCCACGGTCAGCCCTTTCTTCAGCGTGTTCAGCCGCTTCTGGTCGGCGCGGCCGTTCGCGCGCACGCGATAGCGTCGAAGCCATCCGGTCGCGGGTAATTCGAGCGTGCGCGCGAGACCGCCGTCGTTCGTAAGCAGCAGCAACCCTTCCGAATTGATGTCGAGCCGGCCGACGCTGACCACGCGCGGCAGATTCTCGGGAAGGTTCTGGAAGATCGTCGGCCGCCCTTCCGGATCGGCATTGGTCGTCACGAGCCCGCGCGGCTTGTTGTAGAGAAAGAGTCGCGTGCGCTCGCGCGCGGGCAGCAACACGCCGTCGACTTCGATCCGGTCTCGCCGCGATACCGTGACGGCGGGCGTCTTCAGCACTTCGCCGTTCACCTTCACGCGACCGGCCGCAATCCAGGCCTCGGCTTCCCGGCGCGAGGCGAGGCCCGCGCGCGCGATCGCCTTTGCGATGCGTTCGCGGCCGTCGCTACTTGTCGTGGGCTTGCGGGTCATGCTGCTTCGTGCGAATTCGCTCTCTGCTACCACGATACGCGTGGAGAAACGAAATTGCCTGCACCCGATTTCATGGGAATCGCGATTGCCGAGGCGAAGGCCGCGGCGGCGGCCGGCGAAGTGCCGGTCGGCTGCGTGATTGCACGCGATGGCGAACTGCTCGCCAAAGCGGGGAACCGCACGCTGCGCGACCGCGATCCCACCGCGCATGCGGAGATTCTCGCGCTTCGCGAAGCCGCAAAAAGGATCGGCAG
>JBGFSD010000113.1:0-15555 GCA_041694745.1 Pseudomonadota bacterium
GTCTGGGGGACTAGGGGTCGTGGGTTCAAATCCCGCCGCTCCGACCATTAAATTCCCAATATATTTCAACACTTAGCGGCATTTCGCGTTCGAAAGTCGATGCGAACAAATGCCGAATAATCGGGTGAAAAACCGGATAATTCGGGGTCAAATCGGGGGTAAATTCGGGGGTGACGTCGAACGCGTTTATCATTCGTTCCGAGGTCAATTTGGTGGAAATCTGATTTCGTAGCGCACTAGCTGACCAGACTAGTGCGCTAACTTTAAAGGCTACCGAACGTATTGCAGAGGAGTGATTGATGGCCGCCGACCAAGACTATGCAGCGTTGATTTTGCAAGCTGAAAAGGCTGTCGCCGGGGTAAAAGACCCGGATTTAAAGCGCATCGCATTTCAAAAAATTCTCGATGAATTGCTTTCGGGTGGTTCGGCAAAAACTCAAGCACCGAAGCCAACGAAGGCTGCTGCAAAACCGCGCAAAGCGACCACTACAACCTCCAAAGGCGGGCCTAAGGCTTACATCGAAGAAATGATCGCCGACGGATTTTTTAGGAAGAAGCCGAAGACTCTGGCTGAGGTGAAGGCTGAACTGGAAAACCGAGGCCATCACATTCCGCTCACCAACCTGAGCACGCCCATGCAGCGCTTAACGCAGCGTCGAATACTGCGGCGAAGTAAACTTGATAGCGGGGTCTTCGCCTACTCTGAGTGGTGACGATGCCTAAATCCGCTAATGCGGTGCCCAAGTCCCCCGCAGATTTACTTCAACTACTCTCAAAGCAAGCGCTTGAGATAGCGAAGAAGGCTCGGAAGCATCGCAAGAGCCTTGCGGGTGACAATCACTATGGAAACAAGCTCGCGTCACTTAGGTCGGACGCCACAAACGCTTACACCGACTTAGTTGGACAGTCAGTTGGCGACAGCGCGGCGCTGGCCGAGTTAATCGACGCAATCTTCAGCCCTGAGACTAGCGCTAAGGATCGTGCAGGCGCAGTCCGCCAACTGGAGCATTCGCTAAAGACGACATGGCGCTCTAGCGCCTCACCAGCGCAACTACCGCAAGAGTTCTTCTTTCCCCCTTCAATCCTTGCCGACACCAAACGCGCCTACATCGTGCGCATCGGCAATCAAATGAACGGCTGCTTCGATGCGGGGCATATGGATGCGTGCGCCGTCATGGTTCGAAGACTTGTCGAAATAGGAATTATCGAGGTTTACGAAGCCAAGGGTATCGCCGCCAATATCAAGGACGGAAACGGCGACTATTTGATGCTATCGCGATTGGTGACAGCAATCCTAAACGAGCCCGCAATCAACCTTACTCGCAGTGCAAAGACTCACCTTCCTCGCTTGCGAACTTTCGGACACCTCTCGGCACATGGACGATATTACACGGCGCGCAGGCCCGATTTGGAGGCTCTGCGTGACCCATGCCGTGTCGTGCTCGAAGAATTATTTGCGCAAGCGGGACTGATCTAGCGAACTAGTAAAAATCACCCGAAATGCCGCCAAACACCGGCGAACACCGCCTATTACCGGAATCGGGGGCAAATTCGGGTGTGGAAACCATAAGCTGTTGAGGTTTGTGTGTTTTTGACTCACGATTTAATGTCTGGGGGACTAGGGGTCGTGGGTTCAAATCCCGCCGCTCCGACCATTTATCTTCAGCGCCGAAAGGTCGCGGTGCATCCTCCGGGATAGTCATTAAACAAAGATCGATGCAAAAAAGCTCCCCCCGCTGGCGAATCAATTCGACACTCCGCCGCTTTCTCGACAGCGAGGCGTCCGGCGGCATGCTGCTGATGGCGGTGGCGGCGCTTGCGATCGTGGTCGCAAACTCGCCGCTCGCGCCGCTCTATTTCTCGACGCTCAAGTCCTATCTCGGCCCGCTCAGCCTGCTGCACTGGATCAACGACGCGCTGATGGCGATCTTCTTCCTGCTGGTGGGGCTCGAAATCAAACGCGAAATGGTGGACGGCCAGCTGTCGAGCTGGAACCGCCGCGTGCTGCCCGGCTTCGCGGCAGCGGGCGGCATGGCCGGTCCCGCGCTCATCTATATCGCATTCAACAGCGGCGATCCTGTTGCGCTGCGCGGCTGGGCGATTCCGGCCGCCACCGACATCGCCTTTGCGCTCGGCGTGCTCTCGCTGCTCGGTCCGCGCGCGCCCGCATCGCTGAAGGTGTTTCTTGCGGCACTTGCAATCATCGACGACCTCGGCGCGGTCGTTATCATCGCGTTCTTCTATACGGCGGATCTCGCCTTTCTCTATCTCGCCGCCGCGGCGGCGATCGTCGCGGTGCTGTTCGTGCTGCATCAGCGCAAGGTGAACAGTCTGGTGCCCTATATGGCGCTCGGCCTCGTGCTCTGGTTCTGCATCCTGAAGTCCGGCGTTCACGCAACGCTCGCGGGCGTCATTCTCGCGATGTTCATCCCGATCAGCCTGAGCCCCGCGAAACCCGAAGCTTCCGACGACGAATCTCCGCTGCATCGCCTCGAACACAGGCTGCACGGGCCTGTCGCCTTCTTCGTGGTGCCGGTGTTCGGATTCGCGAATGCGGGGGTTTCCTTTGCCGGCGCTTCCTTCGCGCTGTTTCAGGATCCCCTGATCCTCGGCATTGCGCTGGGCCTGGTGGCCGGCAAGATCATCGGCATTCTCGGCACGGTCTGGGTGCTGGTGAAGCTCGACTTTGCGGATCTTCCGGCCGGCGCCAGCAAGCCGCAGATCCTCGGCGTCGCGCTGCTCTGCGGCATCGGTTTCACCATGAGCCTGTTCATCGCGCTGCTGGCCTTCGGCGACCCCTCGATGCAGGACCGCGCCAAGTTCGGCATCCTCGGCGGCTCGCTGGTAGCGGGCGTGCTCGGCTATCTGGTGTTGCGTTTCGCGAAGCGCGAAGAATTGCCCGGCCGGCCCGCCTAGACGCCCCTGTTCCCGTCCTTCGGATCGTGTACCATCGCTAGAGAACCCGGCCCTTCGTCGGCATCGCAATGCGCTTCCTTTGCTTCGTATTTCTGCTCCTGATTGCGATATCGCAGGGCGCGGTTGCCCAGCGCGGCGGCGAGATCACGGTCACGATCGCGCCGGGGCCGGAGATCAGGGCGGAACTGCCCCACTACGCCGCTTACGGCGACCTGCGCCTGCATTTCAACAATACGACTTCGCGACATGCGAAGATTCTGTCGATGGAGCTCCTGTTCGTCGATCAGCTCGACCGCGTGACGAACTGCGACAATCTCTTCGGCAACACCATCGGCGGAGCGATCCGGAAATACGACCTGAAGGATCTCGAGGTTCCTTCCGCGAAGCAGGTCACCGCGACGGCGAAATTGCTGCCCTTCGAGGGTCATCCCGACAATGGCCGCGTCGAGCCCGGCTTCCACGACGAGCGCACCAGGCGCTACACCTTCATCGCCTGCTACAAGTTCACCTTCGAGAACGACGGCAGGGAAATGGAAGTCTACCAGCTCGCCGGCCGCTGGACCTTCGAGCGCAAGAGCGGAAAGCTGCTCTCGAAAAAGATAGAGCCGAAGGCCGAATTGTTGCCACGGTAGTTCACCGAGGTATTCTCGCTGAAAAATTCCACGCTGAATAAAATCGTCGCAGTCGGCACCTTGTTACCGTCACTGCGGACTTTCTGGGTTGCCCACATTGGAGGCAAACCATACGGTCGAATAGCCTGCGGAAGCCTCTGGGCGTGCGTCGTCACAGGCACGCGCTATCACCAGCCAAGTCAAGCGAACTGTGATGACTGAAACTACACTTATGTATTTGCTTGGACTTTTGACGATCCCGGTTGGGGCGCTGCTAACTCTTGCAGCTATCGTAATCTGGAATCTGTTATTTGCTCAAAAGACCAACAAAGAAGATTCTGATGAATCTTCAAAATCCGAGAACGGTTACTACGATTAGATGAGCTTCGCGCATGTGCTTGCCAGGAACGAATTTCGATCTGCAAGGAACAGGCAATTGGTTCTCGGCGAGTAGCCTGCACGGACTGTGACCGTTACGCCCCGCTCTTCCGGCTCGCATCGAGCATCCGCTTGCATTCGCCCAGTTCGTAGAGCGTCGCTTTCAAAAGCCGCACCGCCTCCGCTGGCAGCCGCAAGCTGCCCGGCGCTTCCGGCATCGGCGCGCGCGGCGCGGGTGCACGCATCTGCGGCTCGACGGCGAGCGGCTCGTAACGCTCGTTCTGTTGCGGCCGCATCGGCACGCGCGGTTCTTCGCGATCCGGCGCGGGCGCAAATTTCCGGAACGGAATGGCCGGTCCGTCGTCTTCGTAGCCTTGTGCGGGCGGTACCTGCCTTTGCACTTCCCTTGGCACTTCGACGATGCGCGGCATCTCCGGTTCGGCGCGCGGCCGCTGCGGCGGCACGAAATTCACCACGCCGCCCCGCGCTCCCGCCGACACGCTCACATTCTCCGCGTCGGCTTCCAGCGCTTCCTGATCGAAATTGATATCGCGAAGCCGCGCGGGATCGGTTTCGGCCGAGCGGCCGACCGTCTGCACATAGCGCAGTCCCTGGTCTTTCAGAATCTGCTGCACGCCGCGGATGGTGTAGCCCTCGCCGTAAAGCAGATGACGAATGCCGCGCAACAGATCGACGTCGTCGGGCCGGTAATAGCGCCGCCCGCCGCCGCGCTTCATCGGTTTGATCTGCACAAAACGCGTTTCCCAGAAACGCAGCACATGCTGCGGCAGATCGAGGTCGTCTGCGACCTCGCTGATCGTGCGGAAAGCGTCCGGACCCTTCTCCACCTAGACGGCCTCGTCTTGGCGGTCAGCGTTTTTTCGCGTCGCCGTCCCGCCCGTTGATTCGCTGCTTAAGAATATTCGATGGCTTGAAAACCATCACCCTGCGCGGCTCGATGGGAACTTCCTCGCCGGTCTTCGGATTGCGGCCCACGCGCTCGCCCTTCTGCCGCACGATGAACGAGCCGAACGAGGAAAGCTTTACGTTTTCGCCACGCGCGAGCGAGTCCGCGAGTTCCGTGAGAACCAGCTCCACGAGCGCCGCCGACTCGGTACGCGACAGTCCGACCTTCTGATAGACCACTTCACTCAGGTCAGCGCGCGTGATGGTTTTCCCGCTCATTGCCGCCCCCGCGGTGCAAACTTCTATCGTACTGATAAAGCGACGTTATTTGGCGTGGCGCGTGCGGTCAACCGGTTTGCTGCAAAACTGTCGCAAGGTTACCGGGCCGTATCACCAGCGCAACAGCGTAGAACCCCACGTGAAGCCGCCGCCCATGGCTTCGAGTAGAACAAGATCGCCTTTTTGTATCCTGCCGTCGTTCGCGGCAGTGGCTAGTGCGAGCGGAATCGAAGCCGCGGACGTATTTCCGTGCTTGTCGACCGTGACGACGACCTTGTTGGGCGCAATTTTAAGCTTCTTTGCGCTGCCGTCGATAATACGAAGGTTCGCCTGATGCGGCACGAACCAGTCGATGTCCTCCGAGGAGTAACCGGTCGCGGCATAGGCATCCTCGATCACGTCGGTGATCATGCCGACCGCGTGTCGGAATACCTCCTTGCCCTCCATGCGGAGGTGGCCGACCGTACCCGTCGAGCCCGGCCCGCCGTCGACGAAGAGTTTCTCGCGGTGCCGCCCGTCGGAACGCAGTTTCGAGACCAGAATCCCGCGGTCGTCCCGCTTCCCGGGCTGTTCGCTGCGCTCGAGCACCAGCGCTCCCGCGCCGTCGCCGAACAGCACGCAGGTGGTGCGGTCGTTCCAGTCCAGAATCCGGGAGAAGGTCTCCGAGCCGATCACCAGCGCGCGCTCGAAGTCGCCTGCGCGCAGATATTTGTCCGCGGTCGACATCGCAAACACGAATCCCGAGCAGACCGCCTGCAGGTCGAACGCAGCCCCGCGGGTGATTCCGAGCTGCGCCTGCACGGTCGTGGCCGTCGCCGGGAAAGTCAGATCGGGCGTCGAGGTCGCAAGCACGATCAGGTCGATGTCCGCCGCCGTCAGACCGGCGTTCGCGAGTGCGGCCCTGGCCGCCGCGACGGCGAGATCGGAGGTCTTTTCATCCTTCGCTGCGATGTGCCGTTCGCGAATGCCCGTGCGCTGCACGATCCATTCGTCGGAGGTATCCACCATCCGGGCAAGTTCGGCGTTGGTCAGCGTGCGGGCCGGGAGGTAGGAGCCCACCCCCCGCACAACCGAGCGGTACACTGTCACTGCTGCACTTCCTTGGCCGGTTCAGGCGGTTGCGGCGCTTCCCGCCGCAGGCCATCGGCTATTCCCTGTAAGAGATTGTGGCGTACCACGTCGTAGCCGATTTCGATGGCCGAGGCGAAGCCTTCGGCGTCGGTTCCACCGTGACTTTTCACGACCAGACCGTTCAGCCCGAGGAACAGCCCGCCGTTTGCGCGCCGCGGGTCCATTTTTTCCCGTAAAACGCGAAAAGCGCCGCGCGCAAGCAGATAGCCGATCCTGGCGCTCAGCGTGCGGCTCATGGCCGAGCGCAGATACTCTCCGATCTGCCGCGCGGTTCCCTCCGCGGTTTTGAGCGCGATGTTGCCCGAGAAGCCCTCGGTCACGATCACATCGACCGTGCCCTTGGAGATATCGTCGCCCTCCACGAAGCCGCGGTAGTCGAGATTCGGCGCGTTCAGGTCGCGCAGAATCTGCCCCGCCTCGCGTACTTCCTCGACACCCTTCATCTCCTCGACGCCGACGTTGAGCAGGCCGACGCTCGGCCGTTCGAGGTCGAACACGACACGGGCCATCGCCGCGCCCATCACGGCATTGTTCACGAGCTGCTTGGCGTCGGCCCCGATCGAGGCGCCGACGTCGAGTACGATGCTTTCTCCCCGCAGGGTCGGCCAGATCGCCGCGATCGCGGGGCGGTCGATCCCGGCGAGCGGCTTCAGGCAGAACAGGCTCATCGCCATCAGCGCGCCGGTGTTGCCGGCCGATATCGCGACATCCGCCTCGCCCTTCTTCACGGCGTCGATCGCAAGCCACATCGAGGAAACCTTGCGGCCCTTGCGCAGCGCCTGGCTCGGCTTGTCGTCCATGCGCACGGCGACGTCGGTGTGGACGATTCTGGCGTTCCTGATGCGCGTCTGTTTGGCGAGCACCGGGGCGATCTGTTTCTCGTCGCCGAACAGGAGATATTCGGTGTCAGGGCGGCGCAGCGCCGCGACCTCAGCGCCGGCTACCGTCACCGCCGGGCCGTGATCGCCCCCCATGACGTCGATCGCGATGCGGACCGTTCTGGACATGTGGATTGGCAGCAGGCTGTCGGGCTTCAGCCGAATGAAAGGAAATGCCCGGCCCCGCTCCGGCGCCGGGCGACAATAGCGGTTCGGCATCCCGGTTCAACCGGAAGCGCATAAATCAAACAATATCAACGGCTTGGTGTTATTTTTTGATTTTATCTTTCAGCGCCGAAAGGCTCTCAAAAAGGGGTATGTCGAGGCTCCGCCTCTGCCGCTTCGGCAGGCAAAGAGGCGAACTCGGCCCCGGGTTTCCGCGGATAGGAATCCACTGCCAGGATCAGAAATTCGGTCGCAAGCGCGCCCAGATCGATTTTCCCGTCGACGATGGGATCCGGGAGGTCCTCGATTTCCTCCTCGTCGTCAGTCTCGGCGTGGCTTTGCGGATCGGCCGCGAAATCCACCGAGAAATTCTCCACAACCGGGTTCTCGAATTCCTCGAGGCTCACGACGCAGGTCTGTCGCACGACGCCTTCGAGCTTGCCCGCAACCTCAGCGCCATCCACGCCCGACGGCCGCACTTCCAGCATCGCCTTCAGGGAAGGTATCGCGACGACGCCCGCGACCTCCGCGAGACGCTTGCGCGTGCTTTCGTCCGGAAGCAGTTCGAACGATTTACCCTCCGGCGGGACGGCAGCCAGTTCGATCTCGTAGACCCAGGGGATTTCATCCTGCATCGGCATTGGCTTTCTCGGGTGTGGAGAACGTCACGCGCCCGTCCAGAAACTGCTCGAACGGCTGGCTGCGCAGCGATCCAAGGGTCCCGATGGCATAGGCCGCGAGCGGCGCCGCCGCCCTGCCATCCTCGATCCCGAGCACATTGCGTGCAATCGCAGCCGCAAGCGCCGCCTCGTCGGCGCCGGCAAGCGCCGGCGCGTAAGAAGCCGAGCGGCCTAAATAGGCTTCGGCCAGCGTCCGCATCTTTTTCGGCACCGAGAGATCGCCGATCCCGATCTCGCGCAAATTCGCATCCATGTCCTCGAAGAAGCGGTCCAGCAGTTCCTGTCCGAGCGCAACACCCGCCTCGCCCGCCGCCTCCAGCCGCCCGGCCACGAGGTGCAGGTGTAGCACCAGAAGATCGAAGCGGCCTTCCACGGTATCGGGTACGCCGAAATCGAGATAGAAAACGGGCGCGCGCGACTGCGCCACGATGGCGCCATAGAGCCGTTCGATGGTCTTTTGACGCGCGGAGTCGCGTTTCTTGAACGGGAACATGCTGGGCCGGGGATCGTTGCGTTTCGTTGCCGCGCGGGGTAGTCGCGGGGCCGCGACAAGTCAATCCGGCAATTAACCACGATGCGTTTACGAGTGCCGCAACCCACCGCGATCCGCCGCGTACCTTCGCTTGCGGCGCTGCTCGCCGCCATTGCGCTCGCCGGATGCAGCGGCATGCCGGTCAACAGCTTCACGCAGACCATCAATCGCGGCTATGTGCTCGACGAAGCCGCGCTTCAGCAGGTGCCGATCGGCTCGAGTCAGGAGCAGGTGCTGCTCGTGCTCGGCACCCCTTCGACGGTCGCGACACTCTCCGGCGAAGCCTTCTATTACATTTCGCAGAAGGCCCGGCAGACCGCATTCCTGAAGCCCGAGATCGTCGATCAGCGCGTGCTGGTGGTCTATTTCAGCCCTGACCGCCGCGTAACCCGCATCGCGAATTACGGTCTCCAGGACGGCAAGGTCTTCGACTTCATCAGCCGCACCACCGTCGCGGGCGGTTCCGACATTTCGCTGGTCGGCAACATTCTGAAGAACGTCGGCAACATCAATCCGTTCGGCGTCGGCCGCGAATAATCCGCGCCTCCATGAAAGCAAAAACCCGCGGGGATCGGCTCCCCGCGGGCTTTTTTGTTTGGCTTCGATCCCGCCTAGTGCGCGAGGATCGCGAGCAGCAGCAGCGCCACGATGTTCGTGATCTTGATCATCGGGTTCACCGCCGGGCCGGCCGTATCCTTGTAGGGATCGCCGACCGTGTCGCCGGTGACGGCGGCCTTGTGCGGCTCGGAACCCTTGCCGCCGAAGTGGCCGTCCTCGATATACTTCTTCGCGTTGTCCCAGGCGCCACCGCCGGCGGTCATGGAGATCGCGACGAACAGACCCGTCACGATCACGCCGAGCAGCATCGCGCCGAGTGCCGCGAAGCCGGCGGCTTTGCCTGCCGCGCCGCCGCCTGCGATGTAGTAGATCGCGAAATAGGCAACGACCGGAGACAGCACCGGCAGCAGTGACGGGACGATCATTTCCTTGATCGCCGCGCGGGTAAGCAGATCGACCGCCTTGCCGTAGTCCGGCTTGTCGGTGCCCTGCATGATGCCCGGCTTTTCCTTGAACTGGCGGCGCACTTCTTCGACGATCGCACCGCCGGCGCGGCCGACCGCCATCATGCCCATCGAACCGAACAGATACGGCAAGAGGCCGCCGAACAGGAGGCCGACCACGACGTAGGGATTCGACAGCGAGAAGTCGACCTTCACCCCCGCGAAGTATTTGAACTGCGCGGCGTTCGTGACGAAGTAGTTGAGGTCCGAGGTGTAGGCCGCGAACAGTACCAGCGCGCCGAGGCCCGCCGAGCCGATCGCATAGCCCTTGGTGATCGCCTTGGTGGTGTTGCCCACCGCGTCGAGCGCGTCGGTCGCCTTGCGGACGTCTTTCGGCAGGCCCGACATTTCGGCGATGCCGCCGGCGTTGTCGGTGACGGGACCGAAGGCGTCGAGCGCAACGACCATGCCCGCGAGCGCAAGCATCGTGGTCACCGCGATCGCGATGCCGAACAGGCCCGCGAGCCAGTACGTCACGAGGATGCCGGCGATGATGATGATCGCCGGCAGCGCGGTCGCTTCCATCGAGACCGCAAGGCCCTGGATGATGTTGGTGCCGTGGCCGGTCACCGAAGCCTGCGCAATCGACTTCACCGGCCGATAGTCGGTGCCGGTGTAGTACTCCGTGACCCACACGATCAGGCCGGTAACGGCGAGGCCCGCGACACCGCACCAGAACAGCGCGCTACCCGTGAAGGTCACGCCCTGCGCCGTGATCGGGGTGCTCCAGCCGAGCAGCAAATACGTCACGATCGCCAGCGCCGGGATCGAGAGCGCCGCCGAGGCGATGAAGCCGCGATAGAGCGCGCCCATGATCGACTGGTTGGCGGGCAGCTTCACGAAGAAGGTACCGGCGATCGACGTGATGATGCAGGCCGCGCAGATCGCGAGCGGATAGATCAGCAGGCTGCCGAACAGCGGCGAGCCGGCGAAGAAGATCGCACCGAGCACCATGGTCGCAACCACGGTCACCGCATAGGTTTCGAACAGGTCGGCCGCCATGCCGGCGCAGTCGCCGACGTTGTCGCCGACGTTGTCGGCAATCGTAGCCGGGTTACGCGGATCGTCCTCCGGGATGCCCGCTTCGACCTTGCCCACGAGATCGCCACCGACGTCCGCGCCCTTGGTGAAGATGCCGCCGCCGAGACGCGCGAAGATCGAGATCAGCGAAGCGCCGAAGCCGAGCGCCACCAGCGCATCGACCACCGTGCGGCTTTCGGGCTTCAGACCCAGGCCGTAGGTGAGAAAGCCGTAATAACCGGCGACGCCGAGAAGCGCGAGACCGGCAACCAGCATGCCCGTGATCGCGCCCGACTTGAACGCAAGGTCGAGACCCTCGCCGAGCGACTTCGTCGCGGCCTGCGCGGTACGGACGTTCGCGCGCACCGAGATGTTCATGCCGATGAAACCGGTCGCGCCGGAAAGGATCGCGCCGATGGCGAAGCCGACGGCGACCAGTCCGCCGAGCAGCCACCACACAACTGCGAAAATAACGATACCCACGATACTGATCGTCAGGTATTGGCGCCGGAGATAGGCCTGCGCGCCTTCGCGGATCGCAGCCGCGATTTCCTGCATGCGCTGGTTGCCGGCGTCGGCGGAGAGAACGGAGTTCGTCGCCCATACGCCGTACGCAATCGCGAACACGCCGCAGGCGAGAATCAGCCATAAAGCAAGCATCGATTTGCCCCTAGTCTTCTGTCGGAAATTGCTTGCGCGTCGCAGGCGCTGGGCCCGGCGCGAGAGCCTTCAGGGCACCCCCCAAAGCGCGCCACCTTTGCCAAAAATGCCCCTGCGGTGCAACTCGCGGGAAGCTCATTTGGACCGGATTCCGCTGCTGAATCTGCGTTCTTTTGGCCTAGAAGTGACTGAAGGAGGCTTTCTCGAACGAAAGTTCCTGACCGCCCGGTCCCAGTACGGAAACGCCCTCTCCTGCCGCGAAAGACCCGATTGCCGTGACCGGGACCCCGGCCTTGCCCGCGGTCTCCGCAAAGGCCGCGAACCGCCCCCTGGGAATCGCGCAGAGCACCTCGTAGTCGTCGCCGCCGGTCAGTGCCGTCTCAAGCAGCCCCGTTTCGCCCGCGATGGCATCATGCGCCGGATTGGAAAGCGGGACTTTCGCCGTCTCGATCGTGGCAGCCACACCCGAGGCATGTGCGAGCTTCGCAAGATCGCCGGCCAGCCCGTCTGAAATGTCCATTGCCGCATGGGCAAACGCGCGAAGCAGCGTGCCCAGCGCGAGTCTCGGCTCCGGCATGCGATAGCGCTGCATCAGGTAGGCGGCCTGCGTCCTGTCGAGATCGCCCAGGCCGCCGCTCGCGAGCCGCTTCTTCATTTCCAGCGCAAGCGCGGCGTCGCCGATCGTGCCTGAGACGGCTACCAGATCGCCCGGCTTCGCGCCTGCGCGCCGGACCATCTTGCCTGATGGCACCATTCCGATTGCGGTGATCGAGATGGAAAGCGGTCCGGGGGTCCTGGTGGTGTCACCGCCCAAAAGCGGACACGCGAACAAGACGCAATCCTCGCCGAGCCCGCGCGAGAAATCTGCGATCCAGCCCTCTGCGATCTCTCCCGGAAACGAAATCGCGAGCAATGCGCCGATGGGCTCTGCGCCCTTCGCGGCGAGATCGGAGAGATTCACGCGCAGCGCCTTCCGGCCGATCGTCTCCGGCGGGTCGTCGGGAAAGAAGTGAACCCCCGCGACGGTGGTGTCCGCGGTCAGCACGAGGTCGTGTCCCGCGGGCGGCGTGAGGTACGCGGCGTCATCGGAAAGGGCGAGCGCACCGGGGTGTTGTGCGAGCGGTTTGAAGAAGCGCTCGATCAGCCTGTCCTCGCCGCTCGGCACGCGCTTCGCACACATGGTTAGTTCGCGAAGTCCTTGGGACGCGCCTGCTTGGCGAGCGCATCGAGAACGGCGTTCGCCATGCCGACATCGTCCTTGTCGAGAAAGGCCGCGGCGACATCGACATATTCGCTCACCACGGCGCGCACCGGAATGTCGTGCCGGTGATAGAGTTCGTAGGCGCCGGCGCGCAGCGTCGCGCGCAGCACGCTTTCGATCCGCTTCAGCGGCCAGCCGTCGTTCAGCGTTCTGTCGATCACCGGATCGAGCGTCGTCTGCTCCCGCACGACGCCTTCGACCACGTCGCGGAAGTGCTTCTCTTCCGCCTCCTCGTAACGCTCGCCCTCGATCTCGCGGCCGATCCAGTGCCGCTCGAATTCGGAGAGCACGTTCGGCAGCGGCGAAGCGGCGATGTCCATCTGATAGAGCGCCTGCACCGCGGCGAGCCGCGCCGCGCTTCGTTCTTTCAAGGAGGTCCTGGCCATGTCAGCGACCGATCTGGGCGCGCGCGATGCGGATCAGCGCAAGCGCCGCGGACGCCGCCTCGCCGCCCTTATCGCCCTCCGAGCGCTTGGCGCGCCTCCAGGCCTGTTCCTCGTTTTCGACCGTGAGAATGCCGTTCGCAACTGCGATCTTCTTTTCGACGCCGAGCCGCATCAGCGCATGCGCGGACTCATAAGCGACGATACCGAAATGCTCGGTTTCGCCCCGGATCACGCAGCCGAGCGCCACCACGCCGTCGTAGCGGCCCGAGCCGATCGCGATCGAAGCCGCAATCGGTATTTCCAGTGCGCCGGGAACGCTGATCCGGTCGGCTTTTGCCTTCGCCGCCTCGATCCTTGCCAATGCGCCGGCGACCAGTTCGTCCGCGATCGCTTCGTGGAACCGTGCGTCGATCACAAGCAGCTTCGCGCCCTCGACCGGCGTCTCCTTCTTTTCGGTTGCAGCTTTGAATGCCATGGCTGCTGCGATAGCAGGCCCTAACGATACTCGGCAAGCCGCGCGACATAGCGCGCGAGCTGGTCCACTTCGAGGTTCACCTTGTCGCCAGCCTTGAGCCCGCTCCAGTTCGTGACCTGGAGCGTGTGCGGGATCAGGTGGACGGAAAATTCGGCTCCCTTCACCTCGTTCACTGTGAGCGAAATGCCGTCGAGCGCGACCGAGCCCTTCACCGCGATAAAGCGCGCGAGCGCCTCCGGTGCGCGCAGCACGATCTTCGAAGACTGATCGAAATCCTCGCGCGAAAGAACCTCCGCGATGCCGTCGACATGGCCGCTGACCAGATGTCCGCCGAGTTCGTCGCCGACTTTGAGCGACCGCTCGAGATTGACTTTCCGGTTCGCCTTCCACCCGCCCGCGGTCGTGATGCGCAATGTCTCCGGCCCGACATCGACCTCGAACCAGTCCTCGTCACGCCCGACCACGGTCAGACAGATGCCGTTGACCATGATCGAGGCGCCGAGCTCGATGGTCTTTGCGTCGTAGCGCGAGGCGATCCGCAGCCGCTTCAGGTTCTCCTTCGACGCAGGATCGTAACGGCCTGTCTCGGACCGGATCACGCCGACATCGGTGACGATTCCCGTGAACATCGCGCTATTTCCGGAACAGGCGGGTCATACGGTCCTCGCCGAGCATCCGCTCTTCGATGATCTTCAGTTTCGGCGATGCAAGCAGCGCATCGAGCGGCAGTCCTTCGAGCGCGTCGATGGCGTCCTTGCCGAGCGTGACCGGCGCGCGCACGACCACCGCCTCGTCCACGAGATCGTGCTTGAGCAGCGACGCCGAGAGCATCGGCCCGCCTTCGACAAGCAACCGCGTGATACCGCGTCTGCCGAGTTCGGCCATGGCGTCGCCGATAACCGGCTTGCGGTACTTGTCCTTCGAGACCGGGACGCGGACGACTTCCGCGCCCTTGTCTTCCAGCGCTTTCTGCCTTTCCGCAGGCGCGCTTTCGCCCGCGATTACGATCAGCTTGCGCGCTTTCGCGGTCGTTGCGAGATGGCAGTCCAGCGGCATCTTCAGGCTGCCGTCGAGCACCACGCGGACCGGCGAGCGGTCTTCCATCCCGGGCAGCCGGCAGTCGAGCTTCGGGTTATCGGCAATGACCGTGCCGCTGCCGACCATGATCGCGTCCGAAGTCGCGCGCAGGATGTGCGCTTCCGCCATCGACACCGGCCCGGAGATGCGCGCGGGCTTGCGCCCGGCCAGACCCGTCTTGCCGTCGGCGGACATGGCGATCTTGAGCATGACATGCGGGCGGCCGTCGCGCACGCGGCGGAAATGCCCGGCGTGATCGATCTTCGCCTGCGCGGCACCGATTCCGACGATGGTTTCGATCCCGGCGTCGCGCAGCATCCGGATGCCGTTGCCGGAAACGAGCGGATTGGGATCTTCGATGGCGATGACCACGCGATCCACCTGCGCCTTGATCAGTTCGCCTGCGCAGGGCGGCGTCTTCGATTGATGCGCGCAGGGCTCGAGCGTCACATAAACCGTCGCGCCTCTGGCGGCGCCGCCCGCGGCTTTCAACGCTTCGGTTTCGGCGTGCGGGCGGCCGCCCTTTGCAGTCACGCCGCGCGCAATGACGACCGGCTCTGTGCCCGCCTCCCGCACCACGATCGCGCCGACCGACGGATTGGGCGCGGCCATGCCCATGTGACGCCGGCCGAATTGCAGCGCCGCGTCCATGAAGCGCGCGTCTTCGTTGCTAAGAGGCGAGATCGCGTTCGCCGTTTGCCGCGCGTTCATTCCGCCCCTTTGGGCCGCTCGCCCTCGGCCAGTTCGCCAAGCACATCCTCGAAATCCTTCGGGTCACGGAAGTTGCGATAGACCGATGCAAAGCGGACATAGGCAACGTCGTCGAGCTGTTTCAGCCCGTCCATTACGAGTTCGCCGATGGTCTCGGAATTGATCTCCTCGTCGCCCGAGCTCTCCAGGCGCCGCACGATGCCGGAAACCATCTGGTCGATCCGGTCCGGGTCCACCGGCCGCTTCCTGAGCGCGATCTGCACCGAGCGCAGGAGCTTGTCGCGGTCGAACGGCGCGCGTCGGCCGTTGCGCTTGAGCACGGTCAGTTCGCGCAGCTGCACGCGCTCGAAGGTCGTGAAACGCTGGCCGCACTGCGGGCACACGCGGCGGCGGCGGATCGCGGCCGAGTCTTCGGTCGGCCGCGAATC
>JBGFSD010000028.1:0-3525 GCA_041694745.1 Pseudomonadota bacterium
CGCGCGCCTCGATCACTTCCGCGGCATCGAGCGCCTTGGCCTCTTCGAACCGCGCGGTGACGAGCTGCACGCCCATCGGCAGTCCGTCCGCCAGCCCGGTCGAGACCGCGACGCCGGGCAGCCCGAGGATCGGCGTGGACAATTGCGGGCTCTGCGCATCCGCCAGATCCATGAAGGCGTTGCCGCCGCGCAAATCGGCGTCGATCGGGAAGGGCTGCTTCCAGCACGACGGCAGCAGCAGCACCGGATACTTCTCGAAGAACTCGTTCCACGCGCGCAGATACTTGCTGCGCAGCGCAAGCTCTTTCACGAAGGTTTCGTAGTCGAGCTGCGGGCTGAGCCCGTCCTTCGCGAAGTAGGATTTCTTGATCGCCTCGTCGCCGAACTGCCGGATCGCCTGTTCCATGCCGAAGCGGCCTTCGTTCAGGACGAGGCGCAGCCACAGCGTAGTCGCCTCGCGGAAGTAGGGCGGTGCAGCGCGCTCGACGGTGTAGCCCGCATCCTCGAGCCATTGCGCGGACTTCTTCAAGGCGGCGGCGACCTGCGGGTCGGCCTTGCAGCCTTCCCACTCGTCGAACAGCGCGACCTTGACCGGACCTGCATTCGGAATGCTCACGGGGGCGAGCGGAATCCATAACGGATCGCGGACGTCGCGCGCGGCCATCGCATCGAGCGACAAACGCAGATCGCGGATCGAGCGCGCGAGCGGCCCCTGCATCGAGGCATATTGTGCGACATGCGGGCGCTCGGCCGGCAGCGACGGATTGAAGGTCGGCACGCGGCCGAAGCTCGGACGGATGCCCTGCAACCCGCAGGCATAGGCCGGGTAACGGATCGAGCCGCCGATGTCGTTGCCGTGGCCGATCGCGCCCATGCCGGTGATCAGTGAGGCTGACGCGCCGCCGGACGAGCCGCCCGGCGTCACATCCTTGTTCCATGGATTGAGCGTGCGGCCGTGCAGGGCGTTGTCGGTAAACCAGCGCATCGAGAAGGCCGGCGTATTGGTGCGGCCGATGATGACCGCGCCTGACTTCCTGATGTTCGAGACGACCGGGTTGTCTTCCTTGCCGATGTTATCCTTGTAGGCGACGACGCCGTTCGTGTTCGCACGGCCGGCGAAGTCGACGTTGATCTTGACCGTGACCGGAACGCCGTGCAGGAGCCCGAGCGGTTCGCCTTTGCGGGTCTTCCGGTCCGCCTCCGCGGCAGCTTTGAGCGCTTCCTCCGCCATCAGATCGACGATCGCGTTGATCTTGGGGTTGATGGCATCTACCCGCGCGAGCGTCGCCTTGGTGAGTTCGACGCTGGAAATTGCGCCGGTCCGGATCAGGCGCGCCTGCTCGGTCGCGTCCAGCCGCCAGAGATCGGTCATGAGGGGAGGCTCCTTACTTGTAGAACAAGGGTCGCCGGAGCGGCGTGCGCTCGTCAAGCCGCGATGCGGAAATCCTCCGCGACCTCGGGCTCGACCTTGTAATAGCGATAGGTGCGGCCGGTGACGAAGGTCACCGTCAGTTCGCAGGGCGCGGCTTCATAAGCGATGACCCGGATCGTGCGTGAAGGCATGACGCTGTAACGCGCCGGAACTGCCCTCGTTGCATGCGGTCAGTTCTTTTTCGGCGCATCCTCGCGCGGATGCTGGAGTCGGAATACGGTCGGGCGCTCGAACTTGCCCTGCCAGATGCCGCGCTTGGCGGCCCGCGCTTCCTCTTCGGCGGCGGCGTATTTGCCTTCGCCGATCTTCGCGGCATTGATCGCCCAGCCCTGGCGCACCATGGCTTCGGCAATATCGGGAATATCCTTCGCGGAGCACTTCGCAATCGTGCGGCCGTAGCGGTCCTTGGCGAGCGGTTCGCATTTCACGTCGCCCTTGCGGAGCATCTTGGCGAGCTGGTTGCGTGCTTCGCCGCCACAGCGCCAGATCGAGCCGTCGGCGGAATAGCAGTTCTGCTTGATCTCCGGTGCGTCGATGCCGTCGAGACGGATCGTGGTCTGCTGGATCACGAAACTGTCGCCGTCCTGGACCGCGATGCCGCGGCCGTCTTTGTCGACGCGCGGTTCGCGGTCGAGGAAGAAATTCCAGGCAAACACCCCGGCGAGAACGAGGATGACGAAAATCCAGGGTGCGAGCCGGCGCGCGGTCATTTTCTTCTGCAGCTCTCGGTGAGTTGAACGGGGGCGGGAACGGTGCCACCTAGGGACGAACTTAGCCGAAATGATGCCCGAACGTCATGCCTCTCGATGAATCCGCCGGCCGCGGCAGGCTCGTTTTCCGCCAGCCGCTCGGCTGGATCGCACGCATCCTACTGACCGGCGGCGGCGCACTCGCGCTCTCGGTGCCGCACGAGCTTCTGATCCGGCCCGGGGTGCCGCTGCTGCAATGGGGCATGCTGCCGTTCTGGGTGATCGGCATCGTCGCCGGTCTGATCGGCGCCGTGCTGCTGCTTGCGGGCATACTCGGCCTCACGCGCAGCGTGACCTTCGACGCGGATACGCGCGAATTGCGCGTGGACGGCAACGGCTCCTTCGGCATCGGTTGGAGCGAGCGCTACGCCTTCGCCGACATTCTCGAACTCGACATCGTGAAGCACGAGCAGCGCGAGGGGCCGCCACGTTTCGTGCTGCACGCGGTGGTCGCGCGCGCCAAGGGCCCGCTTGAGATCGACACCTTCGCAAACGAACGCGACGCGATCGCAGCGGAGGCGAAAATCCAGGCGCTGATGCTGGGCGAGGACACGCTGTAGCGGCGGGCCACGCGGTTTTGACCTGAATCAAGGCGCGGCAGCCGGCGCCCGTGAAGAGTGCGCCTGTCGCGGGCATACGGTCTCCATCCTGCCCGCGAGACTTCATCAGGCCGGGTCTGCGGACACCGGCCTGCTTTTTTGCGCGCGACGGCGTGTCGCCCGGTTGCTTCACCGGCTTCCGCCGAGCCGCACCTTCGCGACTTTGTCTTCGTATTCCTGCGTGGGGTCGGCGCCGAACAGCATCCTGACGCCGGCGAGAACCGAATTCTCGTTGAGCCAGATTTCGCCGTGCTCGGCCTCGAAGCGCAACAGCGCGAGTTTCGGGTCATTCTTGCCGTCGAACCAGGCGGCGATGAAGGGATTCCATAATTTTTCGATCATCGCGCGGTTCTGATCCAGCTCGATAGTGCCGTGCACGGTCGCGAACAGGCGGTGGCCCTTGGCGGAATAGGCGGCCATGGCGCGGCGCCGGATGTCTTTGACCGCGCGTGCGACCGCGGTGTCTTTTGCGGTGAAGATCCAGACCGGGCCGGTGTGCTCGTGTTCGGTGATCGCGGTCATGGGCCGGAAGTGGCCGTTTTCCGCGCCGTCGACGCCGAGCATAAAGACGCGGTCGGAATGCAGCGATTTCCAGAATTGCTCGGTGATTGCCTGCGGGCTCGGTATGGTGCGTTCCTCGGGTGGCGGGTTGTGAAGCGAACCCCGGAACCGGAGTGTGGTTCCGGGCCGTGATAGGATGCGACGGGGGCAGGGCGAATGGCCGAAGACTTCGAGCGATATGCAG
>JBGFSD010000114.1:0-3523 GCA_041694745.1 Pseudomonadota bacterium
TCAAGGGCATGAAAATCCGCCCGGCGCACGCGACCATGGCGTCCTTCGTGACGCTCCTGGGCGGCACCAACGTGCAGGCTTCCGCGCCCGAAGCGCGCGAAGTGCTGGAGCGCGGCGTCGCCGACGCCATCACGTTCCCCTGGGGCTCGATCCTGCTGTTCAAGATCGACAGCGTGACCAAGTTCCACCTTGACGTGCCGCTCTACGCCACGACCTTCGCCTGGGTGATGAACAAGGCGAAATATGATTCCATGTCGCCGGCTCAGAAGAAGGTGATCGATGACCACTGCTCGCCGGAATGGGCGGAGAAGGTGGCGACCCCGTGGGCGAATTACGAAGCGGCCGGCCGCGACAAGCTCCGCGCCGCGAACGGCCACACCGTCTACAAGATCACGGACGCGCAGCTCGCGCAGTGGCGCAAGGCTGCCGAGCCGCTGACCAAAGTCTGGTCGGACAACATCACCAAGGCCAATCTCGGCAATCCCGCGGAAATGCTGAACGCGCTGAAGGCCGAGCTCAAAGCGCAAAAAGCGGCCTACTGATGCAGCGCCAAACGCCCCGGCAGAACGCTGTTGGGCGCTTGATTACTTACACCGAATGGGCGGCGGGGATATTCCTCGCCGCCGTTACGCTTATTGTTTTCGTCAACGTGATGATGCGCGGCGCCAGCACAGGTATTGGCGATTTTCTGAACTGGGTTAGCGGGCGGGACGACCTGAAATTCGTGCTGACCATTCCCGAATGGTTTCACTTGTCCTGCTTGGCGCTGGGCGTCTGCATTTTCTGGGGCTTCGCCGCCACCAGCTACCGCAACGACCATATCAAGGTCGACATCCTCTGGGATTGGCTCGGACCCTTGGGAAAGCGGCTGGTTGATCTGTTCGCTACCGGCATCCTTTTTTTGTTTCTGCTCGTGTTCTCCTACATGCTCGGAGTGAAGGTCATGAGCGGCTACTGGAGCGGTGAGGCGACCTACGATCTTCGGCTCAAGATATGGCCGTTTCACCTGGTAATGGCGTTGGGCATTTTCTTCGCAACCGTCCTGGTCCTCATCCGGCTGATCCGTCTCGCGCGCGGCGAGAATGTCGAACGCGAGCACAGGATCGAGCACGTCGAGTAGGCGTCATGACGCAGAACACGCTTGTCGCCATCTCGGCCTTCGTAGGGCTTTTTGTGCTGATGGCCGTTCGCGTGCCGATCGGCATCGGCATGGCGATCTCGGGCGTCGCCGGCTACTGGTATCTGAGCGGGCGCATCCCGGCGCTGTCCCTGCTGGCGCAATCGCCGATCCGCAACGTCACCGACTGGGATCTCGGCATCATTCCGATGTTCATCCTCATGGGTGCGTTCGCTACGGCGGCCGGCATGAGCCGCGAGTTGTTCAGGGCGAGCAATGCCTGGCTCGGGCACCGGCGCGGCGGTCTTGCCATGGCTACGATTACCGCCTGTGCGGGCTTTGCCGCGATCAACGGCTCCTCGGTCGCGACTGCCGCGACCATGACGCAAGTGGCGCTCCCCGAAATGCGCAAGGCCGGCTATCAGGATGGCCTTGCGACCGGCGTAATCGCCGCCGGCGGCACACTCGGCATCATGATCCCGCCATCGGTCATGTTTGCGCTCTACGGCGTACTGACCGAAACCGACATTTCGAAGTTGCTGATTGCGGGCATTATCCCCGGCCTGCTCGGCGCCTTCATGTATCTGATCGCGATCCAGATCGTCGGCTTCTTCCGCCCCGAACTGATGCCGCGCGGCCCGGTCGCGCCGTGGAACGAACGCTTCGCTTCGCTGAAAGACATCTGGGCGACGATGCTGCTGTTCTTTTTTGTGATGGGCGGAATGTATTACGGCCTGTTCACCGCGACCGAAGCCGCGGCGATGGGTGCGAGCGGCGCATTCCTGATCGGTCTCGCGCGCGGACGAATGACGCCGAAGATCGTGATGGAATGCCTCATCAACAGCGTGCGCACCTCCGCTGCGATTTTCACCATCGTGATCGGCGCCTTCGTATTCGGCTATCTTCTGGTGATCACGCAGGCCGCGCAGAATTTCAGCGCCTTTCTGTTGTCGCTGCCGCTCGGACCCTACGGCATTCTTACGCTGATCCTGCTTATGTATGTCCTGCTCGGCGCGGTAATGGACGAGCTTGCGATGGTTCTGCTCACCGTGCCGATCGTGTTCGAGGTGGTCGTCACCTCGCTGGGGTTCGATCCGATCTGGTTCGGCGTGATTATCGTAATGGTGGTTGCGCTGGGGATGATTCTGCCGCCGATCGGGATGAATGTCTTCGTGATCAATTCGATCGCAAAGGACGTGCCGTTGCAGCGCATTTACCGCGGCGTGACGCCGTTCATTCTCGTCGATTTCGTGAGGCTTGCGCTCCTTGTCATGTTCCCGGCACTGTCGCTGTTCCTGCCCATGCGGATGTAGCGCGCCGGGCGGCCGCTAGTTTCCGATCAGCTTGGGCTTGTTCGGCGCGGGGAGCGCTTTCCTGCCGCCGAGATAAGTTTCGATCACGCTCGCATCGTAGCGCAGGCCCTGCGCCGGTCCCTGATCGACCACGCGGCCGGTCTCGACGAGATAGGCCTGCTCCGCGATCTTCAGGGATTGCAAGGCGTTCTGCTCGACCAAGAGTACGCCGACGCCCTTGTCCGCAATCTTGCGGATGGTTCTGAAAAGTTCGCTCGTCAGTACAGGGCTCAGGCCCAGCGAAGGCTCGTCCAGCAGAAGGTAGGCAGGCGAGGACATCATCGCGCGACCGATCGCGAGCATCTGCTGCTCCCCCCCCGACATCGTGCTCGAAGCCTGCTTCGCCCGCTCCTTCAGCCGCGGGAAGACGCGAAAGATTTCAGCACGGCGAAGTTCGATTTCGTCCCTGTCGTCGGAAACGAAACTGCCGAGCGCCAGATTGTCCTCGACCGACATGTCGGGAAAGAGCCCGCGTCCCTGCGGCACGGTGGCGAGCCGGTATTTCACGCGGGTATGCGCGGGCTCTTGCGTGATATCGCGGCCGTCGAGATATACCGAGCCCGACAGGAGCGGCACCATGCCGGCAAGCGCGTTGACGAGCGTGGTCTTGCCGGCACCGTTCGCGCCGAGCACGACGGTTACGTCGCCGCGGTCGAGCCTGATCGAAACGCCTTCCAGCGCGATGTGACGGCCATAGGAGACCGAGAGATTTTTCGCCTCGATCACTGGACATCCCCCAGATAGACGCGGATGACCTCGGGATTGGCGAGCGCGTCGTCCGGCGTGCCGGAGGCAATCAGTTTGCCCGCGGAAAGCACAACGACGTGCGAACAGAGCGAACGGATTGCGTGCATCACATGCTCGACCATGACAATGGTGATGCCTTCGTTCTTCAGCGAATGGACGAGTTCGATGCCGCGTTCGAGCTCTGAGGGGTTCAGGCCCGCAAGCCATTCGTCGAGCAGCAGCACGTCCGGCGCACAGGCCAGCGCGCGGGCAAGCTCGATCCGCTTCTGGTCGAAATAAGTGAGCTGGTCGGCGCGCTGGCCTGTGC
>JBGFSD010000026.1:0-3437 GCA_041694745.1 Pseudomonadota bacterium
ACGCGATGCTCCGGGTCATCCGCAACCACCGCCGCGCGGCGCACGGCGCCAGCGGCGGCTACGAGGGTCTTTCGGTTATGCCGGTGCCGCTCAACGGCGCCGACTGCCCGGACGCGGAACTGGCGGCCGCCGCGCGCATGATCTGGGATCGCGCCCTCGAACTCGGCCAGGCGCACGGCTTCCGCAACGCCCAAGTCAGCGTGGTCGCGCCGACCGGAACCATCGGCCTGGTGATGGATTGCGATACCACCGGCATCGAGCCCGATTTCGCCCTGGTCAAGTACAAGAAGCTCGCCGGCGGCGGCTACTTCAAGATCATCAACCGCATCGTTCCGCGCGCGCTCAAGACGCTCGGCTACGCCGAGGAGGAGATCGGCGAAATCGTCCGCTACGCGGTCGGCCACGGCACCCTCAAGGGCGCGCCGGGCGTGACCCACGACGTGCTGCGGGCGCACGGCTTCACCGACGAGGCCCTGGCCAAGGTCGAAGCCGCGCTCGCGGGCACCTACGATATCCGCTTCGTGTTCAACAAATGGACGTTGGGCGAGGCGTTCTGCACCGATACCCTCAAGATCGACCCGAAGCGGCTCGACGAAGTGGATTTCGATCTGCTCGCCGCGCTCGGCTTCGCCAAGTCCGACATCGACGCCGCCAACACCTATGTCTGCGGCGCCATGACCCTCGAGGGCGCGCCATACCTGAAGCCGCGGCATCTGCCGGTGTTCGACTGCGCCAGCCCGTGCGGGCGCAACGGCAAGCGGTTCCTGTCGGTCGAGAGCCACATCCGGATGATGGCGGCGTCGCAGCCGTTCATTTCGGGCGCCATCTCCAAGACCATCAATATGCCGAACGCGGCCACGGTCGCCGACTGCCAGAACGCGTATATGCTGTCCTGGCGGCTCGGCCTCAAGGCCAATGCGCTTTACCGCGACGGATCCAAGCTGTCGCAGCCGCTGAACGCGACCCTGCTCGCCGACGACGCGGACGAAGCCGAGGAAACGGCCGAGCGCATCGCCGCCGCCAACCCCGTCCAGCGCGCGGAACTGGTCGCCGAACGGGTGGTCGAGCGGGTCGTCGAACGCGTGGTCGAGCACGTCAAGCGCGACCGCGAACGCCCGCCCAGCCGGCGCAAGGGCTACACCCAGAAAGCGATCGTCGGCGGCCACAAGGTCTATCTGCGCACCGGCGAATACGGCGACGGCCGGTTGGCCGAGATCTTCGTCGACATGCACAAGGAAGGCGCCGCCTTCCGCAGCCTGATGAACAATTTCGCCATCGCCATCTCGATCGGGCTTCAGTACGGCGTCCCGCTCGAAGAATACGTCGAGGCGTTCACCTTCACCCGCTTCGAGCCCGCCGGCCTGGTCCAGGGCAACGACGCGATCAAGTCGGCGACGTCGATCATCGATTACATCTTCCGCGAACTGGCGGTTTCCTACCTCGGGCGCAACGACCTTGCCCACATCCAGCCCGACGACCTGAAACCCGACAGCCTCGGCGGCGGCAACGACGAAGGCGACTTGCCGGGCGCGGCCGAAGGCGCGATCCCGCCGGCCGCAAGCCAGGGCTATGTCCGCTCCAAGCTCATGGTCATCCGGGGCGCCAAGGGCGCGGCCGCGACCGCCGTCATGTCCGCCCCGGTCACGGCCATGTCCCCGGCCGCGCAAGGGGTGTACGCCCTCAGCCTCGACGCCGAGGTCGTGCAAGCGGTGGACACCCGGCTCGATCAGATTCGCGAAGCCCGCATGAAGGGTTACGAAGGCGACCCGTGCGGCGAGTGCGGAAATTTTACGCTGGTGCGCAACGGCACCTGCCTCAAATGCAACACCTGCGGCTCGACCACGGGATGCTCCTGATGGCCCGCACGGTATGCAAACGTTCCTCCCTGGGAAACTTGGGGCGCTCTCCGGATCGCTAACATCCGGAGGGCGCCCGATTTTTTCCGATCCCTTCCTTTATTTCTCCGTTCGCTCAGCGACCGAATCCCGCTCGTGAGAAAAGGCCACGATGCGCGGGCCTCGAGCGCCTTGAACCGCGACGGCTGCACTTTTCCATCGGTCGATTTTTACGGTTGAAATCGGGGCGATTTCCATGCCCAATAGCGCCCAATAGTGCCTAATAGCGCGTCGATAAAGCTTGAAAAAAGCTCGCGCGGGGGAAGTATCCGACACCACACGTGCCCGATTCCGAGGAATACCCCTTCGTGGCCGCTTCGCGCAAAAAGCCCTCCAAATCCCGCCGCAAGTCCGCCGCTGGCACCAGCGCCCCCGGACCGTTGTCCGTGAGTCGCGGGCCGGTCGCGGTGCAACTCGCCGAGAACGAGCCGTTTCTCGCCAACGCCATCGCCCAACAGGGCGCGGGCCGGCGTCTCAGCTTTCACGTGGTCGACGACGATCCGATCGCGGCGAAAATGATGACGGCGCTGATCGCGCAAGCCGGACACGCGGTTAAATTCTCCACCTCCAGTCTGACGGCGCTGGCCGATATCCTGGTGCAGAAGCCGGACGTGGTGATCATGGATTTGATGATGCCGGACGTGGACGGCATCGAATTGTGCGCGATGCTGCGCGCGAAGCCGTCGACCGCCGCAACGAAAATCGTCGTGGTGTCGGCGAAGGCCTACGAATTCGACCGCAAGCGCGCGATCGGCGCCGGCGCCGACGGGTTTATCCAGAAGCCGATCTCGGCCGAGACGTTCATGCCCCGGGTGTTGCGCATCGTCGAGGACAAGATCGACCTCACCTTCTGGGGCGTGCGCGGAACGCTGCCGGTCGCCGGCGGGAAAAGCCTGCGTTACGGCGGCAACACGTCATGCGTGACGCTGGAATTCCCGACCCACCAGTTGTTCGTGTTCGACGCCGGAACCGGCATCAAGAACCTGTCCGACCATCTGCTCAGGCAGAAGCGAACCCGTATCGAAGCCAAGATTTTCCTGTCGCACCCGCATTGGGACCACATCAACGCGCTCCCCTTCTTCGTTCCCCTGTATCTGCCGGGCAACGATTTCGAGATCCTCGGCGCGCGCCACGGCGACACCACCATGCGCCAGATCATTTCCGCGCAGATGGACGGCGTCTACTTCCCGATCACCTTCCAGGAATTCGGCGCGCGGGTCTATTTCCACGATCTCGACGAGGAAGAGTTGATGTTCGGCCGAATCAAGGTCAGCACCATGCTGCTCAGCCATCCCGGTCGCTGCCTCGGCTACCGGATCGACTACAACGGCCGCTCGATCGGCTACGTCACCGACAATGAACTGTTCCTCGAGGGCAACCCGCATCACAACACCCACTACGTCGCCAAGCTCGCCAAGTTTGTCGAAGGGATTGATGTGCTCATCACCGACACCACCTATACCGACCAGGAATACGCGAGCAAGGTCGGCTGGGGCCATTCCTGCATCGGCGAGGTGGTCAAGCTGGCCCATGCCGCCAAGG
>JBGFSD010000057.1:0-3429 GCA_041694745.1 Pseudomonadota bacterium
GCTCCGCCGCCCGGCGCGAGGGGGCGTTCAGGCTGTCGCATTTCCATTCGTAGCGGCGATAGCGCAGTTCCTCGAAGGCATAGCGCATCAGGAGATACTGTGCTTCGGTCGCAAGCGGCGTTTGCCGCAAGGCCTTCGAGTAGAAGATGCCGCCGACTTCAATCACGCGATGGGCGGAACGAATCTCCATCAGAGTCGCTACACCGAGCGCTTTGCCCGAGTTGTCGACGATCGCATAGGCAAACGGATCTTCGCGCTTCCCGAGCAGTTCCGCGAACCTGTCAAAATCTTCCCGCGCAGCGAACGGCCCGAACCACATATAGGTCCAGGTTTCACTGTCGTCTTTTACGGCTTCCCAAAGCGAAGATGCGTGCCTGGCGGCATCGAATTTTTCGACCACGCCGTAGCGTCCCCGCAGAATGACCGCAGAAGGCCTTAGTGCGGGCGTTGCGTCGACGGGTTCGCCGACCGGTTGCTTCACGCGCCGCTCCGCGCCTTGTTGTCCTTGTAGAAGAACTTGTTGATCTCCATGCCGGACGCGGCTTCGCCAAAAGCGTCGAAACGGCCCTCTTCCGCGATCATCCTGGCCGCCCGGATAAAACCGCCCCAGGCCGCGCGCGCAAGCGACCCGCCGATGCTGATGCGGCGTACACCGAGCGCCTCGGCGTCTTTCACGGTCAATCCCATCGGCGTTCCGATCAGGAGATTAACCGGCTTTGGCGCCACCGCCTGCACGATGGCCTTGATCTGCTCAGGCTTCGATATCCCCGGCGCATACAAGCAATCGGCACCGGCAGCGGAGTAGGCTTTCAGCCGTGCAATCGTGTCGTCGAGATCGGGGCGGCCGACGAGAAAGTTTTCGGAGCGGCCGACGAGCAGCGTGTCGCCGCCTTTCTTGTCGATCGCCGCACGGGCAGCCGCAATGCGCGCAGCACCCTCCTCCAGCGTATAAACCGGATTTTCCTTATCTCGTTTCGAATCCTCGATCGAAAGCCCCGCGACGCCGGTGTCGCAGGCGAGCGCCACGCTTTCTGCAACGCCTGCCGGGTCATGCGCGAAGCCGCCCTCGTAGTCGGCGTTGATCGGGATATCGGTGTTGGCAACGAGATCGCGCAGATGTTCGAGCACCATCTCGCGCGTGACCGCGTTGTCGGGGAGGCACTTCGACCACGCAAAACCTGCACTCGTGCTCGCCAGCGCCTTGAAGCCCATGCCCTGCAGCCAGCGTGCACTCGAAACATCCCAGGGATTCGGAATGACGAAGCAGCCGCGCTGGTGCAGCTCGCGGAAGGTGGCGCGCCTCTCGGAAACTGTCGGCATTAGTGATTCTCCCGCGGAATACCGAAATTCTCGGCCACGTTCTGAAACTTGATCGCGGGCTTCAGCACCATGCCTTCGGAAAGCTGATCGACCATCTGGCGCTGGATTTCCTGCCACGGCGTCTGGCTCGCGGGATATTTGTAGCCGCCATCGGCGGCGAGTTTCGCGCGCCGTGCGGCAAGCTCCTTCTCGTCGATCAGGATATTGGCCTCGCCTTTTCTGAGATCGATACGCACGCGGTCGCCGGTCCTGAGAATGGCGAGCCCGCCGCCCGCCGCCGCCTCGGGCGAAGCGTTCAGGATCGAAGGCGAGCCGGAAGTCCCCGACTGCCGGCCGTCGCCGATACAGGGCAGCGACTTCACCCCGCGGTTGAGGAGTGCGGCGGGCGCCGTCATGTTGACGACCTCCGCTGCCCCCGGATAGCCGATCGCGCCGACGCCGCGCATGAACAGCATGCAATGCTCATCGATGTTGAGTGACGGATCGTTGATGCGCCTGTGATAATCCTCCGGTCCGTCGAACACGATGGCCCGGCCCTCGAAGGCGTCGGGATCCTTCGGATTGGAAAGATAGCGCTCGCGGAATTCCTGCGAGATCACGGAGGTCTTCATGATCGCGCTGTCGAAGAGATTGCCTTTCATGACGATGAAGCCGGCATCCTGCCTGAGCGGTTTATCGTAAGGCCAGATCACATCGCGATCGATAACTTCGCGGCCCCGGCAATTCTCACCGATGGATTTCCCGTTTACCGTCAGCGCGCCTTCATGAATTTTCTTCTGCTTCATCAGTTCATAGACAACCGCCGGAATGCCCCCCGCGCGATGAAACTCCTCGCCGAGATATTTCCCGGCCGGCATCATGTTCACGATGAGCGGAATCTTGTGCCCCAGCTTCTGCCAGTCCTCGACCTCGAGCTTTACCCCGATGTGGCGCGCGATCGCGTTCAGATGTACCGGCGCGTTGGTCGAGCCGCCGATCGCGGAATTGACGACGATCGCGTTCTCAAACGCCTCGCGCGTGAGAATGTCGGAGGGGCGCAGATTTTCCTCGACCATCGCAACGATGCGCTTGCCGGTTTCGTACGCAATCTGCCCGCGCTCACGATAAGTCGCGGGAATTGCCGCGCAGCCCGGCAGCGACATGCCGAGCGCTTCGGCGAGCCCGTTCATGGTGGAGGCCGTACCCATGGTGTTGCAGTGGCCCGCGGACGGCGCGGAGGAGGCGACCAACTCCATATAGCCTTCGTAATCGATCTCCTTGGTTGCGTAGAGTTCGCGCGCCTTCCACTTGATCGTGCCGGAGCCGGTGCGCTCGCCCTTGTACCAGCCGTTCAGCATCGGCCCGCCGGAAAGCACGATGGCCGGAATGTTCACGGTAGCGGCGGCCATGATGCAGGCCGGCGTGGTCTTGTCGCAGCCCGTGGTCAGCACCACGCCGTCGATCGGGTAGCCGTATAGAACTTCGACCAGACCGAGATAGGCGAGATTGCGGTCGAGCGCCGCGGTCGGGCGCTTGCCGGTTTCCTGGATCGGATGCACCGGAAATTCGAACGCGATACCGCCCGCGGACCGGATGCCCTCGCGCACGCGGTGCGCAAGCTCCAGATGATGACGGTTGCACGGGGAAAGATCCGAACCGGTCTGTGCGATTCCGATGATCGGCTTGCCGGATTGCAGTTCCTCACGCGTGAATCCGAAATTGAGATAGCGCTCGAGATAGCCGGACGTGACATCAGGATTGGTCGGATCGTCGAACCATGCCTGCGAGCGCAGGCGGCGGGCGGACTTCGCTCCGTTCTTGTTCATCGTTTCCTCGCTTGAATTTACTCGGCGGCTTTCGCCGGCTCCAAAGGTATGAATATCAGTTTGTCGATGCGCTTGCCGTCCATGTCGATCACCTCGACACGCCAGTCGCCGATGACGAAACTGTCGCCCTCGACAGGAATGCGCGCGAGCTTCTCGAGGGCAAGGCCCGCAGCGGTGTGATAACCCTCGGGCGTCTCCTCGATGCCGAGTTCTTCTCTTAGTTCGTCGATCGAGGCGCGGCCGTCGACCAGCCATGAGCCGTCGGCGCGCCTGACGATTTCCTTGGCTTCGCCTTCGTGTTCCT
>JBGFSD010000019.1:0-3427 GCA_041694745.1 Pseudomonadota bacterium
GGCGATCTCGCCCCGCGCCGGGCGATGAAGGTCCTTGGGTTGCCAGGGAGAGCGGATCGGCACCGGCTCCGCCGTGAAGGCAACCAGGCGGAGCGGCGAGTTGGCCGAGGTTTCGGGTGCCAAGCGTTCGAGGCCGAGCGCGGCCGCGTCCGCCCCCAGGCGGCACTCGTTGACGAACAACATGAACCCCGCCTCGATGCGCAGAATGTCGGCGGCGGCGAAACCCGCCGGACGCGCGCGTTGGACAAGGGTCGTGCGCAACCGCGCGGCGTCGGCCTTGTCGGCAACGATCTCGAATCCTTTTTCGCCGGTATAGCCGAGCCGTCCGACCCGACAAGGGATGCCCGCGACGGTCGCTTCGGCATGGCCGAAATAGGGTATGGCCGCCAGGCGCTCCCGATCGCCGAGGGGCGCGAGGGCATCGAGGGAGCCCGGTCCCTGCACGGCAAAGATGGCGCTCGAATCGCTCAAATCCTCCGCCCGTGCGTCGGCGGCGAGCGCGATCAGCGCGGCGACGTCCCGGCGGCGGCCGCTCATCACCTCGAAGGCATGGTCGTCGAGCCGCCAGAGGGTGAGGTCGGCCTCGACCGCGCCGCCCGCGCCGAGGCGGAGGGCGTAGCGGATCGCTCCCGCCGCCATGTCGCCGACGGGGCGCGGCTGAAAGCGCTCCAGGATGGCGACGGCGTTGCGGCCGGTGACGCGCCCGCGGGCGATGAACGAGAAATCGAACAAGGCCGCGCTTTCGCGCACAGCGCGCGCTTCGCCTTCGGCGTCGCCGAAATCCGGAATCACGTTCGCGATGTCGAAGGCCATCGTCGCGGTTTCCCCTCAGGTGCCGATACCGATCCGGGCCAGCATCATCGCGCCGACCCCGATCAGCAGGACCGCAACCACCCGCTTCAACTGAGGGGCGGGAAGCCGATGGCTGATTTCGGCACCCGCGAACGCGCCGATCATCATGATCGCGGCGAGCGCGCCGCCGAGCACGAAATCGACGCGTCCGTGAATCACGTTGCCGGCGGTGGCGAACAGCGCAATCGGCACCATGACGGTTTGGCTAAGCCCAATGGCGACGATCGCCGGCATTTCCAGCCACAGCAAAATCGGCACCAGCACGAGCGGCCCGCCCGTACCCGAAAGCGCGGAGCCGACCCCGACCACGAGGCCGATCGCGGCCAGCGCGCCTTTGTCGAGCGTTTCGCGCTTCGGCGCGCGGCCCTCGCCGCGGAGCACGGCGTTGAGTCCGGAAAACACGATCAGGAGCGCGATCAGCGCGAGCAGTGCGTTGCCCGGCACGTGCGGAAGAATGAACGCGCCGAGATAGGCGCCGGGCATGGCGCCGAGGGCGAGCCACAGGCCCATGCCCCACGAAATCGAGCCCTTGCGGGCATAGAGCGCGGTGCCGACCAAGCCGGTGAACAGATAGCTGAAATTGCAGCTGGCGACGGCCAGGTGAACGGGCACGTCGCCGAGAAAGGTGAGCGTCGGCACCAGCAAAACGCCGCCGATGCCGGTCGCGCCGATCAACACGCCGACGAACAGCACGGCGCCCGCGAGGCCGATGGCGCCGAGCACCGACGTTCCGAGCGCCGGAATCATGCGCGCCGGGTCGCGCGCGCGCGCAAACCGAACAACAGGGAGGCCCGTCCGTCGGGTTGAATCGTCATGTTTCTGCGGCAGTTCCAGTACCTGGCCACTCTCGCCGAGGAGAAGAATTTCGGGCGGGCCGCGCAACGCTGCAACGTTTCGCAGCCTAGCTTATCGAGCGCGATCAAGCAACTTGAGCAGGAACTCGGCATTCCGATCGTGCTTCGTCATCAGCGTTTCAGCGGGCTGACCGAAGAAGGCAAGCGCGTGCTCGAATGGGGCAAGCGTATTCTCGCCGACCGCGACGCGATGCTGATGGAGCTCGCCCTGATGCACCGCAATCTCGAAGGACGCATCCGCATCGGCGCGATGCCGATGAGCTCGCCGGTGCTGCCGATGATCGACCGGCTGTTCTTCGTGCGCTATCCCGGCGTGCAAATTGAGACCCACTTCATCGGCCTCGACAAGATGATCGACGGATTGATCAATTCCAATTTCGACATCGGCGTCACCTATCTCGGCGAACAGCCGCTCGGGCGCCTCAAGACGCTTCCGCTCTACGAGGAGGAATTCGCGCTCCTGATCCCCGATCGCGGCTGGGCGGGCAATCGTTCGTCGATGACCTGGGCGGAAGCCGCCGGCCTGCCGCTTTGCCTGCTGTCGCCGTCGACCCACGAACGCCAGGCGATGAACAAGGCGTTCACCAAATGCGGAGTCATGCCCAAACCCAGGCTCGAATCGGAATCGATCCTGAATCTCGTGTTCCATGTCATGCAGGGCGACCTCGCCACGATCATTCCCAGTCACTTCCAGCATTTCATCGGGCCCTTTCCACGCACGCGCTTGATCGCGCTGGAGAAGCCGCAGGTGGTCCAAAACGTCGGATTGGTTTGGGTCGACGCGCAGCCGATGCGGCCGATGACCAACGCCATGGTCGAATTGATGAAAGAAGCCATTACGACCGGCGCGTTGGCCGAACAATTGACCGGCAAGAACGGCAAAAGCGCGCCCGCGGAAACCCGGCGGACGCAGGCCAAGGGCGCCTGAGGACGCGCCCTTACGCCATGAATCCGGCAACGATGAACAGAAACACGCTCACGCCGGTGATGCCGTAGCCGATCCGCAACACCAGGCGCGCACGGCGTGCGCCGAGCCGGCCCGGGTTGCGCATGAGCCAGCTTCCGATCGTGGCGACGATCGCGCCGGCCATGGCCAGCGCGATCACCACGGGGCGGCTGGCGACCAGGCCGAGAAGCTCCAAGCGCGATCCCTACTGAACCCGCTTGGCGTAAGCCTCGAGAAAGTCGCTCTGGCCGCTGCCCTTCTTGAAGCTTTTCATTGCTTCCTGATGCAGGATGTCGAGGGCCTCGCGCTTGTATTCGTACGCCTCGGTGCTGCCCAGCATGTCGTAGGTGCGCGGCCTGGGAAGTTCGATCGGGATCACGCGGCGCACCGTCGCCGGGCGATTGGAGAGCACCACCAACCGATCGGCGAGGAAGATGGCCTCGTCGATCTCGGACGTGACGAACAAGTTGGTGCGCCGGTTTTCCTCGAACAGTTTGAGGAAGAATTCCTGCATCAGTTCGCGCGACATGGCGTCGAGCCCGCGGAACGGCTCGTCCATGATCATCAGCTTCGGTTGGTTCATCATGGCGCGGGCCAGTTCGGCGCGCCGCTGCATGCCGCCCGACAGCTGAAGCGGGTACTTGTCCTTGAATTCGCCGAGACCGACCTTCTCGATCAGCCGGTCGGCTTCGGCTCTGAGCGTCGCCCGGTCCATGTCGCCGCGCAGCTTCGGTCCGAAACTGACGTTCTGGCGCACCGTCAGCCAGGGCATCAG
>JBGFSD010000007.1:0-15115 GCA_041694745.1 Pseudomonadota bacterium
GATGTCGGCGCGCAATCGATCCTCGTGCCCTTCGTACAGAACGCGGAAGAAGCGAAACGTGCGGTGGCGGCGACGCGGTATCCACCGGAAGGCATCCGAGGCATTACCGGTTCGGGCCGGGCCAGCCGCTATGGGCGCACCAAGGATTACTTGAAGAAAGCGAACGCCGAGATCTGCCTGCTCGTGCAGGCGGAAACGCGCGAGGCGCTCGACCAGCTTGAAGCGATTGCGGGTGTCGACGGCGTCGACGGCGTGTTTGTCGGTCCCGCCGATCTTTCGGCATCCTTCGGTCACATCGGCAATCCGCAGCATCCCGAGGTGCAGAAGGCGATCGAGGATGTCTCAAAGCGCCTGAGGAAGGTCGGCAAGCCGGCCGGCATTCTGACGCCGGTCGAGGAAGAGGCGCGACGCTACATCGAGTGGGGCTACACATTCGTCGCCGTCGGCTCGGACCTCGGCCTGGTCGCCAAGGGCGCCGATACGTTGGCGGCAAAGTTCAAGCAGAAGTAATCGCGCAAACCTTCGGGAGATAAGCATGGGCAAGGCAAGGCTGGAAGGAAAACGCGCGATCGTGACGGGGGCCGGCAGCGGCATCGGGCGGGCGTCAGCGCGGCTTTTCGCGGCAGAGGGCGCATCGGTGCTTGCCGTCGACAAGACGAAGAACGCGGTTGAGGAAACCGCGGCATTGATCTCAAAGGACGGTGGCAGGGTCGTGGCGATGGCCGCTGACGCCGGTGATGAGGCGGACGTGAAGGCATATGTCGCCAAGGCCGTATCCGAATTCGGGGGTATCGACACGATTTATGCGAACGCCGGCATCAGCGGCGGACTGGTTCCGTTGTGGGAGCAGACCGTCGAGATGTGGCAGGAAATCTTGCGGGTGAATCTGATCGGACCGTTCCTCGCAATTCAGAACGTTGCGCCGCTTATGGTGAAACAGGGCAAGGGTACAATCGTATGCACCGCCTCGGTTGCGGGTTTGCGCGCGAATGCCGGCGGGCACCCGTATTCAGCGAGCAAGGCCGGTGTCATCAGCCTCGTGCAGACGACCGCAAGCTCGTTGTCCGGAACCGGTGTGCGCATCAACGCAATCTGTCCGGGCCTGATCGAAACCGGCATGACCAAGCCGATTTTCGAATATGCGAAGGGCAGGGGCACGACGCATAAGCTAGGCCAGATCAACCCGCTGCAGCGTCATGGCGAGCCCGCGGAGATCGCGGCGATGGCGCTCTTTCTCGCGAGCGACGACTCTTCCTATGTGAACGGGCAGGCCTTCGCGGTGGACGGCGGCTTGTCGAGCACGCATCCGTTCGTCGGCAAGCTGCGCGTCTAGTTCACGAGAGTTTTGCGAGGCCCGCTGCGAGGTCTTCGATCAGATCGTCCGGATCCTCTAATCCGATGTGCAGCCGCACCGCTGGGCCGCCGGGCGCCCATTTCGTCGCTGTCCTGTAGCTGGAGCAGTCGAACGGTATCGCGAGGCTTTCGAATCCGCCCCAGCTGTAGCCCATGCCGAACAGCGCGAGACTGTCGAAGAACGCACCGATGTTTCCGGCGGCTTCCGGCTTCAGGACAAAGGAGAAAAGTCCGGAAGCGCCCGAAAAGTCCCGCTTCCAGATCGTGTGCCCAGGATCGTTCTCAAGTGCCGGGTGCATGACGCGCAAGACTTCGGGCCGGGCTTGCAGCCACCTCGCGATCCGCAGGCCCGACTCCATGTGTCGCTCAAGCCTCACACCCATGGTGCGCAACCCACGCAATGCGAGATAAACGTCCTCAGGCCCCGGATTGATACCGAGATCGCCGTGGGTCGCGAGCACGCGCTTGTAGTGCGTTTCGTTCACCGAAATCGTACCCAGGTTGATGTCGGAATGGCCGCCGAGATACTTCGTGCCGGCTTGAATCGAGATATCGACGCCGTGGTCGTGCGGCCGGAAATAGAGCGGCGTCGCCCAGGTGTTGTCCATGAGGCTGACGGCGCCGTGTTCGCGAGCCGCCCTCGCGATCGCCGGCACATCGGACATTTCGAAACTCTGGGAACCCGGCGCTTCGATGAAGACGGCACTCGTATTCTTGCGAAACAGCGACTGAATTCCGGCACCAAGCAACGGATCGTAATAGGTTGTTTCGACGCCAAGACGCTTGAGAATGCCGTCGCAGATCACGCGCGTCGGCCGGTAGACGGTATCGGCGACGAGGATGTGGTCGCCTGACTTCACGAAGGCGAGAAGTGCCGTGCTGATGGCCGAGAGCCCGGAAGGCGTAAGAAGTACCCCGGCACTTTTCTCAAAAGACGCTAGTGCTGTGCTAAGCGCGTCCAGCGTGGGCGATCCGCGGCGGCCGTACACATAGCGCCCGCGGTGGTGGATCAGGTCGTCGTAGGTTTCCGAGAGGATCGTCGAGCCGCGGTATAGCGGCGTATTGACGAAGCCCTCGTGCTCGAACGGCGAGCGCCCGGCAAGCACCAGCGATGTTGCGGGGCGATACCCCGCTCCGCGGTTTCCTTCGTTTTTTGCCATTGCCGGTTCCGGATTCCGCCTTGTGCCGTTTCCATAGGCGGAAGTCCGCCTTAAACGCTTGACCAATATCGGCTTTTAGCCTGTGATGCCGTTTTGGAGAACCCCCGCGCAAGGCGGAGATTTGTCTGCCATACTCGTCGCGGAACGGGGATAAAAACAAGAGCCGCCATCCGGCAGGAGAGGACTTATGAAACGGTCGACGATGATTTTTGCATTTGCGCTGACGTTTGCGTCTGCAGGTGTGGCAAGTGCCGCAACACTCGACGATATCAAGGCGCGTGGTGCGATCCTTTGCGGCGTATCGGGCGGCCTCGCGGGCTTCTCACAGCCGGACGACAAGGGCGCATGGACGGGTATCGACGTTGACTTTTGCCGTGCGCTCGCTGCCGTCGTCTTCAACGATCCGAGCAAGGTGAAGTTTCTCCCGCTCACCGCGAAGGACCGCTTTACGGCGCTGCAGTCCCGTGAAGTCGATCTGCTGTCGCGCAACACCACCTGGACCAGTTCGCGCGACACCTCGCTCGGCCTGAATTTCGCGGGTGTCGTCTATTACGATGCGCAGGGCTTCATGGTTCGCAAGGCGGCGAAGGTATCCTCGGCGCTCGAACTCTCGAATACGACGGTATGCGTGCAGAGCGGCACCACCACGCAGCTTAACCTTGCGGACTACTTCCGCTCGAACAACATGAAATACGAAGCGGTGGTGTTCAACACCGCGGACGAGGTGATCAAGGCCTACGAGAGCGGCCGCTGCGATGTCTTCACGACCGACGTCTCGCAGATCTACGCTGAGCGCCTGAAGCTCACCAAGCCCGACGACCACATGATCCTTCCGGAGCTCATTTCCAAGGAGCCGCTCGGCCCGGTCGTCCGCCACGGCGACGACCAGTGGTTCGACATCGTGAAGTGGACGCTGTTTGCAATGATCAACGCCGAAGAATACGACGTGAGCCAGAAGACACTCGAACAGCGCCTGAAATCCGATCGCCCGGACGTGAAACGTCTGCTCGGGATCGAAGGCAATTACGGCGAGCAGCTCGGTCTCACGAACGATTGGGTCGTGCGGATCATCCGTCACGTCGGCAACTACGGCGAAATCTTCGACCGCAACGTCGGCGCGAATTCGCGCCTCAAGATCGACCGCGGTCTCAACAAGCTCTGGAACAAGGGCGGAATTCAGTACGCGCCGCCGGTCCGCTGACGGCCGCACAATAAAGGCCCCGTGAACTAGAGGACCGTCGGGATGGCCGATGTTCCGGTTCGCAGGGATCGATTGAAGGCAAGCTGGATCTTTCGGCCGGGCGTGCGCTCGGCCGTGATCCAGTTTTTGCTTTTGGCGCTGATCGCGCTCGCGGCCTGGTACATCTTCAGGACGACGCGCCAGAATATCGCGTCGCAGCGGCTGGTAACCGGTTTCGATTTTCTCTGGGTCGAGTCCGGTTTTTCCATCAGTCAGACGCTGATCCCCTTCAGCGAAGCCAACACCTATGCGCGGGCGTTTCTCGTCGGCCTCCTGAATACGCTGTTCGTTTCGGCGATCGGCGTCGTGTTGGCGACCGTGCTCGGCTTTCTCGTGGGCATCGGCAGGCTTTCGCACAACTGGATCATCTCGCGGCTCTGCGGCGGCTATGTCGAGGTGATCCGCAACCTGCCGCTGCTGTTTCAGATTTTGTTCTGGTATCTCGCGGTTCTCACCTCGCTTCCGGTGCCGCGGCAAAGCATTTCGCTTTTCGGCGACATCTTCATCAACAACCGCGGCATCATGATTCCGAAGCCTGTGTTCGGGGAGGGCTTCGGCATCGTCCTGGCGCTCGCGGCCGCGGGCATAGTTCTGTCGGCCGTTCTCTCTGCACTCGCGCGACGGCATCGCATTCGAACGGGAGCGGACTGGAAGACGTGGCCGGCAGCGCTCCTTTTTATTCTTGTGCTGCCGCTCTCCGCCTTCTTCTATCTTGGCGTCGGCGTAGAGATAGACCACCCGGTCCTGAGGGGGTTCAACTTCAACGGCGGTGTGCGGATCATTCCCGAGTTCCTCGCGCTGCTGATCGCGCTGTCGACCTATACCGCCGGCTTTATCGCGGAAATCGTGCGCGCGGGCATTCTCGCGGTGCCGCGCGGTCAGACCGAGGCCGCAAGCGCACTGGGACTGCGGCGCCGGTCGGTGCTGCGTCTCGTGGTCGTTCCGCAGGCGCTGCGCGTTATCGTGCCGCCGCTGACGAGCCAGTATCTCAATCTGACCAAGAACTCGTCGCTTGCCGTCAGCATCGGCTATCCCGATCTCGTTTCGGTTTTCGCCGGTACGACCTTGAACAACACCGGGCAGGCGATCGAAATTCTCGGCATCACGATGCTGGTGTATCTGGTCATTTCGCTCGTGATCTCGTTTGCGATGAACCTCTACAACCGGCGCATTGCGCTGAAGGAGCGCTGACATGAGCGCTGCCTTCGTTCGCGCCGAGACACTGCCGCCGCGCCCTGCGCCGTTCTCTCAGACGGGTTTGTGGGGCTGGTTCGCGCGGCGGTTGTTTGCGACACCCGCCGACATCGCGATGACGATCATCGGGTTTGCCGCCTTGGTGCTGGTCGTCGTTCCGATGTTCCGCTTTCTGGTCTTCGACGCGGTATGGACCGGTACCAGCCGCGACGCCTGTGTAAACACAAGCGGCGCCTGCTGGCCCTTTATCGCCGCGAAGTTCAATCAGTTCGTGTACGGGTTCTATCCCTATGAGGAATTATGGCGGCCCAATGTAGTCTTCTTCCTCGGCCTGCTGCTCCTAGTGCCGCTGGCAATTCCTTCCGTGCCCTTCAAGCGCG
The DNA here is from genome assembly GCA_041694745.1 of Pseudomonadota bacterium. Taxonomy (GTDB): domain Bacteria; phylum Pseudomonadota; class Alphaproteobacteria; order Rhizobiales; family Xanthobacteraceae. The sequence continues at coordinate 5,328 of JBGFSD010000007.1, forward strand.
TCAACGCCGTCCTCTTTTTCGCGATCTATCCGGTCGTCGGCTTCGTACTGCTCACCGGCGGCAACCTCGATCCGCAGCGCTTCGTGCTCGGACGCTTCATTCGGGTTTCCGACTACGTGAGCCCCGTAACCTGGAGCGGAATGCGCGCGGTCTTCTGGGCGGACTTTGCCGCCTCGGCACTCATCCTGACCGCCGCGGTCGCGCTTATTGCGCGCTTTTTCGGGACGCGGCTCGCGACTTCGCTGAAGGCGATGGTGGCGTTCTTCGTGTTCGTTGCCCTCGTCATCGCGCCTGTGGACGCGGATTTCGGACTGCGTCAGGTAGAGACGCGGGAATGGGGCGGGCTGCTGGTGACGCTCGTGGTCGCAATTGCGGGTATCGTGGCCGCTTTGCCGATCGGCATTCTGCTGGCGCTCGGCAGGCGCTCGAACATGCGCTTCGTGCGCTGGGCATGCATCGCTTTCATCGAATTCTGGCGCGGCGTGCCGCTGATCACCGTGTTGTTCTTCGCGACCTACATGTTGCCGCTGTTCCTGCCCGGCGGCGCGAATATCGAGCGGCTGGTGCGCGCGCTGATCGGCGTGGCGCTGTTCTCCGGCGCCTACATGGCGGAAGTTGTGCGCGGCGGTCTCGCGGCCGTGCCGAAACATCAATACGAAAGCGCGGCCGCGCTGGGGCTGGGCTACTGGAAGACCATGGGACTGATCGTGCTGCCACAGGCGCTGACCAGCGTGATCCCAGGAATCGTCAATAACTTCATAGGCTTATTCAAGGATACGACCCTCGTGCAGATCGTTGCGATTCTGGATCTGCTGGGGCAGGTGCGCGCGGCTTTCTCCGATCCGAACTGGTCGTCGCCGACCACGCTCTATACCGGCTTCGCATTCGCCGGCGGAATCTACTTTGTCTTCTGCTTTGCGATGTCGCGCTATTCGCTCTTTCTGGAGCGGCGTGCGGGCACAAGCGCGCTGCGTATCGAGGGGGCGATGCGATGAGTGATCTTGCGACGACTTCGGAATCTGTCGCCGTTGAGATGACTGGCGTCAACAAGTGGTTCGGCGGCTTTCATGTGCTGCGCGACATCGATCTCAAGGTCGCGCGCAAGGAACGCATCGTGATCTGCGGCCCGTCGGGCTCCGGTAAATCGACGCTGATCCGCTGCATCAACCGGCTGGAGGAACACCAGACCGGGCGCATTGTGGTCGACGGTATCGAGCTGACCTCCGATCTTCGCAGCATTGACGCGATCCGTGCCGATGTCGGCATGGTGTTCCAGCAATTCAATTTGTTCCCGCATCTGACAATTCTGGAAAACTGCACGCTCGCGCAAATCTGGGTGCGGCGGCGCCCGAAGGCGAAGGCCGAAGAAATTGCTATGCAGTTCCTCTCGCGGGTAAAAATTCCGGAACAGGCGAACAAATACCCGGCGCAGTTGTCCGGCGGCCAGCAGCAGCGCGTCGCGATCGCACGCGCGTTGTGCATGCAGCCGAAGATCATGCTGTTCGACGAACCGACCTCTGCGCTCGATCCCGAGATGATCAAGGAAGTGCTCGACACCATCCGCAGCCTCGCCGAGGACGGCATGACCATGCTGATCGTGACGCACGAAATGGGGTTCGCCCGCCAGGTCGCAGACCGCATCATCTTCATGGACGAAGGCCAGATCGTCGAGGCGAATCGGCCGGAAGAGTTCTTCACGAACCCGCGGCACGAGCGCACCAGGCGCTTCCTCTCGCAGATTTTGCCGTAGAGCATGATCCCGAAAAAGCGGATTCCGGTTATCGGATCGGATCATGCTTCATAATAAGGCTTAGAGCGCGCCGATCGGAATCTTCAGGTAGACGCGGCCGTTGTCTTCCGGCGCGGGCAGCCGTCCGCCGCGCATGTTCACCTGCAAGGCGTGCAGAATCAGCTTCGGCATCGGCAGCGTTCTGTCGCGCGCCTCGCGAATCTTCACATACTGCTCGCGTGTCGGCTTCGGACCGAAATGCTTGTTGGAGCGCTTCTGCTCGGCAACCGTGGACTCCCAGGCCGGCGCCCGGCCGTCCGGCATATAGTCGTGGCCGGTAAAAAGCCTCGTCTCGTCAGGTAGCGAAAGAATTCGCTGGATGGAGTCGTAAAGCGTTGCGGCGCTGCCTCCGGGAAAGTCTGCGCGCGCACTGCCGTAGTCCGGCTGGAACAGCGTATCGTGAATGAAGGCGGCATCGCCGATCACATAGGTGATCGAACAGAGAGTGTGTCCTGGCGAAAGCATCACGCGGGCATCGAGTGTGCCGATCCTGAAGGTTTCGCCTTCGGCAAAAAGTCTGTCCCACTGCGAGCCGTCGGCGGGAAAGTCCGGAAGATTGTAGATGTTCTTCCAGAGCTTCTGGACCTCGACAATGCGTTCGCCGATCGCGGTCGGGGCGCCGAGCTTATCCTTGAGATAGACCGCAGCCGAAAAATGGTCGGCATGGGGATGGGTGTCGAGGATCCATTCGACCTTGAGCTTGCGGCGCGCAATCTCATCGAGCAGCGCATCCGCGGATTGATGTGACACGCGCCCGGACTTCTCGTCGTAATCGAGAACGGGATCGACGATGGCGGCGGCTTTGGTTGCAGGGTCCTCCACGAGATAGACGATGGAGAACGTCGGCTCGTGAAAGAAACCGGTGACGATCGGCTTGCCGGGCATATTCGCTACCGCTTCTTGGCGTGGCCGGTCGCTTTTGGCATGTCCGGGTGGGAACCCCATTCGACCCAAGACCCATCGTAGATCGCGCCCATGTTCTTTCCGATCGCGTCGAGGGCGACATTCAGGATCGCCGCCGAAACGCCGGAACCGCAACTGGTAATTACCGGTTTGTCGGGATCGAAGCCGGCATCCTTGAATACCCTTTCGATTTCGGCGGCAGAAGCGAGTTTGCCGTTCTTCACGAGCTTCTCATAGGGCACATTGATACTGCCCGGGATGTGACCCGATGCGACGCCCGCGCGCGGCTCCGGTGCTTCGCCGCGGAAGCGGCTTTCCGCGCGTGCGTCGATGATCTGGGCCGAGCGGTTGTCGAGCGCGGCCGCGACCTGATCCAGTCCGGCAACGAGCGACGGATCGAACTTCGGTTTGAAATGACCGGGTTCGCGCTTGACCGTGCCGGCCTCCACCGGAAAGCCCCCGGCGCACCAGTTCGGAAATCCACCTTCAAGAATGAACACATCCTTTGCGCCGAAAATCCGGAACGTCCACCAGACCCGCGGTGCGGAGTAAAGTCCCGCTCCGTCGTAGACCACAATGCGCTGCCCGTCCGAGATGCCGAGCCGGGCCATATGCAGCGCAAACACCTGCGGCGGCGGCAGCATGTGCGGCAGCGTCGCGTTGATGTCCTTGATCTCGTCGATATCGAAGTAAACCGCGCCGGGAATATGCGCCGCGAGATATTCGGCACGGCCGTTTCGCTGCATTGTCGGCAGATACCATGAGGCGTCCACGACGACGAGGTCGGACTTGCCCAGTTCGGCTTCAAGCCACTCCGGCGTGACGAACGTGCTGCTGGCGGGCATGGGCGGATTCCGGTGAATAATCCGCCGACTTTGGTTCAGGCGCAGAGGTAGCGCAACCGCCTCACGCCGCTCCGCACAATTTGTCGCGCAATGCTCGGAATTTGACGAGCTGGTCTTCCTTCAGTTCGCGCTTGTCATCGCGGCCGACGAAGACCTTGAACATGATGTCGCCGTCGACGTTCACGAACGCAATAAAGACGGATTTCTTGTTGTTAAAGGTGCGCTCGACGAAAGCGACCGCGGCACAACGGCTATGCTTGAGATGGCCGTGCAGGGGTGCCGCGCCGGCCAGATTGAAGTAGCCGTGTCCCGGCGTTCCTTTCGGCATCGGCCCGCCGATCTCGAAAATGCCGTCCTCGGTGTTGATGATGGTCATGACATCGCCCCACGTGCTGAGGTCATCCATCACCTCGATGAATTTATCACCGGGCGCGAAGGCGCGCATCTCATCCGGCAGCGCCTCGAGGATCGTCCGCGGCGTGACGCCGTGCTCCTTAGCGGCGAATTCGATCACCACGCCAGGGTTCTCGGCGATCTTGCGCTTGAGTTCGATGAGTTTCGCGGGGTCGAGCATGGTGAGCCTCATGAATGCGGAAGAAGAGGCTCGCTCGCGGGCGTTCCGCTGGCTGGCGCGTGACCTAAGAATAGCGACAGTTGTCCGTCAATCGCACCTTTCAGACGAAAATCTTGTCCTTGCCGGGCAGGGGAATTTTGCGCTCGAGGAAGGCCGGCACCGGCAGCTTTTTTGAGCGCAGAAATTCAGGATTGAAGATCTTGGTCTGGTAGCGGGTGCCGAAATCGCAAAGCACAGTCACGATGGTGTGGCCCGGCCCCATTTCCTTCGCCATGCGGATCGCGCCTGCGATGTTGATGCCCGATGAGCCGCCGAGTACGAGGCCCTCATGCTCGAGCAGATCGAACACTGCAGGCAGCGCTTCCTCGTCGGGGATCACGTAGGGCCGGTCGACCTTGATATCCTTGATCATCACAGTCTCGCGCCCGAGACCGATACCCTCGGTTACGCTGTCGCCCTTGGTCGCCTCCGCCTTGCCGGTCTTGAAATAGCTGTACATCGCAGCACCTTGCGGATCGGCGCAGCCGATCAGAATGTTCTTGTTCTTCTCTTTGAGAAAAAGCGAAGTGCCCGCAAGCGTGCCGCCGGTGCCGACCGAGCAGATGAAGGCGTCGACCTTGCCGTCGGTCTGTTCCCAGATTTCCGGGCCGGTCGTTAAATAATGCGCCTTGCGGTTGTCGAGGTTGTTCCACTGGTCGGCGAACAACACGCCGTTCGGCTCTGACTTGCGGAGTTCATCCGCAAGCCGCTTGCCGACGTGCTGATAGTTGTTCGGATTGGAGTAGGGCAGTGCCGGCACTTCGACGAGTTCGGCGCCGCAGAGCCGCAGCATGTCTTTCTTTTCCTGGCTCTGCGTTTCGGGGATCACGATGATCGTGCGATAGCCGCGCGAGTTCGCGACCAATGCAAGGCCGATGCCGGTATTGCCGGCGGTGGATTCGACCACGATGCCGCCGGGCTTCAGCTCGCCGCGCTTCTCGGCCTCCAGAATCATCTGCTTTGCGGGCCGATCCTTCACCGACTGGCCCGGATTCATGAATTCGGCCTTGCCGAGAATGTTGCAACCGGTCGCTTGGCTCGCGCGCCAGAGCTGGATCAGCGGGGTGTTGCCGACGGCGTCGACGATGTCTTTGCGGAAATCCATTGCGGGGAATTCACAGAAATTGCGCGGGTTGATCTGGATTGAACGTACTCGCGCTGCGAGAACGAAGCAACGCTAACCCTTCAGGGTCTGGAATGCGCTGAGTGCACGTTCTCGCGCCTCCTGGTGATCGACAATCGGCGCCGGATAGTTCTTCCCAAGCGCGATCCCGGCCGAGGCCAGTTCGATCGGTGAGGCGGTCCACGGCTTGTGGATGTATTCGGTCGTAAGCCGCGCGATTTCCGGAATCCAGTTCCGCACATAGGAACCGTCCGGGTCGAACTTTTCGCCTTGCAGGATGGGATTGAACACCCGGAAGTAGGGCGCTGCATCCGCGCCCGAACCCGCGACCCACTGCCAGCTCGCTGCGTTGTTCGCGGGATCTGCGTCGACCAGCGTATCCCAGAACCACGCTTCGCCGTGCCGCCAGTCGAGCAGGAGATGCTTGACGAGAAACGACGCGCAGATCATCCGCACCCGATTGTGCATCCAGCCCGTGCGCCAGAGCTGCCGCATGCCGGCATCCACGATCGGATAGCCGGTGAGGCCGCGCTGCCAGCGCGCGAGCGCCTTTCCGTCGTTGCGCCATGGAAACGCGTCGAAGCGGCGCTGAAAGTTTTCGCGCGCAAGTCCCGGATAGTGATGCAGCAGATGATACGAGAACTCGCGCCAGCCGAGTTCGGCGCGATACTTTTCTGCGCCGCGTCCGCGCGGGGGCAGCATTGCGGCGATCTGGTGCGGACTGATTTCGCCATGCGCCAGATAGGGCGACAGCCGCGAGGTGCCGTCGATGTCAGGCCGGTCGCGATATTCGGCGTAGCCTTGCAACGCGCTACCCAGAAACTCGTTCAGACGCCGCTTGGCGCCGTCCTCGCCGCGCAACCAAGACGCGTTCATATCTTTCGCCCAGTCGGGCTTTGATGGTTCGAGTTTCCAGTCTTCGAGCTTCTCGCTCCTTGGCGCTTTCGCGGCAGTGAGTTTGCGCGTATCGGCAAGCACTTCGCGGGGATAGCCGCGTTCCTGTGTTGCCTTAAAGTAGGGCGTGAAGACTCGGATCGGTCCGCCGGTCTTGCTCTCGATGCGCCACGGCTCGTTCAGAAGCGAAGCGTTGAAGGTTTCGACCGCGCAATCGTTCGCAAGAAGATATTGCTCGATTTCGGTGTCGAGCTGCGCTTCCGCGGCGACGTAGCGGCGGCACCAGTATGCCGCGCCGAAACCGGTCTCGCTTGCGATTTCGGCGACGATCTTGCGCGGGTCGCCGCGCCGGAGCACGAGCGAAACGCCGAGCTTTGCGAGCTTGTCCGAAAGATTGCGCAGCGATCCCGCAAGCCACCAGCGCCACGCAGCGCCCTGCTTACGCAAACCCTTTACTTCTTCCAGAACGTAGAGCGCGATAACCGGCGCGCCGCTTTTCTCGGCGGCGTGAAGCGCCGGGTTGTCGGAGATGCGCAGATCGTTCCGGAACCAGACAAGGGCGGGGCGGGAGGCCATGCGGAATAGTAACCGCACCGCGCCCTCTTAGATGCAGGATTGCGGGCCGTACCCCAAACTTTCTGACGTGACTCGGGAAAGGGTGCCGGCGGCGCTTCACGCCGATGTATTGATCGAAGTGCCCAAGCCGCTGAGCACGGTGCTGGCGCTGCCCAGATTCTGGATGCGCGCCTTCAGGTCTGCCTGCGCCCGTGCTGCATACTGCTTCACGGCGAGTTCGTTCATACCCTGGGTCTGCGTTGCCTTTGCAGCGAACATCGCCCCGCCCAGATAGCTCATCGCCGCGAGACGGTTGCTCACGGCCTGCCGCTTTGCGCGGTTCGTCACCATCGTCTTGTAGGGCGAGTAGCGGGAAGCGGAGGATGTGCCGATCTTCATGCCGTCAGCGCTTCCGCCATGCGATCGGCTCCAGCGGCCGATGGATGCGATCCAGGTTCATCGAGAACGGCGGTAAATGGCTCCCTGGGTAGGATTCGAACCTACGACCAATCGATTAACAGTCGATTGCTCTACCACTGAGCTACCAGGGAACAGGCGCGGCGAGGCGCGCGGAGGACGTATAAGCAGCTTCGGCCGGGCTTGCCAACCACCCTTGTAGGCTCGCCCTCAGCCGGTCCGGTCCACCACCCGGAAGGTCGCATTGGCCCGCGCGACCGGCACCCTGTCGGCCGTCACGAAGCACTGGGTAAAGCAGAGCGTACCGCCGGTCTTGATGAAGGTGGTCGTGAATTCGACCCACTGGCCGATCTGGGCCGAGCCGAGGAAGTCCACCGCGAGATTGACTGTAATTGCGCTCTGCTTCTCGGCGTCGAGCTTCGTCACCAGCGAATGACCCATCGCGTTGTCGGCGAGCGCGGAGATGAACCCGCCGTGTGCGAAGCCGCGTGCATTGGTGTGTGCCTTCGCGAGCCGCACCGCGAGGATGACGGCCTCGGGCGTTTTCTTGCAGTAGATCGGCTCCCACGGCTCCGTCACCGGGCTCTTCCGGTAGAACGGTTCAAAGCCTGTCGGTTGATCCATGAAGAGCGTCTTCGAGAAAGTTGGAGGCCACGGCCGGAATCGAACCGGCGTACACGGATTTGCAGTCCGCTGCGTAACCACTCCGCCACGTGGCCATCCTTAACCGCGAGGCTGCCCGCGGAACGCGAGCGGGGTGTAGCAAAGGGGTGGTTACGGAGCAATTAGCGGGTTCACTGCGCCCGCGCGCCGAAGCGCCATCTTGCCTTTTTGCGGCCGTTCGCCCAATCCTGCCCGCACACAGGTTCCCAACGAAGCGACACCGATGATCGATTTTGCCCAGGCGCGCCGGACCATGGTGGACGGACAGGTCCGCGTGAACGATGTCACCGACGCGGCCGTGATCTCGGCCATGCTGGAAGTGCCGCGCGAGCAGTTCGTACCCGAAGCGCGGGCGAGTCTCGCCTATATCGACGAGGACCTTTGCGTGCAGGAAGCGGTAGGCGGCAGGCCAGCGCGCTACCTGATGGAGCCGATGGTATTCGCGCGGCTCCTGCAGGCGCTGGAGCTCTCGCCGGAAGCGAAGGTTCTCGATGTCGGATGCGCGACCGGATACTCGTCTGCCGTGCTTGGCCGGATTGCCGGGCGGGTGGTGGCGCTGGAAGCGGACGCCGGATTGGCGGCGGGTGCCAAAAAGCGGGTTCGCGCTGCGAACGTCGAAGTCGTCTCGGGCGACATGGCCGCCGGCTGGGCCGCTGAAGCGCCCTACGACGCGATTCTGATCGGCGGTGCGGTCGAAGAAGTGCCGCAATCGCTTACCGCGCAGCTCAAGGAAGGCGGCAGACTGGCTGCCGTGATTCGGAAGGGCGGCGCAGCCAGAGCCATGCTCTACCTCCGGACCGGCAAACATGTCAGTGCCCGGCGTCTGTTCGATGCGGCGATCCCCCCGCTGCCGGGTTTCGAGGCGCCGAAAACCTTTGTTTTCTAGGCCTGTTCCGTAGCGTAACGGCATACCGTCGCATTGCCGGTGTTGCGGCAGCGCAGCACCTGTCCGGAAAGACCGTCTTCGGCGTCAGGTCGGTTTGCGAAGGGCACACCGTCCACTATTGTCCCCTCACCAAATCAGGGAACCCGGCGACCGCCGCGATAGACGGCCGGAGCGGGTGCGTATGTCGTCAATGAAGTCGAAATATCCGCGCGCCGTTCGCCTTGCCGGCGCCGCCTGCATTGTGGCCGCTTCGACGGCAGCGCTCCATGCCCAGAGCCTCGAGCAGGCGCTGCTGGGCGCCTATTTCGCCAATCCGACCATCAACGCGATGCGCGCCTCTGTGCGCGTGACCGATGAGCAGGTGCCGCAGGCCCTTGCAGGCTATCGCCCGAAGGTTTTCGGCAACGCCCAAGGCGACAGCGAACGCACGCGCACGCAGACTCCGGCGGGCACCACGAACAATAAAAGCAACTATCCGCGCGGTTACGGCGTCACCGTGCAGCAGAACATCTTCAACGGATTCCAGACCGGCAATCTTGTGCGCTCCGCCGAGAGCCAGGTTCTCGCGGCGCGCGAGACTCTGCGCAACACGGAGCAGAACGTTCTCCTCGACGCGGTCACCGCATACATGAATGTGATCCAGAGCACTGGGATCATGCAACTGCAGCAGCAGAATGTGCAGGCCTTGAACGAGCAGCTGCGCGCGACCAACGATCGCTTTCAGGTCGGCGAGTTGACGCGCACCGACGTCGCGCAGGCGCAGGCGCGTCTGCGGCAGGCGGAAGCGCAGCTCAGCGCGGCGCAGGCAAATCTGAATGCGGCGCGTGCCGTCTATCATCAGGTGATCGGGAGCGAGCCGGGTCAACTCAAGCCGGCGCGGCCCTATGACAAGATATCCTACGCTTCGCTCGACGCGGCGATCGCTGCGGCGTTCGGCCAGCATCCGGCGTTGCAGGCTTCGCGACATGGCGTCGACATCGCGCAGTTGCAGGTAAAGGTCGCGGAGGGTTCGCTCCTGCCGACGCTAAATCTGGAGGCCAGCGCGCAGCGCTTCTCCGATCCTACCCCGAACGTCTACAACAGCTCCGATCTGACCGCCG
>JBGFSD010000073.1:0-14755 GCA_041694745.1 Pseudomonadota bacterium
GCCCAGCCAGACGAGATACGCGGCCCCCGCGATCTTCAGTGCCGTATAGGCCTCGGGCACATAGCGAAAGACAGCCGACAAGCCCAAGGTCGCCGCGATCACATGCGCGTAGCACCCGATGTGAATGCCGAGCGCGGCCATCAATCCCGCGCGCCGGCCGCGCGCCAGCGTCTGCGCCGCGGTGTAGAGCAGTGCCGGACCCGGAAAATAGGCGAACAGCGCGGTTGCAGCCGCAAAGGCGATCAGAACTTCGGTGGAGGCCATGTCAGTTCACCGGCTCGACATAGACCGAGATTCTGCCGCCGCAGGAAAGGCCGACCTCCCATGCGGTTTCGTCGGCAACGCCGAAGGAAATGAGCTTGGGCTTGCCGCTTGCGATCACGTCGAGCGCTTCGGCGACAACCGCGCCTTCGACGCAGCCGCCGGAAACCGAGCCCAGAAAATTTCCCTCGCCGTCGATAACGAGATTGGCGCCAACGGGCCGCGGGGCCGAACCCCAGGTTTCGGTCACGGTTGCGAGCGCGACCTTGCGGCCCGCCTTGCGCCAGGCGGCGGCCGTGCCGAGCAGATCTTCCTGTTGCATCGGGGCGCTCCTCTTTTCTGCGCAAAGAAAGATTGTAGCGCCGAAGACTGCCGGCAAGAAAGCGCAGCGTGCAGAGCAGCTATTTCGGCGCGCCCTTGCCTTTCGGCGCCGCCTTCGTCGCGTCCGGCTGCTGGGCGTCGGCAAGAAAACACTCGTAGTAGCGCGGGCCGTTGCCCTGCGGGCCGGTCGCGCAGCGATGGACCTGAACCAACTCATCCTCCCGCCAGTAGCTCATGTAGGGAGCGATCAGAAAGCGCTCGGCGCCGTCGAAACTGCCGCCGAAACGGTCGATGGTGCCCTTGAGGTTCGGCGCGACCTCGAGGATCGCCTTGAGCAGATCGTCGCCCTCGATGAAATTGTCGGGCAGCTGGTCGAACGGCCCGTCGAAGTAGTTGTTCGCGAGCGTATTGCCTTCGTAGACGCCGATCAGGATTTTCCGCTCGCGCCGGATGTCGCGGTAATAGGCGAAGCCCGTGCGCGTGCCGAGCAGGATGCGGTCGGTAACCTTGATGGGATTGAGGCCGTCGGGCACCGGCACCGTTTCGTCCAGAATGTAGTGAAAGAGCTTCAGCTTCGAATTGTAGACAAGGAAAAACCGGATGCCGGATTCGTCGAACACCGGGCCGATAAAGCGCTCGTCGGGGTCGAGCACGCCTTCCGGCGGACGCACGCCGGAAAGATCGTTAAGCTCGAACAGGACGCTGCTGTCGCCGGCGGTTACGCGATAGAGAAAGCGCTCGACCTTTTCGACCTTCACGCCGTCGGCGATGTCCATCACCGCGTAATTTACCGGCTGCTCCTCTGTCCAATCGACGTTGTCGATGTAATAGGCGAAGTGAAGTCTGCCCTTGTCGCGATCGCTGACATCGAGCCGGATGTTGCCGGCGTAGCGCACGCCGCCGGAATAGAACGAGAAGTAGTAGTAGTTTTCGGTCGGATAGACCTTCACGCGACCGGGCAGCGACTTCAGCACAAAGCGAAGCAGCTCCCGTCTGTCGCCGACCGGGGCTTTGGCGTGACGGTACAGTTCTTCGATGTATTTCTGGTTGGTGTCGAGCTTCGGCGGCTCCTGTGCGAGCGCTGGCGTGGCGAGCAAGAGCAGGACGGCAAACTTCCAGTTCTTCATCCGAAATCTCACATGAATCTTTCGTGCGAGCTTACCGGCAAACGGCGACAGGGCGAAGACGACGATTGCCGCCGAATGCGCCGAAGTTTGGGTCAGGCGTCGAGGCCGGACTGCCTGAATGCCGCCCGATGATGCGCTGCGGACTCTTCCGAAAAGCAACAGAAAACTATCTTCATAAGCGGTGGCAGCGCTTCTTCGGCTGTCGTAGCGACGGCGATATTCGCGGCCCGCTCCGCCGGGAAGCGGTAAACGCCCGTTGAGATCGCAGGGAAGGCGACGGATCGCAGACCGCGCCCGCGCGCGAGCTGCAAGGACTTGCGGTAGCAGGATGCAAGCAGAGCGTCTTCGTTCTCGCTGCCGCCCCGCCAGACCGGGCCTGCGGTATGAATCACGAAACGTGCGGGAAGGCGATAACCCTTGGTGATCTTCGCGTCGCCGGTGGCGCAGCCGCCAAGCGTGCGGCATTCCGCGAGCAGTTCCGGACCGGCCGCGCGATGGATCGCGCCATCGACGCCTCCGCCGCCGAGCAAGGTGTTGTTCGCAGCATTCACGATAGCGTCGACATCGAGTTTCGTGATGTCGCCGGTGACGATTTCGAAGTGCGCCTTCATAAGGACAAACCTAGCGCGCAACGCGGGCCAAGGCGATCTCAGCCGCCTTCCTTCCTGAGATCGAGCGTCGAGCGGCGGCCGATCGCGCGGTAGTGCCTCTTCAGGAAGGCATCGGTGGCGGCCCGGCCGATGTTGCGCAGATGCTGGAAGAAGGACCAGTCCACGTTGAACTTCGAGCTCGAGGTCAGGTCGAGGAATTCCTCGCCGGCGGCGATCCGGTGCAGCCGGATTTCGGCGGCCGCGCGACCGGTGAAGCGGCGCAGGAGCTTCGAGCCCAGCATCCGGTTCACATAGCCGATTGCGCGGAACTCGGAGGCGAGCGACGAATTGAATGTGATCTCGTTCATGCGATTGAGAATCTCGCGCGCGCTCTGCGGCGTCTGCTCGCGCAGCACGGGATTGGTCTGTACGAGCAGGATGTCGCCGCCTTCGCCGCTTCTGAAAAACGGAAACAGCGGCGGATTGCCGACATAGCCGCCGTCCCAGTAGGGCGTACCGTCGATCTCGACCGCCTTGAACAGAAACGGCAGACAGGCCGACGCCATCACGACATCGGCGGTGATCTCCTTGCCCTGAAACACACGCACTTTGCCGGTGTGAACGTTGGTGGCGGAAAGGAAAATCCGGATGTCGCGATTCTTGCGCAGCGCTTCGAAGTCGACCTCGCGCTCCAGTACGTCGCGGAGCGGATTGATGTTGAATGGATTGAAGTCGTAAGGCGAGACGAAACGGGTCGCGACATCCATCGCCAGAAAGAACGGGTTCTTGTCGAGCGACCAGTTGCCGAGGAGCTTGTCCATGACGCCGCGCTGGATCGGGCTCATGCGGCCGTCCCGCGAAACCGCGCGCCAGAAATTTTCCAGCGCCGCGCGCGCCCCCTCACGGCCGCCTTTTTGATAGCCGGAGACAAGCACGACTGCGTTCATCGCGCCGGCGCTCGTTCCGGAAATCGCATTGATCTCTATCCGGCGCTCTTCGAGCAGGCGGTCGAGCACGCCCCAGGTGAAGGCACCATGCGCGCCGCCGCCTTGCAGCGCGAGGTTCAAGGGTTTGGTCGTGCGCATGAGCGGGCTCTCGGGGGCGCGGGCCACGAAAGGTAACCATCGCCGGGGGCGGCGGGCGGCGCCAGCAGCAGGGCCATCGGCGGTTCGGTCGGGCAGGACCGGAAGCATCGGCTTATATTGTGCGCTGCAGCATAAAGCGCAAGGGCTGGTTTTAGGCACATTCGGCCTGATATTCTGTATCCATGCACAAAGCCTTCCCCGATCCGCAGCATGACCACGACCAATGCGTGGAAGACGCACTTTCGCGCGCAGAGAAGGCCTGCGGAGGCCGCGGGCTGCGGCTGACCCCCCTGCGTCGCCGGGTGCTCGAGATACTCGCGCAGAGCCATGCGCCGGTCGGCGCCTACGAGATCGTCGAGAAGCTCGCCGCCTCCGGCGAGCCCGCGCCGGCGATGTCGGTCTATCGCGCGCTGGATTTTCTCACCGCCGAGAACCTCGCGCACCGCATCGAAAGCCGGAACGCCTTTCTCGCTTGCAGCACGGGCCACGAGCGAGAGGAGCCGGTGATGTTTCTGCTGTGCGAGAAATGCGGCGCTGTCGCCGAGATGCCGGCGGCGTCGTTCAGCCGCGACGTGATCAAGGCGACGAAGGCGGCGGGTTTCGAGGCGCGTTCCTCGATCATCGAAGTGAGCGGCACCTGCGACGCCTGCCGGAAGAAGCCGAGACGATGAACCTGCGCGACGACGGAACGATTTTCGGCGCCGCGGCGCGGCGCGTCTCGGTGCCGGTCGACATCGGCGGTGTTACCGTCGGCGGCGGTGCGCCGATCGTCGTGCAGTCGATGACGAATACCGATACCGCCGATATCGAGAAGACGGTCGCGCAGGTCGCCGACCTGTTCCGCGCCGGTTCCGAGATTGTGCGCGTCACGGTGGATCGCGACGAGGCGGCGGCGGCGGTGCCGCATATTCGCGACCGGCTACTGAAAATGAATCTGAACGTGCCGCTGGTCGGCGACTTTCACTACATCGGCCACAAACTGCTTGCCGATCATCCGGCCTGTGCGGAGGCGCTCGCGAAGTATCGCATCAATCCGGGCAATGTCGGCTTTCGCGAGAAGCGCGACCGGCAGTTTTCCTCGATCATCGAGATCGCGCTGAAGCACGGAAAACCCGTTCGCATCGGTGCGAACTGGGGCTCGCTCGATCAGGAACTGCTAACATATCTGATGGACGAGAACGCGAAGTCCGCGAAGCCCGTCGAAGCGCGCGCGGTGACACGCGAGGCGCTGGTGCAATCTGCGCTGATTTCCGCCTCGCGCGCGGAAGAGCTCGGCATGAAGCGAAACCGGATCATTCTATCCGCGAAAGTCTCCGCGGTGCAGGACCTGATCGCGGTCTATCACGACCTCGCGCGCCGCTCGGATTATGCGCTGCATCTGGGGCTTACCGAAGCGGGCATGGGCTCGAAGGGGATCGTGGCCTCCGCCGCCTCGCTTTCGATCCTGCTGCAGCAGGGCATCGGCGACACCATCCGCATCTCCTTGACGCCCGAGCCCAATGGCGACCGCACGCTTGAAGTGAAGGTCGCGCAGGAACTCCTGCAAACCATGGGCTTCCGCACCTTCGTGCCGCTGGTCGCGGCCTGCCCCGGCTGCGGGCGCACGACGTCCACGGTGTTTCAGGAGCTTGCCTTCGAAATCCAGTCCTATATCCGCAACAGGATGCCGGCGTGGAAGCAGAAATATCCCGGCGTCGAGACGCTGAATGTCGCCGTCATGGGCTGCATCGTGAACGGTCCCGGCGAATCCAAGCACGCCGATATCGGCATCTCCCTGCCGGGCACCGGCGAGGCCCCGGCGGCGCCCGTCTTCATCGACGGCAGGAAGGCGATGACGTTGCGCGGGCCTACGCTCGCCGCCGATTTCAAGGGGATCGTCGAAGACTATGTCGCACGCCGTTTCGGCGGGGCCGCGCAGAAGCCCGCCGCCGAGTAATCATTTTCCGCCGCCGAAAAACTGCGCGGCGATGTTCACGGTGAGCGCGATTACCGCGGTATTGAACAAAAAGGCGATCAGCCCGTGAATCAATACGGTGCGGCGGAACTGGCGCGAATGGATTTCGACGTCCGAGGTCTGGAACGTAGTGCCGACTACCATCGAGAAATAAAGGAAATCCCAATAATCGGGTTCAGCACCCCCGGGAAAGGCGAGCGGCCCTGCGCCGCGCTTGCCGCTCTCCCGGCTGGTATGAAATTCATGCGCATAGTGAATCGCGAAGGCGAAGTTCATGAACAGCCACGAACCGAAAATCGTCGCGAGAGCAAGAAATATGCGCGGACCCTGAACGCCCGGGTTCTTGACGGCCTGCGCAAGTTGCGAGCCGATGGCGACAAAAATTGCGATTGAGGCCAGGACCACAAGGGCAAGCATCATGCCGCGGCCTTCCTCCTCGACTCCGGCGCGGCGGGCGATGTCGGAGGACGTCGCGCCGTACATCATCTTCAGAATCAACGCGAGAAATATCCAGGTTGCTGCATTCCAGCCGATGAGAAAACGCGTCACGCCTTCTGCCGGAATCGCAATCCAGACGACGAGGCCAATGGCAGCGGCGATGAAAAGCCGCGCATGTGCCTTGATTTGGCGGCGAAGAAAGCCGGCCAGCGGCATTCCTGCTGCACGGTTTGCCATCAAGATTTCCTCGCCGCGATGAAATCGGCGCAGGCGATCAGCCATTCGGCCCGCGTTCCGAACGAGCGTAGCGACCACTTTGCGTCGTCGACGAGTTCTTCGAGTTTTCGTCTCGCGGCCCGCGGGCCCATCAGGGAAACGAAGGTCGCCTTGTTTTTCGCGGCGTCCTTGCCGACGGCCTTGCCGACGTCGGCGACGTCACCCTCGACATCCAACAGATCGTCGGCGAGCTGAAAGGCGAATCCGACCGCCCGGCCGTATCGCTCGATCGCGCGCCGCGCTTCTTCATCGGCGCCGCCGAGGATCGCGCCCGCCTGGCAGCATCCGATCAGGAGCGCGCCGGTCTTCATGCGTTGCAGGCGCTCGATATCGCTCATCGTGAGCGCGGGAGGCCGCGCGCTCTCCGCAAATCGGCCCTCGGCCTCGAGATCGAGCATTTGTCCGCCGGCCATGCCGCCGACTCCGCTGGAGCGGGCGAGACATTGCACGAGCGCCACGCGAACCGCCGGGTCGCTGTGCGTTGCGTGGCGCGACAGCACGTCGAAGGCGAGCGTCTGCAAGGCGTCGCCCGCAAGGATCGCGGTCGCCTCGCCGAAGGCCTTGTGCACGGTCGGCTTGCCGCGGCGCATGTCGTCGTCGTCCATCGCGGGAAGATCGTCATGCACGAGCGAGTAGCAGTGCAGAAGTTCGAAGGCGGCGCCGGTATAGATCGCCTGCGATTCGCGCACGCCGAACAGCGCCGCGGTTTCGACCACGAGTAACGGCCGCAGCCGCTTGCCGCCGCCGAGCGAAGCGTGACGCATGGCTTCGAGGAGGCGGGTCGGCCGGGCGAATTCGGTTGCGAGCGGCTCGCCCGAAAGCAGCGCAACGAGCGCATTTTCGCAAAGCCCGGCGACAGCGCCGAGGCGCTGCTCGAACTGGCTCTGTATTTGGGGTCTGGTACGTGCGCCGGCTGACATTGCGGCTCTTGTGGTGCCGCACCATGATGCCGCCGTCAAACAAAGCTTGCTGCATCAAGTTGCGGCGGGTCTAATGCCGCCGCATGGATCAGGAGCGCACGCAGAAGAATTCGCAAGAAGCGGCACGCGGCACGGCTTCCGGGTCTTTTCCTTTTCCGGTGACCTACGAATACGCAATCCAGCACGATGCGCGAAGAGCGGAGCCCTATTCCTTCGCCGGGTTCGCGGCAAGGATCGCGCTGCTTGTCGTGCTGATTCCGGTAATTCTCGTGCCGCTCTACTGGATCGTGCCTCCGGTCTCGACCCTGATGCTGTGGCGCTGGGTGACGCTGCAGCGCGTCGAGCGTATCTGGACTCCGATCACCGCTATTTCCCCGCATGTCGTGCGCATGGTGATCGCCGGCGAGGACGGGCGCTATTGCGCGCATTCCGGCGTTGACTGGCGCGAGCTGCAACTCGTGATCGACGAGTACGCCGAGGAGGGGGATTCGCGCGGCGCATCCACGATTCCGATGCAGGTCGCGAAGAATCTCTTTCTCTGGTCCGGGCGCCACGTCGTTCGCAAGGCGCTGGAAGTGCCGCTCGCCTATTACATGAGCGCGGTCTGGTCGAAGACGCGGATGATGGAGATTTATCTCAATATCGCCGAATGGGGTCCGGACGGCGAATTCGGGATCGAGGCCGCGGCCCGGCGGGCGTTCAGAAAAAGCGCGAAGGATCTTTCCGCCGAACAGGCAGCGCTGCTCGCGGGCGCTTTGCCGAATCCGCTGGTTCGCGAGCCGCGCAGGCCCGGCCCCCAGCTCACGCGGGCGGCCCAGCTACGGCTGCGCAATGCCGCAAACAACGGCCCGGCCGCGGTTTCCTGCGTGTTATCAGGGAGATAAAGGCGTCTAGCCCTGCCCGAATCAATCCTTTATAAGCCCGGGCTTCCAGACAGACCCGTTCCGGCCCCATCTTCAGACTGCGGGCCGCCCCCGGAGACCAAGATGGCCGTTCCCAAGCGAAAAACTTCGCCCTCGCGCCGCGGCATGCGCCGTTCGGCCGACGCGCTGAAAGCGCCGACCTATGTCGAAGACAAGGATTCCGGCGAACTGCGCCGCCCGCACCACATGGACCTGAAGACCGGCATGTATAAGGGCCGTCAGGTTCTGAAGGCGAAGGCCGAAAGCTGATCTTTATTCCGAAACCGGCGGCACGGAGCAGAGAGCCCATCATGGTTGCCTTTCCGCTGCTGCTGATTTCGTTTGCCATCTACAACATGATCGCGTTCCTGATGCCGGGAACGTCCTGGACGGCCGCGATGTTCTCGTTGCGGCTCCCCTCCGGGGCGGAGTGGGCGATTTCGGCGGGCGATCTCCTGATCGCCTTCACTCTGTTTCTGCTGTTCTTCGAAGTGCTGAAGGCCGCGCGCAATACCGCGCGGTCGATCTTCGATCACGTCCTGTCGACGCTGATCTTCATCGGCGCGCTGGTGGAATTCCTGCTGGTGAGCGAAGCCGGCACTTCGACCTTCATGATCCTGCTGATCATTGCGCTTGTGGACGTGCTCGGTGGCTGGTCGGTCGCGGTCCGCACCGCGCGGCGCGATTTCTCGATCGAGCCTCAGGCGCAGTAGTTCAGTTTCCGGCCGTTCGGACGAAAGGCGAGCGCGCCGGCGATGATCGTGCGGTAGCGCATCGCCCCGGTCTCCGGACTGATGCGGCGCTTCGCCCGGTACTGCGCAAAGCCTTTCTCGCTGGCGGCGAGCTGCGTGACGAAAGCGGCGTTGGCGCGCGGGCACAGGCGCGGGCCAGTCCCGGCGTTCGCGGTTAACGGCACGAGCGCGCGGCATTCGCCCGTCTTTCCTTGTTTGATCTGCGCTTCCGGCTGCATCGTTCGTCTCTATTCGGGACAACGGGCTTCGTTGCACATGATCCGGTGCAAGGGCCGAACCAGCGGTAACGTCCCGTTAAGGATCGCGGCGGGGAGGCGGCAGGCGGTGACCCGGCATTAAGCGGCGCGGCGTTATCCCTGCGGCAACAAGAAGACCGGGGAGCGATCAGTGACTGCGCAGGCGCGTTCATCGCGGCGCAAGCCGATTGACGGGCACATCACCTCCGCGAGTGTGCCGATGCTGTCGCCGGAGCGCGTCGCATCGGTGCTTTTCGCGAGCGGCGAGGCGGCCTATTCTTGGAATTGCGTCACCGACGCGCTCGAATGGAGCGGGAACGCACCCGCCGTTCTCAACGTCGTTTCCATCGACCAGATTTCTTCGGGCCGCGCCTTCGCGGCTCTGCTTTCGCCCGAGAGCACACAGAACCGCGATCAGGCTGTCATGGGCGACCAGCGCAAGGACCCGGGCGTCGGGGTCGCCTACGAAGTCCGCTACGCGCTGAAGCAAACCGTGCCGGGCCAGGTGACCTGGATCGAAGATACCGGCCGCTGGTTCGCGGGCGCAGACGGCAAGCCCGCACGCGCCGACGGCGTCGTGCGCAATATCACCGAGCGCCACCGGCACGAGCTGGAACTGCGGCAGCTTTCGCAATCCGATCTGCTCACGGGAGGCCTCAATCGCGTAGTGCTGACGCGCGCGATCGCCGAAGAATTCGAAAGTGCCGCCAAATTCAAAACGAGTTTCGGCTTCATCATCGCCGCCATCGACGACCTATCGCACTTCAACAAGGCCTATGGCTTCGGCGTCGGCGATCAGGCGATCGCCGCGATCGCCGAACGTCTGCGCAGCTTCAAGCGCGGCAAGGACCTGATCGGCCGCTTATCCGACAACAAGTTCGGCATCGTGCTGCACGAGTGCTCGCTCGAGGATCTTTATGTCGCGGGCAACCGTTTTGTGAGCGCGGTGCGAGAGGCGCCGTTCGAGACCTCGGCGGGCCCGCTTGCGATGTCGGTCACCGCAGGCGGCGTGGTCGCGCCGCGCTATGCGCGCAATGCCGACGAAATCCTGCTGCACGCGAATATCGCGATGGAGCAGGCGAAAAGCGCAGGCAAGGGCAGCTTCGCAGATTACCAGCCGCCGCGCGCCGCACCGCAGGCCACGGAAATGAAAAAAGCCGGCTGAAATAGCCGGCTTTTCTATTTTCTATCCGCAGATCGCTTATTCGCCGATCTTGTCGAGCTTCTTCTGCATCTCGGAAACCTGACGCTTCAAAGCGTCGATGTCGTCGCCGCCGGTTTCGGCAGGCGGGTTGGTGACATTCTCCTTGGCGGTCGGGAGGAACATCGTGAACGCACGCTGGAAAATTTCCATGTTGCGCTTCACCTGCTCGTCGAAGGCGCCAAAGCCCGGAATGTTGAAGGTCTTGCCCATCTGCTCGCGGAACTTCTCCTGCTCCTGCGCGAAGTGCTGAAGCGAGGTCTCGAGGTAGCGCGGGACGAGAAGCTGCATCGAGTCGCCGTAGAAGCGGATGAGCTGGCGCAGGAAATTGATCGGCAAAAGGTTCTGCCCGCCTTTGCCCTCCTGCTCGAAAATGATCTGGGTCAGAACGGACCGCGTAATGTCTTCGCCGGTCTTGGCGTCATAGACCACAAAGTCCTCGCCGGACTTCACCATGACGGCCAAATCCTCCAGCGTGACGTAGGCGCTGGTGCCCGTGTTGTAGAGCCGCCGGTTGGCGTATTTTTTGATCGTTACCGGTTCTTGCGGCTTGGCCATGTCACTCCCTCACGCTACGCGAGCGTATCCCCCGCTGAACTGGTCAAAAGACTAAGGCCTTTTCCGCACTGCGGCTACCGCTTTGTGCGATGCCGGTAAACGAATGACGCACAGCAGCATTACGCCTATATAGGCTTGGCAGACACCGGAGGCCGGGGTCCAATGCCGGTCAGCGCTGGCGGAAGTCAGCGAAAAACAAGGCTTATTACGAGGAGCAGGAAATGGCGGACGGAGTGGTGATTGTCGGAGCAGCGCGTACCCCGGTCGGAGCCTTCAACGGCACGCTCGCAGGAACGCCGGCGCACGAGCTCGGTAAAGTTGCAATCCAGGCCGCGCTGAAGCGCGCGGGCGTGGAACCGGGACAGGTGTCGGAACTCATTTTCGGCCAGGTGCTGACCGCAGCACAGGGCATGAACCCCGCGCGCCAGGCATCGAAGGCCGCAGGCCTGCCGAACGAGACGCCGGCCTGGCTCGTGAACCAGGTCTGCGGCTCGGGTCTTCGCTCCGTAGCGCTCGGCTATCAGTCGATCATGAACGGTGATTCCGAAATCGTGGTTGCCGGCGGGCAGGAGTCGATGTCGAACTCGGTGCATGCCGCGCATCTGCGCGCAGGGCATCGTATGGGCGATGTGAAATTTATCGACACCATGATCAAGGACGGGTTGTGGGACGTCTTCAACGGCTACCACATGGGCGGCACCGCCGAGAACGTCGCGAAACAGTGGCAGATCACGCGCCAGCAGCAGGACGAGTTCGCGGTCGGCTCGCAGAACAAGGCTGAGGCTGCGAAGAAGGCCGGCAAGTTCAAGGACGAGATCGCGGCCGTCACCATCGCCTCGAAGAAGGGCGACATCGTATTCGACACCGACGAGTATATTCGCGATGGCGCAACGCTCGAGGCGATGGCGAAGCTGAAACCTGCCTTCGACAAGGAGGGCACGGTTACCGCCGCGAATGCTTCGGGCATCAATGATGGCGCCGCCGCGCTCGTCCTGATGCGCGAAAGCGAAGCGAAGAAGCAGAACAAGAAGATTCTCGCACGTATCGCGAGCTGGGCGCAGGCGGGCGTCGATCCTGCGGTCATGGGCACCGGTCCGATCCCGGCATCCCGCGCGGCCCTGAAGAAGGCCGGCTGGAACGTGCAGGATCTCGATCTGGTCGAGGCCAACGAAGCTTTCGCGGCGCAGGCTTGTGCGGTGAACCGCGACATGGGCTGGGACCCGGCCAAGGTGAACGTGAACGGCGGCGCGATTGCGATCGGCCATCCGATCGGCGCTTCGGGCGCACGCGTGCTCGTCACGCTGCTGCACGAGATGGAGCGCCGCGGCGCGAAGAAGGGGCTTTCCACGCTCTGCATCGGCGGCGGCATGGGCATTGCGCTCTGTGTTGAGCGCAACTGAATACTAGATTGACGAAAACTCCCGGACGCGCGGAGATCGCGTCCGGGAAATGAGATCCGGCGAGAAGGCCGGACAATACACAGGGGAAGGAAATGGCACGCGTTGCGTTGGTATCCGGCGGCACCCGTGGAATCGGGGCCGCCATTGCGAAGGCGCTAAAGGCGGCGGGTTACAAGGTCGCCGCGAATTATGGCGGCAACGACGAAGCGGCCGCGAAATTCAAAAGCGAGACCGGGATCAACGTCTACAAGTGGGACGTGAGTTCGTTCGAGGCCTGCGCGGAAGGCATCAAGAAGGTCGAAGCCGACCTCGGGCCGGTCGAGATTCTCGTAAACAACGCCGGCATCACACGCGACGCCATGCTTCACCGCATGACCGTCGAGCAGTGGAACGCGGTGATCACCACGAACCTCAACTCGCTTTTCAATATGTGCCGTCCGGTGATCGAGGGCATGCGGGCGCGCAAGTTCGGCCGCATCGTCAATATCTCGTCGATCAACGGCCAGAAGGGCCAGATGGGCCAGACCAATTATTCCGCCGCGAAGGCAGGCGATATCGGCTTCACCAAGGCACTTGCGCAGGAGTCGGCCAAGGCCGGCATCACCGTGAATGCGATCTGCCCCGGCTACATCAACACCGAAATGGTGCAGGCGGTGCCGAAGGACGTGCTCGAGAAAAGCATTCTTCCGGCGATTCCTGTCGGACGCCTGGGAGAGCCCGAGGAGATCGCTCGCTGCGTGGTATTTCTCGCCTCCGACGACGCCGGCTTCATTACCGGGTCCACGATGACCGTGAACGGTGCGCAGTACATTACTTAAAACACCGAACAAACGTTTGAAGTAAAACTCGTCATGCCCGGGCTTGTCCCGGGCATCCACGTCTTTACGGCGCTAAAAAATTGCTAAGGCGCGGATGGCCGGACAAGCCCGGCCATGACGAAGTAAGGTGCACGAATGAGTTCTTCTCAAACGCAAGCCGCGGCGACGCTTACCGGCCTCGCCGCCGTTTTCATGTGGTCGTTCCTGTCGCTCTTGACGGTCGCGAGCGGAACCATGCCGCCGTTTCAGTTGGCGGCGGTCACTTTCGCAATCGGCGGGATGATCGGAATGCTGAGCTGGGCATTTCGCCCCGCGGCCGCTCGTTCGCTGAGGCAGCCGCCCGCAGTCTGGGCGCTCGGGGTCGGCGGACTGTTCGGCTATCACGCGCTTTACTTTGCAGCGCTGCGGCTCGCGCCGCCCGCGGAAGCGCAGCTCTTCAACTACCTGTGGCCGCTTCTGATCGTGCTGTTCTCCGCACTGCTGCCGGACGAAAAGCTGAAATCGCATCACATTCTCGGCGTGCTGCTGGGGCTCGCAGGCACGCTTGTACTGATTGCGGGCATGCGCGGCGTCGAGATCAGGTACGAGCATATCGTCGGCTATCTCTGCGCGCTGGGTGCAGCGCTCGCCTGGTCGGGTTACTCGGTGCTCTCGCGGCCCTTCAAGCATGTGCCGAGCGACGCGGTGGCAGGTTTCTGCCTCGCCACTTCGGCGCTTTCGCTCCTCTGTCACCTGCTGTTCGAGGAGACGATATGGCCGTCTTCCATGCGGCAATGGCTCGCGATCCTTGCGCTTGGCGCATTCCCTGTCGGACTGGCGTTCTACGCATGGGACCGCGGCGTGAAGTTCGGCGACATCCGCGCGCTGGGCGCGGCGTCCTACGCCGCGCCGCTGTTTTCGACGATCATGCTTGTCGTGGCTGGATACGCGGAGCCGAGCTGGCCGCTCGGGCTAGCCGCGGTGCTGATTTCACTCGGTGGCGTGGTCGCCGCCAAGGACATGTTCAGCCGGTCAAGGATCCGGGCGACCAATCTTTCCTAGCCAGCTCGAAGCCTGAGAACTCGAAGCCCGGCGCGACCGTGCAGCCGACCAGCGTCCAGTCGCCGAGTGTTTCCGCCGCCTGCCAGTTGCCCTGCGGGATGACGAATTGCGGCTGCTGTCCGCTCTCCAGATCGTTGCCGAGCGTGATCGAGGAAGGCAGCGTCCGCTCGCTGGCGGCATAATGCAGCGCGAGCGGCGCGCCGGCGTAGAAATGCCAGACCTCGGCGGCGTCCACCTTGTGCCAGTGAGAACGCTCGCCCTCGGCAAGCAGAAAGTAGATGGAGGTCGAGGCGGCACGCCCATCGACCGTGCGCATGTCACGAAAAGTTTCGCGGAAATGCCCGCCCTCTTGGTGCGGCTGCAAATTCAGGAGCCGGATGATCTCCGCCGCCGACAGCCGCTCGATGCTCACTGGAAGGTGTTCTTGAGTTCGCGAAGCTTGGTGAAGACCGCTGCCGGATCGCCGCCGCCCATGCCTATCGTTTCCTGCACCGAGGGATCGTCCGCGCGCAGGAAGGGGTTGGTCCGCAATTCCTCCTCCAGCGTGGAGGGCACGGTCGGCTGGTTCTTCGCCCGCTTATCCTCGATCTGCTTCAGCCGCGCTTTCAGCTGCATGTTCTTCGGATCGACGGTTACCGAGAATTTCGCGTTAGCGAGGGTGTATTCGTGTCCGCAGTAGATCTTCGTTTCCGGCGGAAGGTCGCGCAGCTTGCGGAGCGATTGCCAAAGTACCTCTGCAGGGCGTTCGAACGGGCGGCCGCAGCCGAGTGCGAACAAGGTGTCCCCTGCAAACAGAAGCGCTTCCTTGGGGAAGTGATAGACGATGTGGCCGGCGGTATGGCCCGGCGTTTCGATGACGTTTGCGCGTAGCGGCC
>JBGFSD010000059.1:0-3327 GCA_041694745.1 Pseudomonadota bacterium
CGCGTTTCGCTCAATACCGCGTCGCAGACATGCCAGGTTCGGCGCAGCGCGCGAAGCTCCCTGAGCCCACCCCATCCCGTGTACAGGTTGAGTAACGAGCAGCAGTCTATGACATGGTCATCCATCCGCACTTACCCTGCGTGCTGAGCGAGCAGGGAGTGCGTAAGAGAGATCGGAACGGCGGAGTCGCCTTCATCGGGAGTCTTCGAATACTGCTCGACGATCTCGCGTGCTTGGATTCGGGGGCAGCGCAGTAGCTTGGCGAGCTGCCCCTCGGTGATCTTCTCAGCCTCGAAAGCTTGTACCGCCAGCAGCTTGTAGCGTTGCGGATACCGGTCTTCCGAATCATCGTCGTGAGGCTCGGTTCCCGCGCGCTGCTTCAAGGTTCTCCGCGGCACTCGCGACTCGCTGATATTGTCCCAGCTGCCGCGCGGGATGAGGCCGAGCGCCTCCAGGCGCAGGCTCATTGCCATCAGCGAGACCGCGAAATGGTCAGCCATGCGGCACAGGTCCGCGACCTTGAAATCGCCGGTGCGCTCGACTTCCTCGTAGAAGCGCCGCTGTATGCCGGGCTCCGGCATCAGGAAAGCATTGGCAAACGCGTCCGCAAATCGTTCGTTCTCAGGCTTGCGCTGCATGGGCCTGACATAGTCGACGCCGGGCCGATCCCGGTCGATGAGGAAATGGCCGTACTCATGGGCGATGGTCCAATGGCGCCGTTCCTTGGGATGCTGCCGGTTGATGAGAATGCAGTATCCGAAGTCGGGTACGAAGACGTAAAGGCCAGCCAGCTTCGAATCCAGCTTGCCGAGGAACACATGTAGACCCGCTTCTTCGAGAATCTTGCGGGGCGTGTAGATGGGCTGATGGGCCCCGAGCTTCAACCTCGCGCGCTCTTCCTGCGCACAATGTTCCGCGAAGCGCTCCACTGGGCCGGGCCCGACTTTCACTGGCGGCGGGAAATGCGCGACGGGCTTGGCTTCCAGTAGCTTTTCCAGATATTGATAGTCATCGATGTAGCCGCCTAGCTGCGTTACGGCGGCTTCAAGTTCCTCCTGCCTGCCTGATTCGGTATCAAGAATCGAGCGCAGATGGGGGCGAAGTTGCGCAGCCCGCGCATCCTCGCGCAGCAGCTTGTTGAGCGGCTCCTTGTAAAGCTCCGCGAGCTTGATGAGCTCTTCCGGCTTCGGCCGGCGAGCCGCTTTCTCGATCGCGATGAAAGTCGGGCGGCTCATCTTCAAGTGATTCGCCGCGGCCTCCTGCGTTACATTCGCCGCCTTTCGCGCGGCGACGAGCCGCTCGGCGAGCGTCGGCAGATCGATTTGGTCATACCTCATGGCATGTTGCTCGCGGACATGTTCTCGGATGGCAAGACGGGGAACGCCGAACCGAACGTCTTGACGATCTCGCTTGAATGGCGATGCTGCAGTTCGTGAATCGCTTCATCTTGCTCGGCAGGGATATCGGTCAGGCGCAGATGGTTGGTCATGCGTCGCTGCACGCCTTCCGCGCGTTCCAGCCATCTTGCGGCATCGAGCCGATACAGGCGCAGATAGTCCGCATCGGCGTCGTCAGGAAGCTCCTCGGCCAGCACGTCGGTCAAATTCTCGTTCTCAGCCATTCAGCCCTCGGGGCGTCGACATGCCGCCTTTATAATCGCCTCACCTCCGAATGTCAAATACAAGTGACGCTATTAGTTTACATTGAAAAGAGACGGGTAAAATCAATTTTCAGTCAGTCAGTTAGTACTGCTGTGTTAGAAAATAAGGCATTATGGCGGCTCCTGCAAGTACTTTCTGAGGAGCGCCATGGGACGGGGTCTGGAAGGCCGCTTCGAGCGGTACTGTGAGGCGATGGTCAGAGAGTTGGCCCATGCGGACCGCGAGCAGCCGGCGCGGTGGTACTTGAAGGGCCTGGTGTTGCCGGGCGGTCGCAAGAGCGTGGAGCCGATGGCCGCGCGGGTGCAGCCGGGCAAGGTGCGCTCGGCGCATCAATCGATGCATCACCTGGTCGCCGACGCGGACTGGAGCGACACGGCGCTGCTCGCGGCGGTTGCCGACCAAGTGCTGCCCGCGTTGCTCAAGACCGAGGAGCCGTGCGTGTGGATTGTCGATGACACGGGGTTCCCGAAGAAAGGCCGGCACTCGGTGGGCGTGGCGCGCCAGTACTGCGGGCAGACCGGCAAGACCGATAACTGCCGGGTGGCGGTGAGCTTGTCGCTGGCCAACTCGCGCGGCAGCCTGCCGGTGCAATTTCGCCTGTATTTGCCCAAAGAGTGGGCCGACGATGTGCCGCGCCGCCGCAAAGTGGGCGTACCGGAGGAAATTGCCTTTGCCACCAAGGGTCAGATTGCCTGGCAGCAAATCGAGGCGGCGTTGCAAGCCGGTTACCCGCGCGGTACGGTGTTGGCCGATGCAGCCTACGGGGACGAGACCGCTTGGCGCGAGCGTCTGGGTCGCGCGGGCTTCCCCTATGCCGTGGGCATTCGACCGGGGACGACCGTGTGGTGGGGCGCTCACCCACCGGTCGAGAGACCGGCGCACGGCAGCCGCGCGCCCGGCCGGGCGCGCACGCGCAAGGAGCGCGATGAGGCGCATCAGCCGATCGCGGTGTCGGAGCTGGCGCGCGCGCTGCCGGAGACGAGCTATCGAACCGTAACCTGGCGCGAAGGCGTCGCTCAGCCACTGAGCTCGCGCTTTGCGCGGGTGCGCGTGCGCCCCGCCCACCGCGACCGGTTGCGACCCGAAGAATGGCTCATCATCGAGTGGCCGCGCGGCGAGGCCGAACCGACGCACTACTGGTTGAGCAATCTGCCGGCCGAGATCGACTGGCAGCCGCTGCTCGACACCCTCAAGATGCGCTGGAGGATCGAGCGCGATTACCAGGAACTGAAGCAGGAACTCGGCCTGGGGCACTACGAGGGGCGCAACTGGCGCGGCTTTCATCATCACGCGAGCCTGTGCATTGCCGCCTATGGGTTCTTGATGCGGGAGCGTCTGTCCGGCGCAAAAAAAAACTCCGCTCGATTCCAAGCGCCTGCCCTACCCGCAGGCTTCCGCCCGCGCGGGGCTGGCTCCCATGCAACGCCACGTGCCCTGGTCGATCGCGACCTGCCGCTTTCGACTCGCCCGCGCCATCGCGCGAAAACTCGAGCGGTGTCCCTGCTGCGCACGAAAACCCGACGGACGCATTCTTTCTTAACACAGTAGTATTAGGGTACCGGAGACGAGTCTCCGTTCTGCTAACCCTGCTTCTGCGCCACCTGAAGCGCGAGCACGTCGCTGCGCTCGGCGGCGGCGCCGCCGACCCCGGCGCCCAGCCTGGCGA
>JBGFSD010000088.1:0-64575 GCA_041694745.1 Pseudomonadota bacterium
TGAGTATCAAAATTGATATGGCAATAGTGATCGCTTCCGTTCTTTGCAGTACTCGCGTCGAAGTTAATACCGTGCAGGGTCCAAAACGACGCTGGAATGTCGGAAAAAGCGAGGTCAAACGTACTAAGCCCTTCATCGCTGAGCATGCTAAGGGCCTCGTTTACATCGTTCGAGGGCAGCTTTCGGCCTCGGGCTTTTAGGCGTCCTTCTCTCAGGGCTACAAAGATTATTGACGATGGATATTCCAACGCGCCCTCATACATCGGCGTCCACTTATCCATTTCTCTTTCCAACGCTACTGCCTTTTCGCGTTCTCCTTGTAACCACGCTCTGAATTCAGGGGTTAGGTTGTCCTCGCTCAGCTGCTCGTCGTAGCTAGTGGAGGGAAGAGTTGACCTATCCTCAAGTGCAGCAATCCATGAAGGATCGGGCGGGATTTTAGCGGCCTGAGTTTCCTCTTCAAAAACGTATCCAGCGAGAAAACTTGTGGCGTAGTCTCCTATTTCCTCTGTCTCACGGATTTCTTTTCCATCGAGAGTGTATTGCGTCACTGGCAGTCGCTGGAATGCGACCCAATAAAGTACTTCTTGAAGAAAGCACCGCTCTGGAAGACTTACGGGCTGCAAAAAGATCGGCATTTGCGCATTCTGTGCGAAAGCCAGCTCAATTCATACGCGGTGTTTCCCAGGTGCTGCCCGATTTGCCCAGAACGTCAATAGGACAAATAATCGATCAGAAAATCTCTTCTAAAATCAGTGAGATAAATGGCGCGCTCGGAGAGATTCGAACTCCCGACCCCCAGATTCGTAGTCTGGTGCTCTATCCAGCTGAGCTACGAGCGCATTTGAGGTCTGCGAACTACCCGCCCTGCCCGCCATTTGCAAGCGCCGGGGGCGGCGCGGCGGCGGCTTCGGCAAGCGCCCGCTGCTCGATCCGGATGCGCCAGCCCAGCAGCGCCGCGTTCAGCGCCGAAAACACCACCGCAACCCAGATCAGCCCGAAGGCGAGCGGCAGGAGCGCGATCTCGAGGACCACGATCAGGTAGTTCGGGTGGCTGAAAAAGCGATAGGGCCCGGTGCGGATCAGCGAGGCCCCCGGAATCACGAAGACCCGTGTGGTCCAGCGGTCGCCGAGGGTTGCGATCACCCAATAGCGCAGGGGCTGCAGCGCGAGGAAGGCGGCGACCAGGAGCATGTTCGGCGCGACGTTCCAGGCGAGCAACCAGAGTGTAGCGAGCCACGCGACATGCAGGACGACCATAAAGGGATAGTGGCTCGCGCCGGCCTCAACCGCGCCGCGCAGCTTCAGCCGCGCCTCGTTGCGGCGGGAAAGCAGCAACTCGGAGAGACGCTGGAGCGTCACGAAACCGAGCAGCAGGATCGCGTCACGCATTGCCGGCCTCTATCGTCGCCATGGTCGCGGTGAACCCGGGGCCGAGCGCGCTCAGTGCAAACGTGCCCCGGCGCTTCTCCGCAAAAATGCGGTCGAGCGCAAACAGAATTGTCGGTGCGGACATGTTGCCGTATTCGCGCAATACGGCGCGCTCGTGATCGAGCGACCCGCGCTGGAGCTTGAGCGCGTTCTCCAGCGCATCGACCACCTTGCCGCCGCCGGGATGACAGACGAAACGCGCGACATCGTGGATATCGACCCCGCAGCGCGCAAGCAGCGTTTTCGTCATCTCCGGCATCCGGC
Organism: Pseudomonadota bacterium; assembly: GCA_041694745.1. GTDB lineage: Bacteria > Pseudomonadota > Alphaproteobacteria > Rhizobiales > Xanthobacteraceae. The sequence continues at coordinate 1,696 of JBGFSD010000088.1, forward strand.
GTTCGACAAACATCGGCACCGAGCGCGCGAGCACGACCCCGAAGCCGACGGGGTCGAAGGTCCAGCCCATGATGTCGAGCGTGTTCGGCCATGTGTGCTCGGCGCAGCCGTTCACACGCGCGAGTCCTTCGTCTTCGCCGGAGCGAAGCACGAGTGCGGCTGCGCCGTCTCCGAACAGCGCCGCGGAGACGACGTCTTCCTTGCTGTCGCGGTCGGTGCGCAGTGCCAGCGAACAGAGTTCGATAACGACGAGGAGTACGGTCGTGCCCGGTTCGGCGGATGCGAGCTGCGAGGCGATCGAGAGCCCCGTGACGCCGCCCGCGCAGCCCAGCCCGAAGACCGGCACGCGGCGCGTCTCGGGACGAAGCCCGAGCGTTTCCATCACGCGCGCTTCGAGACTTGGCGTCGCGACACCGCTCGAAGAGATCGTGATCGCAACATCGATCTCGTCCGGCTTCACACCGGCGCGATCCATCGCCTCGCGTGCAACCTCTTTGTAGAGCTTGAGCGACTCTTCGAGATAGACCTCGGACCGCTCGCGCCAGTCGTGCGGAGCCAGATACCATTCGAGCGGTCGCACGGCGCGGCGACGCTCGATCCCCGCGTTGGCGAAGACGTCGATCATGCCGGGAAACTGCCGGAAGAATTCGGGCAGCACTCTCGGCGCAATCGCCATCACGTCACGCTGCTCGATGACATGCGGCGGTGTCGCGGTCGCAAGGGACAGGATCGAAACGCCGGCCATGCCGCCTCCATTACCTCCGCAGACCCCGCCACAGCCGGATACTAGCCTTTTTCGCCCGGCGTGCGAGGCGCCTTGCCGTTATCTTGTCCCGGGCCTTTACTGCCCGACCGTGACTAGGATCGGAGGGGCGGGACCATGCGAATTTTGATTGGCGGCCTCGCGGCCGCGTCAATTGCACTCGCCGGCGGTTTCTCTTCGTTTGCGCAAACGACGACGACCGACACCAAGACCAAGACCGAAACCAAAACCGAGACCAAGTCCTTCCAGTCGAAGGACGGCACGCAAAAGAAGACCGAGACGACGACGAAAACGAAGACGGATCAGCGCACCATCACCAAGACCGTCGGACCGAAGCATGAAGGCAATGTCCGCAACGACGACCGCCGGCCGCCGGACCGCAATGTCCGCCGCAGCAATCGTGCGCTCGGCGAATGGACCGCGGTGGTCGGCGGCAAGCCCTGCATCATCAATATCTTCGGCGGCTTCGAAGCGGGCGGCGGCGGCGCGGTTTCGCAGGGCTGTCCGGGCGATCTCGCCGACATCGGCAACTGGCAGCTTCAGGGCGGCACTACGCTCGTATTCACGAAACTGCTGATCGTGCCGGTTGCGACGTTGCGGCGGATCGATGCCTACCGTTTCGACGGCACGACCGCGAGCGGCCAGCGCATAACGCTCTATCGCTGATCCGGAAGCTCACGCACGCAGCTTCTGCTCGCGATAACTGTCGAGTTGCGCGGGCCGGTCCGGGATCGAAATGCGGAAGGCGGCGCCGATGGTGCCATCAAGGAGCTTGATCTCGCCGCCGTGCAGGCGGACGATTTCGGCGGCGATCGCAAGCCCGAGCCCGGTTCCGCCCGAGCGCATCGAGCCGTGGAACGGCTCGAACAGGTGCTCGCGCGAGCGCGGCGGCAGACCGGGCCCGGTATCGGCGACTTCGAGCACCACGACGGAGCCTTCGCGGCGGCCCACCACGCGCACCTGATCCCGCGCGGGCTCGTTCGGAACCCGGGTCTGCAGGGCCTCGATGCTGTTGCGCGAGAGGTTCAAGAGTACACGGAACATCTGTTCGGGGTCGGCGTCGATCATCAGCCCGCGCTCGACCGACGGCACCCAGCCGATCCGGCTGTTTTCGTTCAGGTTCAGCGTATCGCGCACCTCGTCGACCAGATGCTCGACGCTGACGCTCTTGCGCATCGGCAGCGGCTCCTGCGCGCGGCCATAGGCGAGCGTCTGCTGGCAATAGGAAATCGCGCGGTCGAGCGCGCGGATCAGTTTCGGCGCGACCTGCGCCACGACCGGCTCGCGCAGGTTCGCGATGCGGTCCGACATCAATTGCGCGGAGGACAGAAGGTTGCGCAGGTCGTGATTGATCTTCGAGACTGCGAGGCCGAGCGAAGCGAGCCGGCTCTTCTGATAGAGCGTCTGCGAAAGCTCATACTGCATCCGCGCGAGTTCGCGTTCGGCCAGACCGATCTCGTCGGCGCGGCGCGAAGGCGACAGAATGCGGCTCGCGTCTTCCGGGTTCTGCGCAAAGCGCATCATCTGCTCGGTCATGTTGCGCAACGGCCGCACGAACAGCCAGATCAGGGTTGCGTAGACCAGCATCGCGGTGACGATGGAAATCACGAGCGAGACCCACAGAATGTTCTGCGAAGCGGAGAGCATCGCGCCGTAGAGCGGGCGTTCGGACAGAATGATTTCGATGAATTCGCCGCCCATCGGCGCGCTGTCGAGAATGCGGATGGTTCGGTTGCCGCCATGCGCGAGCGTCGCGAGCGCGTCCATGATCGACGCCATGTAGGAGTAGTCGCGCAGATCGACGCTGTCCTGCACCGCCGGCGGCATTTCGGAAACCGAAAGCAGCCGGCGCGTGTTGCCGAATTTCACCGCGACCGCGGTCGCCCCGGCGCCGTCCAGCAGGCGCTTCGCCAGTTCCTGCGGCACCATGTTGTCGGGGGTCGCGTCGAGCGCGAGCACGGCGAGCCGCGCGGTCGCCGCGCGGTCTTTGAGCCACATCGTGCGGACGTTTGCGATCGACGGGATATAGATCAGCACTTCCGCGAGCATCACGAACAGGATCGTGAGCAGCAAAAGTTTGCCGGAGAGGCCCACGCGAAACCGCGGGTTAGCCGTCGCGTCCGAGCGGGCGCCGCCGTCATTGTGTTCGCTCATGCGAAAACCATGCTCCTGCGCCGGAGACCCGTCAATTCACGCTCGGTTTACGGCTTAACGCTCTCTTCTCGCGGCGTTCGCCGCAGCCGGGCGATGCGCTTCCGGAAGATAACCGGCAACGAGACGAGCGCGGCGAGCAGTGCGAATCCCGCGACGAGCTCCCGCGACAAAAAATGCATCATGTCGAACTCGATCCGGCATTCGCCGGCGTTCAGCGCCTCGCAGGCGCGGAAGGCCTGCAACTGTCTTTCGACCCCCTGATCGAGACCGGACCCGATGAAACCGAAACAGAAGGCGATCGGCGCAATCCCGATCACGGTCGCAGCAACGAAGGTCTTCAGCGGCACGCGAAAGAGACCCGACGCCACGTTGATCGCGATATAGGGGACGACCGGAATCAGCCGCAGCAGCACGATGTAGCCGAAGGCGCCGTTCCTGAATCCGCGCGCGAACTTCTGGAAGCGCGGGAGCGCTGCGTGCTGGAGGCTCGCGCCGACCGATGCGCTGCCGATCAGCACCGTGATCGCGCCGCCGAGGGTGGAGCCCAGGATTCCGCCGAGCGCACCGAACAGCCAGCCGAACAGAAAACCGCCGAACATGGTGAAGACGACCGCGCCCGGGACCGCGAAGACAATGCCGGCGCTGTAGACCGCGACATAGATCGCGAATGCCGCCACCGGATTGTTCGCCACGATCCGGTCCAGCACCTCGGAGTGACGAATCGCCGACTCCACCGAAATGTGGCGGTGCAGCCCGAGGCCGAAGACCACCGCCGCCGCTGCGAGCAGTACGATCAGCGGCGCATAGCGCAGGATCGGCCCGGTGCGGCCCGGCGCGTTCGTTTGTTCCGAATCCTGCATCCGACCTTCAGCCGCTTCCCGCGCCCCTCGCGCCAGGGCCTTATACAATGTGCGAACGCCTGCTTAGCCCACAATCGCAACGGTTCGGCCAAACACCGAAAATGCCCGCGCTCTGGCCTTTTCTGGCGCCAAAACCCCCGTTTCCATTGACTTTGCCGGTGGGCGCCCCCTATAAGCCCGGCGCGCCTGCTTGGGGATGATCTGAGCCGCCGTGGCCCGCTCAAGGCCCCGGAATAACGGGAGTTTCTCGCCGCTCGACCCTCGCGCGCAAACTCAGGTAGCCCCCCGGCTGCGATTGGAAGCGGAGTAAGCCCCGTGAAACGGACCTATCAACCGAGCAAAATTGTCCGCAAGCGCCGGCACGGTTTCCGCGCGCGCAAGGCGACGCTTGGCGGCGCCAAGGTTCTCGCCGCGCGCCGCCGCCGCGGACGCAAGCGTCTCTCGGCTTGATCGAACGCGCCGGTTCGGGCTTGTCCTGATGAACCGGATTGTGAAACGCGCGGATTTTCTCGCCGCGGCCAAGGCCTTGCGGGCGCATGCCGCGCCATTTTCCTTGCAGGCGCGCGACCGGCAGGACAGTGCCGGGCTCAGGCTCGGGCTTACCGTTACCAAGAAGGTCGGCAACGCCGTCGAGCGGAACCGGATCCGGCGCAGGCTCCGGGCCGCGGCACGCGCCGTTCTGCCGCAAGCGGGGAAAGAAGGCTTTGACTATGTAGTCGTGGCACGCAGGGCCGCGTTAACCGCCGATTTCTCCGCACTCACCGGCGGCCTCGAAAATACAATCAAACAAGTCCATAAGACCCGGCGCTCGCGCTAGAGCACGGCGACGGAGAAGAAGAATGGCCGACCAGAAGAATACCCTGATCGCGATTGTCCTTTCGGTGATCGTGCTTGTCGGCTGGCAGTATTTCGTGGCCTCCCCGCAGCTCGAAAAACAAAAGCAGATTCAGCAGCAACAACAGCAGCAGCAAACCAAGACCGGCCCGCAGGGTCCGCAAACCCCCACGCAGCAGCAGCCGCAGACCGGCCCGCAGTCTCCCCCCCAGACGCCGTCGGCGCAGCAGGTACCGGCCGCGCCCAGCACCGCGCAGCGTCCCTCCGGCATGACCCGGGAGCAGGCGCTCGCCGCCTCGGGTATGCGCGTACCGATCGAAACCCCTCGCCTGCGCGGCTCGATCGCGCTCAAGGGCGCACGCATCGACGACGTGTCGCTCAACGACTACCGCGAGACGGTCGACCCGAAGAGCCCGAACATCGTTCTACTCGCCCCTTCTGGCAGCCCGCAGCCGTTCTACGCGGAGTTCGGCTGGGTCGCGGCCGACCAGAAGATCAAAATGCCGGATTCGGACACGGTCTGGACGCGCGAGGGCTCCGGTGCGCTCACACCCGAGGCGCCGCTGCGCCTGTCGTGGAACAACGGCGAAGGTCTGACCTTCCGCCGCACGATCACGATCGACCGGCAATACATGTTCAAGATCACGGACGAGGTCGAGAACGGCACCCGGGAAACGTTGCAACTCTTCCCCTACGCGCTGGTTTCGCGTCACGGCACGCCGCAGGTACTCGGCTTCTACATTCTTCATGAAGGCCTGATCGGCGTTACCGGCGACAACAAACTGCACGAGGTTTCGTATTCCTCAATCGCGGACAAGCCGGCGCAGACATTCAAGACCACCGGTGGCTGGTATGGCATCACGGACAAATACTGGGCGGCCGCGCTCATCCCCCCGCAGAGCGCAACGCTGAACGCGCGCTTCTCCTCGGGCTCGCTCGGCCCGGTCAAGACCTATCAGTCGGACTATCTCCTGGATGGCGTCTCGATCGCGCCGGGCGCCAAAGCGCAGAACCAGTCGCAGCTTTTTGCCGGCGCCAAGGAAACCGCGATCGTCGACGGCTACGAGAAGACCGACGGCATCAAGAATTTCGAGCTCATGATCGACTGGGGCTGGTTCTATTTCATCACCAAGCCGCTGTTCAAAGCGCTCGACTATTTCTTTCGCCTCACCGGAAACTTCGGCTATTCGATCCTGATCGTGACCGTGCTGATCAAGATCGTCTTCTTCTGGTTCGCCAACAAGTCCTACGCCTCGATGGCGAAGATGAAGATGGTGCAGCCGATGATGGAGGAGATTCGCAAGCGCTTTGCCGACGACAAGGTCGCGCAGCAGCAAGCACTTATGGAGCTCTACAAGAAAGAGAAAATCAATCCTCTTGCGGGTTGTTGGCCGATCCTGATTCAGATTCCGGTGTTCTTCGCGCTCTACAAGGTGCTGTTCGTGACGATCGAAATGCGTCACGCGCCTTTCATCGGCTGGATTCGCGATCTATCCGCGCAGGACCCGACCAATCTCTTCAATCTGTTCGGCCTGTTGCCGTTCGATCCGGCCGTGATCCCGTTCTTCGGCCAGTTCCTGCATCTTGGCATCTGGCCCATTCTCATGGGCATCACGATGTGGGTACAGATGAAGATGAACCCCTCGCCGCCGGACCCGACGCAGAAAATGATCTTCGACTGGATGCCGGTGATCTTCACCTTCCTGCTCGCCTCGTTCCCGGCCGGCCTCGTGATTTACTGGACCTGGAACAACTTCCTCTCGGTGTTGCAACAGGGCGTAATCATGAAGCGCAACGGCGCGAAGATCGAGCTGTGGGACAACATGAAGGCGCTCGTGCCGAAGAAAAAGGCCGCAAACGACAACTAGCAGCGGACATAGGCCGACGAACCTGCATGACCCGTTTCCCTTGAAACGGGTCATGTGCTTTAGAAGCCCGCATCATGATCGTTCTTGACGACATATCGCTTCGCGTTGCGGGCAGGCTCCTGATCGACCGCGCTTCCGTGTCGATCCCGGAGGGCGCGCATGTCGGCGTTGTCGGCCGCAACGGCTGCGGCAAGACCACGCTGTTTCGCGCGCTCGAAAACGAGGTCGATATCGAGACCGGCTCGATCCACAAGCCAGCGCGGGCGCGGATCGGAAGAGTCGCGCAGGAAGCGCCATCCGGCCCGGACAGTCTTCTGGAGCGTGTGCTCGCCGCCGATACCGAACGCGCGTCGTTGCTCGCGGAGCGTGAGACCGTGAAGGATCCGATGCGGATCGCGGAGATCGAGACGCGGCTGGTCGACATCGACGCCTATTCCGCGCCGGCGAAAGCCGCGAAGATTCTCGCAGGCCTCGGCTTCGACGAGGCGGCACAGGCCCGGCCCTGTTCCGAATTTTCCGGTGGCTGGCGCATGCGCGTAGCACTCGCGGCGCTTCTGTTCGTAGAGCCCGATCTGTTGCTGCTCGACGAGCCTACCAACTACCTCGACCTCGAAGGCACGCTCTGGCTGCAGGATTATCTCGCGAAGTATCCGCATACGATCCTGCTGATCTCCCACGACCGCGATCTCCTGGATACTTCGGTCACGCACATTCTTCACTTCGACCAGAAGAAGCTGAAGCTCTATCGCGGCGGGTTTTCCTCGTTCGACCGCCAGCGGCGCGAGAAACTCGTGCTCGACGAGAAAGCCCGCAAGAAGCAGGAAGCGGCGCGCGCGCATATGCAGGCCTTCGTCGACCGCTTCAAGGCGAAAGCCTCGAAGGCGCGTCAGGCGCAGTCACGCGTGAAAGCGCTTGCCAAGATGGAGCCGCTCGCCGCGCACATTGAAGACGCGCCGGCGGCGATCTCGATACGTCATCCCGAAAAGACGCTGTCGCCGCCGATCATCGTCTATGACGGCGTCTCGGTCGGCTACGAGCCTGGCAAGCCGATTCTGAAAAATCTCGAGCTTCGCATCGACGAGGACGACCGCATCGCGTTGCTCGGGCCCAACGGCAACGGCAAATCGACGTTTGCGAAACTGCTCGCGCAGCGCCTTCAGCCGGAAGGCGGCAAGGTCGTACGCGCGTCCAAAATGGAAGTCGCCTATCTCGCGCAGCACCAGCTCGACGAACTCAATCCCGAACATTCGCCGGCAGAGCATGTGCGCGCGCTGATGCCCGGCGCGCACGAATCGAAGATTCGCGCGCGCGCGGCGGAGATGGGGTTCTCCGCGGCTGCCGCCGACACCAAGGTCTCGCAGCTCTCCGGCGGCGAGAAAGCGCGGCTATTGCTCGGGTTGGCGGCGTTTCACGGCCCGCATCTGCTCATCCTCGATGAACCTACCAACCATCTCGACATAGAGGCACGCGCGGCACTCATCGAAGCGGTGAACGATTACCCCGGCGCGGTGATCCTCGTCAGCCACGACCGGCATCTTCTTGAGGCTTGTGCCGACCGGCTCTGGCTCGTTGCGAACGGCACCGTGAAACCTTACGAGGGCGATCTCGATCAATATCGCCGCGATGTGCTCGGTGGCGCCGGTGCGGAGCGCATGAGCGGCAAGGAAAAACGCGCAGCTTCTTCGTCCGCTGCAAATAGGTCATCGCTCAGCAACATCGACAGGAAAATTGCGTCGCTCGAGGCCAAGGTGCAAAAACTCGAAGAAGAAATCGCGCGCCTCGATGCGCAGCTTTCCGACCCGGACCTGCACAGCCGCAATCCTCGCGAAGCCTCTTCGCTCGGCGCGGCGCGGGCCCGCGCTTCCGAGGCGCTCACCAGAGCCGAAGCCGAATGGCTGGAGCTTTCATCCGAGCGTGAAGAAATGGGCGCATCGTGATGGAGTTCACCTCCCGCGAAATGGAAGCAGGCCGCAAACTCTTCGCGGGAGAGTTCGAATTTTTCGCAGGCGCCGACAAGCCCGACGCGCTCCCCAAACCGCAAGGCATCGAAATCGCCTTCGCCGGACGCTCGAACGTCGGCAAGTCGAGTCTGATCAACGCACTCACCAACCGCAAAGCGCTTGCGCGCGTATCCATCACGCCGGGCCGGACGCAGCAGATCAATTTCTTCAAGTCGCAAAGTCCGCTCGTGCTCGTCGATCTGCCGGGCTACGGCTACGCGAAGGCCGCGAAAGAGAAAGTCAAAGCCTGGAGCGGTTTCGTCCGCGTCTATCTGCAGAAGCGCGCGAATCTCGGCCGCGTGATCGTGCTGATCGACGCGCGTCATGGCGTCAAAGCCAACGACGCCGATATGCTCGACGAATTCGACAAGACCGCCGTCAGCTACATGGTCGTACTGACGAAATGCGACGAGGTCAAAGCCGCCGACCTGCCAAAGCGGATCGAAGAAACGAAAGCCGCGATCGCAAGACGGCCTGCGGCATTCCCGGAAGTATTCGCGACATCTTCCTACAAAGGAACCGGCATCGCGGAAGTCAGCGCCGCCATCGTCCGGCTGATGAACGAGCGCGGATACGGCGTCTAAGGGCTTTCTCCCACGCCGGGAAATCGGCTAGAAGGTTCCGGCAATCCGGAACCGAGCCTCATGAGCAAAGACGCCATCCCCGCCGACGCCCACGAGCAGGCGCGCATTCTTGCGCAGGCGCTGCCACATATGCAGCGCTATGACGACGAGATCGTCGTCGTGAAATACGGCGGCCATGCCATGGGCGACGAGCAGGTGGCACGCGACTTCGCACGCGACGTCGTGCTCTTGGAGCAGACTGCGATAAACCCGGTGGTGGTGCACGGCGGAGGGCCGCAGATCGGCATGATGCTGGACAAGCTCGGCATCAAATCCGAATTCAAGGACGGCTTGCGCGTCACCGACCAGAAAACGGTCGAGATCGTCGAGATGGTGCTGGCGGGTTCGATCAACAAGCAGATTGTCGGCTTCATCAACGAAGCGGGCGGACGGGCCGTCGGCCTTTGCGGCAAGGACGGCAACATGGTGAAAGCCAAAAAAGTCACGCGCACGACGCGCGACAAGGATTCCAATATCGAGAAGGCGATCGATCTCGGCTATGTCGGTGAGCCCGACGAGGTTGATATTACGGTACTCGAACAGATTCTTGGCCGCGAACTGATCCCGGTGCTGGCGCCCGTCGCAGCCGGCATAAAAGGCGGCACGTTCAACGTGAACGCGGATACGTTCGCAGGCGCAATCGCAGGCGCCCTCAACGCAAAGCGTCTTCTGCTGCTCACCGACGTTCCGGGCGTGCTAGACAAATCGAAGAAGCTGATCGAGGAATTGTCGCTAAAAGACGCGCGCAAGCTGATCGCGGACGGCACGATTTCCGGCGGCATGATTCCGAAAGTCGAGACCTGCATCGACGCGATCGAGCGCGGCGTCGAAGGCGTGGTCATTCTGGACGGCAAGGTACCGCACGCCGTGCTGCTCGAATTGCTTACCGATCACGGCGCGGGAACGCTGATCAAGCGCTGATGCGCGCGCCGCTCGCCGCGTTCGTATTTCTTGCCGCGGCCGGCACGGCACAGGCCGATCTCGAAATCTGCAACCGCACGAGTTTCGTGATTGAGACGGCAATCGGTGTCGAGACCAAGGGTGCCGCGGCGACGCGCGGCTGGTTTCGTGTCGATCCGGGCGCCTGCCGTTCCGTACTGCGCGGCGAGATTGCGCACGATCATCTTTATCTCCACGCTCGCGCGCTGCCGCTCTACGGGGCGCTTCGCCCCTTGAGCGCCGCGCATGTCGAGCTTTGCGCAGGCAACGCCGATTTTCTGATCGCGGGCGCGAGGAAATGTTCGAAACCGGAGGAACGGCTGCTTCCTTTCGCGGAGGTCAGGCCCAGCAAATCCGGCAGCAACATGAGCCTCTATGTCGCCGAGAGCGCAGGCTACGAACCCGAACAGGCGCGGATCGCCGCGATCCAGCGCCTGCTCACTCTGGCTGGTTTTGACGCCGAACCGGTCGACGGCGCGCTCGGTGCAAAAAGCGAAGCGGCGCTTGCCGCGTTCCTGAGAAGCCGCAGCCTGCCCGCCGAGACCGCACTGCGCGCCGACTTCATCGATCTCCTGCTGGCCGCTGCCCGCGACAGCGAAGCGCCGGGGCTTTTGTGGTGCAACGATACGAAGCATGTCGTGATGGCGGCACTCGCAATCGATGAGGACGGCTTGGTCGCCTCGCGCGGCTGGTGGAGGATCGAGCCCGGCGCATGCCTGCGTCCGGAAATGCCGCGCAGGGTTTCCGGGCGCGTGTTTTCCTTCGCGGAGGCGGTCGACGGCGCAGGTGCTGCGGTCGAACAGAAGGGGCGGCCGCTCGTCTGGGGCGGCAGCCACAAATTCTGCGTGAAGAACGTCCGCTTCGAAATCCGCGATCACAAGAACTGCGAGAGTCTCGGTCTCGATGTGAAAGGCTTCGCGGCAGCCGATGTTTCGCGGGCAAGCGGCACGACGATCCGGTTCAGGGAGCCGTAGGGCGAAAGTTGACAAGCTCGCGCTTCATGCGAAAACGCCCTGCCTCATTTCAACCGGAGCCCGCCCGTGAAGCCCGCCGAACTCGAGAAAATCATCGACGAAGCCTTTGCCGATACCGCAAAGATCGGCCCCAAGACCAAAGGCAAGGTACGCAAGGCGGTCGATGAAGCGCTCAATCTCTTGGACGCCGGCAAGGCACGCGTCGCAGAGAAGCAGGCGAACGGCGACTGGCGGGTAAACCAGTGGCTCAAGAAGGCGGTGCTGCTCTCCTTCCGCCTCAACGACATGGAAACGATCAAGGGCGGTCCCGGCCGCGCGGTATGGTGGGACAAGGTGCCTTCGAAGTTCAACGGCTGGAAGGCGAACGATTTCCGGAAAGCAGGGTTTCGCGCGGTGCCGGGATGCGTCGTGCGCCGCTCGGCTTACATCGCGCCGGGCGCGGTCCTGATGCCGAGCTTCGTCAACCTCGGGGCCTATGTCGGCGAAAACACCATGATCGACACCTGGGCAACCGTCGGCTCCTGTGCGCAGATCGGAAAGAAGGTGCACATCTCGGGCGGCGCAGGCATTGGCGGCGTGCTCGAGCCGCTGCAGGCGGGTCCAGTTGTCATCGAGGACAACTGCTTCGTCGGCGCGCGCGCGGAAGTCGCCGAGGGCGTGGTCGTGCGCGAAGGCTCGGTGCTCTCCATGGGCGTTTTCCTGGGCGCCTCGACCAAGATCGTCGATCGCGAAACCGGCAAGATTTACATGGGCGAAGTGCCGCCCTACTCCGTCGTGGTGCCGGGCACGCTGCCGGGTAAAGGCCCGGGCGGTGGCGCGAACGAGCCGGGTCCGGGGCTTTACTGCGCCGTGATCGTGAAGCGCGTGGACGAGAAGACGCGGTCGAAAACCTCGATCAACGAGCTGCTGCGGGACTGAGTGCAGCCGGCCTTCGTAGCTGCTAGGCTTGCCGGGGACACGATGGGCGACACCGGATGAACCCCGTTCAACTATTTACGAGCGTCGAGGGCCGCATCCCGCGCCAGCATTTTTGGCTCGGTATAGTCGCGATTACCGTAGTCGGCCTGCCTATCGTGGGTTTTGCCACGCTGCTCGGCGGCGGAACGGCCGGCGCGATCGCGAACCTGTTCTTTCTCTGGTGCGGATTTGCGCTATCGGCAAAGCGCGCGCAGGACCGCAACCGGCACTATCTCTTTGTCGCGGCACTGTTCGGGCTTGCTGCGGTGGTGACCAATCTTGCCGCAAGTCAGGCGCGGGCGATGGGTCGCATGGCATCGGAGCAGCAGACGCTGCTTGCAGTCATCTCGCTGCTCTTTCTCGCGTACCTGGTTTTTCTCTTTGTCGATCTCGGCCTGCGTCGCGGCACGGTCGGCCCCAACAAATACGGCCCGGACCCGCTCGAGCAATAAAGTGAAAGATCCGCGCGGCCGTACGCGCCCGATGCACAACCCATGAAGTACCGCCAACTCGAATCCAACGAGATCGTTCACACCATCGACGAGTTGCACATGCGCATCTCGCAGCGATTTCCCAAATCGGATCTCGCGGCGGTCTGCGAGGAACTGCTCGTCGTCGCGAAGGAAACTGAGGCGAAGTCGCATGCCGTCAATGCCGCGAACTACCCGCTCCGCGCGATCATTCTCGTTCTGGTCGCGGCGGCGGGTGGCCTGGTATATTTTCTGATCCGGGCAATCCAGCTGCGTACTGGTGACGTCGACCTGATCAACCTTTTGCAGGGGCTCGAGGCCGGCACCAATCTCATCATCTTCATCAGTGTTGCGATCTTCTTTCTGTTCACACTGGAATCGCGACTGGCACGCACGCGCGCGCTGAACGATCTCAACGAACTTCGCTCCATCGTGCATGTCATCGACATGCATCAGTTCACCAAGGATCCGAGCGAGCTTCTGAGCTCTGACAGCTCGCACGGCATGACGCGCTATGATCTGACCCGCTATCTCGGCCATTGCAGCGTGATGCTTTCGCTGGGGGCAAAGCTCGCCGCACTCTACGCACAGAAACTGCCGGACGAGATCGTGATCGACGCGGCGAGCGACTTGCAGAACGTCGCAAACGGACTGAGTCTGAAGATCTGGCAGAAGATCGCGATTCTGGAGTCCTATGAAGAGTATCGCGAAAGGCACAGGTCAGGTCATGGCTGGACCGAGCGCAGTTGAGATCGCACAGGCGCTGATCCGCTGCCCTTCCGTAACACCCGCGGAGGGCGGCGCGCTGGAGGCGCTCGGAAAGATTCTGCGTGAAGGCGGCTACGAGGTGCACCGTGTGCCGTTCTCTGACGCGAATACGCCGGACATCGACAATCTGTTCGCGAAGACCGGCAGCGGCCCGCCGCATTTCGTGTTCGCGGGCCACACCGACGTCGTTCCTCCGGGCGATGCCGCACGCTGGACGCATTCGCCGTTCGGGGGCGCGATCGCAAACGGCGAACTTTACGGCCGCGGCGCCTGCGACATGAAGGGGGCGATCGCAGCCTTTGTCGCTGCCGCAATCCGCTTCGGCAGGCCGAAGCGCGGCACGGTTTCCTTTCTCATCACAGGCGACGAGGAAGGGCCGGCCGTCAACGGCACCCGCAAGCTATTGCGCTGGACACGCGAGCGCGGCGAGAAGTTCGATCACTGTATCGTCGGCGAGCCCACGAATTTCGCCACGCTCGGCGACATGATGAAGATCGGCCGGCGCGGTTCGCTTTCCGGCACCCTCATTTTCCGGGGTCAGCAGGGGCATGTCGCTTATCCGCATCTTGCCGACAACCCGGTGCCGCCGCTTATCCGCGCGCTCTCGGCGCTAACTACAGCGTCGCTCGACAATGGCACCGAACACTTCGACGCTTCGAATCTCGAAGTGACTTCGCTGGAGACCGGCAACCGCGCCTTCAATGTGATCCCGGCGGAAGCGCGGGCACAGTTCAACATCCGCTTCAACGACCTGCACACGGCCGACAGCCTGCGCGAACTCGTATTGCAGCGGGTAATCGAGGCCGCCGGTGACGAAGCGCATTTCCAGATCGACTGGGAAGCTTCGAGCGATTGTTTTCTCACGCAGCGCGGCGCCTTCACCGATCTTGTCGCAGACGCTATCAAAGAGACAATCGGCGCCGCGCCGAAGCTCTCGACATCCGGCGGCACTTCGGACGCGCGCTTCATCAAGGATTATTGCCCGGTTGTCGAATTCGGTCTCGTCGGCCAGACCATGCACAAGATCGACGAACGCGTGCCGGTTTCCGATATCGAAAAGCTCGCGCAGATTTACCTGCGAATTCTGGAACGCTACTTCGCGTAATCGACGCCGACCAGATACAGCCCATCCGGCGGCGCGACCGGACCGCAGGCGGCGCGGTCACGCGCTTCCAGCGCGCGCTGCATGTCGGCGGGCGTCCACTTGCCCTCGCCCACCTGTGCGAGCGAACCCACGATCGAGCGCACCTGGTGATGCAAAAAAGAACGCGCGCTCGCTTCGATGCGGATTTCCTGTCCGTTACGCGTGACGTTCAGAACGTCGAGCGTCTTCACCGGGGATTTCGCCTGGCATTCCGCGGCCCGAAAAGTCGTGAAATCGTGGTGGCCGACGAGATGCTGCGCCGCCTCATGCATCTTCTTCTCGTCGAGCGGACGCACGATCCGCCAGACGCGGTTCTTGTCGAGCGCGAGGTCTGCGCGGCGATTGAGGATGCGATACAGATAATGCCGCTTCGTCGCCGAGAACCGCGCGTCAAAATCGTCGCTTACTCTCTCTGCCGACAGAACCGCGACCGGCTGCGGGCGCAGATGCGCGTTTAGACCGTCGCGGATCGTGTCGGTTTCCCACTCTTTCCCGAGATCGATATGCGCGGCCTGACCGAGTGCGTGCACGCCGGCGTCTGTGCGGCCCGCACCAGAAACTTTCGTGCGTTCGCCGGAAAGCTTTTCCAGCGCGTCTTCCAGTAAGCCCGCGACGGTGAGACCGCTCTCCTGTACCTGCCAGCCGAGAAACGGCGAGCCGTCGTATTCGATGGTGAGCTTGTAGCGGGGCATCACCGGACTTTCGCGGCCTTCACCAGCTTCGCGCCGCGCAGGAATTCTTCCGCGCTCATGACTCTCGCACCCGCGCGCTGCACCTCAACGAGCTTCACCGCGCCGGTGCCCGCGGCGATCGTCAACTGGTCATCGAGGAGCGTGCCCGGTACGCCGCCGCCCGCCGCGAGCTGCGAGCGCAGAACTTTCACGCGCGCCTGCTTTCCGTCGATGCTCGCCTCAAACCAGGCCCCTGGAAACGGCGAAAGCCCGCGAATATGGTTGTGCACCTCGCGCGCGGATTTCGACCAGTCGATCCTGGTTTCGCTCTTGTCGATCTTGTTCGCGTAGGTAACGCCGTCTTCCGCCTGCGGCGTGAAGGAAAGCGAACCGCGCTCCAGCGCGGCAAGGGCCCGGCCCATCAGATCGGCGCCTACCAGCATGAGCCTGTCATGCAGATCGCCGGTCGTGACGTTCTCGGAAATCGCAACACGCTCAGCGAGCCCTACCGGCCCGGTGTCGAGCCCCTCCTCCATTCTCATCACCATGACGCCGGTATCCTTGTCGCCCGCCATGATCGCACGATGAATCGGGGCCGCGCCCCGCCAGCGCGGCAAGAGCGACGCATGAAGATTGAGACAGCCGTGCGCGGGGATGCCGAGAATGGACTTCGGCAGAATCAGACCATAGGCGACGACCACCGCGACATCCGCGGCATGCGAGCGAAACAAGGCGGCGGCCTCCTCGCCACGTAATGTTCTCGGATAATGGACGGCTATCCCGAAGTTTTCCGCTGCCTGGTGCACCGGGGACTTGCGCTCGCTCAACCCCCGCCCTGCAGCGGCCGGCTCGCGCGTGTAAACCGCCACGACTTCATGGCCGCGCGCCACCAGCTCGGAGAGTGTCGGCACCGCGAACTCCGGCGTGCCCAGGAATACGACCCGCAACGGAAACCCTTTCGCGCTCAGCCGGCCGCAGCTATGCGCTTGTTCGCCTTTGCGGCCTTGGCAAATTTCTTGGTGACGCGGTCGCGCTTCAATTTCGAGATATGATCGATGAAAAGCACGCCGTTCAGATGATCGATCTCATGCTGGAGCGCGCGGGCAAGAAGCCCCTCCGCCTCGATCTCGTGAGTCTTTCCCTTCTCATCCATGTAGCGGACCTTCACTTCGGAGGGCCGCTCCACTTCCTCATAATACTCTGAGATCGAGAGGCAGCCCTCTTCCTTCACGTCCTTTTGCTCGGACGCATAAACGATCTCCGGATTGATGAAGACCATCGGCTGCTTTTCTTCGTCGCCACGGGTGGCGTCGATCGTAACCACGCGCTTGGCGACGCCGATCTGGATCGCGGCAAGGCCGACGCCCGGCGCGTCGTACATGGTCTCGAACATGTCCTTGATCAGCGCCTTGATCTCGCCGTCGATCTTTTCGACCGGCGCCGAGACCTTGCGTAGAACCGGATCGGGAAGCTGCAAAATCGGTCGGATCATGCGCGGGAAGTAAGTGATCGCCCGATTGTGGTCAACGCGGGCGGCGTACGCTTGCCGAGGTCGCCCTCAGGTGAGATGTTCGCTCTTCGTTCCGGATCGAATCACTGGGAAGCGGCGGCGCCATGGGAGAAATCCTTTTTGAAATCAACGGCATGAGCGTGACGATGGGGGCCCTGCTAGCCGCGTTAAGCGGGCTTGCCGTGCTTCTCCTGCTCGGCGTTCTGCTGGTGCAGGGCCGCCAGAGCCGCGCCCGCGCGCTCGAGGCTCAGGAGCAATCGCTCCGTGTCGAAGAGTTGCAGCAGCAACTCTTCGAACTGCTGAAAGCGCAATCGGCGACCACCGGGCAGGTGCAGTTTCTCGCGCAGGGCTTCGGCTCGAAACAGGAAGAACTCACCCGCACCGTCAACGAACGCCTCGACGCCGTCACGCATCGCATCGGCGAAAACATGACCAAGGCCGCGCATACGACCGCGGAGAGCCTGTCGAAACTGCACGAGCGCCTCGCGGTGGTCGATGCCGCACAGAGCAGAATGGCCGAACTCACCGGCCACATGGTGACGCTGAAAGACGTGCTTGCGAACAAGCAGGCGCGCGGCGCCTTCGGCCAGGGCCGCATGGAGGCGATCGTCGCCGACGGCCTGCACAAGAACGCCTATGCATTCCAGCACACGCTTTCGAACGGCAAGCGGCCGGACTGCGCGATCTTTCTGCCCGGGGACGAGCGGCCGCTCGCGATCGACGCGAAGTTTCCGCTGGAGGCGATCACCGCTTTCCGCGAGGCGCAAACGGAAGACGTGCGGCGCGGCGCGCTCGCCCGCCTCAAGCAGGACATCAACAAACACGTCAACGACATCGCCGAGCGTTATCTCGTGCCCGGCGAGACGCAGGACATCGCACTGATGTTCGTACCGTCGGAATCGGTCTATGCGGAACTGCATGAAGTCTGCGACGATGTCTTGCAGAAGGCCTTTCGCGAGCGCGTGATCCTGGTTTCTCCCTCGCTACTGATGCTCGCGATTCAGGTGGTGCAGGCGATCGTTCGCGACGCGCAAATGCGCGATGCCGCCGAGAAAATTCAGGCCGAGGTCGGCAAGCTCGTCGAGGACGTGGGCCGGTTGCGCGACCGCGCGGTGAAGCTGCAGACGCATTTCGCGCAGGCCGCCGACGACGTCGGACAGGTGCTGATTTCCGCCGAGAAGGTCTCGAAACGCAGCGGACGCATTCAGTCGCTCGAACTCGACGAGGACGCGCCGGCGGCGAAGGTTTCCGCCAAAAGCGCCGCGACTCCGCCGCTGCAGCTCAAGCTCGGCGGGCGCGAGTAGCACGATTCCCAATTTCCTCCCGCTGTGCGACAAGCGCGGCATATGGCCGAATCCGCAGAACCCGCTTCGAGCGCCTCCTCCAGATGGCTGAAGGCGGTCGCCGTCTATACGCGCCCGCGCGTCTTGATCGTGCTGCTTCTGGGCTTCTCCGCCGGCCTGCCGCTTGCGCTCGTCACCAGCACGCTGCAGGCGTGGCTCACGCAGAGCGGAATCGACCTGAAAACCATCGGCCTCTTCTCGCTTGTCGGCCTGCCCTACACCTTCAAGTTTTTCTGGGCGCCGCTCGTCGATGCGCTTCGCGTCCCGCTGCTGACGCGGCTCTTGGGGCGGAGGCGAAGCTGGCTTGTGCTTTCGCAGCTGCTGCTGATCGCGGCGATCGTCGTGCTCGGTTTCTCCGATCCGAGGACCTCGATCTTCTACCTTACGGTAGCCGCGCTCATGGTCGCCGCCGCGTCCGCCACGCAGGATATCGTGATCGACGCCTTCCGCGTCGAAAGCCTTCCGCAGGAAGAACAGGCCGCCGGGATCGCGAGCTACATCCTCGCCTATCGCGTGGCGCTGCTGCTGTCGGGCGCGGGCGCGCTGCTGCTGGTCGCCTATCTTGAGGCAGGCGGCGTCGCGCAGCTCTCGGCATGGAAGGTTTCCTACATCGCGGCCGCGGCCTGTGTCGCAGTCGGCCTGATCGCGGCGCTCCTCGCGAAGGAGCCCGCTGGCGAGGACAGAGCCGATGACGACTCACCGGTGAAGCGCGTGTTCGCGACCGCGTTCTCCGCCTTCAGCGAATTCCTCTCGCGTCCGCTCGCAATCGCCGTGTTGCTTTTCGTGCTTCTGTTCAAGTTCTGCGATGCCTTCGCGGGCGTGCTGACCGTTCCCTTCGTGCTGAAAACCGGGTTCAGTCTTGCGACTTATGCGACGGTTGTGAAAGGCGTGGGCTTTGCGGCCGCGGTGATCGGCGGACTTATCGGCGGGGCGCTCGCGCGCGCATTGCCGCTTACGACGTGCCTCTGGATTGCGGCGATCATCCAGATGCTTTCCAACCTGATGTTCTCGTGGCTCGCCTGGATCGGTCCCGACGTCTCGGCGCTCACGCTTACGATCATCGTCGAGAACTCCACCTCGAACGCCGCAAATGTGATTTTCGTGGCCTATCTCTCCGCGCTCTGCGGCGCCCGGGCGCATACCGCCACGCAATTCGCGCTGCTATCCGCGATCGCCGCGGTCGGCCGCACGGTGCTGGCTGCAAGCGGCGGCTATGTCGCGGAAGCGACCGGCTGGTTCTGGTTCTTTGTGGTCACCGCGCTCGCCGCCATCCCGAGTATATTGCTGTTGTGGTGGCTCCAGGCGCGCGGGCACTTCGCAGCGCTTGGGGACGAGAAAAGGTAACTATTTCCGCTTCTGCAGCGGCTGCCGCGGCGGGTAGACGAGATATTTCGAGTTCGGCTCGAGGTCATCGAAAAAAGGCTCGCCGTCGCAGTCGTCTTTGCTCCAGTAACGGACAAGCGCAAAATCCTTGCCGTTCCAGCGCCAGTTCGCAGCCGTGCCACAATCGCCGATGCCGCGGCCCTTATGGAACGACTCCAGCACCTTCTTTTTCTCGTCGTAGGCCGGATTCGAAAGCTGGTGGGTCGGCACAAGCTTGTTGCCCTCTCCCAGCGTCTGGAACTGCAACAGCCGCGCTCCGGCGAGATTTTCCGGATCGACGGCGAAGAAAATGCTCCCAAAATTATAGGCCGCCCGCCAGCAGGAGACTTCGAGAAGTTTCAGGCGGTCTGTGAGTGCACCTGCGAACTCCAGCTCCTTGTTCACTTCGTCGATTTCATTGTCGCATTCGGCTTTCACGAACGCGGCGGCGACAACCGGCCTTGGCAGTTGCACCATTTGCGCATGCGTCTGCGCGGGAAGCAAGAACAAGATCAGACCGAGTAAGGCCGGAAGGCGCATGGGTAAAACCCTAGAATAGCGTCCGCTGCCGGATCGCCGCGGAAAGCGTGCCTTCGTCTAGATAATCGAGCTCGCCGCCGACCGGCACACCATGCGCGAGCCGCGTTACCTTCACATCGGCATCCCGCAAAAGATCGGTGATGTAGTGGGCGGTCGTCTGGCCGTCGACGGTTGCGCCGAGTGCAAGCACGACCTCTTTCACTTCCGGCTCATGTGCGCGAGAAATGAGCGAAGCGATGTTGAGATCGTCCGGACCGATGCCGTCGAGCGCGGATAGCGTGCCGCCAAGCACATGATAGCGCCCGTTCACGGCGCCTGCGCGCTCAAGCGCCCAGAGATCGGCGACATTCTCGACTGCGACCAGGAGCGAGGCGTCGCGCGTCGCATCCGCGCAGACCGTGCACGGATTGCGCGTATCGATGCTGCCGCAGGTGTCGCAGACCACGATTTTTGCAAGCGCATCGCCAAGCGCGGCGGTTAGCGGCTCCATCAGTTCCTCGCGCCGCTTCACGAGATGCAAGGCGGCGCGGCGCGCGGAGCGCGGGCCCAGCCCCGGCAGCTTCGACAGTAACTGGATGAGCCGCTCGATCTCCGGCCCGGCAACGACGCGGCGCATCTATATCCCGCTTCAGAACAGTTTCATGCCCGGCGGCAGCGGCAGGCCGCCGGTCAGCGCCTTGGCCTTTTCCTCGACCAGTTTCTCGGACTTGCTGCGCGCATCCGCGCTCGCAGCCACGATCAGGTCTTCCACGATCTCCTTCTCGCCGGCCTTCATCAGGCTCTCATCGATCGACACCTTCCGGATCGTACCTTTCGCGTTCATGGTGACGGAAACGAGGCCACCCCCGGCGCTGCCGGTGACTTCGAGGGTCTCAAGTTCGGCCTGCATGCGTTCCATACTCGCCTGCAGTTCCTTGATCTTCCCCATCATGCCCATCATGTCGCGCATGAATTCGCTCCTTACTCTTCTTCGGTCCCGGCGGGCGCATCGAAATCGTCGGCGGGATTATCCGACAGGATTTCAGGCGCGGACTTGCGGCGCACTTCGACGATCTCCGCGCCGGGAAACGCATTCAGCACCGCCTGCACCGCCGGGTGATTGCGCACATCCGCTTTCAGCTGCGCCTGCGTATTCTGTTCCCGCTCGGCAAGCGTTTCACCGCCCTTGTCGCGGCCGACCATGACCACCCAGCGCCGCCCCGACCACTGCGAGAGCTTGGCGCCGAGCGTACCCGCGAAGTTCAGCGGCGCACCCTGATCTAGCGAGATTTCCAGCCTGCCTTCCTCGATCTTCACGAGGCGCACGAAATTCTTCAGCGCGTGTTTGATCTGGAGATCGCGGTTCTTCTCCGCTAGCGCATAGACATCCTCGAGCGAACCGAGTTGCGGCGCGTTGTCGGGAGTTGAAACCGGGCGCGGTGTAGCGCGGCCGATCGCACTTGCCCCGCCTTGTGCCATCTGCATCCGCGGCGCGCCGGAAGGCGCCCCGCCGCCGTTACCCGGAGCAGTGCCCGCGTTACCGGCGCCGTCGGCGAACATCTTCAACGCTTCATCCGGGGTCGGCAGATCGGCGGCATAAGCGAGGCGCACCAGCACCATCTCGGCGGCCTGCGCGGGCTTGCCGGAAGACGCGGATTCCGAAATTCCCCTGGAGAGCATCTGCCACGCGCGCGACAGTACACGGATCGAAAGCCGCTCTGAGAGCTCCTTGCCGCGTTTGCGTTCGGCTTCGACAAGGCTCGTGTCTTCGAGCGATGACGGCACGATCTTGAAGCGCGTAAGCAAATGGCTGAACTCCGCGAGATCGGAAAGCACTGCCACCGGGTCGGCGCCGAGATCGTATTGCTCGCGGAAGAGCTTCAACGCCTCCGCGATATTGCCGCTCATCAAGGCTTCGAACAGGTCGATGATGCGCGTGCGGTCGGCAAGCCCCAGCATCTCGCGCACTTCGGCAGCCTTCACGCTGGCGCCGCCATGGGCGATCGCCTGATCGAGCAAAGATAGCGAATCGCGGACCGAACCTTCCGCCGCGCGCGCGATCAGCGCCAGGCCCTCCGGCTCGGCATCGATCTTTTCGGCGTCGGCGATCTTGCCGAGGTGCTTGGCCAGCGTATCACCATCAACGCGGCGCAGATCGAAGCGCTGGCAGCGCGAAAGAATCGTAACCGGCACCTTGCGCACTTCCGTCGTGGCAAAGATGAACTTTGCATGCGCCGGCGGCTCCTCGAGCGTCTTGAGGAGCGCGTTGAAAGCCGCGCCCGAGAGCATGTGCACTTCATCGAGGATATAGACCTTGTAGCGCGCGTTTACCGGCGTGTAGCGCACAGCGTCGTTGATCTGGCGGACGTCCTCGACACTGTTGTGCGAGGCCGCATCCATTTCGATCACGTCGACATGGCGGCTTTCGAGAATTTCCTGACAGTGCCGGCCAAGCTCAGGCATCTCGAGCGTCGGCCCGCTCTCCTTGCCCGACTTCGGCTCGTAGTTCAGCGCGCGGGCGAGAATGCGCGCGGTCGTGGTCTTGCCGACCCCGCGAACGCCGGTCAGCAGATAGGCCTGCGCGATGCGGCCGCTCGCAAACGCATTCGAGAGCGTACGGACCATCGCTTCCTGGCCGATGAGGTCGTCGAAATTCCGCGGGCGGTATTTGCGTGCGAGAACCCGGTATCCGCCAGCCTCGTCGCCGAACAGGGAGGCGCCGTCTGCCGCGTTCTTTTTGGGCGTATCGTCCATCCGGGCCGCGTTCCTAGGAGTGAGGTGGGAGGCTGGAACGATGACCCAAACCGGTCTCGTTAGGGCTGCTTCCTTCCGGACCTGACCCGGTTGGCGAGTGGCTCGTCCACCGCCAACCTCCCGATCCCTATATCGGGCGGGCCGACGGCGAAGGCAAGCGTGAGCGGATACGAACTCGTCATGCCCGGGGTCTCAAGTCGGCTTTAGCCAACTTGAGCATTAAATATGCCGAAGTCGGGTAGACCCGACATCGGGTGCCGGGCATCCACGCCTTCCGAAGCAAAAAGAAAGGCGTGAATGGCCGAGACAAGCCCGGCCATGACGAAATAAGTTGGTGCGATGTCCAATTTTTCGCTTGATCCGCGGCTGGCCAAGGATTCCGTCACCGTCGGCTTCCTCGCGCTTTGCGAAGTACGGCTGCAGGATGACGCGCGGTTTCCATGGCTGGTGCTCGTGCCACAGCGGAAAAACGTGTCGGAACTATTCGAGCTGTCCGCTGCGGACCGCGAGGTTGCGATGGAGGAAATCGCGCAATGCGCATCGGCGCTGCGCGCGATCACGCGGTGCCTGAAGATCAATGTCGGCGCCCTCGGCAATATCGTGCGGCAGCTTCATATTCATGTTGTCGCGCGGAATGAAGGCGATGCCGCCTGGCCGGGGCCGGTCTGGGGCGCGGGTACGGGCGTTCCCTATGACGTGGCGGCACGCGAGGATTTGATAGCAAGGCTTCGCAGCGCATTAGCCATGCACGGCTGACGGATTGCGAGAGGCATTAGGTCGTGCCAGCGTCCCGCAAACAAAGACCCCATCCATGTCCTTTTCCCGCGAAACGAAACTTACTTACGCAGGCTCTGCACTCGACCGTCTGAGCGAGCAGCGCGGCGACACTGCACTTATCGAATCGCTGCGCGCGAACGCGCGCAACTTCGTACTGGCCGGGGAATCTTTCGTACTCGCAAAACGCGGCGAAGCATTCGATGCCGGGCTCACGAACGACGAAGCGGCGGGCCTGGGCGAGCCGCTCGAAGCCGTGCTGCTGGGCAAGGATAAAGACGGCCGCGGACACTTCGCGCGTGCCGTCCCGCCCGCATTGATCGACGCGATCAAGGCGCGCGGAAATTTTATCGTTGTCGATCTGCGCTCGATCGCGCTGCAAGGCCTCGTGCCGCCGGGAGATCAGTCTTCGCTTGCCACCGCGAAGGCGCTGTTGTTCTGGCACGAGCGCCACCGCTTCTGCGCGAATTGCGGCAATCCGGCCAAACCCGCACAGGCCGGCTGGCGGCGCGATTGCAGCACCTGCGGCGCACAGCATTTT
The DNA here is from genome assembly GCA_041694745.1 of Pseudomonadota bacterium. GTDB lineage: Bacteria > Pseudomonadota > Alphaproteobacteria > Rhizobiales > Xanthobacteraceae. The sequence continues at coordinate 25,524 of JBGFSD010000088.1, forward strand.
CCACGCACCGACCCTTGCGTGATCATGCTCGCGGTCCACGGCGAGCAATGCCTGCTCGCGCGCCAGACGCGCTTTCCGCCCGGCATGTGGTCGGCACTCGCGGGCTTCGTGGAACCGGGCGAGAGTTTCGAGGAAGCGGTGCGGCGGGAGACGCTGGAGGAGGCGGGAATTCCTGCCGGACGCGTCGCCTATTTCGCGTCGCAGCCCTGGCCGTTTCCCATGTCGATCATGATCGGCTGCTTCGTCGAGGCGACAACCGGCAAGCTGAAGATCGACGAAGTGGAGCTGGAAGCCGCGCGCTGGGTTACGAAAGACGAGTGCCGCCTTTTACTCACCGGCAAGCATCCGGCGCGCTTCTTCGCGCCGCCGCCGCTCGCGATCGCGCATCATCTGATCAAGACCTTCGTCGAGCGCGGTGGGAGCGTTTTCGACTAACCCGCTTCCTTGCGCGCTTTCATGCGGAAGGGATGCGCCGGGTAGACACCGAGAATCTTGAGTTCCTCGGAGAAGAAGCCGAGCTCCTCCAGTGCGAACTTCAATCCGCGGTCGTCCGGATGTCCTTCGACATCGGCATAGAACTGCGTCGCGAAGAAATTGCCGTCGATCTGGTAGGACTCGAGCTTCGTCATGTTAACGCCGTTGGTGGCAAAACCGCCGAGCGCCTTGTAGAGCGCCGCTGGCACGTTGCGCACCCTGAAGACGAAAGTCGTCACCACGTCGCCATTGCCCGGCTTCGCCCACTCTTTCTCGCGCTGCAGAATGATGAAGCGAGTGGTATTGTGGTCTTCGTCCTCGATATTCTCGCGCAGGATGTCGAGACCGTAGATTTCCGCCGCGAGCCGCGATGCAATCGCCGCCCGCGTCTTGTCGTTCAATTCGGAAATCTGCCGCGCGGAACCGGCGGTGTCGGCGCCGATCACGGCGGTCAGTCCAAGTTCGCGGATCACGTTGCGGCACTGGCCGAGCGCCATGATGTGGCTCTGCACCGTCTTCACGGTCTTCAGCGTGGCGCCCCTCGGAGCCATCAGCTGATGCGAAAGCGGCAGAAAGAATTCGCCGACGATATGCAGACCCGAATGCGGCATCAGATGATGGATGTCGGCAACGCGGCCCGCAACCGAGTTCTCGATCGGGATCATTGCGAGATTTGCCTCGCCGTTGGAGACGGCGGCAAAGGCATCCTCAAAGGTCGCGCAGGGCACCGGCTCGTAATTCGGAAAACGCTCGCGGCAGGCGATGTGCGAATTGGCGCCGGGCTCGCCCTGAAAGACGATGGTGTGCTTCTTGGTCATGTCAGGATTTTCTCATGCTGCCCGCAAGCAGCGCGCGGGCCTTCTCCAGATCGGCGGGAGTATCGACACCGAGCGGAACCGCGTCAACGATGGCAACATCGATGCGCATGCCGGCTTCGAGCGCACGTAGCTGCTCAAGCCGCTCGCGCTTTTCCAGTGTTCCCTGCGGCAGCTTCACAAAGCGCTCGAGCGCCGCGCGGCGATAGGCATAGATGCCGATGTGATGGTAAAGCGGGCCGTCATTGGCGGGCGCGGTGGCGCGGGTGAAATAAAGGGCGCGCTGGCGATGTTCGCCGGACGGTGTGCCGACCACCTTTACGACATTCGGGTTCGTCTTCTCCGCTTCGTCGGTGATTTCGACCGCGAGCGTTGCGATATCGACGGCCGGATCGCCGAGCGGCTCTACCACGCGGCGGATCGCGGCAGGCTCGATGGTGGGCAGATCGCCCTGTAGGTTGACGACGATCGCAATCCTGCCCGTGGGATCGAGCTTGCCGAGCGCTTCAAAGATTCTGTCGGAACCGGTCTGGTGATCGGCACTCGTCATGACGACGCGGCCGCCCGCGTCTTCGACCGCCTTCCGGATTGTGCCGTCATCGGTCGCTACCGCCGCCTCCCCGACCCCCGCTTCCTTCGCCCGGTCGAGCACATGGAGAATCATCGGCTTCCCCAGGATGTCGGCAAGCGGCTTTCCCGGCAGCCGGGTGGCCTGCATCCGCGCCGGGATCAGCACGATCAGATCGGAACGGGACGCGGCTGTGGAAGCCATCAAAAACACCCGGAAAATCGACGTTACCCGCCGGTTTCGCGGCGGCAGAAGGTAGCAGCGGCGGCCGGGTTATACGGGTTGCCTCCATTCGGGCAAAGCGATACCTCTGGCGGCGATTTAACGGGGCCTTTCGCCGGAGCGCCGGCGGCAAAACAGTCGGAATCGCTGCCCGATGGACAGCTTTGAACTCAACAAAATCATGGGTGCCATTCTCGGCACCTGCCTATTCGTTCTGTCACTGAGCATCGTCTCAGGCGGCATCTTCGCGTCACACCCGCCAGCGAAGCCCGGCTACGAAATTGCGGTCGCGGACGACAAGGCCGGCACGAAGCAGGCTGCGGCCGAGCCGCAGGTACCGCTTGAGAATCTCCTCAACGAAGCCAGCGCCGAAAAAGGTGCCTCGGTCGCGCGCCAGTGCGTTGCCTGTCATGACTTCGCCAAAGGCGGCCCGAATAAGGTCGGGCCTGGCCTGTTCGGCGTCGTGAACAACGACATCGGAACGCACGCCGGCTTCAGCTATTCGAACGCGATGAAGGGCAAGAAGGGCAAGTGGACCTTCGAGGAACTCGACAAGTTCCTCGCGAATCCGAACAAGGCCGTGCCCGGAACGTCGATGACCTTCCTCGGTGTGCGCCGCGCCGCGGATCGCGCAGCGCTGATCGTCTATCTGAACCAGCAGTCGGACAATCCCGCGCCGCTGCCCAAGCCGGTTGCCGTCGCTCCTGCGGGAGAGAAGAAAGACGCGCCGGCCGGCGAGAAGAAGGACGCTCCGGCCAAGCAGTAAGGCTGGTTTTCCTCAAATCATCGCGATATTGCGCGGGCGCTTTGGCGTGACCGCGCAAAACGGTCATAATCGCCGCCGAAATTGACCCCTCGTCGACGGGGGGCGACGGAGGTATTTGTGACGCCGCTTCTTGCCCGGACCCTCGTTCTCACGCTTTTCGCGCTCGCCACCCCGCACCAGGCGGCCGCACAGGAAACGCCCTGGCGCCATGCGCTCTCGCTGATGGGCGACGTGAAGTACGCTCCCGACTTCAAACATTTCGACTACGTCAACCCGAACGCACCCAAGGGCGGACTGTTGCGGCTCGGCGTCGACGGCACCTTCGACAGTTTCAATCACATCATCACGCGCGGCACGGCGGCGGCCGGAATCTCGACGATCTACGATACGCTGATGACCGGCTCGATGGACGAGGTTGCGACCGAGTACGGACTGATTGCCGAGTCGGCGCGGTATCCGGACGACTACTCCTCCGTCACCTACCGGCTCCGCAAAAACGCGCGCTGGCAGGACGGCAAGCCGATCACGCCGGAAGACGTGATCTGGACCTTCGAAATGTTGAAGGAGCACAACCCGCAACGCCGCTACTACTACCGCCACGTCGTCAAGGCGGAAAAAACCGGCGAACGCGACGTGACCTTCACATTCGATCAGCCGGGCAATCGCGAACTGCCGCAGATCGTCGGCCAGATCGCGCCTTTGCCGAAGCACTGGTGGACCGGCAAGGATGCCGACGGAAAGGAACGCAACATCGCGAACGGCACGCTGGAACCGCCGCTCGGCTCCAGCGCATACAGAATCAAGAGCTTCATTCCCGGCCGTACGATCGTTTACGAGCGCGTGAAGGACTATTGGGCGGCTTCGCTGCCGGTAAGAATCGGGCACGATAATTTCGACGAGATTCGATACGAATATTTCCGCGACGATACCGTCGAGCTGGAAGCCTTCAAGGCAGACCAGTTCGATTTCCGTCTCGAGAACATCGCGAAGAACTGGGCGACCGCCTATGACGTGCCCGCCGTCAAGGAAAAGCGCCTGATCTTAGAGACATTTCCCGACCGCGCCCGCGGCGTGATGCAGGGCTTTATCCTTAACCTGCGGCGCGAAAAATTCTCGGACCCGCGGGTGCGCCTTGCGCTCAACTACGCGATGAATTTCGAGAACATGAACAGAAACTTCTTCTTCGGCCAGTATGTGCGCATCGCGTCCTACTTCAGCGGCACCGAACTCGCCTTCTCCGGTCTGCCGCAAGGCAAGGAGCTCGAGATTCTCGAAACCGTACGCGGCAAGGTGCCCGAGGAAGTATTCACCAGGGAATACAAGAATCCGGTCTATGACTCGCAGGAGTCGGTCCGCACGAACCTGCGCGAGGCGGCCCGGCTGCTCCGCGAGGCGGGCTACCAAGTACGCGACGGCAGGCTCGTCAACGGCAAGACCGGCGAGCCCTTCACCATCGAGTTTCTGATCGCAAGTCCGAGCTTCGACCGCATCGTTCTGTTCTATGGCGAGGATTTGAAGCGGCTCGGCATCCAGTTCACGGTCCGGCAAGTCGACGCCTCGCAGTATCAGAACCGTGTCCGTTCGCGCGATTTCGACGCGATCGTCTCGGGCTGGGGGCAATCGCTTTCTCCCGGAAACGAACAATACGAGTACTTCGGCAGCGAATCCGCCGACCGGCAGGGATCGAGCAACTACGCCGGCATCAAAAACGAGGCGGTCGATGCGCTGATCAAGCGCGTGGTGTTCGCTAAGGATCGCGAAGAACTGATCGCGGCCACGCGCGCGCTCGATCGTGTACTGATGTGGAACCACTATGTCGTGCCGATGTGGAGCATCGACGTGTCGCGGATCGCGCGTTGGGACCGCTTTGGCAAGCCGGACAAGCTGCCGAAATACTCCGTCGGGTTCCCCGATATCTGGTGGTTCGACAAGGATCGCGCCGCGAAGGTAGGGCCGCAGAAGTGAATTCGCGCTTGCGTATCTCGCGCCGTTCTCTCCTTGCTCTTGGCGCGGCGGCCAGCGTCTCCGCAGCGATCCCGGCGCGCGCACAGCAGACGCAGCGCGAGAGCCATGGTCTTTCCGCCTTCGGCGACCTGAAGTATCCGGCGAACTTCCCGCATTTCGACTATGTGAACCCGAACGCGCCGAAAGGCGGCCTTTTTTCCCAGATCGGCTCCTCGTCGCAATTCAACCAGAACCTAGAGACCTTCAACTCGCTGAATATCTATTCGCAGCGCAATGACGGCGCGCTCGGCATGGAGCTCACCTTTGCGTCGCTGATGGTGCGCGCACTCGACGAGCCAGACGCGATGTATGGGCTGGCAGCTCACTCGGTCGGCATCTCCGAAGACGGGCTCGTCTATCGCTTTCGTATCCGCCCCGAGGCCCATTTTCACGACGGCACCAAACTGACCGCGCAGGATTGCGCCTGGACCATCACGACGCTGAAGACGATCGGCCACAACATTCTTCGAATCATCCTGCGGGACGTCGAAAGTGCGGAAGCCGAATCCGGGGACGTTGTCGTCGTCCGTTTCGTTAAGAACCGCGGCCGCGAGACGCCGCTGATCGTGGCCGGCCTGCCGGTGCTTTCCAGGAAGAACTTCGAAGGCAAGAATTTCGACGAGGCGACGCTGACCGCACCGCTGGGCTCCGGAGCCTACCGTGTCGGGCGGCTCGAAGCCGGCCGCTATATCGAATACCACCGCGTCGAGAACTGGTGGGGCGAGAAGCTGAACGTCAGCCGCGGCCTGAACAACTTCGACGCCGTCCGCTACGAATACTTCCGCGACCGGGAAGCCGGATTTCAGGGCTTCACCGCGCGCAATTATCTCTTCCGCGAGGAATTTACTTCGCGTACCTGGGCCACGAGCTACGACTTCCCGGCGGCGCGCGACGGCCGCGTGAAGAAAGAAGTGTTGCCCGACCAGACGCCGTCCGGGGCGCAGGGCTGGTTCATCAACACACGCCGCGAGAAATTCTCCGACAAGCGCGTACGCGAGGCGCTGGCGCTCACCATGGACTTTCCATGGATGAACAAGAATCTCATGTACGGTTCTTACGACCGGACGTTTTCCTACTTTCAGAATTCCGAGATGGCGGCGAAGGGCAAGCCCTCCCCGGAAGAACTCGCACTGCTTGAGCCTTTCCGGGGCAAGATCGACGAGGCCGTGTTCGGCGAGGCTTATGTGCCGCCGGAGGCGGACGGATCGGGCGCGGACCGCAACCTTCTACGGCGCGCGGGCGCGCTCCTTCGCGAAGCCGGTTGCGAGGTCAAGGACGGCAGGCGCATGACACCCAAGGGCGAAGCCTTCACGATCGAGTTCCTCAACAACTCGCCGTCTTTCGAGCCGCATCACACCGCGATCATCTCGAGTCTCAGACGGCTTGGTATCGAAGCGAACATGCGGCTCGTGGATCCGGCTCAGTTTCAGCGCCGCGTGCAGACGTTCGATTTCGATATCACGGTGCAGCGCTTTTCGACCAGTTCGACGCCGGGCGAATCGCTCCGTACGTTTTTTTCGTCCGATGCCGCGAAGATGCAGGGATCGCGTAATCTCTCCGGCATCGCCGATCCCGCCGTCGATCAACTGATCGAGAAGATCGTCGAAGCGAAGGATCGCGATTCGCTCACCTTCGCCTGCCGGGCGCTGGACCGCGTGCTTCGCGCCGGCCACTACTGGATTCCGCAGTGGAATAAGGCTTCACACTGGATCGCTTATTGGGACGTTTTCGCACGCCCCAAGGAAAAGCCGCGTTACGGGCGCGGCATCCCCGAGACATGGTGGCGCGCCCGCGCCGATTGACCGGCCAGCGGAACCCGCGCACTTTGCCCGACGTTCTCTCGCCGAGAGGCCTGAATGCTCGCTTATATCGTTCGCCGCCTGCTTCTGATCGTTCCCACGATTCTCGGGATCCTCCTGGTCTCGTTTCTGGTGATCCAGTTCGCGCCGGGCGGGCCGGTCGAGCAGGCGATCGCGCAACTTACCGGCGCGGACGTCTCCACATCCGACCGGCTCAACCGGAGCGGCGGCGAAACATTTCGTCCCAACAACCCCGGCGCAACCGGTTTCGATACCACTTCGTCGCGCTACCGCGGCGCACAGGGACTGGACCCGCAGATCATCAAGGATCTGGAAAAGCAGTTCGGCTTCGACAAGCCGGCACACGAGCGCTTTCTGCTCTTATTGTGGAACTACGCGCGCTTCGATTTCGGCCGAAGCTATTTTCATGACGCGCAGGTACTCGACCTCATCATCCAGAAAATGCCGGTTTCGATCTCGCTCGGGCTGTGGCTCACGCTGCTTACCTATCTGATTTCGATTCCGCTCGGAATCGCCAAGGCCGTGCGCGACGGCACCCGCTTCGACAGCTGGACCTCGATCGTGGTGATCGTCGGCTATGCGATCCCGGCCTTCATGTTCGCGATCTTTCTGATCGTCGTATTCGCGGGTGGTTCGCTGAATCTGCCCTGGGGCCTGAGTTCGGCCTTCCCGCTGCGCGGGCTGACATCGCCGAACTGGCACGAACTTTCCCTGCTCGGCAAGATCGGCGACTACTTCTGGCATCTCGCCCTGCCGATCACGGCGATGCTGCTCGGGTCGTTCGCAACCATGACGCTGCTGACAAAGAACTCGTTTCTCGACGAGATCCGCAAGCAGTATGTCGTCACCGCGCGCATGAAGGGGTTATCCGAACGGCGCGTGCTTTACGGCCATGTGTTCCGCAATGCCATGCTCATCATCATTGCGGGCTTCCCCGGCGCCTTCATCGGCGCGTTCTTCTCAGGTTCGCTTCTGATCGAGCAGATCTTCTCGCTCGACGGGCTCGGGCTCCTCGGCTTCGAGGCGGTCGAGAAGCGCAACTATCCCGTGGTGTTCGCGACGCTTTATATCTTCTCGCTCCTCGGCCTTGTCGTGAACCTCATCTCGGACCTCATGTACACTTGGGTCGATCCGCGCATCGACTTCGAATCGCGCGAGGTCTGACGGGAAATGGACCAGATTACGCAAACGCCGGTGCTCGAGCAGCACAAAGAGAATGCCGAAGCGAAGCAAGGCCGCCTGTCGCCCATCAACAAACGACGCTGGGAGAATTTCAAGCGCCATCGCCGCGGATACTGGTCGCTCTGGATTTTCTCGATCCTGTTCGTACTGACGCTGTTCGCGGAGCTGATCGCAAACAACAAACCTTTCCTCGTCTCCTATGAAGGCAAATGGCACTACCCGATCTTTCAGTTCTATCCGGAAACCGCGTTCGGCGGCGATTTCGAGACCGAGGCAAACTACCGTGATCCGGTCGTACAGAAGCTGATCGCGGACAAGAACGGCTATATGCTCTGGCCGATCATTCCGTTTCACTATTCCACGATCAATTACGACGTTCCGACACCGGCGCCGTCGAAGCCGACGTGGATGTACACCGAGGAGGAGTGCAAGGCGGCGGTTGCGAAAAAGCCCGGCGCGAAAAGCTGCCGCGATCTGGACCAGAACTGGCTCGGCACCGACACCGCCGCGCGCGACGTCACCGCGCGCATGATCTACGGTTTCCGGATATCCGTGATCTTCGGACTGACGCTCACAATCCTGTCCTCGATCATCGGCATCGCGGCAGGCGCGGTGCAGGGCTATTTCGGCGGCTGGGTCGATCTTTCTTTCCAGCGCTTCATCGAAATCTGGACTTCCATTCCGACGCTCTATGTGCTGCTGATCGTGGCCGCGGTGCTGCCGCAGGGCTTCTTCGTCCTGCTCGGAATTTTGCTGCTCTTCTCCTGGACGTCCCTCGTGGGGGTGGTGCGCGCCGAATTTCTGCGCACGCGCAATTTCGAGTATGTGCAGGCGGCCCGTGCGCTCGGCGTCTCGAACTCAGTCCTGATGTATCGGCACATCCTGCCGAACGCGATGGTCGCGACCCTCACCTTCATGCCCTTCATTCTGTCGGGCTCGGTGATGACCCTGACCGCGCTCGACTATCTCGGCTACGGCCTGCCGCCGGGCTCGCCCTCGCTCGGCGAGTTGCTCAATCAGGGCCGCAACAATTTGCAAGCGCCGTGGCTCGGCATCACCGGCTTCTTCACGGTCGCGATCCTGCTCACGCTCCTGATCTTCATCGGCGAGGCGATCCGCGACGCCTTCGATCCGCGAAAGACCTTCACATGAGCGAGAACGCGCTTCTTCAGGTCAAAGATTTCTCGGTCGCTTTCCGGCAGGCCGGCCGCGAGACGCTCGCGGTCGATCGTATCTCGTTTCACATCGACAAGGGCGAGACCGTCGCGGTGGTCGGCGAATCCGGTTCCGGCAAGTCCGTCACCGGACTTTCGGTGCTGCGGCTGCTTCCCGCTTCCGCGCATCATCCAAGCGGCGAGATGGTCTTTCAGGGCCGCGATCTTCTGAAGCTCTCCGAGCAGGAAATGCGCGGCGTGCGGGGCAACGACATCACGATGGTGTTTCAGGAGCCGATGACGTCGCTCAATCCGCTGCACCCGATCGGCCGGCAGATCGCCGAGGTGCTCGAGGTCCACCGCGGCATGCGCGGCGAGGCCGCGAACCGGCGCGTGGTCGAACTGCTTGCCGAGGTCGGCATTCCGGACCCGGCGGAGCGGCTCGCCTCCTACCCGCACCAGCTTTCCGGCGGGCAGCGCCAGCGCGTGATGATTGCGCTGGCGCTCGCGAACGAACCCGATCTTTTCATCGCGGACGAACCGACTACCGCGCTCGACGTCACCGTGCAGGCGCAGATTCTGAAATTGCTCAAGGATCTGCAAGGCCAGCTCGGCATGGCCATGCTCTTCATCACGCACGACCTCAACATCGTGCGAAAGATCGCGGACCGCGTCTGCGTGATGAAGCAGGGCAAGATCGTCGAGCAGGGCCCGGTCGAGGAGATATTCAAGAACCCGCAGCACCCCTACACCAAGGCGCTGCTCGCCGCCGAGCCGAAAGTGCAGCCCGCACCGCCGCAGCCCGATGCGCCGACCATGATCTCGACCGACGATCTCAAGGTCTGGTATCCGATCAAACGCGGCCTGTTCAAGCGCACGGTCGGACACATCAAGGCGGTCGACGGGGTCTCGCTGAAAGTCCGGCGCGGCGAAACGCTCGGTGTGGTCGGCGAATCCGGCTCCGGGAAAACCACGCTCGGCCTTGCGCTCCTGCGGCTCATTTCCAGCGACGGGCCGATCGTGTTCCTCGGCAAGCCGATTCAGGGCCTGAAGTTCAAGGCCATGCGGCCGTTCCGGCGCGACATGCAGATCGTCTTTCAGGACCCCTACGGCTCGCTCTCGCCACGCATGCCGATTACCGACATCGTCTCCGAAGGCCTGCGCGTACATCGGCCGGAGATGAGCACGGAGGAGCGCGACCGCCGCGCCGCGGAGGCGCTGCAGGACGTCGGCCTCGATCCGGAGACAAGGCATCGATACCCGCACGAATTTTCCGGCGGGCAGCGCCAGCGCATCGCGGTCGCACGCGCCATGGTGCTGGAGCCGTCATTTGTCGTGCTGGACGAGCCGACGAGCGCGCTCGACATGCTGGTGCAGTCGCAGATCGTCGATCTGCTGCGCGATCTCCAGAAGAAGCGCGATCTGACCTACCTATTCATCAGCCACGACCTGCGCGTGGTCGCGGCACTTGCGAGTCATGTCATGGTGATGAAGGACGGCAGGATCGTCGAACAGGGCCCGGCGGAAAAGCTCTTCAAGAATCCGGAAAGCGACTATACGCGTGCGCTGTTCGCGGCGGCTTTCTCTCTCGATACCGCTCAAGGCGCGGCTTCGTAGGAGCGTTAGCGCGCATCGCGGCCGAGCCGCTGCATGGTTTCGAGTGCGCGCTCGCGCGCCGCCGCGTTCTCGACGCTGCCGATCAGCGTTTCTCGAACGGGTTTGATGCCAACAAAATAGAGAATGTTCCGCCTGAGGCTTCGCAGGCTATGGGCGAAAAAGAACAGGCGATAGAAGAATCCCGGCATCCCCATCGTCACGACGACGCGCGCCGATTTCCCTTTCAGCAGGCCGGGCGAAAGCGTGCGCTTGCCTTCAGCGATGGCAAAGCCCGGGCGGAAGACCTGCTCGAAAAAGCCCTTGAGCAGACCGGGCATCGCGCCGAGCCAGAGCGGAAACAGAATGACGATGTGGTCGGCCCCGGCAATCGCTTCCTGCGCACGCTTCACTTCGGCAGGCGTTTTGCCCTTCCCCCAATCCTTGCCGGAACGCAGCACATCGATACCCGCGCTGGCGACGTCGAGCCTGTGGACTTCGTGGCCCGCACTGCGGGCGGCGGATTCGTAGGCACTCGCGAGGGCATGAACAAAACGCGACGGATCGGGATCCGGATGGCCGTCGAGGACAAGGATCTTTTTCATCCCGCTAGGTAAGCAATGTTTCGTGGCGGGCCGTTGATCTGCCGCAAGCAGGCCGATCAGAGCCGCCGGACGCCGAGAACCTCGAGACCGCTTGTACGGATGCGCGCGATCGCTTCCGCAAGCGGCTCCTCGGCCACCGCCATGTGGAAAGCGTTGGCGTGCAGCAACCTCCCCTCGCCCGCATAGAAGCCGACATGACCTTTCCAGAAGACCAGATCGCCGCGCGCGAGCGATTCTTCGCCGCCCGAGAACGCAACCGGCTTGCCGATCTGTTGCTGCATGTCGCTGTCGCGCGGGCATTCGTAGCCTGCGCTTTGCAGTGCGAGCTGCACGAGCGCGGAACAATCGAGGCCCGCGGACGTCTTGCCGCCCCATAGATAAGGCGTGCCGAGGAAGCGGCCCGCGACTTCGGCAGGATCGTCCTCGCGAAAATCGAGCGGCGCCAGGTGCTGCTTCGGAACGAAACCGCCGTTTTCGGTAATGACGAAATTCCCTTCTTCGCGCTTCATTGCAATCGTGCCGCCGAAAGACAAGGAAGCGATCGGCGGCGACTTGATATCGGGCTTCGGAAACACGAGGGTCCGCAACGCGCGCACGCGATGGGTCGGATTTACGGTCTCCTTCGCGAGCGCGTTCGAGGGCAACCAGCCGACATAGCCGTCGCGCGATAGCTGCCCCCAGGACCAGCCTTCTTCGGTTTGCTCGTATACCGTCACGCGCTCGCCATGGAGAGCCTCGGTGTCGAGCAGAGCGTCGGACGCCGGCGCCGAGCGGAGCGGCGCGGAAACGTCGATCACCTGCATGACGACGCCATCCGCGAAACGGGCCGCCTCCACTTTGCCGCGCAGATGCGAGGCGGCGAGATCGGGGCGAGCGGGGGTGAGACGCCGGTCGAACTTCACAGCGGCAGCTCTTTCGCCTTGGCGGCCATCAGATCGGCGAGCCGCTCGACATAAAGCGCCCCCTTGACGGTTCGCTGAACGAGCACGTTTCTTCGATCCGACGGATCGCGGCGGCGCTGCAGAATCTCCATGCGGCCCATGGTATCGAGCGCACGCGTAATGACCGGTTTCGTTACGTTGAGCTTGGCGGCGAGGCCGCGCACCGTATGCGGCGGCGGATCGAGATAGACCGTGAGCAAAATCGTGATCTGCCGCGCAGAAAGGTCGCGGTCGTCGTCGCGCACCACTTCGAAGTTGAAGTCGTGCAGCAGCTTCAGCGCCTGGGACGGGCGGAGATCGACGGCCACGGTTCTCTCAAAGATCGTTTCGGAGCCGTATCATTTCAGGGAGCGCTGCGCGGCGCAACCCTCAACCGTAGCGTTCGGTTAACAGCGCAAACAGTGCGCGAACCGAATGCGCCTCGCCGCCTTCCGGGCGGCCCGGCCGCTCCTTCGGATTCCACGCGAAGATGTCGAGATGCAGCCAGCTCTTGGCCTGCTCGACGAACTTCGAAAGAAACAGTGCGGCCGTGATCGCGCCGGCATGCCCGCCGCCGACATTGTTGGTGTCGGCGACTTTCGAATTGAGCATTTCCATATAGGGCTGCCACAGCGGCATGCGCCACAGCGGATCGTGCTCCCGCGCGGAATGTTTTTCGAGCGCATGCCAGAGGGCATCGTCGCGCGTGAACGCCGGCGGTATTTCCGGGCCAAGCGCCACGCGCGCGGCACCCGTGAGTGTCGCAAAATCGATCACGAGTTCGGGTTTCTCTTCATCGGCGAGCGCCAGCGCATCGGCAAGCACGAGCCGGCCTTCGGCGTCGGTGTTGCCGATTTCCACCGTAATGCCCTTGCGGCTCTTGAAGATGTCGCCGGGACGGAACGCTATTCCGGAGATCGAATTTTCGACCGCGGGGATGATCACGCGCAACCGCACCTTCAGCTTCGCAGCCATGATCATGTGCGCGAGCGCGAGCGAAGCCGCGGCACCGCCCATGTCCTTCTTCATCAGCAGCATCGCGGCATCGGGCTTGATGTCGAGACCGCCGGTATCGAAGCACACCCCCTTGCCGACCAGCGTCAGCTTCGGATGCGAAGGCTTGCCCCAGGTGAATTCGACGAGACGCGGTGCGCGCTCGCTGCCCTGCCCAACCGCATAAACCAGCGGAAAGTTCTTCTTGACGAGATCCTTGCCGATAACGCTCGAAACCTTCGCGCCGTGCTTTCTTGCAAGGGCGCGGATCGCCGCTTCGAGTTCGGCAGGGCCGAGATCGTTTGCCGGCGTGTTGACTAGGTCGCGCGCAAGCGCGATGCCCTCGGCGATGCGCGAAATTTCCTTTGCATCGACTCCGGCAGGGACCGCGAGTCGCGGCTGCTTCTTTTCGTTCTTGCGATACGTACCGAAGCGATAGGAACCCAGCGCGAAGGCGAGCGCGGCGAGCCGGGCATCTTTCGGCGTTTCCGCGAATTTCCAGTCGCCCGCGGGGAGTACCGTCGCGAGCTTGCCCGCGAGCAGCGGGTCGGCATGCCTGTCGGCGTGTTTGCCCAATCCGAACAGGCAACCGGCAATGCCGCCGCTTGGCTCGGGAAGAACCAGGTGCCTGCCTGCATCCGGACTGAAGGCTGCGGCTTCGGCAAACGTGCAGGCAGCAGCCGGCAGCAGTTTGCGGATAGTTTTCCAACTCCGGTCGTCCACGCACCAGACGGGTCTTGCCGCGGCTGCGGAGGGCGCGAAGGCGGGATGCAGGGCTTGCGGCAAGATCGTTCTTTCCGTGTTTTTCGCCCTGTAACACGCCCAAAAAGCCCAAGAAAGCGGGCTTAACGGGACGTTAGGGTTAACCGTCTATTGCTGATCGCGGTGTCCCGGCGGACGCGCCGGGCCGCGCGCGGAGTAATTGTATGCAGTGTAATCCCGCCACCCCGAAACAGCGCCTCTACGGCAGCGTATCGAAACTCGCGCTTGCCGCGGTGCTCGCCGTCTCGCTCGGAGCCTGCGCAAACAAGCCGAAAAGCGGTGATATCACCGGCTCGATCCGGAACCCGTTCGCGACGACCGAAAACGACCCGCGCGCCGAGGCCGAGCGGCTCGGCGAGGAATACAGGCGCAAACCTGCGGACCCGCAGGTCGCGATCGCCTATGCCCAGGCGCTCCGCAAGAACGAACAGCAGGCGCAGGCCGTCGCCGTGCTCGAACAGGCGACGATCAAAAACCCGAAGCACAAGGCGCTCGCCGGCGAATACGGCCGCGCGCTCGCGGAAACCGGCCGGCTGCAACAGGCGCTCGAAGTGCTTTCCCGCGCACATACGCCGGACCAGCCCGACTGGCGCGTATTGAATGCGCAAGGCGCCATCAACGATCAGCTCGGCAACTACAAGGCCGCACGCCGCTACTATCAGGCCGCGCTCAAGATCTCGCCGGACGAGCCGGCGGTGCTCTCCAATCTCGGCCTTTCCTATATTCTTTCCAAGGAGCTGAAGCTCGCGGAGAGCACGCTGCGCCGTGCCGCCGCCAACCCACGCGCCGAGAAGCGCGTGCGGCAGAACCTCGCGCTTTCGCTTGCGCTGCAACGCAAATTCGGGGAGGCGGAGAAGGTCGCGGCCGGTGACCTGCCGCCGGAGGAAGCCAGCGCCAATATCGCGGCGCTGCGGGAGCTCATCAAGGAACAGCAGCAGCAGCGCAATCAGCGTCGCTCGTAATCCTGCTTCAACTGGTCGAGAAACAATCGCCCGCCGCCGGCGGGCATTCTCTTACCTGATTTCCATAACGCGGATCGCGGCCGGACCCATGATCACGATGAACAGCACTGGAAGGAAGAAAAGAATCATCGGCACGGTCAGCTTCGGCGGGAGTGCGGCGGCCTTTTTCTCAGCCTCGGCCATGCGCTGATCGCGGATTTCCTGGGCGAGCACTCGCAACGCCTGGGCGAGCGGCGTACCGTAGCGCTCGGCCTGAATCAGCGCGGTACAAACCGCCTTCACGCCGTCGATACCGGTACGCGCGGAAAGGTTTTCGAACGCCATGCGGCGATCCTGCAGATAGGACAGTTCCGCCGTCGTAAGGGTGAATTCTTCCGCAAGCGGCACCGATTGCGAGCCAATTTCCTGGCTCACGCGCTTGAAGGCGGCGTCGATCGACATGCCCGATTCCACGCAGATCAGCAGCAGGTCCAGCGCGTCGGGAAACGCGCGGCGGATCGACAGCTGGCGGCGCGTGATCACGTTCTTCAGGAAAATCTGCGGCAGCTTGATGCCGAGATAAGCCGCGCCAATGGCCATGCCGATCTTCATCATCGCCGGCTGGTTGATTGGCACGAGCACGAACAGGTAGAGCAGCGCGAAGATGAACATCGCGATCGGCGCAACCATGCGGAAGAACAGGAACGTTACCTGCGGCCCCTGCCCGCGATAGCCTGCCTGCATAAGCGTTGCCTTGATCTCCTCTTCGCCGACCCACTTCTTCAGATCGAGGCTCTCGACGATGTTCTGCATGAAGGCTTTCGGCGTCGGGCGAAGATTGATCTTCTCGCCGCGCGCGAGCTTCTCGCGTTCGCGGGCACGGATCTGACCGCGCTCGACGGCGAGCGTCTTCATGCGGCGGTCGAGTCCGTCGCCGGAGATGTAAGGCATTGCAAGCGTATAGATCGTCGCGATCACCGCTATCACGGTGAACAGCGTCGTCATGAAGCGGGCGTCGGCCAGTCTCTCGTAGATCAGTTCGACCATACGCGCACCTTTAGAAATCGAAATTGATCATGCGGCGCATGACCATCACGCCCATGAGCATCCACACCGCGGACCCCGCGAGCAGCACACGGCCCGTAGGCGTCGTCCACAGAAGTTCGATATAGCCGGGGCTGGTCAGATAGACGAGAAACATGACCGCAAAGGGAAGCGAAGCGATGATCGCGGCGGAGGCCTTCGCCTCCATCGACATCGCCTTGATCTTTGCCGACATCTTCTTGCGTTCGCGCAATACCCGCGAAAGGTTGCCGAGCGCCTCGGAGAGGTTGCCGCCCGCCTGCTGCTGTATCGCGAGCACGATGCCGAAGAAGTTCGCCTCGGGAAGCGGCACACGCTCGTACATCTTCGCGGCCGAATCCGAGAGCGACATGCCGACCGCCTGACCTTCGGCGATCAGGCGGAATTCCCCCTTCACCGGCTCTGTCGTTTCATTCGCGATAATGCGTATGCAGTCGCCGATCGGCAGACCGGCCTTCACGCCGCGAACGATTACGTCGATCGCGTTCGGCAACTCGAGAATGAACTTCTGCTCGCGCTTCTTCTTCAGGTAGCCGATCACCCAGCGCGGGATACCGAAGCCGCCGGCAACACCGGCAGGAATGGCCAGGATCAGCCCCATGCCGGACATGAACATCAGGAGAAACGACATGACGCCCGCTGCGGCGCTGAACAGGAAGAATTGCTTCTTCGTGATCGAAAGCCCGGCCTGTTGAAGCCGGACTTCTATCGGCGGGTTTTTGACGTTCTTCTGACGCGCCTCGAGCTGCTTCAGCGTGTCTTCGACCTGCTGACGCCGCGCGGTTGCGGTATCGGCCTTGTTCCGGCTTCGCTTGGTCTGAATCTCGTCGACCGAAATTTCCTTGAGCCGCTGCTCGGCGCGTTTCTCGCCCGAGATCATCGGATAGATGAAAACGTAAAGCACGCCGCCGACCGCGACCGTGATCAGGAATGCGAAAGCCATCGAACTCATGAGCGGCCCAATACGTCGTCGATCTCGGCGCCGTCGAGTGCAGCCGCGAGCCTGTTCTGCTCACCGTAATACTTCGCGCGATCCCAGAAACGCGGCTGCCCGATGCCAGTCGAGCGATGGCGGCCGAGAATGTTGCCGTTCTGGTCCTCGCCGAGATAATCGTAAACGAACAGATCCTGCGTGGTCACGACGTCGCCTTCCATGCCGACCACTTCGGTGACATGCGTGATGCGGCGCGAGCCGTCGCGCATGCGCGACGCCTGAATGATCACGTCGATCGAGGACACCACCATTTCGCGGATGGTTCGCGGCGGCAGCGAGAAGCCGCCCATTGTGATCATCGACTCGAGACGGGAAAGCGCTTCGCGGGGTGAGTTCGCGTGCAATGTGCCCATTGAGCCGTCATGGCCGGTGTTCATCGCCTGCAGCAGGTCGAAGGCTTCCGGTCCGCGGACTTCGCCGACAATGATGCGCTCGGGACGCATACGCAGGCAGTTACGCACGAGATCGCGCATCGTAACCTGGCCCTCACCCTCGAGGTTCGGCGGACGCGTTTCGAGACGGACGACGTGCGGCTGCTGAAGCTGCAATTCGGCTGCGTCTTCGCAAGTGATGATGCGCTCGTCGTTGTCGATATGCGCGGTGAGACAGTTGAGCAGGGTGGTCTTGCCGGAGCCGGTGCCGCCGGAGATCAGCGTGTTCACGCGGCAGCGGCCGATGATGCGGAGCAGATCGGCGCCCTGCGGCGAGATCGAGCCGAACCTGACGAGGTCCTCGAGCTTCAGCTTGTCCTTCTTGAACTTGCGGATGGTGAGCGCGGGCCCGTCGATCGAGAGCGGCGGCACGATCACGTTGACGCGGGAGCCGTCTGGCAGACGGGCGTCGCAGATCGGCGAGGATTCGTCGACGCGGCGGCCGATCTGGCTCACAATGCGCTGGCAGATATTATGGAGCTGCTGATTGTCGCGGAATCGGATTCCGGTCTGCTGAATCTTACCCTTGACTTCGATGTAAACCGTATTCGCGCCGTTGACCATGATGTCGGCGATGTCGTCGCGGGCCAGAAGCGGCTCCAGCGGACCATAGCCAAGCACGTCGTTGCAGATGTCGTCGAGCAGTTCTTCCTGCTCGGAGATCGACATCACCACGTTCTTGATCGTGATGATCTCGATCACGATGTCGCGGATTTCCTCGCGCGCGGCGATGGGTTCGAGCTTTGCGAGCTGCGTGAGATCGATCGCTTCGATCAGCGCGCCGAAGATCTGGCCCTTGACCTCGTAGAAGGTCTCGGAGCGCTGGTTGCTCATGATCGGCGGCGGCGGAGACGCAGGCGCGATCGGCGGCGACGGCATGGCCGGCGATTTTGCGGCGGGCTGCCTCGAGACAAAGTCGGGCTGCGCCGGGAGCGGGGGCATTTGCGCGGGTGACGGCAGCGGCGCCGATTGCGCCGGTGCGCGCGGCATTTCCCGAATGCCGCTTCCGCTATCGCTTCCTCTTTTGCCGAACATTGCCGACCCCGAACCTTGAACGCTACTTCCGCAGGCCTCTGATCTTTGAAAGCAGCGGCGATAGCAGGTCGCCCTTCTGCTTTTTCGACTCCGCGCGACCGGTGATCGTCTTGGCAACCTGAAGCAGGGTTTCCGCAGTTTTGTGCTTGGCGGAGACTTCCGCGATCATCTGGCCGTTGTTCGAGGCCGTTCCGAACAACTGCGGCTCGAAAGGAATCGATGCGAGCGGCTCGGCTCCGAGCGCACGCGCGAAATCGGCGGTCTTCACCTCGGGGCGCTTCGGAACCCCGACCTGATTGAGAAGATACATCGGCGGGCGGTCGTTCGGCCGCGACGCTCTTGCGAGATCGATCATGTTCTTCGCGTTGCGCAAGTTGGCGAGATCCGGAGCCGCGACGATCAGAATGTCGTCGGCGTTGAGAATGGCGCGCTTGGCCCAACCGCTCCAGACATGGGGCAGGTCGAGCACAGTGTAGGGTACCGATCCGCGCAGCGTATCGAAGACCGGCTCGAAGCCTTCCGGCGAGATGTCGTACTCGCGATCCAGGGTCGCAGGCGCGGCAAGCAGGCTCAGGTGATCCGTGCACTTCGAGAGCAGGCGGTCGATGAATGCGCCGTCCACGCGATCGGGCGAAAACACAGCGTCTGCGATGCCCTGCGGCGGATCCTGGTTGAAGTCGAGGCCGGCGGTGCCGAAAGCGAGATCGAGATCGGCGACCACGGCGTCGATTTCGAGATCGCGCGCGATCGCGAAACCGATATTGTGCGCAACCGTGGATGCGCCGACGCCGCCCTTGGCGCCGATCACACCGATGATCTTGCCGACGGGCTTCGAATCGACTGCACCGTATAGTCCGGAAATGGAAGCGATGATGTCGAGCGGCGCGAGCGGCGCGACGAGATAGTCGCTGACGCCGCGGCGGACGAGTTCGCGGTACAGGATGATGTCGTTTACGCGTCCGACCACGATGACCTTGGTGCCGGCATCGCAACTTTGGGCAAGGCGATCGAGGCCTTCGAGCAGGGCGTTGGCGTGGCCGTTGTACTCGATGAGGATCACGTTCGGCGTCGCCGAGGCGCGGTACGCCTCTTCCGCCGCGGGCAAACCGCCCATGGAAACCTTGACGTGCGCCCGCGCCATGCGCCGGTCAGCCGCGCCGCTCTGCACGGAATGCGCAAGCTCCGGCGTTTCGCAGAACGCCTGGATCGTAATGCGCGGCACCGGAGCGATGTGACGCTCCGGCTCCGCTACGGAAAGACCTTGATCGAGTACGGGCGCGGCTCTCATCAGTTTCCTACGTTGCTGGCCTTGGTCTGCGTCGGATAGGTCGTGGACGGATCCTGACCCTGGCGGTACTTCTCGAGCACGGTCTTGCGGCGGCCGGCATAGGCCGGCTGCTCCGCGCGCGGCTGCACGAGGTCTTCCGGATTGGCGACCGAAGCCGCAAGGTTGTGCTGGGTGGCGCAGCCGAAGTTTTGCGGCGAATAGTTCTGCGGCCAGTTGGGAGACGGGGTCGGCCCGAGGTTGTCCTGCCCGGCATGGCAACGGCTCGCGACGGTTGCGCTGATCGCCGTGAAGGTCAGACGGATCGGTGCGACGTTCGAAGGCGCGCTCAACTGATAGGCTTTGATCTCGATCGCACGCGGATGCACGCCGGAGGCCGTGAGCACGCTTCTGAGTTCGCGCACCGTGCGGCCCGACGAAACTTCGTTCGCGACACTCACCGGCAGCTCGATGATCATCGGGCCGGAGCCGTAGCGGCGCCATTGCGAGGCGAAACCGCCGGCAAGCGCACGCTGCTCGGGCGTGAGCCCGGTGCGGCCGGAGCCGATAAACATCTGTACCGAACGCGTGCCTTCGTTAACCTGGATCGGGTGCCGGTCGCGATAATCCGCAGGCACCGTGCCGGTCACGATCCGATCGCTCTGACAGCCCGCGACGACAACGGACGCTAGGCCCAGCAGGAGTGCTGCGCGAAGACGGGCGGGAAATACTCTCGTTACAGACATCTTACGCTCCAAACACTCAATCCAGGATGAAACCGTAGTTGCCCTTGAGCCGCTTCGGTTCGTTCGCGCCCGGCGTGCCGTAGATCCGGTTCAGGCGGCCGAGCAGAACTGCGGACTGATCCGAGGGATTGGCAAAGCCGTCATCGGGCCGGACCAGTTCGTTTTGCGACGTGTGGCGGACGACATAAGGCGTCACCATGATCATCAGTTCGGTCTGACCCGTGAGAAAGTCGCGGCTCTTGAAAAGCGCGCCGAGCACCGGAAGGTTCATCAGACCGGGCAAACCGTTGATGTTCTGCTTGGTCTGCTCCTGAAGCAGGCCCGCCATCACCAGCGAACCGCCGGACGGCAATTCGACCGTGGAATTCGCGCGGCGAACGCGCAGCGCCGGGATCGTCACGTTGGAGAGGCGGATCGCGCCTTCAGAGGAAAGTTCGCTGACTTCGGTCGCGACCCGCAGACTCATCTTGCCTTCGGAAAGCACGACCGGCGTAAACTCCAGCGCGACACCGAACTGCTTGAACTGAATCTGCACCTGACATTGACCGGTATTGGGATCGCAGCTCTGCCCGGCGGGGATCGGAAACTCGCCGCCCGCGAGGAACTTCGCCGTCTCGCCGCTGATCGCGGTCAGGTTCGGCTCGGCGAGCGTGCGCATGACGCCTGCCTGCTCCATCGCGCGGATCGTCGCGCTGACGGTGCCGCCGTTCGGAAAATTGAGCATCGGCCGAACGTTGCTCGTCGACAGCATGGTGTTCTGCGCCGAGAACGGATTGGTGTTCTCGAAGTTCACGACCGCGCTGCCGATATTGATGTTGGTCCCGTTCAGGTCGACGCCGAGCTGCTTCAGGATGTTCCGCTGCACTTCGGCAACGGTTACCTTGAGCATGACCTGTTCGCGTTCGCGGATCGAGAGTCCGTTCACAACCTTGGCCGGATCGCCGACCATCCGGGCCGCGGTATCGAAGATGTGCTGCGCTTCCGCGGCGGACGCTACCGTGCCGGAGAGCACGATGCTGTCGCCGATCGCGTCGACCTTCACCTGCGCGGAGGGCGCGAGCCGCGAGATCGCCGCGCGAACGCCGACCGCGTCCAGCGCAACCTCGATGTCGTAGGCCGCCATCTGCTGACCATTCTCGTCAAAGAAGACAATGTTGGTCTGACCCGCTTTCACGCCGATCAGATAGGCGCGGCGCGCGGAGCGGATCACGGCATTGGCGATCGCGGGATTGGCAATCAGTACGTCCTTCGCGTCGCGCGGCAGGTCGACCACGATGGATTTTCCGATGCCAAGCGCGAGAAAGTTGCCGCGGGTGTGAATGACGGGAATCTGCGGACCGGCCGGCGCGGCCTTCGGGGGACCCGCAAGTTGGGGTTCGCCTGCGCTGATTTGCGTCGGAACGGTGAGCGCTGCAGCGGCGAAGACGCCAAGGAAAGCGATCGTTAACCCTGCTTTTGCGGCTAGCGGCTTTTTCATCGAGAGCCCCGATCCTTCGCTTACTTCGCGGTCTGCGTTGAGTTGATACCGAAGCGAACGAAGTTCACGCGGCTCGAATTCTGCTGCGGCTCCTCGGCTTCGGAAGCGACGTTCGGCTTCGCGTCGGCGAGCGAGCGCAGCGCGAGCGAAATGGTACCGCGCTGGCGCGACATCGCGAGCGTTTCGGCTTGCTGGGGACCGAGTTCGAGCGTCGCAGTCTTTCCTACCACGACCTTCTGGCCGCCCTTCTCCTCGACGGTCTGGTCGATTGCGAGCACGCGGATGTTGCGCAGGATCGTCTCGGTCGTGATCGCTTCGGCGTTCTGCTGACTCTGTTCGCGGCGCGTGAGCAGCACGTCGACCCGGTCGTTCGGCAGAATGAAGCCGCCGGCGCCGGTCTCCGCGGAAATCTCTGTCGATACCGCGCGCATGCCGGCAGGCAGAATCGCGGACATGAAGCCGGCACCGTCAGCGCGAACGAGCTTCTCTTCGCGAATCGGCTCGCCGGCGACGAATGGCGCACGCGCGACCGCGCCCTTGAATTCGTTGAGCGCGTCGGGGCGCGCGGTCTTGCGGATGAAAAGCGGGCCCGCCGCGGCGACCGGCCATGCCTGCCAGGTGATGTCTTCTGGCGAAACCGCGCGGCCGACGCCGATATCCGTCTTCGCGACGAGAATGTCGACCGTATCGTTCGCGGGCCTGACGATCTGCTGCACGGGCGCAGGCGCACGCTGGCCTGACAACATGAAGGCGGCGGCCCCCGCCGTGATGGCGATGCCGAGAACAATTAGACGCGCGGGTTTCATACGCTCACTCTTCCACTCGTGCTGAACCGGGACCCGGATATGGGCCGCCCGTTTGCCCTTTGCCGGATTTCAACAGCTAAGGGTCAACTTATGGTTAATGAGCAGTAGAGGAATTTATTTAACGGCTGCTTACACTTACGTCAGGCCGCGAGCGCACGCATATAGACGGTTTCCGGGTAGACCATGAGCCCCGCGATCGCGAGCGCGATTCCGTAAGGAATGCCGGTCTCGATATTGTGCAGCCGCGCGATCCACTGCTGCCTCGCAAGCATCTGCGGCATTGGCAGGGTGCGCAGCTGCAGGAGCAGCAGCGTGAGAATGCCGCCTGCGACCGAAGCGATCAGCAGATACTCCATGAGATGCGAGAAGCCGAGCCAGAGTGCGGTCGAAGCCGCAAGTTTCGCGTCTCCGCCGCCGATCCAGCCGCGGGCGAAGAAGCCGAATGCGATCACGAGAACAACCGTGCCCGCGAGCAGATGACGGCCGATGTCCGCCCAGCCCATGCCGGTGAGCCAGGCCGCCAGAAAGAAACCGATTATTAACGCAAGCGAAACCCGATTCGAGATCGTCATCGAGACGAGATCGCTCGCGGCCGCGAATGCCATCGCCGCGGGAAAGAGACCGAGAATCAGGATTTCGAGCATCATCGCGAGAGCGCCGGTTGCCGCTGGACCCACGCCGGATCAAAGCGGAAAAGCCTAAGCGAAGCGTGAATCGCACACCGAAAAACAGAAAGACCCCGGCCACAGCCGGGGTCTTTCATTGCAGAGCGCAGATACAAGGAGCTTTGGAACGAGCCTTACTTCAGCGCGTTCTCGACGGAGGTGAAGGTCGAGGTCAGCTTGGTGCCGACGCCCTGCACAACCGCAATGATGGCAACCGAGATACAGGCGGCGATCAGACCATATTCGATAGCGGTCGCACCCGACTCGTCATTCAGAAAACGAACAAGATTCTTCATAGACGGCTCCCTCAGAGGTTGAGTGTACCGGATCTTGCGTCCGGTCACATACGCACCATAGACGGAAGTTCCTTCGGTCGCGTAAAGCCGGCTGCCTAAAATTGAAACGAATATCCCGGCGTTCTGCAGTCTCGATGTTTGGAAATCCGAAAACACGAAAGGCCCCGGTTGCGCCGGAGCCTTTCATATTTTCCGGGTATGCGAACGCTTACTTGAGAGCGTTCGAAACCGAAGTGAACGTCGAGGTCAGCTTGGTGCCGACACCCTGCACGACCGCGATGATGGCGACCGAAATGCAGGCGGCGATCAGGCCATACTCGATGGCGGTCGCGCCGGACTCGTCCTTCAGAAAACGAGCGATGTTCTTCATATCAAGGCTCCTTGAACCTATGTTGGCTCTCTGCGTGTCCGCCGGACTTTTGTGTCCGATCGAACGAGAGCCAACCTATCGCGAAGCAATTGCATCACGGTTAATCCGATCGCAGAAACCCCCTGTTTTCAGGGCTAAATGAAACAGAGTTAACGATCCGCTCAGCCGATCGCAGAACCTTTTTCGCGCAAGGCTTCGCGGCCTGCCGCGTGCAAGCGGCAGGCGTTCCGGCCGGCCGGCGTTTGGAGTTCGTTCACCATTATCGGCGAGATTGAGGTCTGTCCGTCACGGTTGCGTTGGAGGCGTTCGTGCTGCGTCGCTGGTTCAAGACTCTGCTCGTCCTGTGCAGTCTGGTGATCGCGCCCAATCTCGCGCTGGCGGAAGCCGTGTCCGTGGTGCTGGATCAGGCCAAACTCCTCCGCCTGCCTGACCGGGTCTCCACCATCATCATCGGCAATCCCGCCATTGCCGATGGCACCCTGCAAAGCGGCGGGCTCCTGGTCGTTACCGGGAAAGGCTACGGCACAACCAACCTGATGGTGCTGGACGCCAAAGGAACGGTGATTGCCGAGCATACGATCACCGTCACCGCGCCCACGTCTGGCCTTACCGTGTTTCGCGGTGCCGACCGGGAAACCCTGAGCTGTGCACCGAACTGCCAGCGCACGCTGGTCCCGGGCGACGCCTCGGCCGTTTTCGACGCCGTGGTCGCACAGAACGGCACTCGGAACGGGCTTTCGGCCGGCAATCCGGCCGCCGCTCCCGCCCGCTGATCGCATTATTGGTTAATCGAACGCTAACGCGCGCCCGCGCCTTCCTGCCGCGCGGTTCAACGATTTTTCAAACGATGAACGCTAGAAGCATCGCACTATATTAGCGCGGGCCAGTCCGGATGTTCGGCATCGAAATTCGCAATGAAAAAGCGAGCGGCGCCTCCCGAGGCTTGCGCCGTCTCGTTGTCCGCTTCGGCCGCAAGGATGACGGCGCTGCCGCCGTCGAGTTTGCGATCGTCGCTGTCCCGTTCTTCGCGATCCTGTTTGCGATCATCGAACTCGCCTTCGTGTTCTGGGCGGGCCAGGTGCTCGAGACGGCGGTGCATGACACCAGCCGACTGGTAATGACCGGTCAGGCGCAGAAACAGAATTTCGATCAGACAAAGTTCCGGCAGGAGCTTTGTGCGCGGGTCTTCGGGCTGTTCAACTGCAATACCGGCATGATCATCGACGTCCGGACATCGGGCGCATTCGCGAGCGCAAACCTGGGCAAACCGGCGTACAAGCCGGACGGGTCGATCGACGACACCGGCTTCCAGTTTCAGACCGGCGGCCCCGGCGACATCGTGGTCGTCCGCGTCATGTACGAATGGCCGCTGATCCTGCGCACTTTCGGCCTCGATCTTGCCGATATGCCGAGCGGCAAGCGCCTGCTCATGTCCGCGGTTGCCTTCCGCAACGAGCCCTATCAATGACTCCGCTCGCGCTTTCCGGATTTTTCGCCGCGCTCCGCGGCAAGCTTGCGCGCTTCGCGCGCGACAAGCGCGGCGTTTCCGCGGTAGAATTCGCGATCATCCTGCCCTTCATGGCGATGCTCTATCTCGGCGGAACCGCGCTGACGCAGGGCATCATCGTCAAGCGCAAGGTCGTGCTGGTCGCCCATACCGTCGGCGACCTCGTCGCACGCGACAACAGCATTACGAATGCAGAAGTCACCGCGATCTTCGACGCCGCCAAGGCGGTGTTTGCGCCCTACGCCTGGAACGGGCTGCTCAAGATCAAGGTGTCGAGCATCAACATCAACGCTGCCGGCACCGCGACCGTCGGCTGGAGCGAGGCCTTTCAAGACACGGCACGGCCGGTGAACTCGACGATCACGCTCCCGCAAGGGCTGAACGCGCCGAGCACCTCGATCATCTGGGCGGAAGTCAGCTACAATTACACGCCGCCGGTCGGCGGCGCCTTTACCGGCGGCACGCTTACGCTTACCGATCAGCTCTACATCCGCCCGCGTCTCGTCACCACAATTACGCGCACGGCGAACTGAGTCTGCTAGATTTTCTGATTGTATTCGCCGACTTCCGGATGGGTTCGGATTACCGCGTCCAGCGCCGCAAACATTTCCTTCATGCGCGCTTCGGACGCCGGGCTTTCGATCACGACGACGAGTTCGGGCTTGTTGGATGACGCGCGCACCAGACCCCAGGTACCGTCCTCGACGGTCACGCGCACGCCGTTGACGGTGACGAGATCGCGGATCGCCTGGCCTGCAACCTTGTCGCCCTTCGCCTTTACCGCCTCGAAGTGCTTCACGATTCTGTCGACGACCCCGTATTTCCTTTCGTCGTCGCAGTGCGGCGACATCGTAGGGGACTGCCAGGTACGCGGAAGTGCTAGACGCAGGTCCGACATCTTCTTATCGGGGTTGCGGTCGAGCATTTCGCAGACCGCGATCGCCGAGAGCAGGCCGTCGTCATAGCCGCGGCCGAACGGCGGGCCGAAGAAGAAGTGACCGGATTTCTCGAAGCCCGCGATAGCCTTAAGCTCGTTCGCACGGCGCTTGATGTAGGAGTGACCGGTTTTCCAGAAATCCACTTTCACGCCGTTTGCCTTCAGAACGGGGTCGGTAAGGAAGAGGCCGGTCGATTTCACATCCACGATGAACTGACCGCCCTTGCCGCCCGCCGATATGTCTCGCGCGAGCATGACACCGACCTTGTCCGCGAAGATTTCCTCGCCGAGATCGTCGACGACGCCGCAGCGGTCACCATCGCCGTCGAAGGCCAGACCGACGTCGGCCTTGTGCGCGAGCACCGCGTCGCGCACCGCGTGCAGCATCTTCAGGTCTTCTGGATTCGGATTGTATTTCGGGAAGGTGTGGTCGAGTTCGCAATCGAGCGGCACGACCTCGCAGCCGATGGCCTCCAGCACTTTCGGCGCGAAGGCGCCGGCGGTGCCGTTGCCGCAGGCAGCGATCACTTTCAGCTTCCGTTTCAGCTTTGGACGTTTGGCCAAATCCGCCATGTAGCGCTCGGCAAATCCGGGAATAAATTTATAGGCGCCGCCTTCCTTTGTTCTCGATTTCGCTTCGAGTACGATCTCCTTGAGGCGTCCCATCTCGTCAGGACCGAAGGTGAGCGGGCGCGCGGCACCCATCTTCACGCCGGTCCAGCCGTTGTCGTTGTGCGAAGCCGTGACCATCGCGACACAGGGACAGTCGAGCTCGAACTGTGCGAAGTAAGCCATCGGCGAGAGCGCAAGGCCGACGTCATGTACGCGCATGCCTCCCGCCATGAGGCCGCTCGTCAGCGCCGCTTTCACCGACATCGAATAGCCGCGAAAATCGTGGCCGACCACGATGTCGGGCCTGACGCCGAGTTCGTGAAACAGCGTCGCCATGCCGAGCCCCAGCGCCTGTACGCCGATCAGATTGATTTCTTTCTCCAGGAGCCAGCGCGCATCGTATTCGCGAAAGCCGGTCGGCTTCACGAGCGGGGTCGTTTCGTACTCGTAGGTATTCGGCGCAATCGCTGCTTTAGGCTTCAGAAACATTGCTTTTCCGGACCGGGATACGTCCCGGCGGACGCCGGGTTTCGCAGCGATGTAGCACGAAAGCGGGCGGAATTAAGCAGGGCAGGGCCTAAACTTAACGCTCGAGCTCGAGTACGCCCTTCTTGAACTCGAAGCGGGCGAGCCGCCGCAGGAAGCTCATGCCTAGAAGATTCTGGCCGAGCATGCCTTCGTCGAGCACCATGGCTTCGACGTTCTCCAGTTGAATCGAGCCGATGCGGACCGAGCGAAGCTGCACGCGCTTCGCCCGCGCAGTGCCGTTCGCGGTCGAGACCTTGATGTCGAAGCGGTCGCTCGGCGTAACCAGCCCCAGCGCGCGGGCATCTTCATAGCGGAGCGCGATCAGGGTCGCGCCGGTATCGACAATCGCGCGAAAACGGCGGCCGTTGAAATCGACGTCCGTCACATAATGTCCGGAGCGGTCCGAGCGGATCCGAACATGGCCGCCGGCGTCGCTATCCTTCGCCGGTGCTTCGACCTGAACCGGCTCATGGCCTTGCTGGAAAGCGACGAAAGCCTCCTTGCCGCGCCGCACGAGATCCTGCGCCACGTCCGGCGCATAGACCGAAAGCGCAAAAAACCCGACGGCTACAACAATGAGAAAGCGGAACATGGCGATACCCGACGGGTGATCCTGACGCAACGGCGGTTTGAGGCCCGTTAACGCGCATGAAGTGGGTACGATTGCGGCATTCTCAATAAATTCATCACGTTCCGCGCGGCTTGGCGCGGCGCGTGGGCGAGGCGCTTGCCGGATCGTCCGGCCAGACGTGCTTCGGGTAGCGCCCGCGCATTTCCTTCTTCACGTCGGACCATGAACCGCGCCAAAACGCCGGCAGATCGCGGGTGACCTGGATCGGCCGTCCGGCCGGCGAAAGCAGCGAGAGCACGAGCGGGATTTTTCCCGCGGCGACCGCGGGGTGCTTCGAAAGCCCGAACAGCTCCTGCACCTTGACGGAGATGGTGGGACCCGCCTCCGCGGCATAGTCGATCGCAAGCTCCGAGCCGGTGGGCGCCGTGAAGCGGTCCGGCGCTTCTCTGTCGAGACGGCGCGCAAGTTCGCGCGGCAGCAGTGCTTGCAGCGCGCTCGAAACATCGCCTGCGGAAATTTCGCTGACGGATGTTTTTCCTACGAGAAACGGCGCGAGCCAGTCCTCGATACGCTCTTCCAGCGCCTGTGGCGAAACGTCAGGCCATTCCTCGCCTTCCGCCGCGCGCAGGAAACGCACGCGCTCCAGCCAGCGTTCGGCGGTTGCCGAGAAGGGCAGCCGGTCCATCCCGAGCGATGCAATGCCCGCCGCGAGAGCGCGAGCGGTTTCGTCATTCGCCTCCACTTTGAGCGGGCGCTCGCTCAGTACAAGCGAGTGATATCTGCGGGCAGCACGCGCGCGAAGTGCACGCGCCTTCGGATCGAACACTGCTTCTTCGGTTTGCTCGATTTTATCTGCGAAGCGAGCGAGAATATCGGTCTCGCTGATTCTCGCAGCCAGTAGAATCCGGCCCTCCTGCGCGGCGCCGGAAATCTCCGCAACCGCAAGGTAGTCCTCGCGCGCGAGCGCGCTGGTCTGATCGAGTTTCGCGCCGCGGCCGTTCGCGAGCAGAAACGCACCGCCGCGCTCCGGACGCGCTTTGGCAATGCGGTCCGGATAGGCGAGCGCGAGCAGGCTGCCCGCATGTAGGGGCGGCGTCTCGCGAATCCTTCCGGCCGCGGACTCGGCCCAGCGGCGCGCGAGATGGCGCGCTTCCTCGCCGCGCCGCGAGCGGTCGCGGCGGAATTCGGAGATGCGATGCGACAGATCGGGGTCGTTGCCGCCAAGACCGCGTTCGGAAACGACCGCCGCGATTTCGGAAGCCAGCAAGGCTTTGTTTTCTTCCGACGCCGTTACGATCATCGCGGCGAGACGCGGATGCAGCGGCAGCATCGCGAGCTTCTTGCCGCGCGCGGTGATCGCGCCCGCCTCATCGATAGCGCCGAGCGAGACAAGCAGCGCCTTCGCCTCGGTGACCGCGGCCGCAGGCGGCGGATCGAGCCAGGTCAGTTTCATCGGATCGTGCACGCCCCACTGCGCGAGATCAAGCACGAGACCCGTCAGATCGGCTGCGAGAATTTCCGGGGTCGCAAAGGGAAGCAGGCTTCGCGTCTGCTCTTCGTCCCATAGGCGATAACAGACACCGGGCTCGGTTCGTCCCGCGCGGCCGCGGCGCTGGTCGGCGGAGGCACGCGACACTCGCACGGTTTCAAGACGTGTGAGCCCGAGATCCGGCTCGAAGCGCGGCACGCGCGCAAAGCCGCAGTCGACAACCACGCGCACGCCCTTGATCGTGATCGAAGTCTCCGCGATCGAGGTCGCAAGCACAATCTTGCGGCGTCCCGGCAGCGACGGCTCGATGGCCTTGTCCTGCACATCGCTGTCGAGCGCGCCATAGAGCGGCACGATGTCGATCTTATCGTCTCGAATGCGTTCGGCGAGAAAATCCGCGGTGCGCCGGATCTCGCCGACACCCGGAAGAAATGCGAGGATCGAGCCGCTCTCATTGCCGGCAACGCGCGCCAGCGCATTCGCCATTTCCTGATGGATCGGTATCCGCGCATCGCGGCCGAGATATTTAGTTTCCACCGGAAACGCGCGGCCTTCGCTTTCGATCACCGGCGCATCCCCGAGCAATTTCGCAACACGCGCGCCGTCGAGGGTCGCGGACATGACGAGAATCCGCAGGTCCTCGCGCAAGCCTCGCTGCGCATCGAGCGCGAGTGCCAAACCCAGATCGGCGTCGAGCGAGCGCTCGTGAAACTCGTCGAAGACGACCGCCGCGACACCCTTCAGTTCCGGATCGTCGAGGATGAGCCGCGTGAACACGCCTTCGGTAATCATCTCTACCTTAGTCTTCGCGGAAACCTTCGAGCCGAAGCGCACGCGCAGGCCGACCGTCTCGCCGAGCTTCTCGCCAATCGAACTCGCCATGAACTGCGCCGCCGCACGCGCTGCAATCCGCCTCGGTTCCAGCACGAGAATTTTTCCCGTCTTGACCCAAGGCTCGTTCAGCAGCGCGAGCGGAACGCGCGTGGTCTTGCCGGCGCCCGGCTGCGCAACCAGCACGGCAGCATTGCGCGCCCGCAAGGCGTCTTTCAGCGCGGGCAACGCTTCATCGACGGGAAAGGGGCCGGCGCTCGGTTCTCGTGGTGAATTCATTCTTAATGCGTTCGCTGAAACCCTCGCGGAAATAGCGGCTCGTTCCGATCCGGTCAAAAGCCGGTAAAACGGCCCATCGCTTGCACCGCAAATTAACAGGCGGAGGCTATACGTCCCGCGACGGCACAGCCGCGCCCGGAGGCGCGATATGGAAGCGATTTCGAAGTTCGAGACGCCGCGGGTCGACTGGGTCGACTACGCCAAGGGCTTCTGCATCGTCATGGTGGTGATGATGCACTCGACGCTCGGCGTCGAAGCGTCCGCCGGCAAGGAGAGCTGGATGCACGCTCTCGTCGCCTTCGCGAAGCCGTTCCGC
Organism: Pseudomonadota bacterium; assembly: GCA_041694745.1. Classification (GTDB taxonomy): domain Bacteria; phylum Pseudomonadota; class Alphaproteobacteria; order Rhizobiales; family Xanthobacteraceae. Next base: position 56,580 of record JBGFSD010000088.1, read on the forward strand.
ATGCCCGATTTCTTTCTTATTTCCGGCCTGTTTCTCGCGCGCGTGATCGATCGCAACTGGCGCGACTATCTCGACAAGAAGGTCGTCCACTTCCTCTATTTCTACGTGCTCTGGGTCACGATCCAGTTCGTGTTCAAGGCGCCGGGCTTCGTCGCAGAAGGCGGCGTTACGAACGTCATCCAGCAATACGCTTTGGCTTATGTCGAGCCGTTCGGCACGCTGTGGTTCATCTACATCCTGCCGGTGTTCTTCGTCGTGACGAAACTCACGCAGCGCGTGCCGCCACTGCTCGTTTTAGCCGCCGCCGCCGTGCTCGAAATCGCGCCGATCCATACCGGCTGGATCATGATCGACGAGTTCGCAGGACGCTTCGTGTACTTCTTCGCGGGTTACTGGCTCGCCTCCTACATCTTCTCGTTTGCCGCCCGCGTGCAGCGCCAGGCCATGCCTGCGCTCGCCGCGCTTTTGGTCTGGGCAATCGTGAACGGCGTGCTCGTATTCGCCGGCTACGGCGACTTGCCGTTCGTTTCGCTCACGCTCGGCTTTCTGGGAGCGGCGGCAATCGTCGCGCTTGCCGCACTGCTCGCGAAGGCGAACTGGTTCGCGCTTTTGCGCTATGCCGGCGAGAACTCGATCGTGGTCTATCTCGCGTTCTTCCTGCCGATGGCAGCGACGCGCGCGGCATTGCTAAAGACCGGTGCAATTCCCGATCTCGGCGCAGTCGCGCTGGCGGTCACCGTGGCCGCGGTAATCGCACCGCTCGTATTCCACGCGATCGTCCGCGGCACCAGGCTCGATTTTCTGTTCTTGCGGCCCGCGGCATTCCAGCTACGCAGCGCGCGCAAAGCGCCGCTCGCTCCCGCCGAATAACGCCTTTTCCCGGCGAAGCGCTGTCCCCATATTCGGGGATGGTTGCGCTTGCCGGGCCTGCCCCGCTTCGGCATCGTGCCGCCGAAACGAGGTTCCATGTCCGAGAAACGTCCCCTCAAAAAAGGCGACCGCGTCTTCCTGATCGACGGTTCGTCTTTCATCTTCCGCGCCTATTTTGCGATGTTCAAGGCTAGCCAGGCGCGTGGCCGCTCGTTCACGCGCTCGGATGGCCTCCCCGTCGGCGCGATCATGACCTTCTCGTCGATGATGTGGAAGCTCATGCGCGAAGGCATCGACGGCAAGAAGCCGACGCATGTCGGCTGCGTATTCGACGCACAGGGCGACGGATTCAGGAACGAGATCTATCCCGAATACAAAGCGAACCGCGACGATCCGCCGGAAGACCTGATCCCGCAGTTTCCGCTGATGCGGGAGGCGGTCAAAGCCTTCGGCATGAAACCGATCGAAGAGCCGGGCTACGAGGCCGACGACCTGATCGCGGCCTATGCGCGCGAGGCGCGCGAAAAGGGCGCCGAAGTGCTGATCATCGCCGGCGACAAGGACCTGATGCAACTCGTGCGCAAGGGCGTCACCATGTACGACCCGATGCCCGGCAATGAGCGCAGGATCGGGGAGAAGGAGGTCGAGGAAAAATTCGGCGTCGAGCCCGCGCGCGTGCCGGATGTGCAGGCGCTCTGCGGGGATTCCACCGACAATGTGCCCGGCGTGCCGGGTATCGGAATCAAGACCGCCGCGCTCTTGATTCAGGAGTACGGCGATCTCGAAACGCTGCTGAAGAACGCCGGCAAGATCAAGCAGGACAAGCGCCGGCAGACGCTGATCGACAACGCGGAGCTTGCGCGCATTTCGAAGAAACTCGTGCTGCTCGACGACCGCGCACCGCTGAAGATTCCGCTGGATATGCTTGGCATGGACGGCAGCGACGCAAGAAAAATCGTCGCCTTTCTAAAGGCGATGGAGTTCACACGGCTCACGGAGAGCGTGGCCAAGGCGGCGGGCATCGATCCCGCGAGCGTCGAGCCCGATCCGCGGCTCGTGGCGGGAGCTTCTGTCGCAAAAAGCAAGGCAGCGGCCAAGGAAGCGTCCGCGCCGGACGGCAAGAAAGCTTTAGGCGCAAACGGCGAACTCACGCCACACGCGCTGCTCGCGCAGCGCGAAGCACAGCTCAAAAGCATTCCCTTCAATCACAAAAAATACGAAACCGTCACCACTGCGAAGCAGCTCGATAGCTGGATCGCACGCGCGCGCGAACAAGGTTATATCGCGGTCGATACCGAGACCAGCGCGCTCGACGCGATGCAGGCCGAACTCTGCGGCGTTTCGCTCGCGCTCGTTCCGGGCGAGGCCTGCTACATCCCGCTCGGCCACCGCGGCGAGGGCGAAGGCCTGTTCGAGGGCGGCCTGCTCAAGGGCCAGCTTCCGCTGGAGGAAGCCTGCAAAAAACTGAAGCCGCTCCTGGAAGACAAATCCGTCCTGAAGATCGGGCAGAACCTGAAATATGACGCGCTGGTGCTGTCGCGGCACGGCATCCGTATCGCGCCCTACGACGACACCATGCTGATGTCCTATGCGCTCGATGCCGGCCGCTCCGGCGGCGGGCACGGCATGGACAATCTCTCGCAGAAGTTCCTCGGCCATAAACCGATCGCCTTCGAAGACGTCGCGGGCAAGGGCAAGAGCGCGGTCAGTTTCGCGCGGGTCGCGCTCGAGCGTGCCACCGAATATGCGGCGGAAGACGCCGACGTGACGCTGCGGCTTTGGCTCTATCTCAAGGCGCGGCTCACCGCCGAGAGCATGAACAATGTCTACGAGACGCTGGAGCGCCCGATGGTGCAGGTGCTCGCCGACATGGAAAAGCGCGGCATCGCGATCGACCGGCAGATGCTCTCGCGTCTGTCCGGCGACTTCGCGCAATCGACCGCGCGGCTCGAGGACGAGATCTCGAAGCTCGCCGGCGAACAGTTCAATCCCGGCAGCCCGAAGCAGCTGGGCGACATCCTGTTCGGCAAGATGGGGCTGCCCGGCGGTACCAAGACCGCTACCGGCGCGTGGGCAACCGGCGCGAAAGTGCTGGAGGATCTCGCGGAAGAAGGTCACGAACTGCCGAAGAAGATTCTCGAATGGCGGCAGCTCTCGAAGCTGAAATCGACCTATACCGACGCGCTGCCGGAGTACGTGAATCCCGAAACCGGGCGCGTACATACGTCCTATGCGCTCGCCGCAACGCCGACCGGCCGCCTCGCCTCCTCCGAGCCGAACCTGCAGAACATTCCGGTCCGCACCGAAGAGGGCCGCAAGATCCGGAAAGCCTTCGTCGCGGAGAAAGGCAACCGGCTCGTTTCCGCAGACTATTCGCAGATCGAATTGCGCCTGCTCGCGGAAATCGGCGACGTGCCGCAATTGAAGAAAGCGTTCCGCGACGGCCTCGACATTCACGCGATGACGGCAAGCGAGATGTTCGGCGTTCCGGTGAAGGACATGCCGGGAGAAGTGCGCCGCCGCGCCAAGGCGATCAACTTCGGCATCATCTACGGCATCTCCGCGTTCGGGCTTGCGAACCAGCTCGGGATTTCCCGCGAGGAAGCGGGCGCCTACATCAAGAAATATTTCGAGCGCTTCCCCGGCATCCAGGACTACATGGAGGAAACCAAGAAATTCGCGCGTGCGAACGGCTATGTGACGACGCTGTTCGGCCGCAAATGTCACTATCCCGGCATCAAGGACCAGAATCCTTCCGTGCGCGGCTTCAACGAGCGCGCCGCGATCAACGCGCGGCTGCAGGGCACCGCCGCCGACATCATCCGGCGCGCGATGGTGCGGATGGACGAGGCGCTCGGACGCGCGAAGGTCGATGCGAAGATGCTCCTGCAGGTGCACGACGAACTGATCTTCGAGGTCGCGGAGAAGGACGTGAAGAAGACGCTGCCGATCGTGACCAAAGTGATGGAGGAAGCGCCGCTGCCGGCAGTCGCGCTTTCCGTTCCTCTTTCCGTGGAGGCGCGTGCGGCCTCCAACTGGGAAGAGGCACACTGACGCCCACGGCATGAACGAAGCGCTGCTCTCCTCGCTCTGGGCCTTCGCGCTGGCTTCGCTGATCGTCGAGCTTATTCCCGGCCCGAACCAGACCTATCTCGCCGCGCTCACGCTCAATCACGGCATGCGCGCGGGCTTTGCCGCGGTCGCAGGCATCGCGCTGGGCCTCGGCATCTATGGCCTGGCGGCGGCGCTCGGGGTCGCGGCAGTCGTTCACGAGTCCGATGTTCTTTATCACCTGCTGCGCTGGGCGGGTGTGCTCTATTTTCTGTGGCTCGCGTGGGACAGCTGGCACGACGAGCCGGACGGCAAGAAGGACGCGCGGCACGACCGCCGTGCGGGGCAATCTTTCCGGCGGGGGCTGATCACCAATCTGCTGAATCCGAAGGCCGCAGTCTTCTATATCAGCGTACTGCCCGGCTTCATCGTGCCGGGGACGATATCGGTATTCGCGCAGACCGCGCTGATGTCCGTAGTCTACGTTTCGATCGCGACGGCGACCCATATCGCGGTCGTGCTGCTTGCCGGGCACCTCTACAGATTTCTGAACGATCCGCGCTTTCGCGTGCCGGTGCGGCGCGGACTGGCGCTCTTGCTGGTCGGGGTCGCGATCTGGTTTCTGCTCGCTACCGCGCGTTAATGTGCTCCGTTTTCCGTCAGAAGCACGGCGATCTTTGCGCCCAGTACCATGTCGTCTTCTGCACCGAAATCGTGATGCCGGATCATGCCGCTGCGGTCGATCAGAATGTGGGTCGGCGTACCTCGTATTCCGTAAGCATGCATGGTCTGGGGAATCGGGCCGTTTTCGCCAGGGCGGTCCACCGCAACCGGAAATGTCAGACGATTCTCATGAATGAAAGCCTCCAGCGATACCGGTGTCATCGCAGCGTGATGCTCGAAAACGGTGTGCAGGCCGATAACAGCGAGTTGCGAGCCGAAGATTTCGTGCGCTTTCTTTGCCTGTGGTGTGCCATGAGAAACGCAACCCGGACAAAGCATCTGGAACGCATGCAGCAGCACGACACGGCCGCGAAGCGCAGCAAGTGTCAGCGGTTCCGAATTGAACCATTGCTGGACCGAAAGTTCAGGGACTGCTGTCATTGTGCGCTACCTGCGCTGTCAGAAATAAAGTATGCCGCCGCTCTGCGTACACGGGCGCGAAGCAGCGGCAACTGTTTTACTTTTCTTCACGGATTTTTCCGGAAAGATCGAGTTTGCCGGACGCGATATCCATGACCTCGGTCACGCAGAGCAGCGGCGCCTTGCCGTCCTTGTTCACCTGCAGCTTTGCCGTGACCGCATCGAAGCCCGCGCCATTCGCCTTCTTGCCGTTCTTCAAGACGCCGTTCACCGAGAGCTTCGAGCCTTTCATCAGCGGCGAATAACCGGGACTGTCGAGCAGCAAGGGAAATCCAGGCGCGGTGGGCGGTACTTCCAGATCCTCGCCGGGCGAGATGTCCCGTACCTTCAATCCGGCGGGACCGCAGGCAGGATCCTTGGCAAGCACGACCCAGTGGCTGTGCCAGTTTGCACCGTCATTGTTCGGATCGCCATCGCCGTTCTCATCATAGAGCGGAGTATCGTCGAAATCGGGGTGTGCGGTGACTGCGAGCGCGAGAATGCCTGAACCCTTGGTGAAGCCGACGACTTCAGGATCAAGGGTCGTCGGCCAGACATAAGCGTAGACCTGCGAGCCTGGCAGCTGGCCGGTCTTCTTCGGTTTTTCAGCGCCGGCGGTGCCGGCTACGACCATGTTGAAGGTAACAACCTTTCCCTTGGTCTTGGCGTCAGCGGACAGAATGTCGAAATGCGGGGGGATCGTTGGCTTTTTTGCGGACTTTATATCGTGGGCTGCCGCGGGAAGCGTGAACGCGGCCAGGCAGGCAAAAGCAATTACGGAACGGTTCATAGCGGTCGTCCTTTTTAGTATCGACTCGATACTATTTTTAGCAGTTAATTGCAACTACTATTTTGGGTCGATACTATGTGCTATGACCCGCCTCCCCCCGAGACCCACTGATCAGGCAAGTCGGCTCGCCGATCTCATTGAGCGACTAGGCCGATTGATCCGTTCTCAAATCCACGAAAGCGGCATAGTGCCCGCCCAGTGGGATGCGCTACGCTATCTTGCGCGCTGCAATCGCTTCTCTAATACTCCGGGCGCGCTCGCAAAGTACCTTCACGCGACCAAGGGTACCGTCTCGCAAACGCTGAATGCGCTTGAACAGAAAGGCCTCATCAGCCGCGAGCCCGATCCCGTTTCCGGCCGCGTCGTCCGGCTCGTCCTTACCGGAAAGGGCCGCACGCTTAGCGCGCGCGATCCTGCACCTGAGCTATCAAAAAATGCGCGAGCGCTTCCGCCGCGCGACGCAGAAGTAGCTGAGCGTGTGCTGGCCACAATACTCGGCACCATGCAGCGGGAACACGGCTACATGCCTTTCGGGATTTGCTATGGCTGCCGTCACTTTCAACGCAACGCCAAGCAGGGCAACCCGCATCGATGCGGTCTGCTCAACGAAAAGCTGAGCGAAAGCGACAGCAACGCCATCTGCGCCGAACATGTGGCCGCCTGACTAAATCCAAGCGCTCACTTCCTCGAGCTTTTTCTTCGTAATCACGGGCACTTTGCAGTTTTCCTCGGGGTAGCCTGTGACCAAAAGCACGTAAGGCTTCTCGTTCGCAGGCCGCCCGCAGATTTCATTCAGGAAACCCATCGGAGACGGCGTGTGCGTCAGCGTTGCAAGCCCGGCATTGTGAAGCGCCGCAATCAGGAAGCCCATGGCAATGCCGACCGATTCCGGCACGTAATAATGCTTCACGCGCGAGCCGTCGGCGGCGATACCGTAGCGCTGGCCGAAGATCACGATCAGCCACGGCGCGATTTCGAGAAACGGCTTGTGCTCGTCAGTGCCTAGCGGCGCCAGCGCGCCGAGCCATTCTTCGGGCGTCCTGCCGCTCTTATAAAATTCGCGTTCCTCCTCCTCCGCCGCAACGCGGATTGTCGATTTCGTCGCCATGTCCGAAATGCACACGAAGGTCCATGGCTGCTGGTTCGCACCCGACGGCGCTCCCGCCGCCGTCATTACCGCGTCTTCAATGATCGCGCGCGGCACCGGCCGGTCCGAAAAATCCCGCACCGTGCGGCGGCTCTTCATCAGTGCGCGGAAATTGCGGGCAAGTGCGCGCATTTCCGCCTCGCTCCGCTGCGTGAACTGAAGTTGATGATAAAGCGGCCCGGCCATGGTTCGATCCGTTGTTGATGGGGCGTTGTCCTGCGTTGGCGCTACGCTTCCGCGATGATAGCAAGTCCTAAGACCTGCCCGAAACGGACCCCTCCCTTGCCCCAGACGATCACGCTTCCCGACCCCGCCGCCGCACGCGCAAGGCTGAAAGAGATCATCGCCGCCCGCTCCTTCGGGCTCGGCGAAGTCACGCTGGCCTCCGGCCGCAAGAGCCACTTCTATTTCAACCTGAAGCCCACGATGCTGGACCCCGAAGGCGCCGCACTTCTGGCGCAGCTTTCTCTGGAGATGCTGGCCAAGGAAAAGCTCGATGCGATCGGCGGGCTCGAGATGGGCGCGGTGCCGATTTCCGGGGCGGTCGCGGCGATGAGCTGGATTTGCGGCCGGCCGATCCCGAATTTCTTCGTGCGCAAGAAGCCGAAGGAGCACGGGGCAAAACTGCTGGTGGAAGGGCTGACGAAGGGCGAAACGCTTGCCGGAAAGACGGTCGCGATCGTCGAGGACGTAACCACCACAGGCGAATCCGCGCTCAAAGCGGCGAACGCCGCACAGGAATCCGGTGCCAAGGTCTCCCTCGTGCTGACCATTGTCGACCGGCAGGAAGGCGCCGCGGAAACCTTCGCGAAGGCGGGGCTGCGTTTTCACGCGCTGTTTACGGCTGACGAATTCTTGAAGAAACAGTCCTAGCCAAACAGCCCGGGCTCGGGTGGAATGGCTTCTGCAACCTTCCGCCGCACGGCGCGTTTTCCCCGGCGGGTTTACGGGCGCTGACACAGGCCCGGAACAAAGGGTCGGAGGCTTGGCTGCGGTGATCGTACTACGTTCGATGG
>JBGFSD010000072.1:0-14662 GCA_041694745.1 Pseudomonadota bacterium
CAACCTCGGCTTCGAAGCGGGCCAGCGTCCGCTCGCCGTCCTGCGCGACGCGGGCGGCGGCGACGGCGCGGGCGCGCACCTGCTCGATCTCGACCGCCAGCTCGGCCGCCCGTTTCTTGAGTTTTTCGCTTTGCTCGCGATCGCGCGCGATGTCCTGTTCGAGCTGCTTCAGGCGGCGGCGGGGATCGTCCTTGGTTTCGGACCAGGCCGCGGCCGACCCGAGCGCGCAAACGGCGGCGAACGCCAGCGTCCGGAACAGCGCGCGGCCGGCGCCGATCATCGCCGTCCGGCCGCCTTGACCGCAGATCCGGACACGATCAGGGACTCCCCGGTCATCTCCCTCGGCTGGGCGAGGCCCATCAATCCCAACACCGTCGGCGCCACGTCGCTGAGCCGCCCGTCGCGCAACCCGGCTACCGTCGCCGGGCCGTTGACCAGGATCGCCGGCACGAGGTTGAGCGTGTGGGCGGTATGCGCCTGGCCGGTGGCGCGATCCGCCATCTGCTCGCAGTTGCCGTGATCGGCGGTGATCAGCATGGCGCCGCCCGCCTCGATCAACGCGCGCTCCAGCCGGCCGAGGCAAGCGTCGATTGTTTCCGCCGCCCGGATCGCGGCAGAAAGAACGCCCGTGTGGCCGACCATGTCGCCGTTGGCGTAGTTGACCACGATCAGGTCGAAACGGCCCGCACCGATCGCTTCCACCAGCCGGTCGGTGACTTCGATCGCCGACATTTCCGGCTTCAGGTCGTAGGTCGCGACTTTGGGCGACGGCACCAGGATGCGCTCTTCGCCGGGGAACTCCTGTTCGCGTCCGCCGTTGAGGAAGAACGTGACGTGCGCGTATTTCTCCGTCTCGGCGATGCGGAGCTGCTTGAGGCCGGCATCGGCAACCACCTCGCCCAGGATCTTGGTCAGGTTTTCGGTTTCGAACAGCGCCGGGAACAACCGGTCGAGTTCGGCCGAGTATTCGGTCATGCCAAGCCGAGCGGCGAGGGCGGGAACGCGCGCCCGCGCGAAACCGGAAAACGCGGGATCGGCCAGCGCGGCCAGGATTTCACGCACCCGATCGGCGCGGAAGTTGGCCATCAAAAGACCGTCGCCGTCCTTCATGCCGGCGTAAGCGCCGACCACGGTCGGCCGGACGAATTCGTCCGTTTCGCCGCGCGCGTAGGCGGCTTCGACGGCGGCGCGCGGCGAACCCGCCCGTTCCCCTCGGCCGTCGACGAGGGACGCGAAAGCCTGCGCCACCCGCTCCCAGCGCTTGTCGCGGTCCATGGCGAAATAGCGCCCGATCACGGTGGCGATGGCGGCGTTCTTCGGTCCGACGATATCGGCCTCGAACTTGGCGAGATAGTCGAGCGCGCTCTTGGGCGGCGTGTCGCGCCCGTCGAGAAACGCGTGCACCGCCACCGGCACGCCCGCCTTCGCGACGATTTGCGCCAACGCCGCCATGTGATCCTGGTGCGAATGCACGCCGCCCGGCGACAGAAGCCCCATCAGGTGGCAGGTGCCGCCGCTTTTCTTGAGCGCGGCGACGAAGTCGAGCAGACGCGGGTTGCGCGCGAGTTCGCCGGTCGCGATCGCCCGGCCGATGCGCGGCAGTTCCTGCATGACGACCCGACCCGCGCCCAGGTTTATGTGCCCGACCTCGGAATTGCCCATCTGGCCTTCGGGCAGGCCGACGTCGAGGGCGGAAGCCTCCAGCCGCGCGTGGGGCATGTCGCGCAGATAGCGATCCCAGTTCGGCGTCTTGGCCAGCGCGATGGCGTTGTCTGCGGCCGGCGCCCGCTCGCCCCAGCCGTCGAGGACGCACAGCACCACCGGGCGCGGGCGGGCGGGAGCCAAGTTGGGCGGCTTCGGGGTCATGGTCGCAACGGCGCTATATTACTTTATTCCCGATGATAGGGATGTCCGGCAAGGATGCTTTCGGCGCGGTAGAGCTGCTCCGCGAGCAGGGCCGGAACCAGCAGGTGCGGCCAGGTCATGGGCCCGAGGGAGAGCACCAGCCCGGCTCGCTTCAGGACCGAATCGTCGAGGCCGTTAGCCCCGCCGACCAGGAAACAGATATGCCGTTCGCCCCGGCCGCGCCAAGTCCCGAGCAGGCGGGCGAAGTCGGCGCTGGCAAAAGCCTTGCCCTTTTCGTCGAGCGCCACCACCAGCGCCCCCTTGGGCACGAGCTTGAGCAGCAGTTCGGCTTCCCTGCGCTTGCGTTCCGCAGGCGAAAGCTTTCGCTTCTCCTCGCAATATTTGAGCGCGAGCGGCGACGCGAGACGGCCGGCGTAAGCCTCGAACAGGGAGCGCGCTTCCGCGCCCTTGCCCCGCCCGCTTCCGCTTCGCCCAACGGCGACGATGGTGAAACGCAATGCGCCCTCAGACCGCCCGCGCGCGCGCTTTGGTCGGCGCGTCGAGCCACAGCTTTTCCAGCGCATAGAAGGCGCGGGTTTCGCCGCGAAACAGGTGAACGACCACGTCGCCGAGATCGACCAGCACCCAATCGTGCGGGCCTTCGCCCTCGATCCGGGTATCGCGGGCGAGCTTCGCCTTGACCCGTTCGCGCAGGTGCTGCGCGAGAGTGGCGAGATGGCGCTGGGAGGTCCCGGTCGCCACCACCATGAAATCGGCGATATCGGACTTGCCGACGAGGGGAATAACGACGACGTCCTCGGCCTTGTCGTCGTCCAGGGATTTTTCCACCAGTTTGAGCAGGCCGCGGCTCGTCGGCGGATTGCGGTGGCGGACGCGGCGCTGAGCCGAATGCGAAGGAATGCCCAGGCCGGCGGGCGCATGTCCGCCAAGGCGCTAGCCGCCGCTCCCGAGATTCGCGCCTTGGCGAACCGCCGGGCGGCCACGGAGGCCAGCGCCCGTAAAGAATAAGCGGGCCGCGCGAAAACCGCAACCGGCACGATGGCGAAAATCGAACGCCAGTCGCGCCAACGGGAAATTTGAATCAGGTTGTCGGCGCCCATCAGCCAAACGAATCGGATCTTCGGGAATCGCGCGACTAGGCGTTTCAGGGTTTCGGCGGTGTAGACGGTGCCGAGTTCGGCCTCGATGGCGCTGACGCGGATGCGGGGATGACGGGCGATGTCGCGCGCGACCCGGATCCGGGTCCTTAGCGGCGTCATGCCGCGCGCGGGCTTGAGCGGGTTTTGCGGCGACACCAGCCACCAAACCTCGTCGAGGCGAAGCTTGGCGAGCGCCTGGCGGCTGATGTGGAGGTGACCCTCGTGGGCGGGATTGAACGAGCCGCCGAGCAGGCCGATCCGCCTTCGCGAAGCCCGTTTCGGCGGGCGAAGCAAGGTGCGTCTGGAGAGGCCACCTATGGACGTGTTTTTTTTGGGCCTCGGCGCGGCCGCCCGCTTCGCCCGCAACCCGGCGTTCACGCCCGGCATTGCCCGGTGCCGCGCACCACGTACTTGAAGCTGGTCAACTGCTCGACCCCGACCGGCCCGCGCGCGTGCAGCTTGTCGGTCGAAATGCCGATTTCCGCGCCCATGCCGAATTCACCGCCGTCGGCGAACTGGGTCGAGGCGTTGACCAGCACGATGGCGCTGTCGACCTTCTTGAGGAAGGTTTCGGCCGTCGCCGCGTCCTCGGTGACGATGGCGTCCGTGTGATTCGAGCCGTGCGCGCGAATGTGTTCGATCGCGCCCGCGACCCCGTCCACCACCCGGACCGAAAGGATCGCGTCGAGATATTCCGTGTCCCAATCCTTTTCCGTCGCCGGCTTGACGCGCGGATCGAGGGCACGCGCATCGGCGTCGCCGCGCACCTCGCAGCCGGCCGCGAGCAGGTCGTCGAGGATCGGCGGCAGCAGTTCCCGGAACTTCGCGCGGTCCACCAACAGGGTTTCGGTCGCGCCGCAAATGCCGGTACGACGCATCTTGGCGTTCAAGACGATGGCGCGCGCCTTGGCCGGATCGGCGGCGCCGTCGACATAGGTGTGGCAGAGCCCTTCCAGGTGCTTGAACAACGGCACGCGACTTTCCGCCGTCACCCGCTCGATCAGCGATTTGCCGCCGCGCGGCACGATCACGTCGACGAACTCGGTCATGGTCAGCATCTTGCCGACGGCGGCGCGGTCGGCGACCGGGACCATCTGGATCGCCGCTTCCGGCACCTTGGCCCGGGCAAGCCCGCGGCGCAGGGCCGCGACGATGGCGCCGACCGATTGCAGGCTGTCGGAGCCGCCGCGCAGGATGCAGGCGTTGCCCGCCTTCAGGCAGAGCGCGCCCGCGTCGGCGGCGACGTTGGGCCGCGATTCGAAGATGACGCCGATCACGCCGATCGGCACGCGCACCCGCTGGATCCTGAGGCCGTTGGGCCGCGTCCAGTCGGCGATCACCTCGCCGACCGGATCGGGCAGCGCCGCCACCTCGGCGATGCCCTTGGCCATGGCATCGACACGGCCGTCGTCGAGCGTCAGCCGATCGAGCATGGCCTTGGACATGCCCCCGCGACGGGCGGCGTCGAGATCGCGGGCGTTGGCGGCGAGAATATCGGCGCGCGCGGCGATCAGGGCCTCGGCGGCGGCGGCGAGCGCGGCGGTCTTGGCCGCGGCCGGCGTTTCCGCCAGTTGGGCGGCGGCGGCGCGCGCGGCGCGGCCGATCCCCTCCATCAGGAGCGCGACGGACGCCTTGCCGGCGCGGGTGGGCATTTTGCGGGCGGAATGGCGGGTCACGGCGCCTCTCCCGGCTCGCTTCCGGCCTTGGTCAGAACCAGATCGTCGCGATGGATCATCTCGTCTCGCCCACGGTAGCCGAGAATGGATTCGATTTCACCGCTTTTGTGCCCGGCGATGCGGCGGGATTCGTCGGCGGCATAGGCCGCGAGACCGCGCGCGATCTCGCGGCCGGTCGGATCGAGCACCCGCACCGCGTCGCCGCGTTGGAAATCGCCCTCGACGCGGGTGACGCCCGCCGGCAGCAGGCTCTTGCCCGATTCCAACGCCTTGAGCGCGCCGGCGTCCACCGCGACCGCGCCCGAGGGCTTGAGCGTGCCCGCGATCCAACGCTTGCGCGCCGCGCGCGGGGTGGAATCGGGCATGAACCACGTGCAGCGCGCGCCGGTTTCGACCGCCTTGAGCGGCGCCAGCACGTGCCCGGCGGCAATCACCATGCGACAACCGGCGGCGGTGGCGATGCGCGCGGCGGCGAGCTTGGTCACCATGCCGCCCGAACCATAGGCCGAACCGGGACGCCCGGCCATCGCCTCGATCTCGGGGCCGATCGAGCGCACCTCGGGAATGAAGCGCGCGGTATCGTGCCGGCGCGGGTCGCGGTCGTAGAGGCCGTCGATGTCGGAGAGCAGCACGAGAATATCGGCACTGACCATCGCCGCCACCCGCGCCGCCAGCCGGTCGTTGTCGCCGAAGCGGATTTCGTCGGTCGCCACCGTGTCGTTTTCGTTGATCAGCGGCACCGCGCCCAGGCGGAGAATTTCGTTGAGCGTGTTGCGCCCGTTGAGGTAACGCCGCCGGTTTTCCGTGTCGTCGAGGGTCAGCAGCACCTGCGCGACCGTAAGGCCGTGGCGGGCGAGCGTTTCGTGGTAGGCGTGCGCGAGATGGACCATGCCGACCGAGGCCGCCGCCTGCTTTTCCGTCAGCGTGAGATCGCCGTCGGGAAAGGCGAGATGGCGCCTTCCGACCGCGACCGCGCCCGAGGACACGATCAGCACTTCCTGGCCGCGCCCGCGCAGACGGGCGACGTCTTCGGCCAGCGCCTCGAGCCAGCGCCGATAGACGGTGCCGCGTTCGGGATCGACCAGCAGGGTCGAGCCGACCTTGATCACCACCCGGCGGCCCGCTTCCAGCGGCGTCGCCGGCGGCGGTTTATGTGTTTCGCTTTCGCTCATCGGGCTTCGATCTCCGCCGCGCGGCGCGCCTTGGGCCCGGCGCGGCCCGAAGATGTTTTCGTCCGGCGCCCGCGTTTCGCGCGCGCGAGATCGCGCAGACGCCGAGCCAATTCCTTGAGCCCGGTGCCGGCGACGCCGGAAATGACGGCGATCTCGTTCAGTTTCGCCTTGGCCTTGCTGCCGAAGCGGGCCTTGGCCAGCGCCAGACGCTTTTCGGCGACCGCTTCGGGCGTCAGCGCGTCGCACTTGCTGAGGGCGACGATCTCGGGCTTCCGCGCGAGCCCGGCGCCGTACGCCTTCAGCTCGCGCCGCACCGTGCGCCAAGCTTCCGCCACGTTGTTCTCAGTGCCGTCGATCAGGTGCAGCAGCGCGGGGCAGCGTTCCACATGGCCGAGAAAGCGCGTGCCGAGGCCGGCGCCCTGGTGCGCGCCCTCGATCAGGCCGGGCACGTCGGCGAGGATCAATTCGTCCCCGTCGGCCGAGGCGACGCCGAGGTTGGGGTGGAGCGTGGTGAACGGATAGGCCGCGATCTTGGGGCGGGCGCGAGTCAGCGCCGCGAGCAGGGTCGATTTGCCGGCGTTAGGAAGCCCGATCAGGCCGATGTCGGCGATCAGCTTGAGCCGGAGCCAGAGCCAGCGTTCCGCGCCGGGCCAGCCCGGGGTCGATTTGCGCGGCGCGCGGTTGGTCGACGACTTGTAGTGGGCGTTGCCGAAGCCGCCGTCGCCGCCCTTGGCGAGCACGATCCGCTGGCCGGGCTCGGTCAAATCGGCGATTACGTGTTCCTTGTTTTCGTCGAGGACTTGCGTGCCGACCGGCACGCGGAACACGACGTCGGGCCCCTTGGCCCCGGAGCGGTTCTGGCCCATGCCGTGGCCGCCGCGCGCGGCCTTGAAATGCTGCTGGTAGCGGAAGTCGATTAGGGTGTTGAGCCCGGTCGCGCATTCGACGATCACGTCGCCGCCCCGGCCGCCGTCGCCGCCGTCGGGACCGCCGAATTCGATGAACTTCTCGCGACGGAATCCGACGCAGCCCGGCCCGCCGTCGCCGCTTTTGACGAAAATCTTGGCTTCGTCGAGAAATTTCATGGTGGATCGGGTGCCCAGAAATCAAAACGGGGGAATGGCCCGGCCATTCCCCCGCGCAACCCGCGCAAGTGGCCGGTCGGCGATCTAGGCCGTCGGCTCCACGCTCACGTAGGTGCGCCCGCCGCGACCGGCGCGGAAGCGGACCTGGCCGTCGGCGCGCGCGAACAGCGTGTGGTCGCGACCCATGCCGACGTTGGCCCCCGCATGGAAGGTGGTGCCGCGCTGGCGCACCAGCACGTTGCCGGCGAGAACGATCTGCCCGCCCGAGCGCTTGACGCCAAGCCGACGCCCGGCGCTGTCGCGGCCGTTGCGCGATGAGCCGCCCGCTTTCTTGTGTGCCATGGTGGTTACTCCTTCGCCTTCGCTTTGGACGCGGATTTGGTTTTGGATTTGCTCTTGCTCTCGCCCTGGCCCTTGGCCGCGGCCTTCTTCGCGGTCTTACCGGCCGGGGCGGCTTCAGGAGCGGTAGCCTTCTTCACGCTCGGGGTGAAGGCGGGCTTTTCGCCGGTGGCGCTGACGCCGACGATGCGCAGCCGCGTCCGGTCCTGGCGGTGGCCGACGCGGCGGCGGTAGTTCTTGCGCCGGCGCTTCTTGAAGACGATGACCTTGTCGCCCTGATCCTGGGCGATGATTTCGGCGAACACGGCGGCCTTGGCGACGGTCGGGGTGCCGACGACCGGGGCCTTGCCGGCCTCGCCGATCATGAGAACCTTGTCGAGGGCGATCATGGTGCCGACCTCGCCCGGCAGGCGTTCGACCGTGAGCCGGTCGCCCTGGCCCACCCGATACTGCTTGCCGCCGGTGACGATGACCGCGAACATGACTGAACCTTTTGTAATTCCTGCCTAAAACGCGAAATGGGTCGGGGCCTCGGCCCGAGGGGCGGCACTATAGCCCGCTTCTTTTATATGTCAACACGCGCCCGGAGCCGGAAAACCCGACGGATTGCGGCCGGGGACGGCCTTCGAGTAATCTCCCGCCCTCTTTCCGCGACCGTCGGCGCGCATCTCAGGAAGGGTGGCAGAGCGGTTGAATGCACCGCACTCGAAATGCGGCGTACGGGTAACCGTACCGGGAGTTCGAATCTCCCCCCTTCCGCCAGTCTTTCCATGGGCAACACTCTCCGCTGGTTTCAGACCGCACTCAAGTCGCCAATATTCACGGACCTTCGTGCGAAAACCTCCGCACTGCGCCGAACTCGTCAAATCGCCGAATTCTCTCTCTTGGGCTAATTCTCTCCAAACCTCCGCACTTCGCGGATTTAGTGCGGTTCTCGTAAGCAGCTGATCTTGAATCGGTTTTTGGGATGCCAACCTCGGCACTTTGAGACCTTATCGCGGGGCAGCGGGAGAGACTGGGAGCGAACGCGCACATTGATATAACGCAGATTTTTGAGTCGCTCGGTGCGGCGCATCAATCGGTGCGCGCAGCTGGGTTAAGGACTAGACCAGGGCAGGCGAAATGGCCAGAATACAGCTTGGCGTTGTATCTCTTGGTACGGCGACGGAAAAGCGGCCGTTGGGCGCGGCGGGATTGTCCGTCAAGGGGCATTGCTGAATGGATGGGTACGTTGGCGAGAAGGCTGTGGTCGAACGGCCTTGGCAGGGTGATCTATGTCAGTTTTTCACCCGCGAGGAAGTCGCACGCGCGTGTCTACGCCAGCTTGACTTGCCGCGCAATCTACTCGGCTTGAGGCTGCTCGAGCCGGCAGCCGGTCACGGCGCATTCCTTCTGCCTTTGATACCTCGATTGGCGCGATCTTGCCTCAGCCAAGGGCTCAAGCCGGATGCGTTGCGTCCAGTCATACACGCTCTTGAGATAGATGCGATCGTCGCTGCCTCCCTTCGGCAAAAATGCGCCGACGCTCTGCACGACAGCGGCATTGAAAGAAGTGCCGCGCGAACGCTCGCGCGGGTGTGGATCGAGACCGGGGACTTCCTTGAAGCCGATATAGACGCGAGGTTCACGCACATCGTCGGCAACCCACCCTACATCCGTTGGGATGCCGTTCCCGCACGCCTGCGGGAATCCTATCGAGAGCGGTTTATATCGTTCAAACAGCGGGCCGACCTGTACATTGCGTTCATCGAGAAATCGCTGACGCTACTCAAGCCATATGGCCAATTGGGTTTTCTTTGCCCAGGCACGTGGGCGCGCAATGTATACGGCGGCACCATTCGCGAGGCGCTGACGACGCGCGGACATATCAAAGGCATCTTTGATTTCAGCGATATCGATAGTTTCGAGACTCCCGTGGATGCCTATCCTCATTTCTTTGTCTTTCAGAATGGGCGAGCTGGCGCAACTAAGATTGCGTCAATGAGCAGACAGGGAAAGTGTGCGAAGGCCACCGCATCGATTACCCGACAGTTTGCCGCCTCCCCGTCCCCTCTTGTGCTCAACTTGGGCAATGATGTTGCATCCACGGTCAAAAGAGCCCGGGATGCCTTCCCGACGCTTGAACACGCTGGATGCTCTGTGCGTGTCGGCTCTGCGACAGGTTCTAATGCCACGTTCCTGATCGATTCCGGCACAGACATCGTAGAAAAAAGCCGCCTTCTTCCATTTGTAAATGCACGATCGATTTCTAATGGCGTCGTCAAGTGGACTGGAACACAGATTGTTAATGTGTTCGACAGTAACGGAAAGCCGGTGCGGCTTAGCAGGTATCCTCGGCTCCGGCGATATCTGCTGCGTAACAAAAAGGCACTGAAGGCGCGCGCAAAAGCTAAGAAGGCAAAAATCTGGTGGCGCTCGATCGACGCACTACAGCCTGAATGGTACGGCGCACCGAAACTCCTGGTCGTGGACATCTCCGCGGTCCCGGTGATCGGGATCGACAGGGAAGGATACTGCGCGGGCGGCGGCGTCTATCAGATAAAGAGCCGGGAGTGGCCACTACGCGATCTGCACGTGTTTCTCTCTGCGGGCGTCCTTGGTTTGTTTGTTGTCGGCATGTCGTCTGGTGCAGCGAATGGATTCCATCGCTTTCAAAAGACTCAACTTGCCAACATTCCGATCCCCCGGTGGAAGCAGCTCGATAAAAAGTGGCGTACCCGGTTTCAGACCGCCCGTCGTTCCGGTGATTTGAAAGCAATTCTCAAAGCTGTTGCCGATGTGTACAGGTGCCATTCCACAACTCTGGCAAAGTACGTGGTCCGGGATTGGAAGACGTTCCTTGCTCCCCGCAAAGCGAAGAGGCAAACGTGAAGCGCTCACGGTGGGACAAGGACACGCCGAACGCCGCCGAAATCGCCGCAGCGCGAGCCGAACGGGCCAAGTTGCTGCTTATCCGCCTGCGACAGCAGGCAGCCCCGAAACCAGCAGAACAAACCGAAATTACGACCGAAGGACTCATCGCTGCCCAAGAGCCTGCCGCATGTCCGAAGGACAATGATTTCGATTACGGGGTTCTTGCTCAGGAACCAAATACTGACCTGCAATGTCTGGTCGAGCTATTCGACGAAGTCTTGGCGAGTAATACCTGTTTGCACATGGCTTTAGCGTGGCCGCATATCCCGCCGCGCATGATACTGCCTTGGATGCTCCGCGAGGTTTGCCGGGGTCGCAACAGGCCCCCACTTCGGACGTTGTTCGTCAATATGGGACGCCCTGCGTTGCAGGCCGTTGCCAACGTCGATGCCCGTACAGCACGCCTCCGCGCCCGAGGCGTCTATCGCAGCGGAATCGAAGTCGCGAACACGTCAGCCACGGCCAACATCAGCGCCGACGCCCATTTTTATATGTTCCTCGGCGATACGCGTAACGCCTTGGTAACTTCGGTGCCGCTCGTTTCGATCGTTCCCCACAGCGTAGCCATGAACGATGGCATTTTCTGGCGCGATTTTGATGAGAAGACGCTGAAGGGGTTCAAACGATACTTTGATCTCGGCCGTCTGCAATCCATTCGCCGCCACCTAGACCTGCTGACTTCGGCTCGCGACAGTCCTGGTTTCGCGTTTATGATGCCATCGCATTTCGACCAAGCAGCGCGGCGGCATGCGCTTGCCGGCCTACCAGGCGTTATCGATTTTATTGTCGTTGACATGAGCACGCACGCCGTTCGCGGACGTGATGCAAGTGAGCTGCTTCGCAATATCCTTGGCGAGCTGGAGCGGCGCCCCGGAGCAACACCGAAAAAAGTCTTGGTGATGACGGACTGTCCACTCCGTTTTTCATTCCTTCGGCGTTCCGCGCAGAACCGCCACAAAGCAGGAGCGTTGGGCAATCGCGTGGATAGTCACCGGCTGGCGTGGTCCGTGCGCGGCGATGGGTGGAGCAATCCAGTCGAAATTCGCCCGAGCGCACCGCCTGTGGTGACGACAATCGCTTCACAGGAATGCGTGGTCGCAACCCGACTGTGGCAGCATGCCCAGGACCTTGATGATGACAACCCACTCGGCAGCGTTCTGGTAGATGCTGCCGTAGCGTTGAAGGGCATGGCCTTGACGGCATCGAGTGCCGATACACTTCTCGCGCCCTATAGCGACACGCACGATGCCTATCATCGCATAAAGCGCGAAAGGCATTCTTTCGAACCGCACTACAACAAGGCCTTGGGTCTGATTGCAGATGGCCATGGCGGCCATCTTCGCGAAGCGATCGAAAATGATCTCAACGAAGCTCTTTCGCTGTCATCTGCACTCCGGACAGATACGCCATTGCTTCGTTACTTGAAGCGAACGCTCGATACATCGTCAAGCCATGACGACTTTCTTGTTGTTCTCCGACATCCTGAAGATGCACAGCAGGCGAATATCCAGTTACTGGACTATCTGACGGAGCCGGGCCGATTTGAGTCCGGCGTTCCTGATCTTAGAGTCACGACGCCCAGTCGCTATAATGGGGAGATATCAGAGCGGCTTCCGACCTGCGTTGTCTGGGCGGCGTCGCCCATCAGCGGAACACGCGCCTTCATTGGCGATTCCGTTCTTCCCGCGCAGTTCCGCCTCTTGGTGGCCGGTCAAGACGTTGTCACCCTCAATCGCATTCTGAATGCCGTCGTCGGGATGCAGGAATATGGAGCCTATCAAGCTCGTATCAAGCAATTGCAAGCGGCCCTTCCGACGGCGCCAAAGGAACTCGGCGGTGTCACGGCGGCGCTCAAGCTCGATCCCGACAAACCACGCGCCGCCCTGCCCTTTGTCGGTCAGGGCTACCTGCTGCTGGATGGGTACGGCCGGGTGGCAGCAGGCCCCGGCACGACATTTTATGTACTCGACCCCGTAACCCAAGAACTGACGCCGCATGAAGCGCGATCGATCGAGATTGGCGACGCTGTCTTCGTCATGTCGGATCAGATCCGGGAAGAGATCGAAGCGGTCCTTAGGGAAAAAGACGACAAAGGGCGCACCCTCGAGCAGGCAATGGTAGATCAGTACAAGGTTTATGTAAAAAGCGGCATTGAAGCGCTTTCGCAGAAGGAAGGCAGGAGGATCACCGCGGGGCGGATTCACGAGATGCTATTCGATACCAATCCCGACTTGCCGCCGATCGGAAAGCAAGCCGTCGACTACTGGCTCCGGGCCGCAGACAAGTTGGACGTGGACACACCCTACGCTGCAAGCAATCCGGTCCATTTCGAAGCCTTTCTTCGCCTGTTGGGCGCTGGCGTTATGGCTCGCCAATTGACCGATGCGATACGTGTCGTACGTGCCGCTCTTCAGCGCGACGGGCACACGAGTCGCGCCTTGTTTGATCGACTCCTCCTCGACCCGGATAGTCTTATGCACACGAGGCGCGTTACGTTCGAGAAACTTAAGGGTTTGCGGCAAGAGGCCTTCGAGAACGTCTACCCAGTGCTTGAAAAGAATCTAGAGAGCGGAACAAAGCAAACTCCGTCGATCCAGGCGTTAGCGTCATGACCGACTTGAGCTATCCAGTACTCGCGCAGCTAAGCCACACCACGAAGGAGGCGGTTGCCTCAGCGATTTTGCATCGGACCTTTGATCGCTTGCGAGGCGCCGGTGAGACCGGGCGTATTATCTATCGTGAAAAACCGTCCAAAGTATTGCATACGCAAACGCTTCTGCCGCGCCGGAAGCCATCACCGGGGGCGGCGTCTTATCTCGACAAAGAGGATGTAACGTCGCCGTCACACATTGGAACGGTCGGCATGACGTTCCAGATTTCCAGTCGCCACGATAAAGCGATTTCGGTTTTCATAAAGGCTTGTATTTACCTTCGTATCCTGCCCACCGCACGGGACTTGCAAGCTGATCCCGTTGTCTTCCGTCTTTCAAAAGACGCGCGCGCTGTAATCATGCGGCATCGGCGCGAAACCCTGCGAGCCGCCGAAGAAGAGAATCGCGAGCTTCTTGGTAGCGAAGGTAAGAAAAGCGCGTCGTGGCAAGCGATCAAAGAAGAAGCGACCGCCCGAGCGCAAACCGCTGCCTTGAGAGAACTCGGAATCGCTCCCTCCATGCTGAGCAATGTGCCCCAACGCGAGGCCGTTGTATCGGTTTTACCGGAACAAGACGAAGAACGTCCTGGGATCGAAGACCCATCCATAAGCGATAAAACCCTTCCGGAAGAAGCCGGCGGTGAGACGGACGGCAGCGCCGATCCTGGTGATGGCATTGATATCGAGAAAACAAGTCGCGGCACAGGGAGCGCGGAAAGCGATACACTTCGGACGCTCGAATTCGTGGTCACGCCGGGAGCGGCCAACGCGCCGCCGGCCGTTCTGACTGAGCGTGAGCAAATTCCGCAAAAATGGCTTCGGATTCCAATCGACTTTGGGCAGTTGCGGATTGACCTTTCCAAGGATGATGCTTCGATCCAGCAGGATATTGCCGCGTTCAACGCAGCAATGAAGCAAAGGATTGAGGATGCCATCACCGCTTGGGCCTCCGATCCCCATCCCGAGTATGGGGGGCTTCTCTGGGGCTTTCCGGGAGGCAGCGGGAGTCACAGCGAGAGCGTTACGCCGGCTGATGTGGTCGATTGGGAAAACACGTTAACGCGACTTCGCACCAATCGCCGATTGGCGCGGCCCGTCATTGAGTCGGTGCTCGAGTTTGAAAATCTGGACGACCCGCTTCATGCCAACGAGCGGACCATACGCATTATACTTGCGAACGAATCTGAACTTATCAAACACAATTACGCGGTCGCACGCGAAACAGACGCCACGCTTTATCAGGTCCAGCTCGCTGTTGAGTTTGAGCGCGATCTGCACAAACCAATCAAGCTTGAGCGGATCGATCCGTCCTATCGCTATAATCGGTATTTGAGCTATGATGCGCTCGGCATAAATTGCGGCGTGCGGCGGCGCAGGCTGGTGGAACCAGAAGTTCTCGAGACCACCGCGCTGCCAATCTACTTCCAGCCTCTCACACAGCAATTCGAGACAAGCCCCGGACCAGACTTCGAGCGCTTGGGGCAAGCCGACGGCGGGCTCCCCTTCCTGCGTAAATTACTTTTCGCCTACGATGACTGGCTTCGGTAAATCACTGCGGCCAAACCCTATGAGCGTGGCCTCGATGTCGTCGCGGATGCGAGCGACCTGGCGAAAGAGAAGCGGCAGTTTGAAACGGTCGATTTGCCTGGATGGCAGGCTGAGCGGAGTGCCATCGCGCGTGGAGTAGCCATCTTGGAGAAGGCGGCGGCCGCGTTCGCGGGCGGGAAGCCTGCGAACGATGGAGAGGTCATCCCGTTGACGGCATGGAGGTTTATGAATCAGACCTTCAAAGTCTTTTGGGGATTAAAGAACCCGAAAGTGG
>JBGFSD010000053.1:0-64215 GCA_041694745.1 Pseudomonadota bacterium
GCGCAGTTGCAGGTAAAGGTCGCGGAGGGTTCGCTCCTGCCGACGCTAAATCTGGAGGCCAGCGCGCAGCGCTTCTCCGATCCTACCCCGAACGTCTACAACAGCTCCGATCTGACCGCCGGGCTGCGTCTGACGATTCCGCTCTATCAGGGCGGTGCGGAATATTCGCGCATCCGGCAGGCCAAGGAACTGACCGGCCAGCGCAAGCTTGAAAGCGACGTCACTCGCGATGCCGTGCGCGCGGCCGTGATTTCCTCATGGGGCCAGCTTTCGGCGGCACGCTTTCAGGTACAGGCCGCGCAAGCGCAGGTGGCGGCGGCAGAGATCGCCCTCAATGGTGTCCGCGAAGAATATCGGGTTGGCCAGCGCACGACGCTCGATGTATTGAACGCGCAGGCGGAACTCGTCAGCGCGCGCTCGCAACTGATCACGGCGCAGCGCGACCTCGTCGTCTTCTCCTACGGACTGCTGTCAGCGGTCGGCCGGCTCAGTATCGTCGAGTTGAAGCTCGCCGAGACGACCCAGACCTATCAGCCCGAAACCCACTACGAGCAGGTGCGGGATAGCTGGTTCGGTCTGCGAACGCCGGACGGACGCTGACCCGCACCAGCCGAGTCGCTATGCCGCAGCGGAAATAGCTGGGCTTAAGCGATTGTCAGCATTTGCCACACAGACTCGCGATGCCATAGTGATTCATGGCGCAAAGAGTGATTCTCTCTGCGCTGCCAAAGGATTGTGGCAGGCGGCAGTACGATGTCTCAAAGTGCGCGTGCTCAGGAACCGTCAATGGAGGAAATTCTCGCCTCCATCCGGCGGATCATTGCCGACGACAATCCGGACGTCGCCAAGACGAAGGCCGTGGCTTCCGCGCCTTCGCCCGAACCCGCTCCGCCGCCGCCTGCGGCGAAGCCAGCCATGAGCCAGGACGACATCGACGCCATGCTCGCCGATCAGGCCGCCGAGGAAGCCGACGTGCTGGAGTTGGGTGAACCGGTTTCGCCGCCGCGTGCACCGGAGCCCTCGCCCCCACAGAATTTCGAGCAGGTCCCCGCAAGCGACGTCGTGTTTCGCGATCTCCCCATGCGTGAAGTCGCGCCGCCGCCGGCCCGCGCGCAATCCGAAATGCCTGCCGAGCGCCTGCTTTCCGCGGAGACGAATGCCGCCGTTTCGGCCGCCTTTGGCTCGCTCGCCAGCACCATTCTCACCGAGAATGCACGCACGATCGAAGATCTGGTGCGGGAAATGCTCCGGCCGATGCTGAAGGCGTGGCTCGACGACAACCTGCCGGGACTCGTGGAGCGAATGGTCCGCGCCGAGATCGAGCGGGTCTCCCGCGGCGGCCGGTAAACGCGCTTTTATTGACTCCCAGGCGTTGCTTTGGCTTTTAGGCGCGCGAGCCAGGCCGGGGTTGTCCGGCTTGGCCAAATCCATCTCCGATCGCGGGAAAGCCCGTGACCGGCGACGCCGGAATCTCCATGCTCGAAAAAAACTATCAGCCGTCCGAGATCGAAAACCGCATTTATCGCGCCTGGGAAGAGGCCGGCGCGTTCGACTGTATGCGCCCGGAGCGAAAAGCCGCTGCGCCTTATTCCATCGTTATCCCGCCCCCGAACGTGACCGGCTCGCTACACATGGGCCACGCGCTGAACAATACGCTGCAGGACATCCTCGTGCGTTTCGAGCGCATGCGCGGGCGCGACGTGCTCTGGCAGCCGGGCACCGATCACGCAGGGATTGCGACCCAGATGGTGGTCGAGCGGCAGCTCATGGAGCATCAAGAGCCGGGCCGCCGCGAAATGGGCCGCGATGCGTTCCTGAAGCGCGTCTGGGAATGGAAGGCGGAATCGGGCGGCACCATCGTCAACCAGTTGAAGCGTCTCGGCGCGAGCTGCGACTGGCGCCGCGAGCGCTTCACCATGGACGAGGGGCTCTCGCGCGCCGTTCTTAAGGTTTTTGTGGAGCTTTATCGCGCGGGTCTCATCTACAAGGACAAGCGACTTGTGAACTGGGATCCGAAATTGCTCACCGCAATTTCGGATCTCGAAGTGCAGCAAGTGGAGGTGAAGGGCCAGATGTGGCACTTCAGGTATCCGCTCGCGGACGATCCGACGAAGTTTCTGACCGTTGCAACGACGCGGCCCGAGACCATGCTCGGCGACGGCGCGGTGGCGGTGCATCCGGATGACGAGCGCTACAAGCACCTCGTCGGCAAGCTCGTGACGCTGCCGCTCGCCAACCGCCTGATCCCGGTGATCGCCGACGAATATCCCGACCCGGAAAAAGGCTCCGGTGCGGTCAAGATCACCGCCGCGCACGACTTCAACGACTTCGAAGTCTGGTATCGCCATCGCGAGCAGGATTACTTCAGGAAGCAATTGAACGGCGGTCTGATTAACCTGTTTACGCCCGAAGCGAAGATGAACGAGAACTGCCCGGAGCAGTATCGCGGGCTCGACCGCTTCGAGGCGCGCAAGCGCATCGTCGCCGATCTCGAGGCGCTGGGCTTGGTCGATCAGATCGAAAAGATCACCCACGTCGTTCCGCATGGCGACCGTTCGAACGTCGTGATCGAGCCGTATCTTACCGATCAGTGGTACGTCGATGCCAAGACGCTCGCGAAACCCGCAATCGAGGCGGTGAAGAGCGGCAAGACCAATTTCGTCCCGAAGAACTGGGAGAAGACCTATTTCGACTGGATGGAGAACATCCAGCCGTGGTGCGTCTCGCGCCAGCTCTGGTGGGGCCACCAGATTCCGGCGTGGTACGGCCCGGATGGAAAGGTGTTCGTCGCGCTGAGTGAAGACGAAGCGAAGGCCGAAGCGAAGAAGCACTACGGCAGGGACGAAAAACTCACGCGCGACGAGGACGTGCTGGACACATGGTTCTCGTCGGCACTCTGGCCGTTCTCGACGCTCGGCTGGCCCGACAAGACACCGGAGCTTGCGCGCTTCTATCCGACCACCGCGCTCGTCACCGGCTTCGACATCATCTTCTTCTGGGTCGCACGCATGATGATGATGGGACTGCACTTCATGAAAGAAGTGCCGTTCAAGGACGTTTACATCCACGCGCTGGTCCGTGACGAGAAGGGCGCGAAAATGTCGAAGTCGAAGGGGAACGTGATGGACCCCCTCGAGCTGATCGACCAGTACGGCGCCGATGCGCTGCGCTTCACGCTCGCCGCGATGGCCGCACAGGGCCGCGACATCAAGCTCGCTACCTCGCGCGTCGAAGGCTACCGCAATTTCGCGACCAAGATCTGGAACGCCGCCCGCTTCGCCGAGATGAACGGCGCGAAGCGCGTCGCCGGCTTCGATCCGAAGTCGGCGAAGGAAACGCTGAACAAATGGATTCTCGGCGAGACCGAGAAGGCGGTGCGCGAAGTCACGGAAGCGATCGAGACCTATAAATTCAACGAGGCGGCTGGCGCGGCTTACAGGTTCGTGTGGTCGGTCTTCTGCGACTGGTACGTCGAGCTCTCGAAGCCGCTGCTCACCGGGGCCGACGGCGCGGCCAAAGCCGAAACCCAGGCGACCGCCGCCTTCGTGCTCGACGAGATCGTCAAGCTCCTGCACCCCTTCATGCCCTTCATCACCGAAGAGCTCTGGCGCGTGAAAGGCGAGGAGGGCGAGGCGCGGAAATCCATGCTCGCGCTCGCCGAATGGCCGAAGCTTGCCGGCCTCGAAGACGCGAAGGCCGACAGCGAGATCGGCTGGGTCGTGGACCTGATCACGGCAATCCGTTCCGTGCGCATGGAGATGAATATTGCGGGAGGTGTTCAAATACCTCTGCAGCTTATAGCTGGCGCCGCTACGAAGGCACGGGCGGAGCGCTGGATGGAGGCGCTGAAGCGGCTTGCGCGTCTTTCGGAAATCACCTTTGCAGATAGCCCGCCGAAAGGCTCGGTGCAGCTGCTGGTGCGAGGCGAAATCGCCGCGCTGCCACTTGCCGGGGTCGTCGATCTTGCGGCGGAACGCACCCGTCTCGAGAAGGAAGTAGCGAAATGCGACGCGGACATCGAGCGCGTCGACAAGAAACTCGAAAACAGGGATTTCGTCGCCCGCGCGCCGGAGGAAATCCTCGAACTCGAGAAGGAGCGCCGCCGCGATGCGCAAGAGCGCAAGTCGAAAATCCTTGAAGCGCTGGAGCGTCTGAAGGGCGCTGCATAGCCCCCAAGAAATTGTGTCGGATATCCGACAGTGACGTGGTTGCGCCGCTTGGCCTCTGCTAGCCTCGCTCGCGACTCGGGGGCTTCGGGAAAATGTCCGAGGAAGCGCGGAACGTCGCGGTTCTGAAGGAGGCCTATCGTCTCTGGCACGAGACGAAGGGCGGCAGCGTTGAACACTGGATGAGCCTGTTTGCGGATTCTTTTGCCTTCGGTTCGATCGCGCAATCCGTGCAGGCAGCTCCCTATATGACGATGTACGAGAGCAAGGAAACGCTGCGCGGCTATTTCGAAGGGCTACGCCGCGACTGGCAGATGATCGAATTCCGCACCGAGCATTTTGTCGCGCAGCGCGACCGCGTGGTCATGCTCGGACGTTGCAGCTGGAAAGCGAATAAGACCGGCCGGACTGTCTGGACGCCCAAGGCGGATTCATTCCGCTTAGCGAACGGCAAGATCATCGAGTTCTTCGAATATTTCGATACGGCGTCAATGCGGGATGCAATGCAGGGCTAGCCGCCCAAAGACGGCCCTAATCTGGGCAGAAGGGCATGGTCGCTTCCTCGCCGGAAATTCGCCATGCTTAAGCAAGAACTTGTTCGTCAGGGCAATTGGCTCTTTCGGTGGCGTTCCTACCTACCGTTTCTGATCCTCCCGTTCGCGATCACTTCGTTTCGAAACTCAACATGGTTCAACGACTTCTTCGGTAACCCTGTCGAAGAAGCGTGGGACATCGCTTGCTATCTGCTTGCGCTATGCGGTTTGGTGCTGCGGGTGGCTATCGTCGGCTTCGTGCCGGCAGGAACGTCAGGCCGCAATGCGGTGCGTCAGAATGCGGAAGCCCTGAATACCACGGGGATGTATTCGGTCGTGCGGCATCCGTTGTATTTCGCCAACTTCATTATTTTCGTCGCGTTCGTGCTGCTCTTTAAGAGTTTACTGCTCTCGCTGTTCATGTGCCTCGCGTATTTTCTGTATTACGAGCGCATCATGATGGCCGAGGAGAAGTTTCTCGAAGCAAAGTACGGCGAACAGTATCAAGCTTGGGCGGAGAAAACCCCGGCAGCTCTGCCGCGGCTCTCCGGTTTTATTCGCCCGGCGTTGCCGTTCTCCTGGCGCTCGGCGCTGCTACGCGAGTACCACACATTTTTTCTGATATCGGCGGCCTTCGCTGTCGTCGAAATGCTGGAGGCGATGGTGCTCGAAGGCGAGAACTTCGCCACATGGGTCGTAACCGAACCCATCTGGCCGTTCGTTTTCTTACTGAGCGCGGCGATCTATCTCGTCGTGCGCATCATCAAAAAGCGGACGAATTGGCTCAAAGTGCCCGGACGCTAAGCCGCAAACGGCTTGCTGACGAAGCGCGAACCTTTTATCCCGTATCGCCACGGCAGTTCGGCCGCCTTCGAAATCCCGATCCGCGGACCCGCAACAATCTCGGGCTTGGCTTCGCGTGCGAAAATCTGAAACGGCAGCTTGTCGAGCCGCGCACCGTTGTGCCTGTCGCGGGTGATCCCGAGCGCCTGCGCAAGCCGCCCCGGTCCGGAGCACAATAGCCGTTCGTCCTTTAGCCCGCGCCGCCGCCGCATCGCCGGGAGTCCTGTCGTGGGTGCAAGTGCCCGGACCAGGACGGCGCTCGCCGAACCCTCTGGCTCGCAGACGAAGTTCAGGCACCAGTGGATGCCATAGGAGCGATAGACATAGGCGTGGCCGGGCGGCCCGAACATGACGGCGTTGCGTACCGTCTTGCCGCCGAACGAGTGCGCCGCCGGATCGGTATGGTGATACGCCTCGACCTCGACGATGATACCGCCGATTCCATCCACCAACAGCGTCGCCCCGATCAGGTCCGGCGCCACCCGGTGGACGCTGCGCGCGAAGAAGGCCGGCCTTAGACGCTTCGCTTTTCCCATATTTCGCTAGGCCACAGGGCCGTCTGGTTAATGGCGATGTGGCGCTTTAGCCACACCCGTTGCAGGATCGTCACGCGCGGCAAGCCACGCCGCGATGGCGCCATAAACGGCACCGATTTCCAACCATCAAGAGCCGTGCTGTGGGGGTGCGGGCAAATCCTGCCTGCGGTGGTGCGGTCGAGGCCAAAAAAACAATGGACGCCAAGACTTTCGACAAATCGAAGCTGCCCAGCCGCCATGTCACGGAGGGCCCGGAACGCGCGCCGCATCGCTCGTACTACTACGCCATGGGTCTGACCAAGCAGCAGATCCACCAGCCCTTCGTCGGCGTGGCAAGCTGCTGGAACGAGGCCGCACCCTGCAATATCGCGCTGATGCGCCAGGCGCAGGCCGCCAAGAAGGGCGTCGCTGCCGCAGGCGGCACCCCGCGCGAATTCTGCACCATCACGGTTACCGACGGCATCGCCATGGGTCATGCCGGTATGCGCGCGTCGCTGCCATCGCGCGAGGCGATCGCCGACACCGTCGAACTCACCATGCGCGGTCATGCCTATGACGCGCTGATCGGTCTCGCGGGTTGCGACAAGTCTCTTCCGGGCATGATGATGGCGATGTGCCGCCTCAACGTGCCGTCGATCTTCATCTATGGCGGCTCAATCCTGCCGGGAAAATTCCGCGGCCAGACCGTGACCGTGCAGGACATGTTCGAAGCGGTCGGCAAGCACTCGGTCGGCGCGATGTCCGACGAGGACCTCGACGAAATCGAGCAGGTTGCCTGTCCGTCCGCAGGTGCCTGTGGCGCGCAGTTTACCGCGAACACCATGGCGACCGTCTCCGAGGCGATCGGGCTTGCGCTACCGTACTCGGCCGGCGCACCGGCGCCCTATGAAATCCGCGACCAGTTCTGCACCGCCGCCGGCGAGAAGATCATGGAATTGATCCAGCGCCGCATCCGCCCGCGCGACATCGTGACCAGGAAGGCGCTCGAGAACGCTGCCGCCGTCGTCGCTGCGACCGGCGGCTCCACCAACGGTGCGCTGCATCTTCCGGCGATCGCGCACGAGTGCGGCATCAAGTTCGATCTCTTCGACGTCGCCGAGATCATGAAGAAGACGCCCTACATCGCCGACTTGAAGCCGGGCGGAAAATACGTCGCAAAGGACGTCTTCGAAGCCGGCGGCATTCCGCTGATCATGAAGACGCTGCTCGATCACGGCTATTTGCACGGCGACTGCCTGACCGTTACCGGCCGCACGATCGCGGAGAATCTGAAGAACGTGAAGTGGAATCCGGATCAGGACGTCGTCTATCCGGCCAACAAGCCGATCACGGTTACCGGGGGTGTCGTCGGTCTCAAGGGCAACCTCGCACCGGAAGGCGCGATCGTGAAGATCGCGGGCATGGAGCAGTCCATGCTGAAGTTCTCCGGTCCTGCACGCTGCTTCGACGGCGAGGAGGCGTGCTTCGATGCCGTCAAGAATCGCAAGTACAAGGAAGGCGACGTGCTCGTCATCCGCTACGAAGGGCCGCGCGGCGGCCCCGGTATGCGCGAAATGCTTGCCACGACTGCGGCGCTCTACGGACAGGGTATGGGCGGAAAAGTGGCGCTCATCACCGACGGCCGTTTCTCTGGCGCCACCCGCGGTTTCTGCGTGGGTCATGTCGGCCCGGAAGCGGCGGTCGGCGGGCCGATCGGGCTCATCAGGGACGGCGACATCATCGAACTCGACGCAATCGGCGGGACGCTGAACGTTAAATTGTCGGACGCGGAACTCGCCGAACGAAAAAAAGCTTGGAAGCCGCGCGAGAACGCTTCCAAGTCGGGATACCTCTGGAAATACGCGCAGCAGGTCGGCAATGCGCGCGATGGAGCGGTGACGCACCCCGGAGGCGCCGTCGAGGAAAAGACCTATGCGGATATCTGAGTTCATTCGCACAAGTGCTGCGGCCGCGCTAGTATTGACCTGCGCGGGCAGTGCGATTGCGCTTGATCCTCAGAAATCCGCGCCATCGGCCGCGGTCGCTCCTGCGAAGCCTACGGAAATTCTCGACGCGTTCAAGTCCGGCACGCAGGCATACATTTCGGGCGACCGCAACAAGGGCCTGACGGCACTTCAATATGCCGCCGACCACGGCCATCCTGTCGCGCAATGGAAGCTCGGCCGCATCTATGCGGATGGCGACGGCGTAAAGGCCGATCCCTACAAGGCCTACCAGTATTTCAGTCAGGTCGCTGCGAACAACGCCGAGACGTCGCCGTTCCTGCCGCAGGCGCGTTTCGTCGCGAATGCGTTTGTTGCGCTCGGCGGCTACCACCTCCACGGCATTCCGAATACCGAAGTGAAGGCCGATCCGCGCCGCGCCACGCAACTGTTCCGCTACGCCGCGACCTATTTCGGCGATGCCGATGCGCAGTATCAGCTCGCGCGCATTTACCTCGAGGGCCTGGGCGCGCAGAAGGATCCGCGCGTTGCCGCACGCTGGCTCTATTCGGCTGCGAACAAGGGCCAGTACCGTGCACAAGCGCTGCTCGGGCAGATGATGATCCGCGGCGAGGGCGTACCGAAACAGGCGGCGCGCGGTCTGATGTGGCTCACGCTTGCGGTGGATGCCGCCAAGGAGCGCGGCGACGAATGGATCAAACAGGCCTATGAGGACGCCATCCGCGAAACCTCGCAGGACGACCGCATCGTCGCGCGCAATTATCTGGAACAGCACCTGCGGGCAGCGAACCGCTGAGCGCGCGGCAAGACCGGAAAGAACACGCGGCGCCCGGGTGGGCGCCGCGTTTGTCTTTCAGGGCCGATCACCAGCTTTCGACGACGACCTCCATCTTGGCGGCGGTGAGTGCCGCGGCGCGTGCCTTCATCCAGCCCTGCGCGAATTCCTTCGCATCGGCCGGCGCACCGGCGGTGTACTGCTTCCAGGCATCCGCAAGCACTTTCTGGCGCGCAACGAGCGCGTCGTTCTGCTTCTGGTGCTCGTCGGTCCAGAGCTTGAGCTCGCGGAAGTACTTGATCGCGCCATCGTGGAAGGGAATCGCCCAGGCGAAGATCTGGCGCTTGATGTCCCAGCCGATGTTGCCGGGCGCTCCGTCCTTGTATTCGTCGAAGAGCTCCACCATTGCCTTTGTCATATTGTAGACGACGTCGGCGTCAGCGTTCGCCATGCTCATCAGCACCGGATAGGGATAGGTCGCACCTTCGACCTTCTTGTCCTTCGAAAGGTCAGCACCCTCCGCACCCCATCCCGGAACGTAGAATGGCGCAACTTTCTTGAGGCGGGCCCAGGCTTCCTTGTCGCCGTGCGGGACGACCGGATACTGGATGCCGCGCGGAGAGGAGGCGATCTTGTAGGCCTGCCCGGAGATGGTGGACGCGAAGGCGGCATCGACCTGGTTCTGGATGATGCCTTCCATCGCCGCGCCGAAGCCGCCGAATTCGACTCGCTTGACGTCGTTCCAGGTCAAATTCGCCGAGGCCAGCAGTGCGGTGATGTTCTGGTTGAGCGAAGGCGCGCCGACGACCCAGGCGACCCGCTTTCCTTTCAGATCGCCCATCGTCTTGATGTTGGCGTCCTTTGCCGTGACGACCGTCAGG
Source organism: Pseudomonadota bacterium (assembly GCA_041694745.1). Classification (GTDB taxonomy): domain Bacteria; phylum Pseudomonadota; class Alphaproteobacteria; order Rhizobiales; family Xanthobacteraceae. The sequence continues at coordinate 9,678 of JBGFSD010000053.1, forward strand.
AGTGCGTCGGAATTGTTGAGTATCAGCGCGCGGACCGGCTGCGGACCCCAGTCCTTCGCGCCGAACTCATAGACGCCTTCCTGCGCCAGATAGCTGCCGCCGACGCCGTTCGCGGAGAACGGAACCTGTCCCTCGCGCAGCGGAAGCGTGCGCGAGATGTCGTTCTTGCCCGGCAGCACGCGCAGATTGACGTTGAGCTTGTTCTTCAAGGCGTTGCCGATGGCAACAGCCTGATTGTAGCCGCCGGAGCCGACGTCATAGGCGGTCCAGGTAATCGTTTCCGGAAGCTTGATCCCTGTCTGCGACGACGCGGGCGCAAGGAGCACCGCGGCGAGGCCTGCCGCGGCGAACAGTGTTCTTATCTTCATGGCGTGGTTCTCCCTTGTTTCGGTTCTTTGACGGCGACGAAAAGCAGGAGCAGCGCGGCGAGTACCAGGCTTGCTCCAAGCGAAAGGTTCTGGGCGAAGGCGAGTCCGGTAAGGCGCGGGGTTGGCGCGAGCAGCAACAGTCCGCCGGCAATCAGCAGCAGCCGGACAGTCCAGCCGGACAATGTGTTCGTGATCCTGCCGATTCCTATGACATAGCCTTGCAGCGCGGCCGCCAAGGGAATGATGCCGGCGACCGCCGCGGCGATGGAAATCGCGACGATCGCCGGATCGCCTTTCAGGATCAGCGCGGGGTTCAGCACGAAGCAGAACGGCACGATGTAAATCGCGGTGCCGAGCCGGATCGATTGCACGCCGATCCGCATCGCGGATGCGCCGGCAAGCGGCGCCGCCGCGAAGGTGGCGAGCGCAACCGGCGGCGTGATGAACGAAACCATGCCCCAGTACATGATGAAGAGATGCACCGCGAGCGGGTCCAGGCCGGCTTTGACGAGTGGAGGCGCGAGCACGATGGCGAGGAAGATGTAGCAGGCCGTGACCGTCATCCCCATGCCGAATACGAAACTCGTAATCGCGCCCATCACGAGCAGCACGAGCGGCGCGCCGCCGGCGAGATAGACGAGATCGTTCGCGAGCGTTCCGGCAAGCCCGGTCATCGACAGCGCGCCGATGATGAAGCCGACCGCCATGAGGATTGCGACAAGCTCGGCGAGCCCGCGCGCGACCGCGACGCCGAGATTGCCGAGCTGTCGCCACGACATCCGGTGTTTGGGAAGGGCCTGATTGATCGCGATCAGGAGCGCGGTCGCATAAAACGGCGCGAGCCCTTCGACCTGCAGAAACACGAGCAGGACGATCAGCAGCGCGAACACGGGGATATAGAACCAGCCTTCCTTCATCACCTCGCCGAGACGCGGCAGCTCGCTAGACTTCAGTCCGCGCAGGCCGAGCCGTGCCGAATAGGCGTCGATCTGCACCGCCAGCGCGACGTAGAACAGGAGGCCCGGGATCGCGGCGGCGAGCGCGATGTGCGTGTAGTTCATGCCGAGAAAAGAGGCCATCACGAAGGCGGTCGAGCCCATGACCGGCGGCATCAGAACCGCGCCGGTGGAGGCGACGGCCTCAACCGCGCCGGCGTAGTCCGCGCGAAAGCCTGTCCGCTTCATGGCCGGGATGGTGACGACCCCGGAGCTGATCACGTTCGAGATCACGCTGCCGGAGATCGATCCCTGCAGGCCGCTCGAGATGACGCCGACCTGAGCGGCACCTCCACGCACGCGGCCGACCAGCGCGAAGGCAAGATCGTTGAAAAACCTGCCGCCGCCGGTGTGGTTCAGCGTGAGCCCGAAGATGATGAAGCCGATCACGATTTCCGCGAAGGCGCGCATCGGAATCCCGAACAGCGATTCCGAACTCGCCACGTGATAGGCGATCGTGTTCTCGAACGTGTGATTGAACCCGCGTAGCGGATTCGGAATCACATGCGCGACCACCGGATAGAGCGCGAGCGTGCCGACAATCACGGTCATGGGCCAGCCGCTGGTACGGCGCAGCGCTTCGAGCACCAGGAGACACAGCACGCCGGAAAACGCCTTGGCGAGCGGGGGCGAACTGTATTCCCAGCCCTCCAGCAGGCCGCGCTCGGCGTGGACCGCGAACCAGACCAGAATGCCGAAGGCGCTTGCCGCGCAAATCCAGTCGTACCAGGGCGTCGTGCCGCGCGCCGAGCCGTTCGCGGGCACCGCAATGAAGACCAGCGGAAGCAGCAGCGACGCGAGCAGGAACAGATAGCGCGGGTCGATCAGCACGGCGCCAACGAAAAACTGCAGGTTGAGCAGTTGGTTCATCGCAAGCAGCGGAACGATAATCGCACAGACGATCAGAATGAAACGTGCGGCGCCGCGCGCTTCGCGCACCGCGATTTCTTCCGGCATCATGGCGGGAGCGGCGGCGCCCGCGTGTTTGCGCGGCGCTTGCTCGGACGCGGCGACCGCTTGTTCTTTCACGCGAACTTCCCCTCACGCGTTGTTGTTATTGTTGGTGGCGCGAGCGTTATTGAAGAAGCATTCCGCAACGTTAGCAAGCGTTCGGAACAAGTTTCTGCTGTGTGGAACGGCTCTACCGCGTTGCGAAACGAAAGTCCGCGTAAATCGGAACGTGATCCGAAGGCTTTTCCGCAGCGCGCACTTTCTTGTCGATGCCGATGCTCTGCAAGCGGTCGGCCGCGCGCGGCGACAGCAGAAGATGGTCGATGCGGATTCCGTTGTTCTTTTGGAATGCGCCGGCCTGATAATCCCAGAACGTATAAAGGCCTTTGCCGTCATAGGCCGCACGCAACGCATCGGTGAAGCCGAGCGACGTCAATTCGCGAAACTTCGCACGTGATTCAGGTTGGAACAGCGCATCGCCGTGCCACTTGTCCGGGAACTCAGCATCGAGCGGGGTCGGGATCACGTTGTAATCGCCCGCAAGCACGAGCGGTTCCTCCAGCGAAAGCAGTTCCTGTGCGTGCGCTTTCAGACGGTCCATCCACGTCATCTTGTACCTGAACTTTTCGGTGCCTATCGGATTGCCGTTTGGCAGATAGATGGAGGCGACGCGGATCGCGCCGTCCTTCGTCGAGATGGTGGCCTCGATATAGCGCGCATGATTGTCCTCCTCATCGCCGGGCAGGCGAGGGCGCGCCTCGTCGATCGGATGCTTGGAGAGAATGGCGACGCCGTTGTAGGTCTTCTGGCCGTGAACGGCGACGTTGTAGCCGAGACTTTCGATCTCCTCGCGCGGGAACGCTTCGTCGACGCACTTCAATTCCTGCAGGCAGACGACGTCGGGCTCGCGTTCCTTGAGCCACGAGGTGACGGCGCCGAGATGCGCTTTAATGGAGTTGACGTTCCAGCTCGCGATCCGCATGGCGCATTCTACGTAATCCTGCCCCGACGCGAAGCGTGCGAGCCGCGCCCGTCCTCAATAATTTGCAGCCATCACAGCGAGAAGCTGGTGCCGCAGCCGCAGGAGGCGGTCGCGTTGGGATTGTCGATCTTGAACGCGGCGCCGATCAGTTCGTCTGCGTAGTCGATCTTCGAGCCCGCGAGATACTGGAGCGAAACCGGATCGATCACGACGGTCGCACCGTCGCGGGCGATAACGACATCTTCCGTCTCGGCTGCGCGCTGGATATCGAACTTGTACTGAAAGCCCGAGCAGCCGCCGCCTTCGACGCTCACGCGCAGCACCGCGGGCTCCTTTTCGGAGCCGAGGATGGCGGCGATCTTTTTGATCGCGCTTTCGGTGACGACGACGGAACTGGCGTCCATGTCCGTATCCTTGGGGCCGGTTTCCTTTAGGCAACCCGCAGCGTTACGGTCTATAGGTAAGGGTGCGGGCGGCGAAGTCAATTCTGGGGAAAATTCTCGTGGCGGTATCGGTATTTACACCGAGGGCGGAGTGGGCCGCTGAGCCTTCGCGCTCGCGCGGCCGGCGCTTTCCGGAGTCACCCTCGGCGGCCCGCAGCGACTTCCGCCGCGACTGCGACCGCATCATCCATTCCACCGCTTTCCGCCGCCTCAAGCACAAGACCCAGGTCTTCGTCTCGCATGAAGGCGATCATTTCAGGACGCGGCTTACGCACACGCTCGAGGTGAGCCAGATCGCCCGTGCGCTCGCCCGTGCGCTCGGGCTCGACGAAGATCTCGCCGAGGCGCTGGCGCTTTCCCACGACCTCGGTCATCCGCCGTTCGGCCACGCCGGCGAGCGGGCCTTGCAGGTGTGCCTCGAGGACTACGGCGGCTTCGATCACAACGCGCAGAGTCTGCGCGTGGTCACGAAGCTCGAGCGCCGCTACGCGAGATTCGACGGACTCAATCTGACTTGGGAAGCGCTCGAGGGGATCGCGAAGCACAACGGCCCGCTCACCGACGAGCGGGGTTCCGCGATCGGGCGCTATGAGGACGACGGTTTGCCGCTCGCTTTCGCCGAGCAGCGCGATGAATGGGATCTCGAATACTGGACCTTTGCGAGCGCGGAAGCGCAGGTCGCCGCGATCTCCGACGACATCGCCTACGATGCGCACGATCTCGACGATGCATTGCGTGCAGGTCTCTTCGATATCGCGGACCTGAAGCCGGTCGGACTTGCCGGAGAGATTTATGGCGAGGTCCGCAAGCTGTACCCCGCGGCGCCGCCGCCGCGGCTCGCGGGCGAAGTCATCCGGCGGCTGATCGCAGCGCTCATCGACGACGTCCTGCGGGAATCGCGGCGGCGCGTTGCGGCGCTCGGTCCCCATTCCGTCGAAGACATTCGCCACGCGCGCGATCCCGTGATCCGCTTTTCGGAGAGCGGCGAAGCCGCCGACCGCCAGATCAAGGCCTTTCTTACGCCCCGGATGTACCGCGAAGCGCGCGTCATGCGGATCATGACGGATGCGGAAACGATCGTGCGCGATCTTTTTGCGCACTATCTGGCCTATCCTGCCGATTTGAATGCGGAGCGCACAGCGAGCGACGAAGCCGGACTCGTCCGGCAGATCGCGGATTTCATCGCTGGTATGACCGATCGCTTCGCGATCGAGGCGCATCGGCGGTATTTTGACTCGACTCCCGAACTGCGATAGCTCCCGCGCCTTCGCGAAAACATTAGCCAAATGAACGTCTTCTCGATCTATCTCGGCCACGTCCACGAGGCGCTGAACGCACTCGTCAAGGAAGGCGCGCTGCCGGCCGGGCTCGACTTTGCGCGCGTCGTGGTCGAACCGCCGAAGGACGAAACGCACGGCGATCTCGCGACCAATGCCGCGATGGTGCTCGCGAAAGACGCGAAGCTGAAGCCCCGCGATATCGCGGAGAAGCTCGCGGGCAAGCTCAGGACCGCGCCGCATGTCGCGAAATCCGAGGTCGCCGGTCCGGGGTTCATCAATCTGTCCCTCGACAACGCTTTCTGGCTCGAAGTGCTCCGCGCGGCGGTGAAGGCCGGCCGGGAGTTCGGCCGTACCGATGCGGGCCATGGCGAGAAGGTGAACGTCGAGTATGTCTCCGCGAACCCGACAGGCCCCATGCATGTCGGCCATGGGCGCGGAGCCGTGTTCGGGGACGCGCTTGCGAACTTGCTTGCATTCGCGGGCTACAAGGTCACGCGCGAATACTACATCAACGACGCTGGCGCGCAGGTCGATGTGCTCGCGCGGTCTGCCTTCCTGCGCTATCGCGAGGCGCTCGGCGACGGCATCGGCGAAATTCCGGAAGGGCTTTATCCCGGCGATTACCTCGTTCCGGTCGGCCAGGCGCTGGCCGAGAAACACGGGCGCGCGCTTTTGGAAAGATCGGAAGCGGATTGGTTGCCGCTCGTGCGCCAGACCGCGATCGACATGATGATGGACATGATCCGCGAGGATCTAGGCGCGCTCGAAATCCGCCATGAGGTCTTCTTCTCGGAGCGTTCGCTCACCTCCGGCAGCAAGGACAAGGTCGCCGACACGGTCGACTATCTGCGCAAGGCGGGTCACATCTACGAGGGCCGCCTGCCGCCGCCCAAGGGTGCGCCGGTCGAGGACTGGGAGGACCGCGAACAGACGCTGTTCCGCGCCACCGCCTTCGGCGACGACGTCGATCGTCCCCTCATGAAGTCCGACGGCACCTATACCTATTTCGCGGCCGACATGGCCTACCACCGCGACAAGATCGAGCGGGGCTTCACGACCCTGATCGACGTCTGGGGCGCGGACCATGGCGGCTATGTGAAGCGCATGAACGCGGCGGTCGGGGCGCTTGGCGGCGGCAAGGTCGCGCTCGACGTGAAGCTGTGCCAGCTCGTGCGGCTCCTTCGCGCCGGCGAACCCGTGAAGATGTCGAAACGGGCAGGGGACTTCGTGACGCTGCGCGAGGTCGTCGACGAGGTGGGCGTCGATCCGGTGCGTTTCATGATGCTGTTCAGAAAGAACGACGCGCAGCTCGACTTCGATCTTGCGAAAGTGATCGAGCAGTCGCGCGACAATCCGGTGTTCTATGTCCAGTACGCCCACGCACGCGGGAAGTCGGTGTTCAGGAATGCGAAGGCAGCGGCGCCGAAGCTATCCACAGATGCAGCCGCGCTCGCCGAGGCCGATCTTTCGGTGCTGACCGACGAGGCGGAACTCGCGCTGATCCGGAAACTCGCCCAGTGGCCCCGCTTGGTGGAAGCCGCAGCCGAGTTCCACGAGCCCCATCGGGTCGCGTTTTACCTCTATGATCTCGCGAGCGCCTTCCACTCGCTCTGGAACAAGGGCAAAGACGCGCCTCATTTACGCTTCATTATGGAAGATAACCCTAAATTCACCATGGCCCGGTTGAGCCTGGTTAGCGGCTTGATCGGCGTTCTGGCCTCAGGATTGGCCATTTTGGGTGTCAGAGCGGCCGAAGAAATGCGTTGAACGGCCCTCCGCGCGGAGTGTTAGTATGGAAGTTGCGCGGACGTTAAAGATCGATCGGGAGAAAATGGGGGAACATCCCATGTACCGGCCCTCCCGGGGCCACGGGCAGGCGCAGCCGCAGCCGTATCAGGCTGTGGCGCAATCCCGGATTCGGCGCAGCGAAGACCCGCTTGCCGAGCTCGCCCGCCTGATCGGGCAGGAAGATCCCTTCAAGGAATTCGATGCCGTGCAGCCGCGCCGCGCATCCGCGAACGGCAATGGCGCGGGACATGCGCCGGCAGTCGCTCCCGAGCGGCGGCCCGAACGCCAGGCCAATGGTCACGGTAACGGCGCGGGCTACGGCAACGGTTCACGCCCTGCACAGGCGCGGACGGCTGCGTACGAAGCGCCGCGCCCGGCGGGCCGCTCCGCCCAGCCTGCGGTACCCACGCCCGCACGTGCGCCGATCGCACGTACCGACGAACGCTATCCGGCCGCACGACCGGTGCGGCAGGCGCCGCCCGAAGCACAGGCGCGGACCGCTGCCCCCGCCGCTCGCTATGACCAAGTTCAACGTCCCGCGACACGTCAGGGCGCCCGCGACACGGGCGGTCAATATGCCGACCGCCCGGTCCGCTCCCGCGACACCCATACCTATGCCGATGACATGCGCCCGGCCCGGCAGGCACCGGAACCGCGTGCGCGGCGTCCTGAGCCGCAGCCGGCGGGCCGCTATGTGCCGGAAGAGGCGCCGCGTCACGCCCGCAGCCGTCCGTCGGCGCCGTACCAGGACGCCTATCAGCGCGGATATGAGAACGATTACGATCCGGAGTACGACGACGACGCCTATCTGCCGGATCATGCCGAAGACATCTACGACGACGTGCAGCGTCCGCGCCGCGGTCTTGGCTTCTGGCTCGTTGCGGCGATCGTCGTTGCCAGCCTGATTGCGGTCGGCTTCCTGGGCATTTTCGCCTACCGCACGATCTTCAACACGCCGCAGCGCGCGGCCATCGTGACAAAGTCGCCCGCACCGGTGAAGGTTGAGCCGAAAAACGCGCCGCAGACGGCGGTGCCCCAGAGCAACAAGCCGATCCAGGATCGGGTGGGCGCGGAACAGCCGAACACCCAGATTATGCGCCGGGAAGAAGCGCCCGCTGACCTCACGCAGCAGCGGCCTAACCTGGAGCCGCAGCAGCCCGCGTTCGGTCCCCAGCAGCAGCAACAGCCCCCGCAGGTGCAGCGCGCGCCGCAGTTCACGCCGCCGGCGCAACAGCAACAGCAACAGCAACAGCAACAGCCGCCGCAGAACGTCGACCAGCAGCCCAAGCGCGTGAAGTCGGTGCCGCTGCGCTCGGACGGGCCGGTGCAGCAGCCGGGGCCGCAGTCCGAAAACAACGCGCCGGTTCAGCTGGCCCCGAGCGCGCAGACGCAGCAGCAGGCCCCGCGCACCACCGTCGCTTCCCTGGGCCCCGCAACCGCGCCGGCCAGCGGCAACTATGTTGTGCAGGTCGCCTCGCACAAGACTCCGGAAGAGGCGCAAAACGCATGGAACAACCTCCGGCAGCAATACAGCTCGATCTTCGGCAACCGGAACGCCGATATTCGCAAGGTTGATCTTGGCGATCGCGGCACCTTCTATCGCGCGATGGTAGGCCCGATGAACCGCGAGCAGGCGAACGCGCTCTGCCAGAACCTGAAGACGCAGGGCGCCGGCTGCATCGTCCAGACCCGCTAACCAACAGCTCGTTTTCACGGCCGTCTTGACCCCGTCTATGCGGGCGCTTACCCCGCCGCATGCTCATTCGCGCCTACATTTCCGGCTGTTCCTCCACCGCACTATCTGACGAGGAAAAGCGTTTCTTTGCAGAGACTTGTCCGTGGGGCTTGATTCTCTTCAAGCGAAACATTGAGAATCCGGCGCAGGTCTTGGAATTGACTCGCTCCTACCGCGAGATCGTTGGGCGTGAAGATGCGCCTGTGCTGATCGACCAGGAAGGCGGCCGCGTGCAGCGGCTGGGGCCTCCGCACTGGCCGAGTTTTCCGGCGGCGGAAAAGCTCGCGAAGGCTCCCGACAACGTTTCTTCGGTCGAACTTGGCGCGCGGCTGATTGCAAATGAACTCGTGAAGCTGGGTATCAATGTCGATTGTCTGCCGGTCGCTGATCTTCGCTTTCCCGGAGCCCATGATGTGATCGGCGACCGCGCCTACGCGGACGATCCCGCGCAAGTCGCGAAGTGTGGACGCGCCGCAGCCGAGGGCCTGCTCGCCGGCGGTGTTCTGCCGGTCGTCAAGCATATTCCCGGTCACGGCCGTGCGCTTGCCGACAGCCATCACGAACTTCCCAAGGTTACGGCATCGCGCGAGGAACTAGTTCGCAGCGATTTCGAACCCTTCCGGCGGCTTGCCGACCTGCCGGTCGCCATGACCGCGCACGTGATCTACGAGGCGGTGGATCCTGCGCTTCCCGCTACGATTTCGCCGGCGGTTGTCCGCGACGTGATCCGCACCCACATCGGCTTCGACGGCTTGCTGATGACCGACGACGTTTCGATGAAGGCGCTTTCCGGCGCGATCGGGGACAACACGAAGGCCGCTTTCGAGGCGGGGTGCGATCTCGCGCTTCATTGCAACGGCAAGATGGACGAAATGCGCGCGGTCGCCGAAAGCAGCCCGCCTCTGGACGGAAAATCCGCCGAGCGGGCCAAGAAAGCCTTGGATAGGATCGCAGCAGGCCCGAAACCGTTTAACGCCGCCGAGGCATGGAGCCGGTTTTCCGCTATGATCGAAACGGTTTAGGTCGGAATGAGTCGCGTGGAACCCAGCGATTTCGAGCTTCCCGAAGCGGAACGGGCGAGCCACGAGCCCCAGCTCGTGGTCGACGTGACGGGCTTTGAAGGTCCGCTGGACCTTCTGTTGATGCTCGCGCGCACGCAGAAGGTTGATCTGTCGAAGATTTCGATCCTCGCGCTCGCCGAGCAGTATCTCGACTTCATCCGCCGGGCGCGCGACCTGAGGATTGAGGTCGCCGCCGACTATCTCGTGATGGCCGCGTGGCTCGCCTATCTGAAGTCGCGACTACTGTTGCCGGAAGCGGCGGCGCCGGAAGAGCCTTCGGCCGCCGATCTGGCCGCCGACCTTGCTGCACGCCTCCAGCATCTCGAGGCGATCCGCCGCGCCGGCGCGGGGCTCATGACCCGCGACAAGCTCGGCACCGAATTTTTTATGCGCGGCATGCCGGAAGAGAACGATCCGCTGGAGCCGCAGCAGTTCACCGCCACGATCTACGATCTGCTGTCGGCCTATGCGTTGCAGCGCCAGAAGAAGGCGCTCTCGCACCATACCGTGCATCAGCGCGTGGTCTGGTCGTTGAAAGAAGCGCGCGAGGCACTTGAACGGCTGGTCGGCGTAAGCCAAGACTGGACCCGGCTCGATACCTATCTGATCGAGTATCTGGTCGAGCCTGCCATGCGAACGACGGTTCTGGCGTCCAGTTTCTCGGCCTCTCTCGAAATGGTCAAAGAGGGGCAACTCGAACTTCAACAAGAATCCGCCTTTGCGCCGCTGTGGCTGAAGCGCCGCCCGGAACCGAGGCCTGAATTGCAAGTAGTGGAGACCAAGCAGTGACCGCGTTGCGAAAGCCGCTTTCGATCGTGGGTGCGGAACCCCTGTCCGACGAGAACCAGCGCATTCTCGAAGCGATCCTGTTTGCCGCTTCCGAACCGGTCGACGAGAAGCAGCTCATCGCCCGGCTGCCCGAGGGCACGGACCTGAAGGAAGAACTCCGCAAGCTCGGCGATCATTACGCCGCGCGGGGCGTGAATCTCGTGCGCGTTGCCGGCAAGTGGGCGCTGCGCACCGCGTCCGATCTCGGCCATCGCATTGCGCGCGACACGCCGCCGCCGCGGAAACTCTCTCGCGCGGCGATAGAGACGCTCGCGATCGTCGCCTATCACCAGCCGGTCACGCGTGCGGAGATCGAGGAAATCCGCGGGGTTACGATCAACACCGGCACGCTCGATGTGCTGATCCAGACCGGCTGGGTGCGGCTGCGCGGCCGCCGCAAAGTGCCCGGCCGTCCGGTGACCTACGGCACGACCGAGCAGTTTCTGATCCATTTCGGCCTCGACCAGATCGACGACCTTCCGGGCCTCGACGAACTCAAGGGCGCCGGCTTCCTCGACGACCGGCTGCCCGCCGGTTTCTCTGTACCGATTCCGAACGACGTCTCGACCCTGCGCGACGACGAGGAGCCGTTGGAGGAGAGCGACCCCGAACTCGACCCGGAAGCCAAGTGATAGCCTGCAAGTAACGGGACTATTCCCCCGCGAGAGGATACGTTTGAGCCGCCATGGCGTCCCGTATTGCGCAACGTTCCCCCGCACCCGTTTCCATCGCCGCTCATCTCGCATTCGATGAGGTGCGCCATTCCTATGGCGGGCCGGAGTCGGTTCGCGGGGTGACGCTTTCGGTCGATCCGGGCGAGGTCGTGAGTCTGGTCGGCCCTTCGGGCTGCGGGAAGTCGACGCTCCTGCGTCTCGCTGCCGGGTTGGAGCGGCCGACTGCGGGCCGCGTGTTGCTGAACGGACTGGAAATCGCCGGGCCCTCGAACTTTGTGCCGCCGGAGAAGCGCGGCATCGGCCTCATGTTTCAGGACCACGCCCTGTTCCCGCACATGACCAACCTCGAAAACGTGCGTTTCGGGCTGCGCGGTTTCTCGCGCGCGGAGGCGGAGCGGCAGGCGGCGCTTGCGCTCGACCGCGTCGGGCTTGGCTCGCGCGGCGGCGAATACCCGCACACGCTTTCCGGCGGTGAGCAGCAGCGGGTGGCGCTGGCACGCGCAATCGCACCTCGGCCCGCGGTGATCCTGATGGACGAACCGTTCTCCGGTCTCGACAGCCGGCTGCGCGATATCGTGCGCGCTGAGACGCTCGGTATTCTGCGCGAGGCGCGCGCGACCTGTGTGATCGTCACCCATGACGCCGAGGAAGCCATGCGGCTCGGCGACCGCATCGCGTTGATGAATCGGGGCAAGGTGGTCGAATTCGGCGATCCGCAACTGATCTATCGCCGTCCGGACAGCCTCTTCGCCGCGCGGTTCTTCTGCGAGATGAACGAGCTTACGGGGTGGGTGCATCGCGGCGGGATCGAGACGCCGCTTGGCACTTTTCCGGCGGAGGGCATGGCGGATGGCGAGGCGGTGGTCTGCATCCGGCCGCAGGCTTTCGGCCTGAAGGCGGCGGGCGAGGGGCTACCCGGGCGGATTGTCGCGCATCGTTTCGTGGGCGAGGTGAACCTGCTGGAAATCGCCATGCCTGGGCTTGATGAACCCATGCTGGCCCGGGTCCGGGAACCCGTTAACCGCAAGGAAGGCGAGGACGTGGGCGTCGAGATCGACCCGTCCGAAGTTCTTGTTTTTGCCGCTTCCCGGCCCTAGGTTCTTTCAAAGCAAACGAAAATTGGCTGGTTTCGGCGGCTTCAGGCGAACCTGCCGGCGGAGGATTCCATGGGTGGTTTGAGTATCTGGCACTGGCTGGTTGTCGCCGTAGTCGTGCTGCTCCTGTTCGGGCGCGGCAAGATTTCCGAACTGATGGGCGATGCCGCCAAGGGCATCAAGGCGTTCAAGAAGGGCATGCAGGACGACGAACCCACCGCCCAGACGCCGCCGAAAACGATCGATCAGAATCCGCCGGTGGTACGCCGCACCGACGATCAGAAGGTCGGCTGACGCCGCTGGCTCGCGGCGCCTTTCGCGGACAGCAAGCAGGCCGCGAGGTAGCAGCACATGTTCGATATCGCCTGGAGCGAGCTTCTACTCATCGGCATCATCGCGCTCATCGTCATCGGGCCGAAGGATTTGCCGAAGGTTCTGCGCGCGCTCGGTTCGATGATGTCGAAGGTCCGCGCCATGGCCTCGGAATTTCAGGGCCAGTTTCAGGATGCGATGCGCGAGGCCGAGCTTTCCGAACTGAAAAAGGAAGCGGAGAAGCTCGCTGCGAGCGCGACCGGCGCGATTCAGAATCCGATCCAGTCGATCCAGACCGATATTCAGAACTCGATCGAGGCACCCGCGCCGCCGGCGCAGTTGCAGCCGACAGCCCCGCCGCCTGCCGCGACCGACGCGCAGGTCGATGCGCAGATTCCTGCGCCGCCGCAGTCTGAGCCGCTGAACATCGAGCCCGCGCCGCTTGCACCCGATGCCGCAACTTCGGCAGAGGCCGCCAACGCGAACCAGCCGGCCCGCAAACGGGGCACCGGGTCATGAGCCAGAGCCAGGACGATATTGACGCCAGCAAGGCTCCCTTGATGGAGCACCTGATCGAGTTGCGCTCGCGACTCATCAAGTCGCTGCTCGTTTTTTTCGTGATGATGATCGTGTGCTTCGCGGGTGCGAAGTATATCTATAATATTCTGCTTTTTCCCTATCAGCTCGCCGCCGGCGTCGATGCCAAGATCGAGCTGATCTATACGGCGCCGCAGGAATTCCTGATCACGCAGATCAAGCTCGCGATTTTCGGCGCTGCCTTCCTGTCGTTTCCCGTGATCGCGACGCAGATCTATGCCTTCGTCGCGCCCGGGCTTTACAAACACGAGAAGAATGCATTTCTTCCTTATCTGATCGCGACGCCGTTCTGCTTTCTGCTCGGAACCGCGTTCGTTTATTTCCTGGCCATGCCGGTTGCGATGGGATTTTTCATCGGCATGCAGCAGCTCGGCAGCGGTCCGGAGATCAAGCTGTTGCCGCGCGTATCCGAGTACCTGTCGCTGATCATGGCGCTGATATTCGCCTTCGGAATCTGTTTCCAGCTTCCGGTGGTGCTGACCTTGCTTGCGCGTATTGGCGTGGTGACGGCGGCGTGGCTGCGCTCGGTGCGGCGCTATGCGATCGTCGCGGTTTTCGTGGTGGCCGCGGTGCTGACGCCGCCGGATGTGATTTCACAGCTGGCGCTTGCCCTGCCCACGCTGCTCCTCTACGAAGCGTCGATCTGGCTCGTGGCGGCAGCGGAGAAGAAGCGGGCGGCGGCGGAGGCCGAGGCAGATGCGTCTTCGGTATCTACCGATGCGGCGGCGCCACCGGCGAGCCCGAGCGCCAGTTAGCTAAAGTATCGCTTTAAGTAGAAAATCGTGCGTAATCATAGCCTATTACGCAGGAATACAGATGCACGACATTAAATGGATTCGTGATCATGCCGAGGCCTTCGATAGCGCACTCAAGCGCCGGGGCCTGAGCGCGGAATCACGTGACCTGCTCGCGCTCGATGAGAAGCGCCGTGCCGCGATTGCGAAGCTCCAGGCCATGCAGGAGCGCCGCAACGCGGTCTCGAAGGAAGTCGGCGAGGCGAAGAAGGCGAAGGACGAAGCGCGCGCCCAGAAGCTGATGGCCGAGGTGGCAAGCATCAAGGAAGAGATGCCGAAGCTCGAAGCCGAACAGCAGCAAATCGAGAAGAAACTCGACGAATTGCTCGCGTCGATCCCAAATCTACCCGCGGCCGACGTCCCCTATGGCACGGATGCCGGCGGCAACGTCGAATACCGCCGCCATGGCGAGAAGCCTTCGATCTCATTCAAGCCGAAACTGCATTTCGAGATCGGCGAAGCGCTCGGGCTGATGGATTTCGAAGCGGCCGCAAAGATCTCCGGTGCGCGTTTCGTAGTTTTGAAGGGTGCTCTGGCACGTCTTGAGCGTGCGCTCGCGCAGCTGTTCTTGGACGTTCACACGAGCGAGAGCGGCTACACGGAAGTGAACCCGCCGATTTTGGTGCGCGACGAGGCGATGTTTGGTACGGCACAGTTGCCGAAGTTTGAAGTAGATCAGTTTTCTACGATCCCACGGCATAGTTCACAGCAAGAGAGAATAACACTGCTTCAGAGGCTGAGGGATGAAGTGAACTGGGATGAAGCTATCGAGAACGAAAGCCTCGATGAGGAGTTGCTTGAAAGTTTAGAGGGTCAAATCGATTACGAGAAAGAAATCGAAACCGATCGCCTCTGGCTCATCCCCACCGCCGAAGTCTCGCTCACCAACCTCGTCCGCGACGAGATCACCGACGAAGCCAAATTGCCGATGCGGTTGACGGCCTGCACGCCGTGTTTCCGCGCGGAAGCGGGTGCCGCCGGAAAAGACACGCGCGGCATGATCCGCCAGCACCAGTTCACCAAGGTCGAGCTCGTCTCGATCACGACCCCCGAACAGAGCGCCGAGGAGCACGAGTGGATGCTCGTTTCCGCCGAAAAAGTGCTCCAGAAACTAGGCCTGCATTATCGCGTGATGACGCTCTGCACCGGCGACATGGGCTTTGCCTCGCAGAAGACCTACGACATCGAGGTCTGGCTGCCCGGCGAGAACACTTATCGCGAGATTTCGTCCTGCTCGAACTGCGGCGACTTCCAGGCCCGCCGCATGAACGCGCGCTATCGCCCGAAGGACGGAAAGGGCCCGCGTTACGTTCACACCCTGAACGGCTCCGGCGTCGCGGTCGGCCGCGCGCTGATCGCGGTGCTCGAGAACTATCAGAACGAGGACGGCTCCGTCACAATTCCGGAAGCCTTGCAGCCTTATATGGGCGGGCTCACGAAGATCACGAAGGCGACCGCATGAACTTGTCATCCCGGCCAATCCTCATGAGGAGGAGCGCTGTGAAGCAGCGCGTCTCGAACCATGAGGCCTCATCCTTCGAGAGGCGCCACGCAAGTCGGCTTTTGCCGACTTGCGCATCAACAATGTCGATCTCGGGCAAGCCCGAGATCGATGGCGCTCCTCAGGATGAGGTTTTTCGCGGGGATGACGCACAGTGAGAATTTTAGTCACCAACGACGACGGCATACATTCTCCCGGCCTCGACGCCCTTGCGCGCATCGCAAAAACGCTCACCGACGATGTCTGGGTGGTTGCGCCGGAGTTCGACCAGTCGGGCGTGTCCCATTCGCTGTCGCTTTCCGACCCGCTTCGGCTTCGCAAGGTCGACGATAAACGCTTTGCCGTGAAGGGCACGCCGACCGATTGCGTGATCATGGGCGTGCGCCATGTGCTCGCGGACAAGCGCCCCGATCTCGTGCTCTCCGGCATCAATCGTGGCCAGAACGTCGCCGAAGACGTGATCTATTCCGGGACCGTCGCCGGCGCGATGGAGGGCACCATCCTCGGCATCCAGGCGATCGCGCTGAGCCAGGCCTATGGCCCGACCACGCGCGACCGGATCGGTTACGTCACCGTCGAGGCGCTGGCACCCGATCTCCTGAAGAAGCTGCTCGCGGAGGGCTTGCCAACCGGCGTCCTGCTGAACATCAATTTTCCCGACTGCGAGCCGGACGAGGTGAAGGGCGTCGCGATCACGACGCAGGGGCGCCGCGACGCGGAGCTCTTGATGGTCGATAAGCGTCACGACGGCCGCGGCTTCCCGTATTACTGGATCGGCTTCCAGCGCATCAAACGCACCTTCACCGACGGCAGCGACCTCTCGGCGATCGAGCGCAAGATGATCTCGGTGACGCCGCTCAGGATCGATCTTACCGACCGGCCGTTCATGACCCGGCTCGCGGCCATGTTCGACGAGAGCGAACTCACCAACTGACGGAGTGTCGACCGCGGATGGCGGACCGCAGCAGGCGCGATCAGGAGTTCGAACGCAGGAACGCGGAAGCGCGCATGGAATTTCTGCTGTCCATGCGCCGCCGCGGCATCCGCGACGTGAAGGTGCTGCGTGCGCTGGAACAGGTCCCGCGCGAAATTTTCGTCGAGGCCGAGCACGGACCCATCGCCTATGCCGATCAGGCGCTGCCCATCGACTGCGGCCAGACCATCAGCCAGCCCTATGTGGTTGCGACCATGACCGAGGCGCTCGACGTTGAGCCCCAGCACAAGGTGCTGGAGATCGGAACGGGCTCCGGCTACCAGGCCGCCGTGCTCGGAATGCTCGCGAAATCGGTGGTCACGATCGAGCGCTACCGCACGCTGGCCGATCTTGCCTCCGCGCGGCTGCGCGTACTCGGACTGAAGAACGTGGCCGTGCGGATCGGCGACGGCAGCTTCGGCGCGCCGGACGAAGCGCCCTTCGACCGGATCATGGTGACCGCCGCCGCCGAAACCGTTCCCACCGCGCTGCTGGACCAGCTCGCCGAGGGAGGGCGCATGATTGCGCCGGTCGGGCCGCTGAACGGCGTGCAGACGCTCCGCCTGTTCAACAAAACCGGCGGCAAGATCGAGCATCTCGATCTGATGTCCGTGCGCTTCGTTCCGCTGGTCGCGGGCAAGGCTGCCGCCCTCTGAGTTGTTAACCATAGGTCCGGCCAGCGAAATTTCATCCGGACGCCGATTTTCTTAAGTCCGCGTTTACCGCCACGGGACTATTCGTCAGGCGTGTTGTTGCGTCCTGAGTGAGTAGTGATGCGTACCAATTCGATGCGCTTCCGGGGAGCGCTGCTCGCCCGCTGTGCCGCTGTCGCCGCCATAGGCGCGTTCGCTGCCGCATGCAGCATGGACGTCACGCGGTTCGACTCCAATCCGTTCCAGAACCGGCAGGACACCACCGCGTCGATCCCGCCGCAGCAGAACAATGCCCAGTTGCCCGCGCAGGTGCCCGGCCATCAGCTGCCGCAGCGCAATCATGTCGAGACGCAGCCGCTGAACAATCCGCAGGCTCCGGCGAACGCCTATCAGCCGAAGTCGGTTCCGGCTGCACCTGCGCCGCAAGCAAAACAGAAGCAGCTGAACGCGCCGAGCACGACCGCAGCAGTGAATGCGAACGACTGGTCGTGGGACGGCGGCCGCGCAATCACGGTGCGGCAGGGCGAGACCGTCTATTCGCTGTCCCGCAAATACAACGTACCCGCCGAAGTGATCCTGCGTGCGAATAATCTGCACAGCGCGAGCCTGATCCAGCAGGGTCAGCGGCTGGTGATCCCGGTTCGCCGCACCGCTGCCGCGCCCGCCATTCAGAACGCACCGGCCGCCAATGCGCCGGCGAACGTGCATACGGCTGCTTCCGGCGACACGATCTATTCGCTGTCGCGCAAATACGGCGTGACGCCGCAGGCGATCGCCGGCGCGAACAACCTTACGCTTTCCACGCATCTCAAGATCGGTCAGCAAATCCGGATTCCGGCGGCTGCGCCGATTGCCAATACGCCCGCCACACAGCCGCGCAACATGAATGCGGCACCGCAGCAGGCGCCGCAGCGGATAACCCAGAACGAGAACATGCCGGCGCCGGAGAATGTCGGCGTGGTCCGCACGGTGACGCCACCGGCGGTCACGGAAACGCCGCGCGCGCCGAACGCGGCTCCGACTTTCCACTGGCCGGTACGCGGCCGGATCCTTTCCGCCTATGGCCGCAAGCCGAACGGTCAGCAGAACGACGGCATCAACGTTTCCGTACCCGAAGGCACGCCGATTCGTGCGTCCGAGGATGGCGTCGTTGCCTATGCCGGTAACGAATTGAAAGGCTTCGGCAATCTCATCCTGATCCGTCACGCCGACAACTGGGTGACTGCTTATGCACACCTGGGTACGATCGACGTGAAGAAGGACCAGAAGGTGAAGCGCGGCGAAGTCATTGCGCGCGCAGGCCAGACCGGCGGCGTAACTTCGCCGCAACTGCACTTCGAAATCCGCAAGGGTTCGAACCCGGTCGACCCGGAAAAGCACCTCTCCGGAATCTGACGGCGTCTAGAAACCGATTACCCGCACCGTGCGCCCCTGCATTCGGCAGGTCGGCGCATGCGCGTACTGGTCGAGCCTGCAATCATCAGGGCCGAGTTTGCGTACGGAGTCTGCGGCAGTTGTCTGCACCGGATGGGAAATTGCGGGGGCGCCATCTGAGGCGGGAGCCAGCGCCAGCACAAGTGGCATTGCAAGAACAAAGCTGCCGAACACGAGAAACCTCAGGTAAAGCGATCGAACGATCTGCATCGTCGCGGGCCTGCGTGAAGTCAATTGTGCGCGTCTAACGCGACTGCGGACGGGATGTTCCTAGTTGCCGCCGAAAATCGACTACGGGAACCAACTGAAGGCACCATCGGTCGCGAAGAACAGCGCGGCGGCCGTTCGGAATACCGATAAGCCAGTGCCAGATGCCGATGTAGTAAATGGTACCGGCGACGCGCCGAGCAGTACGAATGCTCGCAGGAGAAACTGCCGGTTGCGATGCAGTCGCTCGGGCGAGGGGTTGGTCATGCCTTCTACTTTGCCTTGCCGTCGCAGCCTTCCGCGGTAACGCGGCATTCGCCCTGGCGTGCGGCGCCGGCAGTCGCTTCGCAGCGGCGCACCGCTTCGCTCCGCGCACCGGCAAGCGTATCCTCGACGGCCCAGCCCGCGCCGGGCGTGCCGGCCTGCGGATCCAGTGCAACCGCCGCGCATTGATTTTCAAAGGTGCGGACGATCTTGCAGAGCTTGCGCGTGGCGGCCGGTGCATCCTCGACCGACTCGCATTCGCGCATCGCGCGGTTCTCCGCCTCTTCCTGGTTCTTATGACGGTAGGCGATGCCGGCGGCGTAGCCATCGGCGGCAACATCGAAAGGTTCTGCAACCGCGACCGCACCGGCTGCATACGCGGGAGAGGTGAACGCACAGGCCGCGAGCAGGATTGCGGCGGCCGGGATGATTTTCATGGATTGAGTTCCGGGCAGGGGAAGGAGGGTATCCGGATACAATCGTAGCAAAGGAACCGGCGGACAGCGAGGCCGTCACAGCGCGCACCATCCGGGCCTGACCGGCTGGACGTGACAAGCGAATTGATGGATAGACCCGCCCCGGGCGTTGGGGGAATGCAATGAAATGGGCGGGCGTAGTCGCAATCGTAGCGATGCTTTCTGCTTGTGCACAGATCCGGGACGACCCGCCTCCGCTTTCGGCCTCCGGCGAAGCGCGTTGTGTCGAGTTCGGAAAGATCGCAAACGATATGACGACCACGGCCTACCGGCGGGCGACCGCGGTTGAGCAGCTTCGGGCGCAGCGCTGCCCGGGCTATCAATAGAGCCGAAGGCGAAAAGGAAAACCCGGAGGCGAGGCGCACTCCGGGTTTTGAGTCGGCCGCCCGGGGGGAAGGGCGTCACACGACAAGCCTTTAATCCGCAGCATGGCCGGTTGTTCCCGCTCACGGCAGATTTATTTGTGTGTGATCGGGAACGGGAGCAAAGGGAACTTAACGCCTAAAGCTGCGTTAGGTCGCTATGCGAGTTCTCGAATATTGCCATGCCAGCGCGGTCGAAGCCGTCAATAAGGCCAACGACCCGCTGCTGCCTCACGAAACCCGCGTCGAGTGGGCGCGGATCGCGAAGGTATGGCAGGACGTGGCCCAGCACTATGACCTGATCGAGGACATTGGCACTTCCGTGCACGTTGCCGGCGACTGGCACGGGCGCGGCGAGACCATCCATTAAGCCGCTGCCGCAAGGCGGCACTTCCACATCCTGACGTAGCGGCAACTTTTTGCACCTCGCGGACGCCTGCGAAGCGCCGTATAGCTCTGCCCGCGAGGGGCGGACACGCAATGGCAGCGCGAATTTTTTACGGCTGGTGGATGGTCGCGGCCTGTCTTGTCATTGCGGTGATAAGCTGGGGTCTCGGCATCTTTGGCATCGGCGTCTACCTGCACGCGATCTCGGAAACACGAGGCTGGTCGGTCGGTTCGATTTCGTCCGCGATTACCGTTTCGGTGCTGCTGTCTTCCGTTGCGTCCGCGTTCACCGGGCCTGCGGTCGGGAGATTCGGGCCGCGTCCGGTCATGACGCTGGGTGCATTGCTGATGGCGTCGGGCATTTTTCTGACGGGGCGCGTGAGCGAGCCCTGGCACGTCTACGTCGCTTTTTCGCTCTCGGGCCTCGGCTATGCCTGCCTATCGGTAACGACGATCACGGCGGCGCTCTCGCCCTGGTTCGAGAAACATCAAGGCCGGGCGATGTCGAGCGCGATGCTCGGAGCCTCCATCGGCGGCATGATCTCGACGCCGCTCTTGATCTACGCGATCTCGAGGCTCGGTTTCGAGCAGGCCCTGCTGTGGAGCGCGCTCATCGCCCTTGCGGTCGTTCTGCCGCTCACGTTGTTCGTGCTGAAGAAAAGTCCCGGCGAACTCGGTCTTCATCCCGATGGCGAACTGCCGACGCAGCGAACGGAAGAAAAGCCCCCGCGCGTCTGGAGCAGGAGCGAGGCACTGCGCACGGTTGCATTCGTCAGTGTGGTCATCGCGTTTGCATTGGGTCTCGGCGTACAAGTCGGGTTTCTCACGCATCATGTCACGCTTGCCGTTCCGGCGCTGGGAGCGGGAGGTGCGGCATTCATCGTCTCGGTGACCGCGGTCGCGGCTTTTCTCGGACGCGTCGCGCTCGCGCGCTGGGCCGATCAGGTCGATCTTCGCATTACCTCGGCACTTGTCCTCGTCGTTGCTGCGGCTTCCCTCGCAGCGATTTCCGTAATACCCGCGGCGTGGATGCTGGTCGCAGCAAGCATCGTCTACGGACTGACGACCGGGAATGTGACCACACTGTCGCCGATCATCGTACGGCGCGAATTCGGGGCCGGCGTATTCGCCTCGATCTATGGGGTCGCCTGGATGTGCATCGGGTTTGCCTCGGCGCTTGGCCCCGCGTTGTTCGGCTGGCTCTACGACCACTTCGGCGGATACCGGGAAGCGCTGCTGATCGCCGCTGCGCTCGATCTGATTGCGGCCGCAGTGGTCTATGCAGGCAGGCCGAAACAGGCATTTTCATAAGTGAAATAATGCTTGTTTAATCGCGTCATTTTCCAGTCGCAATTTCTCAATTCGTTATGCTCTCGCATCTCCGGGAATCGTTTCCGGGGGCGATGGAGGAATACTGCAATGCGTACTATCATTCTCGCGCTCGCGCTGACGTTCGCGGCCAGCGCCGCCAATGCGCAGGGGACCTGCACCGTTGAGGCCAACAACAAGAAACTGGCGGGTGCGGCGAAGACGAGCTTCATGAAGAAGTGCGAATCCGACGCCAAGGCCGCTTGTGACAAGAAGGCCATGGACCAGAAGCTTTCAGGCGCGGCCAAAACCAGCTTCACGAACAAGTGCGTGAAGGACGCTGTCTAAGCAGGTTGAGCTTGCTTGATTCGAAAAGCGCCGGGAGGAAATGCCCGGCGCTTTTCCCGTTTGGGAGCCGTGAGAACCAGCAGCAAATTCTCGCGCTACTGTTCGCGAGAAAGCATGAGTTTCAGCCGATCCTGGAGGCTTGGTGTTTCGGCCTCATCCTTTTTGGTTTTCTTCTTGGCCGGCTGCGGCGCGGCTACATATTCCGTGTAGCATCCGCTGGCGTAGCAATGTTGGCGAGGCTGCATCTTCTGGCACCTGCCGAAGACCGCCTTGTTCGCATCGCAGCCGCCCGGATCGACTACATATTGCTGGTCGCCGGCCGTGTTGTTTTCCCCAAATGCGGCGGCGTTGCCCCGGATATTCCGACAGCCGTGCCGTCTGTCGTTAGCACTGCAGGGAACGTCGGGCTGCGAACCGAAAATATTAAACGGATTGAGAGACGGGGTTTCCTGAAGTGGGGCGGTTGCGTTGGATGCCGCATTGCTTAGGCTATTCGCAGCCCCAGCTGTAAGATCGCCAACACCGCTCGTAACGTCGCCTACAGTCCCAAGAACGCCGGGCAATAGTTCGAGTGCCATGACGCCCGCAGTAATGCCTGCCGCGACCGCGCCGCTATAGTCAGCGCCACCACGATAGCCGTCGCAAACTGTGATGTACTGCCACCGGTTGGGCGCGAGCACCTGCCGGCAGGCGGCCTCGGCAGGAGACGCGAAAAGCAGAACATGGCTGGATGTGATTGCAAACGCCGCGAATGCAACGCCGAGAACGCGTTGGTTCATTCAGTCCTCCCCCAGACAACCCGACCGTAGTTACACGAGCGTGAACTGAGTTTCGATAACAGGCAAGAGGTATCATGATGCCGCAGCGCAAAATTGCACTGAAACGTAAAGGAAGATGAGGCAGGCGGCCAAAGAGGGTCTAACGGCGACACTCATCTGTTCGGATCACGACACCCGCACCATGCGCTTGCCGCGATTGTCTCCGTTCAAGAGACCGATCAGCGCCTTCGGCGTGTTCTCGAGACCTTCGAGTACGTCTTCCTGTACCTTGAGCTTGCCGGAAGCGACCCAGCCTTGCAATTCGGCGACGGCCTTCATCGCCTGATCGTAGTAGTCCATGACGATGAAACCCTGTACGCGCAGACGCTTCACGACGATCAGGCCGGGCACGCCGCGCGGGCCGGAAGCGGGTGCGGCGCCGTCATAGGCGGAGACGGCACCGCAGCAGACGATGCGTCCGTGCAGTTTCATTTGCGCGAGACACGCCTCGAAGATGTCGCCGCCGACATTATCGAAATATACATCGATGCCGTCGGGGCAGGCGGCTTTCAGGGACTTGAAGACAGGACCGGACTTGTAGTCGACCGCCTCGTCGAACCCGAGCGCGGACTTGAGCCAGTCGCATTTCTCCTTGCCGCCGGCGATGCCAACCACGCGGCAGCCTTTGATTTTTGCGATCTGTCCGACCAGCGAGCCGACCGAGCCTGCGGCCGCCGAAACGACAACGGTTTCGCCCGCTTTCGGCTGACCGACGTCAAGCAGGCCGAAATAGGCCGTCAGACCAGCGACTCCATAGACGCTCAGGAGGTTCGTCATGGGTTTGATGTTCGGAACCTTCAAAAGCTTGCGCGCGGGTAACGCCGCGTATTCCTGCCAGCCGGTGTCCGCGAAGACGAGATCGCCCTTCGCGAATTTTGTGTCCTTGCTCTCGACGACTTCGGCAATCGCGCCACCCGCCATCACGGAGCCGGCGCCAACCGCTTCGCGGTAGGTCGCGCCCTGCATCCACGCGCGGTTCGCGGCATCGAGCGAGATCAGGCGGACCTTGAGCAATACCTCGCCGTCTTTGGGCGAAGGCATTTCGCCGTTCTGCAATTTGAAATGTTCGGGCCCGAGCTTCCCCTTCGGAGTCTCGGCGAGCAGAATCTGGCGGTTGGTGGTCATAATGTCCTCGTCGTCCGGAAATTGCGGTACGCAAATATCCGGGACCATCGTCGGAATGGCAAACGATCGCGGGTCTCGCTCAAGACGGACCGGGATGACGGAAATCAGGACAACTTCACGCCCAGACGCCCGGCGAGGTCCTGCACGAATTGCCAGGCAACGCGGCCGGAGCGCGAGCCGCGCGTGGTCGCCCATTCGAGGGCCTCGCGGCGCAGGGCCTCCGGAGCGACCGGTATCTTGAAGTGATCGACATAGCCGCTGACCATCGCGAGATATTCGTCCTGCGAGCAGCGGTGAAAGCCGAGCCAGAGGCCGAAGCGGTCAGAAAGCGAGACTTTCTCTTCGACGGCTTCGCCGGGATTGATCGCGGTCGAGCGCTCGTTCTCGACCATCTCGCGCGCGAGCAAATGCCGCCGGTTGGAGGTCGCATAGAGAATGACGTTGTCCGGCCGTCCTTCGATGCCGCCTTCCAGCACGGCCTTGAGCGATTTGTACGAGGTATCGTCGCCGTCGAAGGAGAGGTCGTCGCAGAACACGATGAAGCGATCCTTCGCGCCGCGAAGCAGATTCATGAGCGCAGGCAGCGACTCGATGTCTTCGCGGTGAATTTCGATGAGCTTGAGGTTGTTGGTCTGCGCATTGATGGATGCGTGCACGGCCTTCACGAGCGACGACTTGCCCATGCCACGCGCGCCCCACAGAAGCGCGTTGTTTGCGGGCAGACCCTTGGCGAAGCGCTCGGTATTCTCCACGAGGGTGTCACGCATCCGGTCGATGCCCTTGAGCAGCATCATCTCGACCCGGTTGACCCGGGCGACCGGATCGAGCCGCTTTTGCGCCGCGTTCCAGATGAAGGCTTCCGCCGCAGTGAAGTCGGGTGCTTCCGTCACCGGCGGCGCCCAGCGTTCCACGGCTGAGGCCACGCGCGAGAGCGCATCGGCCAGCATGCCCAGAATCGTGTCGGAAGAGGCAGGTCGGTTCATTACAGTTTCCTTGGCTTGGGGCGGCATAGCGCGGCGGCTTTGCCGCAGGCAAGGCGAGCCTGCGCATAGGCCTATCTGGGTATTGTGGGACCCGGAAACGGCCCGATTCCGTTGCAATCCGGGCTTTCGCCAGTATAGTCCCCGCCGATTTGGCGGCGGCCTGTTCCGGGCGCTGCCGCCCACCGGAAAGCCCCCGAGGAGGCCATGTTCATTACCCCCGCTTACGCCCAAGGCGCGCCCGCCGGCGGCAGCGATATGCTCGTATCGCTGCTGCCGTTCATCGCGATCTTCGTGATCATGTATTTCCTGATCCTGCGTCCGCAGCAGAAGCGGGTGAAGGCGCACAACGAAATGGTGAAGAACCTCCGCCGCGGTGACACGGTTATCACCAACGGCGGTGTGATCGGCAGGATCGCCAAGGTGATCGACGAGCACGAAGTCGAAATCGAGATCGCCGAGGGCATCAAGGTCCGTCAGGTGCGTCAGATGGTGACCGAGGTCCGCGCCAAGGGCGAGCCGGTCAAGGAATAGCCGGCGCCCGCTTCGCCGATACTTCCGCTGCGTTCGGAAACCGAAACATGCATTTTTCCACCTGGCGAGCCTTTGCAATCTTCCTGATTGCCGCGCTGATTTGCGCGATCGCCGTACCGAACGTGCTTTCGCAGGCGGCCTTCGATGCGCTTCCGAAGCCGCTTCAGCGCAAGATGGTCCTCGGGCTCGACCTGCAGGGCGGCTCGCATCTCCTGCTGCAAGTGGACGCGGATTTCGTCCGCAAGGAAAAGGGCGAGAACCTGCGCGACGACGTGCGCCGGGTGTTGCGCGAAACGAAGATCGGCTACACCAATCTCACGCTGCAGGGACTGACGGTCTCCGTCCGCATCCGCGACGAAAAGGACGTTCCCGAGGCGTTGCGCAAGCTGCGCGAACTTTCGCAGCCGCTTGCCGGCGTATTCGCGGGCTCGAACATCCAGGATCTGGAGATCACCGAGAGCGGCGGGCTCATCCGGCTCACGATCACGAATGCAGGCATCGTGCAGCGTATCGGGCAGTCGGTCGAGCAATCGATCGAGATCGTGCGCAAGCGCGTCGACGAACTCGGTACGGTCGAGCCGTCGATCCAGCGGCAGGGACTGGATCGCATTCTCGTACAGGTGCCTGGCCTCGATAACCCGAAGCGGCTGATCGACCTGATCGGCCAGACCGCCAAGCTCACCTTCCGCATGGTCGATCTCACGGTCTCTGTGCAGCAAGCGCAGCAGCAGCCCCCCGTCGATTCCGAAGTGCTGCCTTCCGTCGAAGGCCAGCTCTATGTCATTGAGAAGCGGGTCGTCGTTGCAGGCGAGGACCTGATCGACGCGCAACCAGGCACCGACCAGCGCACCGGCGAATGGGTCGTCAACTTCCGCTTTAACTCGGCCGGCGCGCGACGGTTTGCCAATGCGACGCGCGACAATGTAGGCCGGCCTTTCGCGATCGTGCTGGACAATCGCGTAATCTCCGCGCCCAATATCCGCGAACCTATTCTCGGCGGCGCCGGTCAGATTTCGGGAAGCTTTACCGCGCAGACCGCGAACGATCTCGCGATCCTGTTGCGTGCAGGCGCGCTGCCTGCACCGCTGACTGTAATCGAAGAGCGCACGGTCGGCCCCGGCCTTGGCGCGGATTCGATTGCCGCAGGCGTGAAGGCCGCGTGGATCGGTTCGCTTTTCGTCGTACTGTTCATGCTTATCACCTACGGCCTGTTTGGCCTGATTGCGAATATAGCGGTCGCCGTAAACGTGGGTATGATCCTTGGAATCCTTTCCATGCTTGGCGCGACGCTGACGCTGCCCGGCATTGCAGGTATTGTGCTGACGGTTGGCATCGCGGTCGACAGCAACGTGCTGATTTATGAGCGCATCCGCGAGGAAGTACGAAACGGACGTTCGGCGCTCTCCGCGCTGAACGCGGGGTTCGACCGCGCGCTCGCAACCATTCTCGACTCGAACCTGACCACCTTCATCGCCGCGGCCGTGCTGTTCTATGTGGGCACCGGGCCGGTGCGTGGTTTCGCCGTGACTTTCGGGCTCGGCATCATGACCACGCTGTTCACGGCATTCACTTTCACCCGTCTTCTGGTCGCGCTGTGGTATCACTGGTGGCGCCCGAAGACGCTGCCGATTTGACCGGAGCTTTCGATCGATGCGCATTCCGCTGCTTCGTCTGGTTCCGGACGACACCAAGATCAACTTTATCCAGTTTCGCCGCTTCAGCTATCCGCTGTCGGCGATCCTCTCGATTCTCGCCGCGCTCGCTTATTTTCACTACGGCTTGAATCTCGGTATCGACTTCAAGGGCGGCACCCTGATCGAAGTGCAGAGCAAGGCCGAGAAGGTCGATATTGCGGCCATGCGCTCGACGCTCGAAAAGCTCGAGCTTGGTGAAGTACAGCTTCAGCAGTTCGGCGCCAACGAGGTGCTGATCCGCGTGGCGCAGCAGCCCGGCGGCGACGAGGCGCAGCAAGCGGTGGTTGCCAAAGTGCGCGGGGCTCTCGGGGATACCGTCGAATATCGTCGCGTCGAAGTGGTCGGTCCGCGCGTCTCGGCCGAGTTGCTCAGTTACGGAATCATCGGCCTGGGTCTCGCAATCATCGGCATTCTTATTTACCTGTGGTTCCGCTTCGAGTGGCAGTTCGCACTCGGTGCGATGATCGCGAATATCCACGATATCGTGCTCACCATAGGCTTCATGGCGGTCACGCAAATCGATTTCGATCTCACGTCGGTCGCTGCTCTGCTGACCATTCTCGGCTATTCGCTGAACGATACGGTCGTGATCTACGACCGCATCCGCGAACTGCTCCGCAAGTACAAGCGGATGCCGATGGTCGAACTGCTCAACGCCGGCGTGAACCAGACGCTGACCCGCTCGGTTATCACGCACGTCACCGTGACGCTGGCGCTGATTGCGCTGCTGATATGGGGTGGACGCGCGATTCACGGCTTTGCCGCGGTCATGACGTTTGGCGTCGTGCTGGTCGGCACCTATACGTCGATTTTCATCGCCGCGCCCATGCTGATGTATCTCGGCGTCGGCGCGCAGCGCGAGCGCGAATCGAGCGCGGACAGCACGTCCGTGCGTACGGCTCCGTGAGCGTTTCGAGAAACGATCCGCATTTTCCGGGCCGCGCGCCCATCGACGGATACGGGCAGGGCGGGTTCCGCTTCGCCGGCATGTCGCATCGCGGTTCGCTCCTGATCGTGCCGAGCGGAATCTATGCGTGGCCGGTGACATCTGCGCAGGAAATCAGCGAGCAGGCGCTCGCGCTGGTATTTGCCGAGGCGGACGAGATCGACCTTCTGATGATCGGATCGGGTCGGGACCCGGTAGCGCTCCCGGCGGCGCTACACGCGCGCTGCAAGGCGGCGAATATTTCCGTCGATATCCAGCCGACCGGCGGCGCCGCTTCCACCTACAATGTGCTCCTCGACGAGAACCGCCAGGTTGCAGCCGCGCTGATTGCTGTAAGCTGACCGGATGCAACCTGACTATGAGCATTGCGCGGCGCTGGTGCGCGAGCGGGACCGCGAGTTCTTTCTCTCGACGCTCTATGCACCGGCCGGAAAACGTCCGCATCTTTTCGCGCTTTACGCTTTCGGCCTTGAAGTCGCGCGGGTGCCTGACGCCGTACGCGATCCGATGGCCGGCGAAATCCGCCTGCAATGGTGGCGCGAAGCGTTGTCGGGCGAGCGCCCAGAAGAAACGAGCGCGAACCCTGTTGCTGCGGCACTGGCCGATACGGCCAGGCGATGCGCGCTCCCGGCCCGGGAACTGGTCGCAGCGATCGACGCCCGGCAGTTCGATCTCAGCGGACAGCCGATGGAAACCCGCACGCAGCTGGA
Source organism: Pseudomonadota bacterium (assembly GCA_041694745.1). Classification (GTDB taxonomy): domain Bacteria; phylum Pseudomonadota; class Alphaproteobacteria; order Rhizobiales; family Xanthobacteraceae. Next base: position 38,300 of record JBGFSD010000053.1, read on the forward strand.
CGATTATCTTATTGCCACGCGCGGAAGGCTGATCGGGCTTGCCGCACGCATCCTCGAAGGGGAGGGAAACGGGCGCGACGTGGCGGAACAAGCCGGGCGGGCGATCGGCCTCACGCGCATATTGCAGAGCTTCGCATTCGACACGTCGAAAGGCCGCTTGTTCGTGCCGCTGGATTTGCTGGCATCCCATGGCGTTCACACCGCAAGCGTGATGGGAGGGGAGGTTTCTGCGGGATTGCATACCGCGCTCGCCGAAATGCGCGGATGGGCGATGGCGGCGCATGCTTCGCTGGAAGCGGCAAGCGTATCAGCCGTCGTGCTGCCTGCGGTCCTGCCTGCCGCGCTAACGCCACTTTATATGGCTCGAATGGAAAAAGCCGCGTACGACCCGTTTCGTTCGGACGTCAGCGTAAGCGCGTTTCGCACGCAGTTTGCGCTTTGGCGCGCAGCGAGGTCGGGCGGCGTGTGAGCAGGGATTCCGCGTATGCGCATATCGGTTCTATTTGCAGCGATGGTGATCGCTACCCAGCCGGGATCGGCGTTTGCGGATGACGCGGAAGCCCGGGCTTATCTCAGCAAATACGAGTTACCGCCACCGACCGTTACCCGGGTCGTCGTCTGTCACGGCTTCGCATGCAAGTATCGCACGGCAATCGCGCTAGGCGGTGCAGACATTGCTCGGCTGCGCCAGATTCTGAAACGCGGCCGTCAATCGCCACAGGCCGAGATCAACGCAATTGCAAATGCTGTATCGTGGTTCGAGCGGCGCATCGGACCGATCACCGGCACGGACCGCCGAACCCCGCGCGCAGGTCACGACGAGGCCGGCCTGAAAAGCGAAGCGGATTGCATCGATCAGAGCGTAAACACGACGACGCTTCTGTTGTTGCTGTCCGATCTCGATCTGCTGCACCACCACGAAGTGGTCGGTCCCGAGTCGCGCGGCTATCTGTTCGACATGCGCTATCCGCACGCGACTGCGGTCGTTGAAAACCGGAAGAACGGCTCGCGCTGGGCGATCGACTCCTGGCCGAAGCGGAACGGCGAACGGCCCGATACGCTGCCGCTCGAGCGCTGGATGGCCGGAAGTTGAGTTCAGGCGAAGAAAAAGGCCCCGGCGGGCAGGAGCGCCGGGGCCTTACGCGACTAGTGGGTCTTGGGTCTTAGCGGACGGCCGCTGCGGCGTGGCGCGCGATGCCCGGAATTTCGCTGCGGCTGATGTTGATGTCCGCGAGTGTGCGGTCGTCGAGCGACACGAGCTCGTTGTAGGTGCGGCGATAGGTGCGCCAGCGGCGGATCTGACGAAGCAGATATCCCCAAATCAGCATGTTCGGTCTCCTTCACGTCTCGCGATCCCGTCGTGCCCTCGGCTGAAGCGGAATCGCCAATTGTCTGTGAGGAACTTACGCTTCGATGCTGCGGTGCGGTAGCGACAGGGGTACATCGCTGCAATGCGATAACCGCATGGCATGCTTATCGAATTACGAATACCGCATGGCTGCTTTGTGACCGCTGCTGGTATTGCTGGCTGCGACGGGATAGGCAGACGGCGGCATTCGGAGGCGGAAGTGGTTCTAATGACGAAGCAAATCTTTGAAGTCGCGCGCAGCGCAATCCCGATCGCAGGGTCTGGTAACGTGTTTCCGGTGCGCCGCATTTATTGCATTGGCCGCAACTACGCCGCGCATGCCCGCGAAATGGGGTCCGATCCGACGCGCGAACCGCCGTTCTTCTTCCAGAAGCCGGGTGACGCGATACAGGTCGTGCTGCCGGATGAAGTTGCGGATCACCCTTACCCGCCGCTCACGAAGAACTATCACTACGAAGTCGAACTGGTAGCCGCGCTCGACAAGGGCGGGCGCAACATTCCTGCCGGCAGTGCGCTCGACTGCGTCTTCGGCTACGCCGTCGGGCTCGACATGACCCGGCGCGACCTTCAGTCGGAAATGAAGGATCAAAAAAAGCCCTGGGACATCGGTAAGGCCTTCGACAACAGCGCGCCGGTAGGGCCGATCCACCCGGTCGCGAAGACCGGCCATTTCAAGGCCGGCGAGATCTCGCTTGCCGTGAACGGCGTGGTGAAACAGAAGGCCGACCTCTCCCAGATGATGTGGAGCGTGGCGGAGCAGATTGCCCGGCTGTCGCAGCTCTTCGAACTGAAGGCCGGCGACCTCATCATGTCGGGAACGCCCGAGAATGTCGGGCCTGTGATCGTGGGCGACACGCTGGTTGCGAGGATCGCGGGCCTGCCTGACCTGTCGCTGAAAATCGCGAAGCCGGCGGCGTAAAGCTCAGCGCGCTGAAGCGAATGCCTTTCCGTCCTTCAAACCCAGTTCGTAGGCTCTGCGGAATCCTTCCGCGTTCGTGATGTCGAACTGCGAAATCGGGATCGGCTCGGAAGGCTGCACATAGGTGCGGCCGGCAATTTCCGGAATCTTCTTGTAGCGGCGGGTGAGCAGCACAAGCGTTTTGCCGCCGGCTCGTTCGATCGGCTCCAGCGGCGCGACAGGGACGTTGTCGACCAGTCCACCGTCGAACGCCGGTCGGCCGCCGATTTTGGTGACCGGCATGAACGGCGGCACGCCGCCGCTCGCAACGATAAGGTCGTGCAGTTCCGGCGCGTGCCTCAGATCGCGGACGCCTACGAACTCCTGTTTGATGCCGAGCTTGCGCCCAAACGTCGGGTGCACGGGGTGAAACAGCTTCTTCTCGATCTGATAGGCACTGATCCCGAGCGCGGCACCAAGCATCGGCGGCAGGCCGCGCGGCAGCCGCGCGACTGCAACACGGATGTCCGCGATCGACTGAAGCCGCTTCAGCGCCGCATCGTCGAAAACGTTCCGCAGCAGATCGAGATACATCGCGCCGACCGGATAGAGCGGTTTGCCTGCGCGCCAGCCCGCAAAATCGATATTTCTCAGGTGCGGCCCGCAAGCCGTGATCACAAGTTCGCGCACACGCGGCCCGATACCCAGAAGCGAATAGGACAGCGCGAACGAGCCTGCGCTGACCGCGGTCATCAGCGGCGCTTTCAGGTCGAGCTTTTCGCTCGCGGCTTCGTAAAAGCCGCCCTGCCAGTAGCAGCGGTTGCCGCCGCCCGAAAAAGCGATTGCGTCGTACATGGCAGCTTCCTACAACGCTGCCGCTGCTGCGTGGAAGTCATGACGTAACGGAAGGCCGAGCTATCAGCCGGTCACGGTACGAGGGAAGTAGTGTTCGGCCTGATGCCGCAACGCTTCGTAACACTCGCAGGCACAGGCCTCGAGCCCCGGCCGGTCGAGGATTTCGATTTTTCCACGCTTGTAGCGGACCAGACCCTTGCTTTGCAGACCGCGCGCCAGTTCGGTGACCGTGGTGCGGCGAACGCCGAGCATCTGCGCGAGGAACTCCTGGGTCAGCGCCACAGTATCGCTGTCGAGCCGGTCGCGCGTTTGCAGGAGCCAGCGGCAGAGCCGGGGTCGCGCTTCGTGCAGCGCGTTACAAGCGGTCGACTGCTGCGCCTGATGCAGCAGCATTTCCTGATAGCGAACGATGAAATCGCGCAGGAACGGGCTTTGCCGGACTGCGGCCTGAAAAGCACGCGCCGGGATACGGGCGCCATGGCCTTCCACCTGAACGATCGCGCGCGCAATCGCGTTGCGCTCGCCAAGTCCGGCGATCGCGCCGACCGCGCCCTCGCGTCCGACCGTCGCCGTCTCGACCGACTTCTCGCCGCCGGAAAGCACGACGACGATCGAGACCATGCCGCTGTGAGGGAAATGGACCTGATCGATGGTATCGCCCTGTTCGACGAGGACGGTACCCTGTTTCAGAGGAACGTCTTTGAGATGGGGCTGAAGCAGTGCGAACTCGTTCTCGGGAAGATAGGCGAGCAGATGGTTGCGCGCTTCGGCGGATGTTTTCAGCATTGGGCTCCGAATCCTGACTCTGCTTCTCGTTCGAGCCGTGACCCCGAGCGCTGGCAACTCTCCCGGTCGCCCTTCCTGTGAAGCGGGCTTGGCCGTCCTCGAATCTGCGAGGGTGCAAGGACAGTACCGGGTGCAATTTATTGGCGTCCGCCCGCTAGCGGACAGATCGAGGCGCATTCTATTGTCAGATCGCTCAGGCCGGCTGGCCTGTTTGGTATGCGTAAACTCGGAACCCCAGAGTCAGGTTCCCAACGCTCGGAGCGCGCGAATGGTGCCCTATCTGATGCACGAGCCGACAGAGACCGGCGAGGTTATGGCCGCCGATGGCACGAAGCTTTTTCTCCGGTGCTGGCGCGCCGGAGAAGGCGCGGGACGAAGCGGCGCGGCGCTCCTGGTGCACGGTCTTGGCGAGCACGGCGGACGCTACGGTCATGTGGCCAAAGTGCTGAACGAGCTCGGCTTCGATGTCTGGGCGCACGACCATCGCGGATTTGGAAAATCGGCCGGCGCGCGCGCGCGGATTCCGGAACGCAATTCGCTGATCGAAGATACCAAACTCGTCTTCGAGACTATCCGGAACCGCGCAGGTGGCAGCGCGCCGCTTTTACTCGGGCACAGCATGGGTGGCGCGATTGTGGCGCAGGCCGTAACGGGAGGCTGGATTTCACCGCGCGCGCTCGTTCTCTCGTCGCCGGGATTGACGTCCTACATCAACGCGCCGATGCGCGCGCTTACCCGCGGGCTGGAACTGATCGTGCCCAACCTCGCCGTACCGCACGGACTGCCGCTACACACGATCTCGCACGATGCGGAAGTACTGGCGCAAAGTGCAACCGATCCGCTGAACCACGCACTGATTACCCCTCGGGTGACGATTTTCATTCTTGAGGCTGGCGAAGCAGCGATCAGGAACGCAGGCAAACTGCCGGTGCCCACGCTCGTGCAGGCCGCCGGCGACGACAAGCTCGTGAATCCTTCAGGCGCGAAGGATTTTGCCGCCGCCGCCCCAGCCGGCCTTTGCACGCTGAAAGTCTACCCCGGTCTCTGGCACGAGATATACAACGAGCGCGAGCCCGATCGCTCGGCCGTCTTGGCCGACCTGAAGGACTGGGTTTCGCGCGTGGTGCTGCGCTAACGGGCAACCGCGCGCCGGTAAAGGTGCCAGCTGGCGTGACCGAGGAGCGGCATCACGACTGCCAAGCCCACGAAGAACGGCAGCGACCCGAGCAGCAGGAGCGATCCCACGATGAAGCCCCAGGCGCCCATCGCGACCGGGTTGGCGATCGTCGTGCGGATCGAGGTCCAGACTGCGACGGCCGCGCCAACGTCGCGATCGACCAGCATCGGGAATGAAATCGCTCCGATCATCAGAACCACGGCTGCGAATACGAAGCCGACCGCGTTGCCGATCACAATCAGCATCCAGCCTCGCTCGGTCGTCAGCACGTCGTGCAGGAACGCGAACGCAGAGTCGGGAGCATAAGGCCCCATCAGTGCCATGTAGATCGCATGCGCTGACATCATCCATGCCGAGAACAGAATGAGCAGCACGACCCCGAGCGCGGCGATCGCGAAGATCGACGGGCTCTTCAGCACGCCGAAGGCGTGCGTCCAGTCCGTGTCGAGCCCCAGTTCGCGCCGCCGGCTCAGTTCATAGAGCCCAACCGCAGCAAGCGGGCCTACCAGCGCGAAGCCGGAGACCAGTGGAAACACCAGCGGCAGCGTTGCGTTGCCGAGCGCGAGCTGGAGCAGCACGAAGCCGACGATCGGATAGATGATCACGATGAACAATGCCTGGCTTGGAAAGGCCGAGAAGTCGTCCCATCCTTTGGCGAGTGCGTGGCGCAGGTCGAGCAGACCGATCCTGCGGATCGTCGGGTGCTCGGGCGTGTCGGAAGCGCCGGCGATGACGTGAAACGAGGCCATAACATTTCCTCCTGATCCTTGACTCTTGGGTCAGGCGGGCTAGCCGTTGGACTCGCGCGGCGACGAAAGCAGCCACCGGTCGAGCGCGATTGAGGCGCAGACCCGCGATGCCCTTCTGCAAACGATCATTGCGCCGTTCGGGTTCGCTGTCGAGTGCAGGCCGCTTGCGGAGTTCCCGGACCGCCCTATATGCGCAAATAACTCCCCGAAAATGAGTAGCACCATGTTTGCGAACTACGACTCGCCGGAGCATCATCTTGCGAAGAGGCCCGGCCTGACTGCGGAGCTGCGCGGGCTGCTGTTCGATACGCCGAAGGAGCAGTGGGGCAGCCACAACAATTATTGGCGCGGTGCCGATATGTGGCAGGCGATCCACCGCTCGCTGCTGCACGAGTCCGGCCTGTTCGTGACCGGTCTCGAGAAGCTGATCGACATGCCGAAGGGCGAGATGGACTCAGCGCTTTTGCTGAACAACCTGCGGCAGGTCGGCGGTCATCTGATCGGCCACGCGCATGTGCATCATCATGTCGAGGACGATCACTATTTCCCGCGCTTCAAGCAGGTCTTTCCGCAGCTCGGGCGTCCGATCGATCTGCTCGACTGCGATCACCGCGTGCTCGAGGAGACGCTCGATGCCGTCGAGGGTCATGTCCGCGAGTTTCAGGCCGAGGCCGCGGACAAGGATCGTCTTGCCGCGGTGCTGAGGGACGCCCGGAAGCTGGACCGCGTGCTGAATCGTCACCTCGAGGACGAGGAAGACATCGTGATTCCGGCGCTTTTGAAGGGTCTTTGATCCCCGTTTCGTCATCGCCGGACGGCAGCCTCCCGCGATCCGCGGACTTGTCCGCGGGGAGCGGTTAGGGCTACCTAATCCGGTGATACATGAGGCGTAGCCACGCAGTATGGATTACCGGGTCTCGCGGCGGCGAGACCGCGCTAACGCGCGGGCCGGTAATGACGATTAAATCTCGCCGCGCACCTGCGCGGCGATCTCGTAAGAGCGTTTGCGTGCATCGTGATCGTAGATCTGCGCGGCGAGCATCAGCTCGTCCGCGCCGGTCATTTCGATGAAGCGCTTCAGCTTCGTGCGCGCTGTCGCCGGCGAACCAACCACCGCGTATTGCAATGCATGTTCGACACCTGCTTTCTCTGCGGGCGACCAGTAGTTTTCGAGCGAAGCCGGCGGCTGCAGCAGGCCGGGCGCGCCGCGGCGCAGGTTAACGAACTGCCGCTGTTGCGAGGTGAAAAGCATTTGCGCTTCTTCGTCGGTGTCCGCGCCGAAGAATCCGATGCAGGGCATGAAGTACGGCTTCTCCAGGAATTGCGACGGCCGGAAATTTTTCCGGTAGAGCTCGATCGCCGTCATCAGGTAGTCCGGCGCGAAATGCGAGGCGAAGGCGTAGGGCAGGCCGAGGAGTGCTGCGAGCTGCGCGCCATAGGCGCTGGAACCGAGAATCCAGAGCGGCACGTTCAGCCCGGCACCCGGATAGGCGTGCACGCGTTGGCCCGGCTGCGGGTCTTGAAAATAGTGCGCGAGTTCGACGACGTCGTCGGGGAAGGTGTCTTCGTCGGTCTTGTTGCGGCGAAGCGCGCGCATGGTCAGTTGATCCGTTCCCGGCGCCCGGCCGAGCCCGAGATCGATGCGGTCCGGATAGAGCGAGGCGAGCGTGCCGAACTGTTCCGCGATCACGAGCGGCGAATGGTTCGGCAGCATCACGCCACCGGCGCCTACGCGGATCGTCTTCGTGCCGCCGGCGATGTGGCCGATCACGACCGAGGTCGCGGCACTTGCAATCCCCGGCATGTTGTGGTGCTCGGCGAGCCAGTAGCGCTTGTAACCCAATACTTCGGTGTGACGCGCGAGATCGAGCGAATTGCGGAATGCATCGGCCGCGGTGCCGCCTTCGACGACCGGCGCAAGATCGAGCACGGAGAAGGGGATCATGCCTTACCTCGTCATGGCCAGGCTCGTCCCGGCCATCCACGCCTTTACTGCGCCGACAGACTGGAAAGGCGTCGATGCCCGCGACAAGCGCGGGCATGACGATTTAATGTTCTGCCAGCAGATCATGATACTCCGGATGCTCTTTGATGAAGCGCGCGAAGAAGCCGCAGCGCGGGATGACCTTCAAACCTTCGGCGCGGATTTGTTCGAGCACTGCGCGCGAGAGCTTTGCGCCGATGCCGCGCCCGCGCATGGAAGGCGGCACTTCGGTATAGGTGACGGTGACGACGCTGGGGCCTATGCGGTAATCGGCGGTCGCGGTCGCGCCTTCTATGTCTAGCTCGTAGCGGTTTGCGGTTCTGTTGTCGCGGAAGGAATCCATGCGCCGAATGTCGGGATTATCCCGCGCAGCGCAAGGGCAGGGCGGTATGGCAGCAATGCGCGGCTATGCCAGCAGATCCTGATAATCGGGATGCTTGCCGATATAGCTTTTGATGAATGAGCAGCGCGGCACGACCTTCAGCCCGCGTGCGCGGACCTGATCGAGTGCGCCCTTGGCGAGCAATGAGCCGATGCCGCGGCCGCCGAGCGCTTCGGTATGCGTGAACGTGATGACGCCGGGCGCTAGGCGATAGGCCGCGAGCGCGGTGTGGCCGTCGATGACGAGTTCGAATCGCGATCTCGCTGAGTTGTCGATGACTTCGCTCATATGCACTCTGTATAGCCCCGCCGGCGCATATTGTCAGAAAAAGCAGGGGCAGGCAGACTGAATGTATAGCGATAGCGAGCCATATCAACCGGCGATGCGGCGGAATCGAACTTCAAGGGTATGTGCGTGAGTCATCTCGCAAATGTCGGCGACGCCCTGCGTCTCTATGCCAGCATCTTTCCAGACAAGATAGGCGCGCGCGATCTCGACCGCGCGATGACGTTTCGCCAGTGGCGGGATCGCTCGGCACGGCTCGCGAATGCGTTGCTTGGTCTCGGACTGAGAAAAGGCGATCGCGTCTGCGTACTGGCCTATAACGTAGTCGAGTGGGTCGAGATCTACGCGGCGATGGCGTTCTCGGGGCTGGTGATGGTTCCGATCAATTTCCGTCTGGTCGGCCCCGAAATTCAATACATTGCGGAGAACTGCGAGGCCCGCGCAATCATCGTGCAGGACGATCTGGTTCCGGTGCTAGAGACCGTGCGGAGCGAACTTTCGATTCCGCAGCCGAACTTCATCTCGTTTGGCAAGCAGAAGCCTGCCGGACAATATCGCGATTACGAGACGCTGCTTGCGAGCGCGCGCGATACAATTCCCGATGTACAGGTAGACGTAGCCGATCCATGGGCCTTCATGTACACCTCGGGTACGACCGGCAAGCCGAAAGGCGCGATTCGTTCGCACCGCGCGAGTTCGATGATCACGCTGGTCACGCAATCCGAGCTCAGCGTCCGCACGGACGATTCCGCATTGCTCGTAATGCCGATGTGCCACGCGAATTCGCTCTACTTTTTTGGCGCGTTTCTGGGCTGTGGCGCGCGGGTCACCGTGTACAACCGCAAGAGCATCGACCCGGAGGAGCTCGTTCGTACGCTCTCCGAAAACGGCTCGACCTTCACCTCGCTGGTTCCGACGCATTACATCATGATGCTCGGTCTGCCTGCGGTGGTACGAGCTAAATACAATGTCGATGCCGTAACCAAGATGATGATCTCGTCCGCGCCGGCGCGCGCCGACACTAAGCGCGAGATCATGGAATATTTCAGGAACACCGGGCTCTTTGAGCTCTATGGATCGACCGAATGCGGCTGGGTGACGATGCTGCACCCCGAAGAGCAGTTCTCCAAGCTCGGTTCGGTCGGCCGCGAAACGGTCGGCTCGCAGCGGATTAAAATTCTTGATCCAGAGGGCAATGAAGTGCCTGACGGCGAGGCAGGCGAGCTCTACTCCTGCAACGCCCAAACCTTCGACGGATATTGGAAGCTGCCGGAGAAAACGCGCGAGGCGTTCCGAGGCGACTACTGCACGGTCGGCGATCTCGCGCGCCGCGACGAGGACGGCTTCATCCATCTCGTGGACCGCAAGAGCAACATGGTGATCTCCGGCGGCGAGAACGTCTATCCGTCGGAAGTGGAATCGATGCTCGGCGGCCACCCGAAGATCAAGGATGTTGCCGTAATCGGGGTGGCCGATCCGAAGTGGGGCGAGCGCGTGCACGCGGTCGTGATCGCGCATGACGGCGCGTCGCTGACGCAGGACGAAATCATCGAATGGAGCCGCGACAAGATCGCGGGCTACAAGCGGCCGCGCTCGGTAAGCGTGATTGCCGACAACGAAATGCCGAGAACGGCGACCGGGAAGATTTTGCATCGCGTATTGCGGGATCGGTTCTCGGGAAAAGTGTAGGGAGCGAACATGAACAAGAAAACGCCGGCGCTCGATCTCAATGCCGACGAAACTGCCTGCGCCGCATGGATCGCACGCTTCCTGAAGGCGCGCGGGGTCGACCGTATATTTGGGCTGCAGGGCGGACATATTCAGCCGATCTGGGATCATGTTGCCAGGCAAGGCATCTGCATCATCGACGTCCGCGACGAGGGCGCCGCCGTCCATATGGCGCATGCACATGCGGAACTGATGGGCGGCTTCGGCGTCGCCATGGTGACAGCAGGCCCGGGTGTCACGAACACCGTGACCGCAATGTGCAACGCGCATCTCGCGCGCATTCCGGTCTTGCTGATCGGCGGCTGCACCTCGCGGCCGCAGGCCAACATGGGGCCGCTGCAGGACATTCCGCACGTCGATCTCTTGAAACCCGTATGCCGCACCGCGCGGACGCTGCGCGTGGCGGACCAGGTCATCCGCGAATTCGATGAGGGGGTTGCGCGCGCGATGGGCGACAACGGCGAGCCCGGGCCGGCCTATCTGGAAATTCCGACGGATGTTTTGCGCACCTCCGTGCCTTCGCAACTCGTGCTCGACGAATGGATGGCGCCGAAGAAGCCGCGCGTGATGCCGCCCGATCCGGAGGCGATCAAGCAGGCGGTCGATGCGCTGTGGGGGGCGAAGCGTCCGCTGGTCTTCACGGGTCGCGGTGCGCGTGGCGCGGATAAGGAGCTTGTGCGTCTGCTCGACGCGACCGGCGCGCTCTATCTCGACACGCAGGAGAGCCGCGGACTCGTCCCGGCCGATCATCCATCGACCGCTGCCGCGGTGCGCGCGCAGGCGATGCAGGATGCCGATGTCGTGCTGCTGATCGGCCGCAAGCTCGACTATCAGACTGGCTACGGCTCGCCGGCCGTGTTTCCGCATGCGCGCTTCATTCGCCTGTCCGATGCGCCGGGCGAACTGATCGACAATCGACGGGGCCAGCCGGAGTTGCTGGCGAGTGTACCGCTTGCGCTGAAGGCGATGTGCGATGCTGCGGGCAATCGCGAGTCTTCGATCGACAAACAATGGGCGGACGGTCTTCGGCAGAAGCACAAGGATCGGGTCGCGAAAGCGAAGGCCAACAAGGGCCCGCAGACCGGCGAGGACGGCAAGGTGCATCCGCAGGCGATCTTCGATGTGCTCGCGGAATTGGCCGATCCCGATTACATCGCGATCGCGGACGGCGGCGATCTGCTCTCGTTTGCGCGCACCGGCCTGCAGGCGCGAACTTACATGGATGCCGGCGCGTTCGGCTGTCTCGGCGTCGGCGTGCCGTTCGCGGTCGCGGCGTCGCTCGCGCATCCCGACCGGCAGGTGATTTCGGTGAACGGCGACGGCGCCTTCGGCATCAACGCGATGGAAATCGACACCGCCGTGCGCCACGGCGCGAAGTGCGTGTTCATCATTTCGAACAACGCCGCCTGGAATATCGAGCGGCTCGATCAGGAGATGAATTACGGCGGCCGCGTCGTCGGCACCACGCTGCGTCATTCGGATTACGCCGGGATGGCGAAGGCGCTGGGGCTGCACGGCGAGCGCGTGGAGAAGCCGGAGGAGTTGAAGCCCGCGCTCGAACGCGCGTTGAAAAATGCGCCGGCGCTCGTGGATGTCGTGACGTCGCAGACGGTGATTTCGTCGGACGCGCAGAAGGGCCTCGGCTTCGTGCCGGACTATCAGGCGCTGACGGCGTGGGACGATGCGGAGCGCAAGCGGCGGGGATTGTGATCGGGCGACTGGTATCAAAGTGAGGACGACTTGAAGCAAGCAAAGAAGAAGCGCAAGACAGCGGCCGGCATCGGGCGTTCCGGTTTGCAGGCCCGCATCGACCGCTTTGCCGACGGGAGCGTGAGAGCCACAGGCTCGATGCTGGGCGGCAAGCTGCACGGCTCCTGGAAATGGTATCGCAAGGACGGGACGATCCTGCGTTCGGGATCTTTCGACCGCGGCCGCCAGGTCGGGAGGTGGACGACTTACGATGCCAGGGGAAAAGCATACAAGATCACGCGGATGAAGGACTGAGCGGGCCGGCGTATGACAAAGACAAAAGTCGCGGTCATCACGGCTGGCGGAAGCGGCATGGGCGCGGGTGCTGCGAAGCGGCTCGCTGCCGACGGATTTCATGTGGCGATCCTGTCTTCGTCCGGCAAGGGTGAGGCGCTGGCGAAAGCGCTCGACGGCTTCGGCGTCACCGGCTCCAATCAATCGGACGACGACTTGAAGCGTCTGGTCGATGGCGCGGTTGAACGCTGGGGCCGCGTCGATGTGCTGGTAAATTCGGCGGCGCATGGCCCGCGCGGTGGCATTCTCGATCTGTCGAACGACGACTGGCACAAGGCGATGGACGTTTATTTCCTCTGCGTGGTACGCGCCACAAGGCTTGTGGTGCCGATTATGGAGAAGCAGAAGTCCGGCTCCATCGTGAATATTTCGAGTTTTGCGGCGGTCGAACCCGATCCTGCGTTTCCGACCTCGAGCGTGTTTCGCGCGGGGCTCATCGGCTACACCAAGCTGTTCGCGGATAAGTTCGCGGCACTTGGCATTCGCATGAACAACGTGCTGCCGGGCTTCATCGACAGCCTCGCAGAGAAGCCGGAATGGAAGGCGCGCATTCCGATGGGCCGCTACGGCAGGACGGAGGAGGTCGCCGAACTGATCTCATTCCTGGCTTCCGAACGCTCTGCTTACATCACGGGACAGAACATTCAGATCGACGGCGGGATTACGAGGGCGGTTTGACTCTCTGTCGTCATCCCGGCCAAGCGAGCGAAGCGAGCACGAGCCGAGATCCATAACCTCTGTCTGTAAGAGTCTCGAACGCCGTGGTTATGGGTCCCCGCCTTCGCGGGGACGACTGCGTTACTTCGCCGGATTTCAAACAGCAATTCTCGTTCTCGCGCTCCAGTGAGCCGAGTTTTGCAAGTCGGGCCGCCCAAAAGGCAAGGGCGGCGGGGACGCCGGAGGATTTCCGTCCTCCACGGCCATCTGCACGAAAGCAAAAAGTGCAGATGAATTGTCGTCACCGCGAAAGCCGGAGCACCTCCAGCGTCCCGCGCGCGATGGGTTACGGCTTGCTTCGCATGATCCCCGGAGGACTTACCGATTTATCCTCCGCTAGCGGACCTTCTCTGCCTTGCCGTACTTGCGTTGGCACGCGTTCCGGGCAAAGCCGCCAAGAAAGGCCCTGTGACGCGCGGCAGGCGCGCCGGAACCATGCGACTTCAGCCGCTGCGCGCAAGGTGCGTTACGCCCTACGTGCAGCCACCGCTCCCGGCCCGCGACATCGGTAACGCTTCGCGACACGCCCCTAAACTTGGGCCGAGACGAGGCGGACTCTAAGTGCACGTGGAGGGGCGGGGATAAGTTTTTTGGAGGAGTCGGGGAAGTGGTTGGAGGACAGACCGCCGCCCTTCGGGCTTTGGCCGACAGGGCGCGCTTGCCCGACAATTTCTTCCGGCGTGCCGGTCGCCACTATCTCGCCGCCGCCCGTACCTTCGGATTGTTCGTGCCAATCCCTACTTTGCGCTAACAGGCGTCAACTCGTACACGCGCCCGTGCTTGGCCGCGGCGGCGACATCGCCGCGCTTCAAAGCAAGGCGGACCGCTTCGAGCTTACGGGCATCGTCGAGCGATAGCGTCGGCGACCAGCTTTCGTCGCTGTAGTGAAGTTCGATATCCACCTCGGCGGCAAAATGGCCCTCGTGGATGATTTCCTTGGACGTGCGAGTTCGCGTCATTTTCGCCTCGTGAAATCCGGCGACCACCGTTCCGGATCGGGCCGGTAGGCCGTGACCAGAACAGCGGGCGTGCCGGTCGCTTTCGGGACGCCCCACATCACATGAATGGGGCCAATGCGGTCGCTTTGCAAGATGAGGACCGAGGGCTCCATGCGGCCCGTCGCATACTCTTCGACCGGGATAGCGGCCGGGAGTCCGGCCAGTACGTCTTCCAGATCGATGTCATCGGCAGCAAGTTCCCGAAGCCCATGCCGCGAGATGCGAACAGCACCGCGGCCTACAAGCATCCGAACCCGGCGCAGAATCTCGCTCATCTCACAGCCTTTGGGTTCACTCCGCCGCCCGTACCTTCGGCTTCTTCGCTCGCAGCGCCTTGTCGCGCTCAAGCACCGGCTTCAGAAATTGCCCGGTGTAGCTGCGCTTTTCTTTGACGATTTCTTCCGGCGTGCCGACAGCCACGATCTCGCCGCCGCCGTCGCCGCCTTCGGGTCCGAGGTCGATAATGTAGTCCGCGGTCTTGATGACTTCGAGATTGTGCTCGATCACCGCGACCGTGTTGCCGCTGTCCACCAGTTCATGCAGCACTTCGAGAAGCTTCGCGACGTCATGGAAGTGCAGGCCCGTGGTCGGCTCGTCCAGAATATAAAGCGTGCGGCCGGTGGCGCGCTTCGAGAGCTCCTTCGCGAGCTTCACGCGCTGCGCTTCGCCGCCCGATAGCGTCGTCGCCTGCTGGCCGACGTGAATGTAGCCAAGACCGACGCGCGCGAGCGTCTCGAGCTTGTCCCGCACGGTCGGCACCGCCTGAAATAAATCCCTTGCTTCCTCGACCGTCATGTCCAAGACGTCCGCGATGGACTTGCCCTTGAACAGAACATCGAGCGTTTCGCGGTTGTAGCGCTTGCCCTTGCATTCCTCGCAGGTGACGTAGACGTCCGGCAAAAAGTGCATCTCGATCTTGATGACGCCGTCGCCCTGGCACGCCTCGCAGCGGCCGCCCTTGACGTTGAACGAGAAGCGGCCCGGGCCGTAGCCGCGCGCCTTGGCTTCCGGCAGGCCTGCGTACCAGTCGCGGATCGGCGTGAAGGCGCCGGTATAGGTCGCGGGGTTCGAGCGCGGCGTGCGGCCGATGGGCGACTGGTCGATGTCGATGATCTTGTCGATGTGCTCTACGCCTTCGATGGCCTTGTGCGGCGCCGGATGCTCGGACGAATTGTTGAGCCGGCGCGAGAGCGCCTTGTAGAGCGTGTCGATCAGGAGCGTGGACTTGCCGCCGCCGGAGACGCCGGTCACGCAGGTAAAAAGCCCGAGCGGAATTTCCGCGGTAATGTTCTTGAGATTATTGCCGGTGGCGCCGACGACTTTGAGCGAACGGCGCGCGGGCTTGCGGCGCTCCTGCGGCATCTCGACGGATAGCTCGCCGGAAAGATATTTGCCGGTGATGCTAGAAGGCTCGTCGATGATGTCCTGAACCGAGCCGCGCGCGACGATCTGGCCGCCATGCACGCCGGCGCCGGGGCCGACATCGATCAGGTAATCGGCGGTTTTGATCGCGTCTTCGTCGTGTTCGACCACGATCACGGTGTTGCCGATGTCGCGGAGCCGCCGCAGCGTTTCCAGGAGCCGCGCGTTGTCGCGCTGGTGCAGGCCGATCGAGGGCTCATCGAGCACGTAGAGCACGCCGGTGAGGCCTGAGCCGATCTGCGAGGCAAGCCGGATGCGCTGGCTTTCGCCGCCGGAGAGCGTGCCGGAGGCGCGCGACAGCGTCAGATAATCGAGCCCGACGTCGACCAGAAAGGTGAGCCGCTCGCGGATCTCCTTCAAGACGCGCACCGCTATCTCGTTCTGCTTCTTGTTGAGCCTCGCAGGGAGCGCGTCGAACCATTCCTGTGCCGCGCGCACGGAGAGCTCGGTCACTTCGCTGATGTGTTTCTTGTGCACCTTTACCGCGAGCGCCTCGGGCTTGAGCCGGTTGCCGTGGCAGGCCTTGCACGGCACGGTCGAGAAGAAGCGCTCGATGTCCTCGCGCGCCCAATCGCTGTCGGTTTCGCGGTAGCGGCGCTCCAGATTGTTCACCACGCCTTCGAAGGGTTTCCGCGTTTCGAAGGTGCGGGTGCCGTCGTCGTAGGTGAACTTCACCTCGTCGTCGCCCGAGCCGTAGAGCACGATGTCGCGGATTTTCTTCGGCAGTTCCTTCCACGCGACGGCCTGCGAGAATTTGTACTTGCGGCCGAGCGCTTCCAGCGTCTGCGTGTAATAGGGCGAGCTTGAGCGCGACCACGGCGCGATCGCGCCTTCGCGCAGCGACTTCTTCGGATCCGGTACCACGAGGTCCGGGTCGATCTGCTTCTCAACGCCGAGACCGTCGCATTCCGGGCAGGCGCCGTGAGGGGAATTGAATGAGAACAGCCGCGGTTCGATCTCTGCGATGGTGAAGCCGGAGACAGGGCAGGCGAATTTTTCGGAGAACAGGATGCGGTTCGGGTCGTCCTGCGTCCCGCGCTTCATGCCCTCCTTGTCTTTGGCAGTGAGCGCGACGGGTTCGGCGAGTTCTGCAACAGCCAAGCCGTCCGCGAGCTTCAGCGCGGTCTCGAAACTTTCCGCCAGGCGCTGCTTGATTTCGTCGCGTACGACGACTCGATCCACCACGACGTCGATATCGTGGTTGAGCTTCTTATCTAAGGCGGGGACTTCACTGATCTCATAGAACTTCCCGTCCACCTTGACGCGCTGGAAGCCCTTCTTGAGATATTCGGCGAGTTCTTTTTTGTATTCGCCCTTGCGGCCGCGCGCGACCGGCGCGAGCAGATAGAGCTTGGTTCCCTCGGGCAGCGCCAGCACGCGGTCCACCATCTGCGAGACGGTCTGGCTTTCGATGGGAAGCCCGGTCGCCGGCGAATAGGGAATGCCGATGCGCGCCCACAGGAGCCGCATGTAGTCGTAGATCTCGGTGACGGTGCCGACGGTCGAGCGCGGATTTTTCGAGGTCGTCTTCTGCTCGATGGAGATGGCGGGCGACAGGCCGTCGATCTGGTCGACGTCCGGCTTCTGCATCATCTCCAGAAACTGCCGCGCATAGGCCGACAGGCTCTCGACATAACGCCGCTGGCCTTCGGCATAGATCGTGTCGAACGCGAGCGAGGATTTGCCGGAGCCCGAAAGCCCGGTGAACACCACGAGCTTGTCGCGCGGCAGTTCGAGATCGACGTTCTTGAGATTGTGCTCGCGCGCGCCGCGGATGGTGATGAAGCGGCTGTCGGGCCGCGCGGGTTTCTTGTCGGACTTTTCGGTCATCGGCAGCACAATTATCGGGGATTGGCGCTGCCATGATGGCATCGCGCGGCGTGTGAATCTCTGCGGCTGGAAGCGAACATAGTGAGAACAGCACTATTTCACCAGCCCTTCCGGCACATGCGCACAATGTCCTGACAGAGCACCCGCCAGCGCGCCGCTGCGGAAACTTCCGGAACAAAATCATAGGCTTGTGCGTTATTCCGCACATCCATCTGCGCTCACACGACAACCCGGAAGGACGCATGGCAAACACAAGGCCGGCGAAAAAGATTGCTCCACCCAAAGACGTTCGCGGTAAGCCGCATGCAAACGGCAACGGGCAGGGCGCGAATGCACGCAATTTCGTCATCGAGCATCGCAAGGAGTGGCACGATCACTTCGACCTCCGCCTCGAATGCGACGGCGTCCTGAAAAGCTGGGCCGTACCGAACGGCCCGCCCGACGGCGAAGCCGCGCAGTCGCGGATCGCAGTGCGCATGGACGACCAGCCCCTGCGCGGCGCGGCGGCGGAGGCGCTGTGGGACAGCGGCACCTGGCAGCCGGCGAGCGAGCCGTCGCAGGCGCTTGCCGACGGTAGGATCGCGTTCGAGCTGCGCGGCCGCCGCGTCAGGGGCGGCTTCTCGCTCGTGCGCCTGCGCTCGGACACGGGCCGGAAGCAGGGCAAGGAAAACTGGCTGCTGAAGGTGGAGCGCGTTTAGAAACGTGTCGCTAAACCTTTGCCGGGCCGTCACATTCGTTAATTTTTGTAACCGGAGCCGCCGTGAACGCTTGCAGAACATTCAGGCTCCGCATGAACTTCACACTGCACCATAACGACCGGGGCGGATGCCGCACTTGTCCCCTTGCGGCAGGCGTTTGTTGAGTATAGAACAGAACAGGAACACGCTGGTTTTCCCCGTTCGGCTCCACCCCTGTGGAAAAACTCTTAACGCGCCACGGGCTGCAGCCGTTCGGGGCTAGGGTGCCGGGCCGCGCGGCACACGGCAATTTCGGGAGCGACAGGAAGGTACGTCATGGCAGGCAGCGTCAACAAAGTCATTCTGGTCGGCAATCTCGGCGCCGACCCTGAAATCCGCTCCACCAACGATGGCCGCAAGATCGCAAACCTGCGCATCGCGACCTCGGAATCCTGGCGCGACAAGGCGACCGGCGAGCGCCGGGAGAAAACCGAGTGGCACCGCGTGGTGATCTTCGCCGAGGGCCTCGCCAAGATCGCGGAGCAGTATCTGAAGAAGGGCTCCAAGGTTTACATCGAGGGCCAGCTTCAGACCCGCAAATGGCAGGACAAGGACACCGGCGCCGACCGCTATTCGACCGAGGTCGTGCTGCAGAATTTCAATTCGACGCTCACCATGCTCGACGGCCGCGGCGGAGGTAGCTCCGGCCTCTCCGACGACGGCGGCGCCGAGTTCGGCGCGAGCGGTCCGGTGACGAAGCCGCGCGTCGCGGCGGCCGGTAGGCGCAACGATCTCGACGACGATATTCCGTTCTAGGTCCGTCGCGCTGCAGCGCTCGTTGACGGCGTTTTTACGCGTGCTTGACTGCTCCCGCCGGCGGAACGGCCGGTCAGGGAGGATCTTATGAGGAGCAAGCTCGGTGTCGCAGCGATCGGGGTATCGCTTGCGGTAGGACTTACTTTCCTTGGTTCGGCCGGTCAGGCCGAAGCGAAGTCGAAAGGAGCGGCGAAAGCCGTATCGGTCAAGAACGCCTGTGTCTATGCAACATTGCTTTGCCCGGCAGTCGTGATGGACTCATCGGGCAAGCGTTACGACATTTCCGGCCTGAAGCGCCCCAATGCGAATCCCGTCAACGTCCGCGGCGTGGCCGGACCGGACAATATCTTTTGCGGCACGAAAGTGAGCCGCGGCGCGGTCACGCGGGCCAAGGGTGGCGTGTGCGCGTTCCCACTGCGTTTGTTCTGACGCGTGAAGTTCCTTGCCGGCCGCTGGCCGAAGCGCCGGCGGCCGGTTAGTTTTTTGTGATGCGCATTCTCGTCACCGGCGCCTACGGATTCATCGGCTCCGCGGTGACGGCACGGCTTGTTGCCGCTCAGCATGAAGTCGTCGGTCTCGGCCGCAATCCCGCGCGCGCGGCGGCGCGGCTTCCCGCGGTGCGCTGGATTTCGCTCGATATCGCAAAAGCAAAGCGCACGGAAGACTGGCTGCCGCATATCGCCGGCATGGATGCGGTTGTGAGTTGCGCGGGCGTCCTGCAGGACGGCGCGGGCGACGACGTAAGGGCCGTGCATGTGGACGGCACGCTTGCCCTGTTCGAGGCCTGCAAGCGCACGGGCGTCAGACGTGTCGTCCATATTTCCGCAATCGGCGTCGAGACGGATACTCCGTTTGCAAAGACGAAGCGCGAAGCCGATGAGGCGCTGATGAAAAGCGGCCTCGACTGGATCGTGCTGCGGCCCTCGATCGTCGTAGGCCGCAATGTCTATGGCGGCACCGCGCTGATCCGTGCGCTCGCGAGCCTGCCGCTGCTGCCGCTGGGTCCGCGCGATCCGATCCTTCAGCCGGTGCAGGTGGGCGAACTGGCTGAAGCGGTAGCGTATTTTCTGAGGCCGGAAGCGCCTGTCAGGAACCTGCTCGAAGTAGCCGGTCCCGAACGCATCGCGCTTTCCGAAATGATTGCGCAGTACCGCCGCTGGCTCGGGTACCGGCCTGCGAAGGTGATCCGCGTCCCGGCGTCACTCGAAACGCTGCCGTTTCGTCTCGGCGACTTCGCGGGCCTGCTCGGCTGGCGCCCACCGCTGCGTACGACGGCTCTCCGCCAGCTGCAGCGCGACGTCGTCGGCGATCACAAGGGCTGGACCTCGGTGACCGGCATCCAGGCGACCGCGCTTGCCGAGGCCCTCGCGCGCGATCCGGCCTCGGTGCAGGAGCGCTGGTTTGCAAAGCTGTTTCTCATGAAGCCGCTTCTGATCGGCGGACTTGTGTTGTTCTGGGTCGTAACCGGGCTGGTTACGCTTGGCCCGGCGCGGGATGCCGGCATACTCCTCTTGTTGCAGGCGGGCCTCGGTACCTATGCGGTGCCGGCCGCAATCGGCGGCGCGATGCTCGATGTGATCATCGGGATCGGTATCGCCATCAGAAAGACCGTGCGCCATGCGCTTTATGCGGCAATCACGGTTTCGCTCGGATATTTGCTGCTTGGCGGCGTGTTGCTGCCTGCGCTCTGGGCCGATCCGCTGGGTCCGCTCGTGAAGATTGTGCCGGTGCTGCTCGCGTCCTTCGCAACGCTCGCCATTCTCGATGACCGCTAATGACTTATCTCGATCTGAAATTTCTGCACATCATCGGTGCGGCGGTTCTGCTGGGTACCGGCGCCGGCATCGCCTTCTTCATGATGATGGCACACAGGTCGAAGAATGTCGCCGTGATTGCCGGTGTTGCGCGGATCGTTGTAATTGCAGATTTCCTCTTCACGGCAACGGCGGTCGTGATTCAGCCGGTCACGGGCCTATTGCTTGCGAACGTACAAATCTATCCGCTGACAACGAGCTGGATCGTTGTATCGCTCGCACTGTATCTTCTTATCGGTGCGTTCTGGCTGCCCGTTGTGTATTTTCAAATGCGGATACGCGACATCGCGGCGGAGGCCGTTGCGCAGAGGAAACCGTTGCCCGCCGGCTACTACTGGTATTACCGGGTCTGGTTTGCATTCGGTTTCCCGGCCTTCTTTTCCCTCCTGACTATCTTCTGGCTCATGATCGCGCGGCCGCAATTGTGGTAGCGTTCGGTACCCGGTTTTCTGATCGGTACGCTCGTGTCGCTGACGCCGCTTCTCAACGCCTCCTTCGCGATTCAGCTGCATGCCTTCGCGGCTGCCGCCGCTTTCGCGCTCGGCCTTGTGCAGTTCGCGCGGCGCAAGGGCACGTTCTCGCACCGGACCTTCGGCTGGATTTGGGTTGTGCTGATGCTGGCCGTCGCGGTCAGCTCGTTCTGGATTCACGACATCAAGCTGTGGGGGATCTGGAGCCCGATCCACATTCTCTCGGTCGTGACACTCGTGAACCTGCCGCTCGCGGTCTGGATGGCGCGCACCCATCGCGTGACCGCACACCGCTGCTGGATGCTCGGCATTTTCGCGGGCGCGCTGGTGATTGCAGGCATTTTCACCTTCGTGCCGGGCCGCATCATGCACGCGGTATTCTTCGGATAGCGCGCGTGGCCAACTTCGTTCTCGTCCATGGCGCAAAGCACGGAGCCTGGTGCTGGGATCATCTCCGGGCCGAACTGGAGCGGCTTGGTCACGAAACGGTCGCGGTCGATTTGCCGATCGACCGGGAGGAGGGTTCGCCGAAGCTCTACGCCGAGACGGTTGCGCGGGCGGCATTCGGCAGAACGCCGGTCGTGGTCGGCCACTCGATGGCGGGTATCGTAATTCCGCTGATTGCCGATCTGATTGATGTGGCCGGGCTGGTTTATCTGTGTCCGGTTCTGCGCCGCCCCGGAAGCAGCCTCGCGAAAGACCGCGAGGATAGCCTGAATACCGATTTCGTCTATCCAGGCTCGGGCTCCGACATCAAAGTGAGTGAGGACGGTTTCTTCGCCTATCAGAACCCGGACGCAGCAATTGCGGATTTCTATCACGATTGCGCACCCGAAACCGCGCGCTGGGCGGCCGGAAAGCTGCGCCGTCAGCGCCGCTTCTTCATGGACGTATCCCCGCAGAAGGACTGGCCGTCCGTTCCGCGAGCCTGTATCGTTTGCGGCGACGACCGGACCATGAATCCGGATTGGCAGCGCCGCGTGAGCCGCGAATGGCTCGGCGTGGAGCCGGTTGAAATGGCCGGAGGTCACTCGCCGTTTTTATCGCGTCCGGCTGAATTGGCGGCGGCTTTGCACGAATTGGCGGACACATTTCAGCGCTTAATGAGCCATTCGCGTCCCATATAGTCCAATATACTCACGGGTACATTCAAGCCATTGATTTCACAATAGAAAACAGCCATGCTGCGTGCCGCTTTCACTGGCCTTGCTGGCCGGAATCGGCTAGAAAACCGGCACTGATTTTCAGCCGGATAATCCAACCGCGTGGCCGACGAAAAGACACCCAATCCGGGGGGCTTGCCGCCCTCGGACATCAAGCCCGTTTCGATCACGGACGAGTTGAGCCGCTCGTATCTCGATTACGCGATGAGCGTGATCGTGTCGCGCGCGCTCCCGGACGTGCGCGACGGCCTGAAGCCGGTGCACCGGCGCATCCTCTATTCGATGAACGAGAACGGCTACCAGTGGAACAAGCCGTACCGGAAATCCGCGCGCGTGGTCGGCGACGTCATCGGTAAATATCACCCGCACGGCGACCAGTCGGTTTACGATGCGCTCGTGCGCATGGCGCAGGATTTTTCCATGCGCGTCGAACTCGTCGACGGCCAGGGCAACTTCGGCTCGGTCGACGGCGATCCGCCGGCGGCCATGCGCTACACCGAAGTCCGCCTCCGCAAGATCGCCGACGCACTGGTAGACGACCTCGACAAGCAGACGGTGGACTTTCAGGACAACTACGACGGCTCCGAGAAAGAGCCGGTGGTGCTGCCCGCGAAGTTTCCGAATTTGCTGGTCAACGGCGCCGGCGGCATCGCGGTCGGCATGGCGACGAATATTCCGCCGCACAATCTCGGCGAGGTGATCGACGCCTGTATCGCCTATATCGACAAGCCCGGCATCACCATCGAGGAATTGACCGAAATCGTGCCGGGTCCGGACTTCCCGACCGGCGGCATCATTCTCGGCAAGAACGGCATCCGGCAGGCCTATCATCTCGGCCGCGGCTCGATCATGGTGCGCGGCCGGGTCGCGATCGAAACCGACAGGAAAGAGCGCGAGTCGATCATCATCACCGAGATTCCCTATCAGGTGAACAAGGCGTCGATGATCGAGCGTATCGCCGAACTCGTGCGCGACAAGAAGATCGACGGCATCGGCGACATCCGCGACGAGTCGAGCCGCGACGGCATGCGCGTCGTGATCGAGCTCCGGCGCGAAGCGGTCTCGGAAATCGTACTGAACCAGCTTTACCGTTTCACGGCGCTGCAATCGTCTTTCCCGGCCAACATGGTGGCGCTCACCGGCGGCCGGCCGGCGACGCTCAATCTTCAGGATCTGATCTCGGCCTTCGTTGCCTTCCGCGAGGAGGTCATCGGGCGCCGCACCAAGTTCCTCCTGAACAAGGCGCGCGACCGCGCGCATATTTTGGTCGGTCTTGCGATCGCGGTCGCCAATATCGACGAAGTCATCAAGCTGATCCGCGCGGCGAAAGACCCGCAGGCAGCACGCGATCAGCTGATGTCGCGCGACTGGCCCGCGAAGGACGTGAAGGCGCTGGTCGAGCTGATCGACGACCCGCGCCACAAAGTTTCGGCCAAAGGTACCTACAAATTATCGGAAGAGCAGGCTCGCGCAATTCTCGATCTTCGCCTGCAGCGGCTGACCGCGCTCGGCCGCGACGAGATCGAGGCGGAACTCGATACCCTCGGCAAGGAGATCTCGGAGTACCTGGACATCCTGCGCTCGCGCGCGCGCATCCAGTCGATCATCAAAGCCGAACTTTCCGCGATCAAGAAAGAGTTCGCGACTCCGCGCAAGACCGAAATCTCCGGCGAGGAAGCAGGCGAGATCGATGAGGAGGCGCTGATCACGCCGGAAGACATGGTCGTGACGGTTTCGCACGCGGGCTACGTCAAGCGTGTGCCGCTCTCGACCTATCGCGCACAGCGCCGCGGCGGCAAGGGCCGCGCCGGCATGCAGACCCGCGAGGAAGATTTCGTAAGCCGCCTGTTCGTGGCAAGCACGCACGACGAAGTGCTGTTCTTCTCGTCGCGCGGCCGCGCCTATACGCTCAAGGTCTGGAAGCTGCCGCTTGCGGCCCCACAGGCACGCGGCAAGGCTTTCGTAAATCTGCTCCCGATCCAGCCGGACGAAGCGATCACCTCGATCATCACCATGCCGTCCGACACCGCCGAGCGCGAAAAGCTCAATATCATGTTCGCGACGACCGCCGGCGGCGTACGCAGGAACGCGCTTTCCGACTTCGTCGATATCCGCCGCTCCGGAATCATCGCAATGAAGCTGGACGAGGGCGAGGCCATCGCCGACGTGGCGCTCTGCACCGACGCCGACGACGTTCTGCTTTCGACCGCGGCCGGCCAGTGCATCCGCTTTCCGGTCAGCGAAGTGCGCGTGTTCAAGGGCCGCGACTCGTCGGGCGTGCGCGGCATCAAGCTGGAAAAAGACGACAAGCTGATCTCGATGGCGATCATCCGGCACATCGATGCCACCAGCGAGGAGCGCGTGGCTTATCTCAGGCTTGCAAACGCTGTGCGCCGCGGCGAAGAGGCAGAGGCGGAGTCCGACGACGAGGAGAAGGTCGGCTCCATCGAACTTTCGCAGCAGCGCTACGCCGAAATGGGCGCCGCCGAGCAGTTCATTCTGACGCTGACCGATATGGGCTACGGCAAGCGCACGTCGTCCTTCGAGTACCGGGTCACGGGCCGCGGCGGCAAGGGCATCGTCGCGATGTCGCTCGGCAAGAAGAACGGCCGCGTGGTCGGCTCGTTCCCGGTCGAGGAAACCGACCAGATCATGCTCGTTACCGACGGCGGCAAGCTGATCCGCACCCCGGTGAAGGACATCCGCATCGCAGGACGCTCGACGCAAGGGGTAATCGTGTTCGACACCGCGGATGACGAGAAAGTGGTTTCGGTCGAGCGCATCCGCGAGGACGAGGACAACGGCAGCTGACGCCGCCTTGCCGTGCGGCGGCCCTAGGGATAACCAGACGCCATGGAACGCACCGGTCTCTACGCAGGCACCTTCGACCCCATCACCAACGGGCATCTCGACGTATTGGAGGCCGCGGCGCGTATGTGCGGCCGCGTGGTCGTCGCGATCGGCATACACCCGGGCAAGAAGCCGCTGTTCGAGGCGGCCGAACGCAAGGCGATGATCGAGAAAGCGAGCGCTTCGATCGCGCGGGCGTACAAGGTCAAGATCGAGGTTGTCACCTTCGACGGGCTCGCGATCTCCGCCGCCAAGAAGGCGAAGGCGACGCTCCTGATCCGGGGCCTGCGCGACGGCACCGATTTCGACTACGAAATGCAGATGACTGGCATGAACGCCGAGATGGCGCCCGGCATCCAGACCGTTTTTGTTCCGGCGACGCCGGCCACGCGCCATATCACGGGTACGCTGGTGCGGCAGATTGCCGGCATGGGCGGCGACGTATCCAAATTCGTGCCGGATTTCGTCGCGAGGAAGCTCGCCACGCAATACGCGAAGCGGAACTAGCGGCCGGGGAAGCGGGATGCGGAAACTTCACCTCATTACGGTACTTTGTGCGGCGCTCATTCCGGCCGCCGCGTTCGCGCAGCAGAGCTTCGATCCCTGGCGCGGCGCCATTCCGGATCAGAAGGCCAAACCCGCCCAGAAATCCGAAAAAAAGAGCGCGCCGGCGAAAACGAAATCGGCCGGCGCCAATACGCTGACGCTCGAGACGTCCAAGGGCAACATCGTCATCCGGCTGCGTACCGACATCGCGCCGAACCATGTAAACCGGCTTCGTCAGCTCGCAAACGAAGGCTTCTACGACAACGTGCCGTTTCATCGCGTGATTGCGGGTTTCATGGCGCAGACCGGCGACGGCCAGTACGGCAACGGCTCCGGCGGATCCAAGTATCCCGACCT
>JBGFSD010000036.1:0-3212 GCA_041694745.1 Pseudomonadota bacterium
AGACAACGACGACCAGGCCGAAGCCAGCGAAGGCGAATCCGAACCCGACTCCACGAGCGAATCCCGCGAATCCGAGGACTCCATGGCCAGCGACACCGGCGAAAGCGAAAGCGAGGCCGCCACCGAGGCCGCCGCCAGCGGGCTGGAAGAGGACGCGCTGCCCGGCCAGGGCGACGAGGAGCCAGCGGGACCGTCCTCGCGCGAGGCACGCTGGCCCTCGAACGCGCCGCAAGCGTCGGCCTACAAAGCCTTCACCACCGCCCACGACGAAGTGATCGATGCGGTGAGCTTGTGCGATCCGGGCGAACTGGCCAGGCTCCGCCATCAGCTCGACCAGCAGCTTTCGCACCTTCAGGGCATTGTCGCCAAGCTCGCCAACCGCCTGCAACGTCGCCTGATGGCGAAGCAGACCCGCAGCTGGGAATTCGACTTGGAGGAAGGACTGCTCGATTCTGGGCGACTCGCGCGCGTGGTGATCGATCCGGTGCACCCCTTGAGTTTCAAGCGCGAGCGTGACACGGATTTTCGCGACACCGTGGTTTCGCTGCTGATCGACAATTCGGGCTCGATGCGCGGCCGGCCGATCACGATCGCCGCCATTAGTGCCGACATCCTCGCGCGAACGCTGGAGCGTTGCGGCGTCAAAGTCGAGATTCTCGGTTTCACCACGCGCGCCTGGAAGGGCGGCCAGTCGCGCGAAAGCTGGGTCGCGCGCGGCAAGCCGAAGAACCCCGGCCGCCTCAACGATCTCCGTCACATCGTCTATAAGGCGGCTGACGCGCCTTGGCGTCGGGCGCGCCCGCAACTCGGGCTGATGCTGCGCGAAGGCCTGCTCAAGGAGAACATCGACGGCGAGGCGCTGCTGTGGGCCCATTCCCGCCTGATGGCGCGACCGGAGCAGCGGCGGATCCTGATGGTGATCTCCGATGGTGCGCCGGTCGACGACGCGACCCTTTCGGCCAATCCCGGTAATTACCTGGAGCGGCATCTGCGCGAAGTTATCCATTGGATCGAAACTCGCTCGTCGGTCGAGCTGATTGCCATCGGCATCGGCCACGACGTGACGCGCTATTATCGCCGCGCGGTGACCCTGCTGGATGCCGAGGAACTGGGCGGCACCATGATGCAGGCACTCGCCGATCTGTTCGATGAGGAAACGGCCTCCGACCTGCGCCGCGCTGGCACCAAGACAAGTGGGCCGCGCGCCCGAACGACGACCCATTGAGAAAGAAAGGGAGATCGCCATGCTTGAATTGAGGCCCAATTGCGAGTGTTGCGACAAGGATCTACCGCCTGACTCGACCGAGGCGCTCATCTGCTCCTACGAATGCACGTTCTGCCGGACGTGCGCCGAAACAAAGCTCGGCGGACGCTGCCCTAACTGCGGTGGCGAGCTCGTGAGCCGCCCGATACGGCCGGCCGAGCGATTGGCCAAACATCCGCCCTCGACCAAGCGCGTTTTCAAGCCTGCGGGATGCGCATCGGCGGCTTAGCTCTCTTTTTGCCGCACGAGAGTTGCGTCGGCGCGACTCGTCCATCCGAGGATAATCCCGTGCCATGCTTCGCGCCTTCGTTTATTCGTTCCTGGTCGCCGACGCCCTCCTCGCCGCCGTGCCGGCCCGGGCGGTGGCGATCGAGGTGCACGCCGAGCCGGTGTCCCTGAACGAGCAGGACCCGGCACAAGCGACGACAGGTAAGCTTCGTTACCGGGGCGGCGTAGTGCTTAAATCGCCCGATTCCCGCTTCGGCGGCTTTTCCGGCCTTGCCGTCGCCGCCGACGGTTCACGCTTGATCGCGGTTTCCGACCGCGGCCTTCGGCTTAGCGCGGAAATCGTCTACGACCCCGACGGCGATCTTGCGGGTATCGCGGATGCCGATCTCGGCTCGCTCGCGGGCGAGGATGGACGCTCCCTCCGCTCCAACACCGAGCGCGACGCCGAAGCCTTGGCGGTCGGACCTGCGGGAGAAATCATCGTCGCCTTCGAGCGCGATCATCGCCTGCTCCGTTATCTGCCCGGCCAGCTAGTGCCCGAGCGGATTCCGGAGCCCGAGGAGCTGGCGGCAGCGCCCGCCAACGGCGGGATTGAGGGCCTGACGTTTCTCGATGACGGACGGTTGTTCACCGTCGCCGAGGAATTGAAATGGGAGGATCGGGCCGTCGGCTGGGTCAGTGACGAAAACGGTTGGTCGCCGCTCACTTATGCCCTAAGCGATGGTTTCGTCGTCACCGATCTCACCCGGCTACCTTCGGGCGATGTGCTGGCGCTGGAGCGGCGCTACACCATGCGGATCGGCGTCGCCGCGCGCGTGCGCCGCATCGCGAGGGATTCTATCGCGCCGGGCGCCGAGCTTTCGGGCGAACTGATCGCCGAACTGCGCCCGCCGTTGACAGTCGACAACATGGAAGGAATTTCGGCCCGCCGCGACGCGGCGAGCGGCAAGACCCTGATCTATCTGATCTCCGACGACAACTTCAGCATCACCCAGCGCACGCTTTTGCTGATGTTCGAATTGATGGAGTAGGGGGCGTCGGCCTCAGGCTGCAGCCTTAGCGCGAAGCGACCCCTCGAACCGCTCCAAAAGCCGTGCGAACAACGCCCGTTCCCTCTTCAAAAACCGAATGATGCGTTCGGATAGGGCCGCGTCCATCGCCTCCAGGGCGGTCCTCATGTCCGCCAGATGCCCTCTCTCCTCCGCCAGCAGGCTTTTCAGCGACAGCGGTATCCCCCGCGCGTCCAGCACCGACTGATAAATGGCAAAGGCCCATACGGCGCGAAACTCGACGATTATCGACATGTATAGGTACGCCATGCGCCGGGACTCGGCTGCGTGCCTGACATCAGCGGCGATGAAACCTTCCAAGCGTCTGAAATACATGCGTGCGAACGCGGGCGCGGTCATATCGGCGTCACCGTAGTCCAGCGCCGTGCCCGCGAAGTGATCGGCCTGACGCTTGAAGAAGAAGGCGTGGCGCGCTTCCTCGGCCATGTGCTTGAGCGTATCCTGGCCCAGCGCCGGCGCGGTCTGCGTCATCGCGATGCGGCGCGCGCCCATGTGTTCCAGCATCGATAGCGTGTTGAGAAATCGCGCGTGCCCCGCCCGGTCCGCGCTAACCGCGGCAAGGAAGGCTTTCAGCCGGGGCGCGTAGGCGCGGTTGGCCTGCTCAAAGTCCGAGTACGTCGGGTGCGCGGGATATGACATCGTAGGTCTTT
>JBGFSD010000083.1:0-61512 GCA_041694745.1 Pseudomonadota bacterium
GCAAGGGCGTCATCAATCTGCTCGCCGCGGACAAGCTGATGGCCAACCCGCGCCTCTATGCGATCTTCCTGTTGTGGCTGCTTTCCGAGCTCTTTGAAGAGCTTCCGGAAGTAGGCGATCTCGACAAGCCGAAGCTCGTGTTCTTCTTCGATGAAGCGCATCTTCTGTTCGACGAAGCGCCGAAGGTGCTGCTCGAAAAGATCGAACAGGTGGTACGCCTGATCCGCTCGAAAGGCGTCGGCGTCTATTTCGTGACGCAGAATCCCGCCGACGTTCCGGAAACCGTACTCGCGCAGCTCGGCAATCGCGTCCAGCACGCGCTCCGCGCCTACACGCCGAAAGAGCAGAAGGCGGTGAAGGTGGCGGCGCAGAGCTTCCGGCCGAACCCGAAGATCAATGTCGAGCGCGTGATCACCGAACTCGGCAAGGGCGAGGCGCTGACCTCTTTCCTCGAAGGCAACGGCGTGCCGGCAATGGTCGATCGTACCTTGATCCGTCCGCCGGCGGCGAATGTCGGGCCGGTCACGGAAGCGCAGCGTAAAGCCGTGATGGCGAAAAGCCCGGTCAAGGGGAAGTACGACGAAGCGGTAGATTCCGAATCCGCCTACGAAATCCTGCAAAAGAAGACCGACATCAAGGCCCGCAACGCCGGCCAGCAGCAGGATTCCGATCAGCAGCCGAGCGGCAGCACCATGGGCGGCATTGGCGATCTGATCGGCGGTATCTTCGGCACCAACCGCAAGCGCGGCGAGCGGCTGTCCACCGGACAGAAGGTGGCGCGGGAGGTTACGCGCTCCGTCACGAACCGCATCGGCGGTGCCGTCGCAGGCGAGATCGGCAAGAAAATCGGCGGCTCGATGGGTAACACGATCGGACGGGCTATTCTGCGCGGCGCACTCGGAGGCATCCTTCGCCGTTGAAACACGCTTAGTTCAAACGGGTGATCCACTCGAATTCGCCCAAAGGTTGCAACTTTTCCGCCACTTGGTAGCATTGCACCCGGGACAACCGTGCAGCGTCAGGCTTCTGAAATATTTGGCTGTTTCGGTTCGTTGGTGGGATATGCGTTCATTGATGGCGGCGCGTCTCGTGCTGCTCGACTCCGATCCATTGCGCCGCGAAGCGCTGATGAGGGCGCTGGCCGGGATCGGCGCGTTTGAGATCGCAGGGATCGCTACCGTGGCGGAAACCTCCGCCGTCACTGCGCCGGACCTGTATCTGATCGAAGGTCCGAGTCTCTCGGCGAATGATGCCGGCGGCGCGATCTCTCCCAATCCCTTCGCCGCGAGCCGGATACCGACGATCCTGATGCTTCCTCAGCCGACCGACGCTCAGCGGCGTATGGCGTTGCGGGCCGGATACACGATCGTGCTCGCAGCGCCCGTTCCGTTGCGGCTGCTCTATCGCCGCATCGCACAGCTCTTGCAGAATGCGCGGCGGGCAAAACGGCGGGCGGAATTCGCGATCGAGAGAAAAGAGCACCGGCGCGAAACCGCCTCGGCTGCGCAAACAGCAATCCTGGCCGAAGTACCCGTGTACTAAGTCGGTTTTCGTTCCCTTTCGAGCTTGCTAGCGTCTCCACGAATAAGCCGGAGAAGACGATGGCACTCGACAGAGTTCTCGCCGCAATCGACAAAAACCTGGAGCAGGGCCTCGAGCGGCTCTTCGCCTTGCTTCGTATCGAAAGCGTTTCGACCGATCCGGCCTATGCGAAAAACTGCCGCGCCGCCGCCGATTGGCTGGCGAAAGAACTGGCCGGTCTCGGTTTCGATGCGGGCGTGCGCGATACCAAGGGCCATCCGATGGTGGTTGCGCATTCGAAGTCGCATGGCCAAGGCCCGCATGTGCTCTTCTATGGCCACTACGACGTGCAGCCGGCCGATCCGGTGGCACAGTGGGAGACGCCGGCTTTCGTGCCCCAGCTCAGGACCGTCGGCGGCCGCAAGGTGATCGTCGGGCGCGGCTCCGCCGACGACAAGGGGCAACTGATGACCTTCGTCGAGGCGGCACGCGCTTTCGTCGAAACCGAAGGCCGGATGCCGGTGAAGATCACGATCCTGCTCGAAGGCGAAGAGGAAACCGGCAGCCCCTCACTCGCACCGTTTCTGGAGGCCAACAAAGCCGAGCTGAAAGCCGACGTCGCGCTCGTTTGCGACACGGATATGTGGAACGACACTACGCCTGCGATCACGACCATGCTGCGCGGGCTGTTGCTGGAAGAGGTCGTAATCAGGGCGGCCAACCGCGATCTTCATTCGGGCTTGTTCGGGGGCGCCGCGATCAATCCGATCCGCGTGCTGGGCCGCGTCATCGCGTCGATCCACGATGATGCCGGGCGCATAACGATCCCCGGTTTTTACGATGGCGCGGACGAACTCGATCCCGAGATCAGGTCGCAGTGGCGCTCGCTCGATTTCAGCGAAAGCAAGTTTCTCGGTGAGATTGGGCTGAGCAAGCCGGCGGGCGAAACTGGACGTCACGTTCTCGAGCAGCTCTGGTCGCGGCCAAGCTGCGACGTGAACGGCATCATCGGCGGCTACACTGGCACCGGCTCGAAGACGGTGATCCCGGCGCAGGCCTCCGCGAAATTCTCATTCCGGCTGGTAGGCAAGCAGAACCCGGAAGCGATCCGTGAGGCGTTTCGTGCTTTCGTACGCAAGCAACTGCCTGCCGACTGCAAGGCCGAGTTTCTTTCGCACGGGGCGAGCCCGGCGCTGCAACTGCCGCTCGACTCGCTATTCCTCAAGAAGGCGAGGGAGGCGCTGGCAGTGGAATGGGGCGTGCCCCCGGTATTGAAAGGCTCCGGCGGGTCGATTCCGATTGTCGGCTACTTCAAGCGCGACCTCGGCATGGACTCGCTCCTGATCGGCTTCGGCGTAGACGACGACCGCATCCATTCGCCAAACGAGAAGTACAATCTTTCCTCGTTCCACAAGGGCGCGCGAAGCTGGGCGCGGATTCTGGATGCGATGAGGAGCTAAATCTTCAGACTGGGAAGCGCAGCGAGGTTCTCGATTTCCGCCACCGGCGGAAGAGCCTGGTACTCGTCCGGCGTTCTGGCGCGGTTCACCCACACCGGCCTGAAACCGAAATGCGTGGCGCCAGCGACGTCCCAGCGGTTCGACGAAACGAAAACGATCTCGCTGGGTAGCACGGAAAGCGCTTTCGTGGCCAGCGCATAAACCTCTCGGCGCGGCTTGTAGAACCCAAGCGCGTCGACCGAGAGCACATGATCGAGCATGGGGCCGATGCCGGCCGCTTCGACCGCTGCATGCAGCATGTCCGGCGACCCGTTGGAAAGTATTCCGGTCACGAAGCCGGACCGTTTCAACGTTTGCAGCGCTTCCTTCGCATCCGGATAGGCGTCGAGGTTGCGGTAGGCGCTCAGAAGGTCCGCGCGCAAGGCCGGGTCGGCCTTTCCGAACCGCGCGAGCGCAAAATCGAGCGCAAGTTCCGTGAGACGTTCGAAATTCTCGTAGCGGCCCATGGCCGTGAGCGTCCACGTATATTCGAGCTGCTTCGTGCGCCAGAGTTCGGAGATGCGATCGGCATCGGCACCCGCCCTGTCCCGATGCCGCGAAATCGCTGCGTGCACATCGAACAGCGTACCGTAGGCGTCGAAAACAAAGGCGCGCGTGGGCATGCCCCCAGCTTACTGCCAGAAGGTATGAACCGGGGCAACGGAAACCGGAGAGGGCGGGCTGTCCTCGGGAACGGGGACATAGGTCGACAGGAAGCTGAGGCGGCGGATGTCGTAGACCCGCGCGAACACCACGCTGTCGCGCCGCACTTCGTAGATGATCGGCGCGAACAGCTCGGCGCAATAGAACGTGCCGAGCGAAATCGCGAAATCCGCACCTTTTGCGTCGTTGGTGGCTTCGAAATCCTTGCCGAGTTCTAGCGCCACGACCGCCGGCGGGCCGCAAACCGCAACCTTCCATTTACGGTCCGCAGGTTTCTGAAGCCTCTGCTCGGCGATTTTCTCAAGCAGCGTCTCGGACGCTTCCTTGAACCCCAGCGCCCAGTAATCGAGCATGTAGCGATCAGCCACACCGCGCACGCCGCCAGCGGCCTTATTGAAGAGCGCGTACTGATACGGATGAATGCGGACCATATCGACCGCGGTCGCGCCGGCAAGAAGCGCGAACACCGCCGCAGCGGCTGCGACGGCCGGACGCCGGTAATCCTTCAGTTGTTTTAGCTGTTCGAACAGCCATGCGACTGCGACGCCCGCAAGCACCGCCATCGGCGGCACCACAAAAAGGAAATGGCGGATGCCGTTGTAGAGCACTGGACGCGTCAGCACCGTCAAGATGATCGGAAGCAATGCTGCGGCAACCAGGAGCGCCAGCGACGCACGCATTGCAGGGCTGCCTTGGCCGCGGAAGATCGCAACCAGCGAGCCGGCGATGCCGGCAATTGCCAGTCCACCGACAATTTCGGGAATCTTCAGCAGGCACAGCTTCGGCAGATAGGTCCGCGGCATCTGCGCGATCAGGATCTGCGCGCCATCGTACAGTTCCTTCCAGGGCTTTTCCCAGAAGTTCGAGAAGTAGGCGATGGCCTTGAAGGGGTTGAGCGGCGATTGCACGGCCCAGGGCCATACGATTGCCATCACCGCATAGGCGAGCGGCAGCGCAAGCGCGAGACGGCCGACCAGCGTCGCCGCGCGTATGGCAGCCGGGCGGAAGCCGAGCGTCTTCGCCTCTGCCGTCAGATAGACAAGCAACGCGGCACCGGCGAACAGCACAGCGATGCCGCCGATGACGCGCGTACCGATGAGAAGGCCCAGCGCGATGCCGAACAGCACGACAGTCATGGGCTTCGGCCGCGGATACTCGTCGAAGGCGCGGACGAAAGTATAGAGCAGAAAGATCATCGCGACGGCGAAGGGTGCGTCCTTCGCGTTGATGAACATGTGGCCGTAGTACAGCGGCGTAATCGCAAGCAGGATCACTGCGGCCGCGCCAGCGACCGGACCGCCGATACGGCGTGCCAGCCGCCACACCACGATCAGACCGAGAATCCCCACGATCGCGCCCATGAGGCGGCGCGACTCGAACAGATCGGTCGTCGTGAAGCGGTCGAGAATGGAAGCCGCGAGATCGAAACCGCTGCCGTAATAGAACAGGTTCGAGAACGCGAAGGCGCGTTTATCCGCGAACCCGGACGCAAAATAGGCGTAGAGCAGTTCGCCGTAATGCGAGTGCGCGTAGTCGTCCCAGGTCAGCCCGTAGTCGCGGAAGGTGATGCCGGCGATGATGGCCAGGACGATCAGCGAGGCAAACGCAAGCATGTCCGCCGGCGCGGCGGGCACCCGCTGGTTCATTATTTTGGATTGCATCTGTCGGAGGGCTGGGCGCTCGGTTCGCGCCGGGGCGGAACCAGGTTCGGAACGGGCGGCCGGCTACGCGCCCGTCGCCTAGGTAGTAGGCGATTGAGGCAGGATTCGTGCAAATCGCCCGCGCAAAAACAAGGCGCTAGCTGTGCAATGCAGCATAGCGGCCGGGTCTGGTCACAAACATGCCGGGAACTATCGAAACCACAAAGGTCCGGCAGGCCGGAGGGCCTGCCGGACCTGCTTAGGCTTAGTCTAGCTACGCGCCCTTGATGGCAGCGCCGTACATTTCGGCGACGTACTCCCAGTTCACGAGGTTCTCGACGAAGGCCTTGAGGTAGTCCGGGCGCCGGTTGCGGTAGTCGATATAGTAGGAGTGCTCCCACACATCGCAGCCGAGGATCGGCTTGC
Source organism: Pseudomonadota bacterium (assembly GCA_041694745.1). Lineage (GTDB taxonomy): Bacteria > Pseudomonadota > Alphaproteobacteria > Rhizobiales > Xanthobacteraceae. The sequence goes on from JBGFSD010000083.1 coordinate 5,750, forward strand.
CGCCATGCACCAGCGGGCTTTCGCCGTTCGGTGTCTTGGTCACGACGATCTTGCCGTCCTTGACGGCGAGCCATGACCAGCCGGAGCCGAACTGGCCGACGCCGGCGGCGATGAATTCTTCTTTCATCTTATCGACGGAGCCGAGGTCGGCGACGATCTTCTTTTCGAGTTCGCCCGGGATCTTGCCGCCGCCATTCGGCTTCATCCACTTCCAGAAATGGAGGTGGTTATAGTGCTGTCCGGCATTGTTGAAGATCGCCGGGTTCTTGCCGAAGGAGCTCTTGACGATGTCTTCGAGGCTTTTGCCCTCGAGATCGGTTCCCTTCAGCGCGTTGTTGCCATTGTTGACATAAGCAAGATGATGCTTGTCGTGGTGGTATTCGAGCGTCTCCTTCGACATATACGGCGCCAGTGCGTCGTGGGGATATGGCAGGTCGGGGAGTTTGAAGGTCATCCGAATTCTCCTTTTTCGTCGAAACTAGATAGCGGGGGAGTGGCGGCCGGTACAACCTCGAAAAGTTCCGCGACCAGGCGGCCCCATTTCTCCGAATAGCCCTATTCTGGTACGATGGTTTAACGTCTTGCGGTCGAAGCCAGTTTCGTTTGTGACGTAAGCAATTTCAGTAGAGGAGTATACCCGGCATGCCCGCAGTCATGACATTGGGCGGAATCGCCCTCGCGGTGCTGGGACTTTTGATTGCTATTGCAGGAATGCCCGACCGGGCCGCGGGGCTCGGCCTCGGCAGCGACCTCATACAGAGCGGCGCCGCCGTCTTCGTGGGCGGGCTCATCGTCGCCGCGCTTGGCCAGGTGCTCAAGGCGCTGCGTGACGTCGCCGACAGGGTCGAGGAGGCCGGCTTCGGTATCTCGGCGCCGCGCCCCGCTCTGAACGATACGCTTTCGGAAGCTCCGATGCCCTTACCCCGTGCCGCTCGCAATGCCTCCGCTCCGGCACAGGCTCGTGAAACCGCCGAAGGTCCGCCGATGCAGCCGGGGCGCGAGCCACGTTCGCCGCGCGGACCACAACCGGCTCCGCGCACGGAGCGGGCGGCCCCCGAAGCACCGCTTGCTCAGCGTCAGCCACAGCAGCGGCCGGCGCGGCGCGCCGGAACCGAGTTCGATGCGGCGCAGGAACCGGAATTCGCCGACGATTATCAGAACGAAACGCCGGGCGGACGGCCGGCCCCGCGCTGGATGCGTGCGCAGACCGAAGCGAACAATCCGCAGGCTGCCGCCGGTACGGTGCCACATCAGGCGAGCCGGGAGAACCGCGCGGTGCCCACATATCCGCCCGCAGAGGAACCGGCGCCGCGCCGCCGTGCGGCGCCCGCGCCCGAACCGGAAACCTTCGAGCAGAGCGAGCCGACGGTCGTTCGTTCCGGCATCATCGCCGGCATGGCCTACACGCTTTATTCCGACCGTTCGATCGAAGCGGAGTTGCCGGCAGGGACCGTGCGTTTCGGCTCGATCGAAGAGTTGCAGGAACACGTGAAGCGCGCGGGCGTGGACGAGCAGCAAGAATATCGCGGCCCGAACGCCGCACCGCACTAGACCTGCGCGGTGCGGCTTCGCGGACGGTTCACCAGCCAGATACCCAGGGCGACCAGCACCAGCGCGATCCAGAGCAGCGCGCTGACCCGCTCGTTCAGGAAATATGCGCCCGATAGCATCGCAAACAGCGGCGACAGGAACGTGAATGCGGACAGCGTCGAGGCAGGATAGATCCGCACGAGCGCGAACCATGCGAGATAGGACGCGAAGGCGACCGCCACGATCTGGTAGGCGAGCGAAGCCGCGACCAGTCCGTCGAATCTGCTGATCCCGCGCTCTCCGGCGAGGAGCGCACCCGGAACGAACAGCGCGGTTACGCCAAGCTGATAGGCCAGCGTTTTCGCCGGATGAATCCTCACAAGCGAAGTCGTCTTGATCACGAGCGTGGTCGCGGCCCAGAGGATCGCCGCGAGCAGCATCATCAGGTCGCCGATCAGCGCAGTCGAAGACGGAACCGACAGGCTGTCGCGCAGCGCAAGCACGAGCCCGCCGAAGGCGCAGAGCAATCCGATCGCCTGTGCCGGGCCCATTCGTTCGTTCGGCAGCAGGTAGTGCGCGCCAAGCGCGACTACGAAAGGCGAGACATAGAGAAAAAGTATGCTCCGCGCGACGTCGGTATAGACCAGCGCCCAGTAGATGAATGCGAACTCCGAGGCGAACAGGAAGCCGACGATCAGGCCGGGGATCAGGGTGCCGTCGCGTTCGAAAAGCTTGATGCCGCGGACATGGCACCAGACCAGAAGCAGCGCAAAAGCGCCCGCGCAGCGCAGCCCGCTCTGGAAGGCGGGTGAGACTGCATCATTCGTGACCTTGATTGCGACCTGCTGGAAGCCCCAAGACGCCGTGAGCAGGACCATCGCGAATGTCGCAAAGGCGTCGAGCCGGTCTTGCTGTTTCATGTGGAGGCGTCGGCCCCCGCCGTGACGATTGCGAACACATAGGCGAGTGCCACCTCATCGAGCCGGTCGAAGCGGCCGGCGGCGCCGCCGTGACCGGCATCCATGTTTGTCTTCAGAAAGATCGGGTTATTTCCTGTGTTAAGCGAGCGCAGCTTTGCGACCCACTTCGCGGGCTCCCAATACGTCACCCGAGGATCGGTAAGCCCCGCGAGCACCAGCATGGCGGGATAGGCTTTCGCCGCGACATTGTCGTAAGGCGAATAGCGCAGCATGCGCTCGAGCACCGCCTTGTCGGTGGCCGGGTTGCCCCATTCGGGCCACTCCGGCGGCGTCAGCGGCAGTGTGCCGTCGAGCATGGTATTGATGACGTCCACGAAGGGTACCTCCGCGATGATGCCCGCGAACAGATCCGGCCGCATGTTGGCGACCGCGCCCATCAGCAGACCGCCCGCCGAGCCGCCTTGCGCAACGATGCGGTCGGGGCTTGCGAACTTCTCTGCAATCAGGTGTTCGGCGCAGGCGACGAAATCCAGAAAAGTGTTCTCTTTCTTCTCCATCTTGCCGTCGAGATACCAGCGCCAGCCCTTGTCGGTGCCGCCGCGGATATGGGCGACCGCATAGACGAAGCCGCGATCCACGAGCGAAAGCCTGCCGGTTGAGAATGCCGCCGGCATGGAGATGCCGTATGAGCCGTAACCGTAAAGCAGGCACGGCGCGGTGCCGTCGATCTTGGTCTTCGCATGGTGCAGGAGAGAAATCGGGACGACCGCGCCGTCTTTTGCCTTCGCGAAGATCCGGCGCGTGACATAGTCGGCCGGATCGTGCCCCGACGGCACTTCCTGCCGCTTGCGCATAACACGCGTGCGCATGCGCATATCGTAATCCCAGACTTCGGTCGGCGTCGTCATCGAGGAATAGTTGAAGCGCAGATTGTCGGTCGTGAACTCGAAGCCGGCGGACGAGCCGAGCGCATAGGCCTCCTCCCTGAAGGCGATCGCGTGCTCTGTGCCGGTCGCAATCTCGCGCACAATGATGCGCGGCAGGCTTTCGTGCCGTTCGAGCCGGGTCATCCAGTCCCTGAAGATCGAACAGTCGAGGATCAGCGTACCGGCGCGATGCGGGATCAGGTCGCGCCAGCTCGCGCGGCCCGGGCTGGAAAGCGGTGTCACCGCGATCTTGAAGTCTTCGGCGCCGTCGGCGTTGGTGAGCACGATCAGCACTTCTTCGCCGTTGAACGAAGGATGATGCTCGACCTCGTAGCGCAACCCCACGGTGCGCGGCTCGACCAGTTGCGGCTTCGCGGAGGGATTCCGGAGATCGAGCAGCCGGATCTCGGACGTGTCGTGATCGCCGGTCGAAATCGCCGCGAAGCGGTCGGCCTGCAACTTGCCGATCGAGACGAAGAAGCCTTTGTCGGCCTCCTCATAGACGAGTTCGTCGTCTTTCGTATCCGTGCCGAGCCGGTGCAGATAGACTCGCGACGGGCGATGCTCGGCGTCGAGCTTCACATAGTAGAAACCGCTCGCATCATCGAGCCATACCAGGCCACTGCCGGTGTCGGTTACGAGATCGTCGCGGTCCGCCCCGGTCGCAAGCTCGCGCACGCGCACGCTGTAGAGTTCCGAGCCCTTGTCGTCAGATGCCCAGGCGAGCAGCTTGTGATCCGGAGAGTGCGCCGCGCCGCCGAGCGAGAAATACGCTTTTCCTTTCGCCAGCGCATCGCCGTCGAGCATGATTTCTTCCGGGCCGCCGCCGGAAGGCTCGCGGCAGACCAGCGGATGCTGTCCGCCGTCGCGATATCGCGTGAAATAGGCGAACGGCCCGTCACGCGAAGGCACCGATGAATCGTCCTCCTTGATGCGCCCGCGCATCTCCGCGACCAGCTTTTTCTTGAGCGGCTCATAGGGAGCGAAGGCTTTTGCCGTATATGCGTTCTCGGCTTCGAGATATTCGCGGATATCCGGTTGAAGGATCGAGGTGTCGCGAAAGACTTCCTGCCATTTCGGATCTCGCAGCCATGCAAAATCGTCCACCAGCGTGTACCCGTGGACGATCTGCTGCGATGCGATTTTTCTGGCCGCCGGAGTTTTGCCGAGTGCGGCAAGGTTCCAGCCTTCGTTATTTCTTGTCTTGATCATCGGCCTTTTGCAGTTTCAGCGCGTGACCGTTCATGCAGTAGCGCTGCCCGGTCGGTTGCGGTCCGTCCGGGAATACGTGGCCGAGATGCGCCTCGCAAGTGGCGCAGCGGATTTCAGTGCGGCTCATGAGAAAAGAATAGTCGGAATGCTCCGACACCGCTTCCTTATCGATCGGCTGGTAGAAGCTCGGCCAGCCGGAGCCGGAATCGTACTTTGTTTCCGAGGAAAAGAGCGGTGCGCCGCAGGCAACGCATTGATAGATGCCCTTGCTCTTCTCATGGAGGTGGGGTCCGGTCCAGGCGGGCTCTGTGCCGTGCCGGCGGGTGATGTAGAACTGCTCCGGTGTCAGTTCCTTCTGCCACTCGGCATCGGACTTCACGACCTTGGGACGTTTTGTCGTCTCGGGCATCGCTTTTCTCCGGGGGCGTTGTTTCGGTACAGAATTATGCCCGGTACCCGCCGCTCGCAAGGTTGCGCCGCTACACAAGCGCGCGAGTGCGAAATGCCGGGCAAGATCATAGCCTATACCGCTGGCGGCGGCCCTGCGCTCGGCGCGAAGCGCACGCTTGAGCCGTAGGGCCTGTCCGGCCAGCTCCGCGCCCAGAAACAACTTTTGCCTGCGGAACAACTCGTCGCGCGTTTCGCTGCGGAAAGTGCGGATTGCGGCGTATTCCGGTCCGCGGACGATAACGGGAGCTTTGCGAAAAGGCATGGCGGGTTTCCAGGTTGCGGCCGGAATCCTGCGCGCATCGGGAGTAGCGGGGATAAATTCCTATCCACAGTCATCCCGGTTTGTTGCTAAGTCGCTTCATTTCCAAGTTTATTTTGCTCACGCCGCACCCACCTAGAATTCGCAATTTCCCCGTTCTGGCCCCAATTCCTATGATAAGGGAAATATTCCCATATATATCCTTGACACCACAAGGTACAGGATATAGAAAGGGGCCATCAACGGAGCGGTTCAATGTTCGGGCCTAAAACATACGCAGACGAAGACCTCGCCAGAGAAGCCATGGAGGCTATCCGCTGGCCGAACGGCCCTGTCTGCCATCACTGCGAAAGCAAGAAGCACTACGCCACCAAGAAGGCGGGCCGCTATCGCTGTGCCAATCCTAAATGCCGCAAGGACTTCACCGTCACGACCGGAACGGTCATGGAGCGGTCCCATATCCCCTTGCGTAAGTGGGTCGAGGGCTTCGCCATTATGTGCGAGTCCAAGAAGGGCGTTTCCTCCCTGCAGCTCCAGCGCCACCTTAAAATCTCATACAAGGCCGCATGGTTCATGGCGCACCGTATTCGCGAAGCAATGCGCGAGGGCGGCATGACCCCGCCTCCGATGCTTGGCGGCGGCGGCAAGATCGTAGAAGCGGACGAAACCTATTTCGGTAAGCCCGAAGAGGTTTACGTATCGCCGCAGCGCAAGGGCCGCCCCTTCATCAAGGGCCACAAGAAGCGCAACAGCCGTCCTATCGTCTCGCTGGTCGAGCGTGGCGGTCGCGTCCGCTCATTCCACGTTGCCTCCGCAGATCAGGACAACGTGACGGCCATCGTTCGTGAGAATATCGACCACGAAAGCCGCTTACATACGGACGAAAGCCGCCTGTATGTCCGCGTGGGCGCCGAAATGGCGAAGCACGAAACCGTGCGCCATGCCGTCAAGGAATACGCTCGCGGCGACGTAACGACCAACTCGGTCGAAGGCTATTTCGGTATCTTCAAGCGCGGTATGCGAGGCGTGTACCAGCACTGCAAAGAGAAGCACTTGCACCGGTACTTGGCCGAGTTTGATTTCCGCTACAACCATCGTGTCGCGATGGGCGTAGGCGATGGAGTACGTGCGCTACTTGCCATCCGTGGCGCAGAGGGCAAGCGGCTCACGTACCGACAAGCTCACTGAGCGGTCATTCAAGTATCCGGCGGGGAGGTTTCTCCGCTGGAGAAAGAAGCACTGGAAGCCGCCCAAGAGGCGGATTCGGCGCATATACATCAGGTAGTGGCCGAATCGTCACACAACCCTAGATTCTGTGTTCCAAAGCGTACAGACCGAGAACATGGAACCCGAATCGTGCTAAAATAGCGAAGCCGAGGTGATCCCCACCCCGGCTTCAAACCGCCAATTGCAGTTGGCGGGTCGTCTATAGAGGTCCGACTATATGTGGATTCGCGGCTTATTCAACTGCGATTGGCGCCAACAGAAGGCGTCAAATGTTCAATCTCTTCATTGCTTACGACCTGATCTCTCCAGGTCAAAATTATGATGCTGTACGCGACCGAATAAAGTCACTCGGCGCTTGGCATCAATTTCAGTTCTCACTCTTTTATGTGAGTACTAGCGCCGATCCCCAACAAGCCTACTCGCATATCGCGGCCGTTCTCGACTCGAACGACAGGCTTGCGGTCATCAACGCTCAAAGCGGTGTCGTCAGCGCTTGGGATAAGCCGCCCATCGACGCGATAAACGCCATCTGGTCCTTGCCGCAACTCCCACGGATCGGAGCCTGATGAGATTGGCCCCACCTTCACTTGGTGGGGCCTTTCTTGCCAACATGCGGCTTCTTCTTTGTCGTTAGCGCAACGCGCAATGCCTTCTCCGCGCGTTTCGCTGCTTCTTCTTTTGAATACTTACCGGAGGACTTTTTCATGGGCCGTGGTGGTGGTCGGGGTAAAAAGAGTAATGTTGTAAACGAACTCAACAAGCTTATCAAAAAACGAGCCTCGCCTGAGGCGAGCAAAGTGTTCCGCGAGTGGCACAATCAAAAAGGCAGTCATCGCGCTCAGGCTATCACAGTGTGCTCGCTGCTGGAGCAGGACTTAGAAGAAGCCATAGGGACACATTTCACAGTCGATGAAACTCAACGAATAGAGTTTTTTGGCGGGGCCGAGGGCGAAGGCGTTACTTTTGCGACTAAGATCAACCTCGCGTATGCGTTGGGCGTAATCGAAGAAAGTATTAGAGCGGAGTTACACATAATCCGCCGAATTCGAAACGCCTTTGCCCACACGAGGGATAACGTCACATTCAGCACCAAACAGGTTGCGGCTGCCTGCGAACTGCTGACGCTACCCAAAAGCGTAAAGTCTCAACTGCCCCTAGGCCGTGAGCCAAAGTCTGCAAAAGACAAGTTCGCGTTGTCAGTTCAGCTGTTGCACCTTTATTTCTACGCAGACGCGGCCCCACGAAGATTTAAGACGTCAAGTTTCTACAACGTTGTTTTTCTTAAATTGCCCTGGCCGCCGCCCGCGCCGCCACCGCCGACGCTCCCGCCTGGGGCTGAAAAGATGGGCGGGATTCTCGGGACGATACTCGGGTTGAATCCATCGCCTCAAACACAGCCTCCGCTAGCGGCTGGATTAGGTCCGGCCCCCAAGTCAGGGGGTGAACAAGATCGCGAATGACCGCAGCCCCCGCCTCGATCATGGCGGGGGTTATTTCTTCCTCAGTGGTCGCCGGCCTGTCGGCCATATTCCTATACCTAGTGCTTGTGGTGTCAAGGCTACATATGGGGAAATATTCCTATCAAGGGAGCGGCGAAATGCATGTGTATCTGACGGTGGCTCGCGGAACGGCAATATCGCCCGTTGTTACTTGCGCGCTGGCGCTTCGGCTGGCTGCGAGCGCGTGCGGGGTTCCGGCTGCGGAAGTCGTATCCAGCCGTCGGAACTCCCGCCGTATTTCGACCGCAAGACAAATTGGCATGTATCTCGCGCACACCGCGGCCGGGCTCCCGCTCACGAAGGTCGCGGAATATTTCGGCCGCGACCGCACCACAGCCGCGCACGCCTGCCGCCTGATCGAGGATCGCCGCGACGACCGCAAGTTCGACGCCGAGCTTGCCGAACTCGAAGATTTGCTGCGAGCGATCTGCGGAGCCGGATCATGAAGAAAGCAAGGAAGCGAACCGCGCAGAATTGTCTTTCGCAACACGGCATTTCGCCTGCGGGCGGTAAGGCGGCGCGCATCGCACCGGATGCCCTTCTCGTCAATGAGAACGAAAGTCCGCTCGCCTGGCTGGCGCGCCGTAAGGACACGAACGGGAGGCCCATGATCGACGCAGCACAATTCGCCGCCGGAGAAAGATTGCGCGCGGATTTCACACGCGCCGCCATGACGCCGCGGATAGGCGCCAATCTCACCTCACCGGTCTCGCACGGCCGAAGAGGAAGCGGAGAAGGCACGGTCTTCTATTCCGATCTCGTCATTGCTGCAAAGGAGCGGCTCAATGTTGCGCTCGATGCCGTGGGGCCGGAGTTCTCCGGCCTGCTCCTCGACGTCTGCTGCTTTCTGAAAGGTCTCGAGATCGTCGAGCGGGAACGCGGCTGGCCGCGCCGGACTTCGAAGGTTGTGCTCGGCCTAGCGTTGGACCGCCTCGCGCGGCATTACGGATTTGCTGCGAAGATCACCGGAAGCAACCGCGCGAAACTTCGCGTCTGGCAGGCGGAAGGAGCGCGTCCGACCATGGATCCGTACCAGGACTAACCCGCGAGCGCGGCCTGCGCATCGCGCTTCATGCGCTCGACCATCGAACGAAAACCGTTCGAACGCTGCGGCGTCAGGTGCTCGCCGAGGCCGAGTTTGTTGAAGACAGCGTTGGCGTCGGTCTCGACGATGGTTTTCGCGCGCTCGCCGGAATAGAGCGCGAACAGGATTGCGATGAGCCCTTTGACGATATGCGCGTCGCTGTCGCCCTTGAATTCGATTACGCCGTCGTCCCCGCGGCGGCTCGTCAGCCAGACCTGGCTCGCGCAGCCCTGCACCTTGTTCGCATCGATATGATCTTCTGCCGGCAGTTCGGGCAGCTTCCTGCCGAGTTCGATCACATAGCGATAGCGGTCGTCCCAGCTGTCGAGGAGTTCGAAGTCGGCGACGATCTTTTCGATGCGCTCGTTCATGCCGCTAGATATAGGCGGCGGGGACCATAGTTACAATTTGCGGCAATTCAGCCTTCGCGGCGGGACGCTGTCGCAGGCCCTGCGGCTTTCCGGGGCGCAAGCCACGGAATCTCGCGATCCTCGGCGGTCAGGGTGTCGCGGCCGGGTTTGGGCGTCGAACCGGTGGGGCCGTCGTGCTGCGAACCCGACGAGAGGAACTCGTAGAGCATTTTCGCGCCGTTCTGCGCTTTCTGGCCGAACACCTGAAGCGCTTGCGAGCCGACCGCACAAGCCTCGGGCTCGCGCTCGCAGAAGCCGCGTGCGTCCTTGATCGCGGCCTGCGCCGCTCCGATCGCTTCGAATGTGCCGACGGAAGCCGCGTTCGGGTCGGTCTTCGGCCCTGAGGGCAGAAGCACGACCACGATCGAAAGCCAGAAGGCCACCCGCAACAGAAAGAACATGACGCCCATGGTCCCCGCGCGGCTTATCCGCCGCTTCGGATACGACCATAGGCCGGGAGCTTTCAAGGAACCGTTCGGCCTTCGACGAAGATTCGCGTCGAATGCCCGAAACTTTCGAGATGGTTTCGAAACTATTCGAGCCGTGCCGCCGCAAGACCTGCCTTGATGCAGGGACAATAAGAGAACGAAAACCATGGCCGGAAACGGATCGTTCACCATGCCGACGAACGCCGCGGAACTGCCTATAAAACAAGGGCCTTCGGTGTACCGCCGGGCCTGCTTCCCCGCGCGAATTTAGGGTTCGCTTAAGTGCGCACTTCTACTCTTTACGGCAACAGGCGAGGGGACGGCGCGGATTCTCGCTCAAGCAACGCGCCGCAAAAGTAAAGTTGCGTAGTTCCATGTTCGCGCCAGTTCGCGCTTATCTCGATGCGCTGCTCCACCACAGCGCGCGGCAGGATTCCCTCGTTGCCGCAAGACATCGCGCGTTCTTCGCGACGCGGCTCTTCGTCGGTCTTTCCGCCCTGGCGGTGTTTCCGCTCTACCTCGCCTGGCGCGGCGTGCCCGGCCCGATCGAAGTTTTCGCACTCGGCTGGATGCTGACGCCGTTGCTGTTGGTCTGGTATCTGTCGAAGACCGGCGAATACGAGCGCGCACATCTCTTGTCCGCCTGCGCGCTGGCGATCCTGATTGCACTGATCGGTGCAATGACCGGCGGGCTTGCGTCCTTCGCCGCACCCTGGATCGTCGTGATCGCGCTGGAGGCTTCGCTCTCGGCCTCGCGCCGGCTGATCGTTGCCACGATCGCGATCGCGATCTTCACCGCGGCCGCGCTCTGGATCATGGTGCCGGAACCCGCTTCGGCGGCTTTCAGCTATGGCTGGCTTTCGGTGGCAGGCGTTGCCTCTGCCGCGATCTATGCGGGCGGTATCGCGCTCGCGAACGGCGCTTTCGTTCGGGAGGGCCACCTTGCGAAGCTCGCAAGCGAGGCACGATACCGGCTGCTCGCACAGAACATGTCGGACGTAATCGCGCGCCATGGCCGCGACGGCGCGGTTACCTTCATTTCTCCTGCCGCGGAATTGCTCACCGGTGCTCCGGCTTCCGAACTGCTCGGTCACCGGTTGTTCGACCGTGTGCATCTGGCCGATCGTCCTGCCTTCCTGACCGCCATCTCGGACGCGGCACGCGGATCCGCACCGGTTTCGTTAGAGTTCCGTCTTCAGCGCGAGACGCCCGGCGGAGCGTATCGGACCGCTCCGGATTTCATCTGGATCGAAATGCGCAGCCATGGCATCGACAGCGAAACCCGCATCGGCGAGCCGCGTCAGGTCGTGTCCGTGTTTCGCGACATCACGGCGCGGAAAGCGGACGCTCTTGCGGTCGAAAACGCACGCAGCGAGGCCGAGCGCGCAAACGACGCGAAAAGCAAGTTCCTTGCGACTGTGAGCCACGAATTGCGCACGCCGCTGAACGCGATCATCGGCTTCTCCGAAATGCTGGCGCGGGAAGACGAAATGAAGCTCGACGTCGTCCGCCGGCAGGACTATGCGCGGCTGATCCGCGATTCCGGCGAGCATCTGCTGGCGGTCGTGAATGGCATTCTCGACATGTCGCGCATCGAGGCCGGTCATTTCGAGATCGTGACCGAGCCCTTCGCCGTGAAACCCCTGATCGAGAGTTGCCGCAAGATGATGTCGTTGCGCGCCGAACAGGCGGGCATTCAGCTTTTTTCCGATGTTGCTCCCGATCTTCCGGAAATCAACGCCGATCCGCGTGCGTTACGCCAGGTCGTGATCAATCTCGTTTCGAACGCGATCAAGTTCACCGAGCGGGGCGGCAAGGTCGACATTGCGGTCCGCGCAGTGGGGGCGGAGGTCGAACTGACAGTGTCCGATACCGGCGTTGGCATTCCGGAAGCGGACCTCGAGAAACTCGGCGATCCATTTTTCCAGGGCCGTTCCACCTACGATCGGACCTATGAGGGTACTGGGCTCGGATTGTCGGTGGTTATGGGTCTGGTGAAATTGCACGGCGGCTCGGTCGAAATCGAAAGCCGTCTGCGCAAGGGCACCAAGGTGATTGTGCGCCTGCCGTTCGATTGTCAGCCGAATATGCAGGCGGCAGCAAATAGTTCGATTGCGAAATTTCCCCGGCGTACGGCGAAGACCGGCCGCGAAGAAGCGAAGGTAAGGAAAAGTGCCTAAGCGCATCAGCAACCCGCGCCGCGAGCGCGTAGATTACGAAGACGACGATTTTGTCCGCGCGCCACGGCGCCGTTCGATCCTGCGCCGCGCGATTGGCGCTGTGCTGCCGCGCCGCGTTTCGGATACGATTGCGCTTGCCATTGCGACCGCAGCAGCGCTCGCCGTCGTAGTCAACGCGGTCGCGTTTCAGGAAACGCCGCGCTCGACGCTGGACAGCCTGCTCTCGCAGGACACCCCCAATCCGCAACCCCGTCCGAACGATGCACCCGCGCGCAGCGTGACCGACCTTATCCAGAACATACAGCGCGAACTTTCTGTCCGCGGCTATTACAACGGCGCGGTCGACGGTGTTCCGGGGCCGCGCACGGAACAGGCGATCCGCGACTTCCAGAAGGGCAAGACTGGACAGAATACGCTCGAACCCAGCGACGAACTCCTGAAACAGATCCGACGCGTGCCGGTGAAGAGCGAGATCAGGGGCGACATCACCGGCTCGATCAATGCTCCGCTGGAAGGCGACCGCAAATCGCTCCGTGTCCTGTCGCTCCAGCAGGCACTGGCGCGCCTAGGCTATGGTCCCGTCCGCATGAGCGGGACCTTCGGCCCGGACACGAAGGAGGCAATCGAACGCTTTGAAAAGGACTGGATGATGCCGGTTACCGGCCTGATGTCCGACAATCTTTTCACCAAGCTTGCGGCTGTAAACGGCGCGCCGATCGACTAATCTCCTCTCGTGCGTCTCAAAAGTGCGATCTGGGTGGCGGCCTATATCCGCCGCTGCAACACCGAAGGCTGCTTTGCCGCCGTCCGCCGCCGTGGCGCGGAGGAGGCCGGGGCCATCTTCGTCAAGATTGCGAAGCTCGACGGCACATCTGCCCTGTTCGGACCGGCACCGCAAAGTGCGTTCGATAACGCGCGTCCGGTCGAGCATCTTTTCACGAGCTACTTCCCGCAGGGCTTCGCCCCGGACGCCGACGTCGAAGCAAAGATTGCGCGGGAACAGAAGTTCGATCCGGACCTGTGGCTGATCGAAGTCGAGGACCGCTTGGGCCGGAACTTTCTCACGCTGGCGCCTGCCTGATGAAGCGTGACCGTGGAGGAAAATTCGGGCGTTAAGAGGCTGTTAACCCTAACCGACTGTTACTTGGGAAAAGCCGGGCGTTGCCGGTGTTGGCCCAAGGAGGCCGGGATGGGTTTGTTGGTCAGATTTCCGTTGGAGCGCGCACGGGCCGTGCCGCCCGTCGTCAACCAAAGCGATAGCGCATCGATCCTCGTGCTGCCTGTGATCCGCATCGAGCGCGAAAACAAGCAAATGCATCGGGAAACGCACTCGAAGCCGCGCTCCAAGAGTAGCGGCAAGCCGCGCCGGCGTACGAAGCGCCCGGCGTGACGTGCGCTTTACTTCAACAGTAACGATCTTTGCATCGCTTCTGGTAGCGGTGCTGGCTGCCGGCTGTGCGCGCATCGGCGACTTCGAACGGCCGATACCATCCTATTTCCACGATGAGATGCTGCCGGTTGCCGGCGCCTACGCGGCGCAGCGCCGCGGCGAGCCGGTTTCCGGAGCGCCTCTCACGGACGACGAACGGACGCTGCGCGATCTCGCCTACGCAATCATCGCTCCGCCAGTGACGAAGCAGAAGTGGTTCGTGACGATTACCGATCTGCGCCAGTCGCGCATGCTGCCGAACAACGAGCCTCCGTTTGACGTGGAGAAGTATGCGGCCACGTTGATCGACACGCCCTATCGCTCGGCGACCGCCCGCTATGCGCGCCTTGTCGACGATATTCGTGCCGACAGCCTTCGGGTTACGCCGTTCTTTGCCGTCGCAAAGCGCGTAGTGGAGATCGATACGGCGCGCGAGCGCAGCCTCCTTGGCGTCGCCCGGCTAACGCCGGAGGAGCGCGAGACTGCAATGGCTCGGGTCGCCGAGAATCGAATGCTGATCGGCTGGGTTTATCGCCGGCTCGGCGAGCGCAGCCGCGGCTACAAGTACGCGCTCGAGCGCCTGTTTCTGAAATCGCCGGCGCCGGCCGCAGTCGACGCGGAGCGGGCGCTGCGCGCCTACGATGAACGGCTTGCCAGAATTCCTGTGCTAAGCGCGACGGCCGCCTACTATCCAACCAACGGCCCGCAGGTTTTCAAGGATTAGCGCACCGTCTGCAGCGGCCCGCATCTGGCGGCCGACATGGATTTGCGAATGGTCTCGCGTGCGCCTTCCTCGCGCACGAATGCTCGAATGAAGACGATCCCATGGATTGCAGGGGACTCGATAATGAGCCGGTCGGCAGCGGTAAGATCGTCATTCGCCAGCAGCACGGCTCGCTGCGGTGGCGTCATCAATTGAAGATCGATGAAGCCTCGCGCGGCTGCGCGATCGTTCAGCGAGTAAAAAACGCGGCCCTGACGTGTATAAAACGCGACCGAGGTCAGGTCCGGCGTTACCGGTACGCTGACGGCTAGCGGGCCATGCGAAAGATCGAAAACACAGGCAGCAAAAACGAACGCCGGATCGAGCCGAGGCAGCAGCGCCTCGAACGGTGTCGGCGCTGGCACTTCAACTACTTCGTTCGTCTTGCCGAGCTTGGAAAGCCGCACATAGGCATCATTCTGCGCGAGACTAGGCAACGCGAAGATCGAAAGGATGTGGACGATGCCGCCGAGCACGAGACCGGCGAGAACCGCGAACAGCCATCTGGTCACGGGCATTTCTCCCGCGTGACTTTCGGCATCTGTGCTGCTTCGCTGCGCGAAACGCCGGTGGGCGTATCGTAAAGACGAAAGATCGCAACAATACGCTCGCTTTCTCCGGTGGGAACCCAGTAGCCGCTATGCGCGCGCGGGGCGAGCCAGATTTCGACATCGCCGTCCGGTCCGAAAGCAACCTCGCTACTTGTGAAACCGTAACGTCCGGCCGAATTCTCGATCAGTCTACCGCGCCCGTCATAAATCGTAAGCGTCCAGAACCGTGCGGGCAGAAGTTTTCCAGAAATCCGTGTGATGCAGCGGCCGTCGATCGCGCGGCCTTCATCGTCGGTCGCCGTTACGAATGCGATGCCTTCCGAATAGCCGATCGGCAATTCTCCCGACCGGGCGAAAACTGCACGTGCGTAAGGATCGGCGTCGGATGTTCCGCTTCTCGGCCATGCCCGCCATGTTCCAATGTCTATCGCGCCGAAACCGTTCTCGCGCGCGGACATCAGCCATGTCATGCCAACGCCGCTCGATGAGCCGATGAGCAGTGCAAGTATGAAGAACAGGATGCGCAAATTTATTCGCCGGAATTGCGAGAGACTGTCGGGAAATGCAATGCCACGGCGCCAGCCCGTGCGGAAGGACTTTCAAGGTCTTCAGTTTGCGATGCCGCTTTCGTCGCGTTTGAAAGGCACTGCGGCACTGCCGCGGGCTTCCCGAAACGCTCTCTCCAGCCACAACAGTTGCTCGACAGCGCGTGGCGGAAGCGTAGCGTTGCGGCTGGCGGCGGGGCTCTGCGGGACGGACGCAACATTTGGCGAGTCGCGCTTCGGGGGCTCACGGTGAACGCCGGGCAGAGGAACAGGCTTCACACCCTGATGGGCGACGGTCATGACCTTGTGCCAGGTCATTGCCGGCAGCGACCCGCCGGTCATACGGCGCAGCGGCTGATAGTCGTCGTTGCCGTACCAGACCGCGGCGACGAAGTTGCCGGTCAGCCCGATGAACCAGGCGTCGCGGTAGGCGTTTGTGGTGCCGGTTTTTCCCCCGGCGGTGATCCCATTCAGGATCGCTCGTCTTGCGGTGCCGTTTTCCACGACATTTACAAGAATGGGGTTCATCTCGTTGATAACGGAAACGGGAAGAACCTGTTCCGCACGCGCGAGATCGGTAGTGTCTCTCCAGACCAGTTCGCCGGTCAACGAACGGATCTCGATCGCGGCGTGACCGCGCACGCGCTTGCCGTTTGCGGCGAAGGTCGCGAAGGCCTGCGTCATATCGAATACGGTGACTTCCGCGGCGCCGAGCGGCAGCGGCGCGGAGACGCGGAGTTCGGTGGTGAGACCCATCTTGCGCGCGGTGTCCACGATATTCTGGCGGCCGACAACACCCGCCACGCGCACCGCCGGCGTGTTGAGCGAAAGTGTCAGCGCTTGAGAAATAGGCATGGAGCCGAAATAGGAACGTGAATAATTCTGCGGGCACCAGTTGCCGAGGCAGATCGGCGCGTCCTGTACGATGGTGTTCGCGGTCATGCCGTGCAGGAAGGCGGTGGCGTAGACGAAGGGCTTGAACGCCGAACCCGGCTGCCTGAGCGCATCGGTGGCGCGGTTGAACTGGCTTTCGGCGTAATCGCGCCCGCCGGTCATCGCGCGCACCGCGCCGTTGACTTCCATGACCACGATCGCGCCCTGGCTCGCGTTATAGTCGCGGCCGAACTGCCGCAGCGAACTCTCGATCGCCTCGTCCGCGGCCTTCTGGATCGCGGGATCGAACGCCGTACGCACCACGAAGACGCTGTCATGCACCGAGGCCGGCAGTTTCGCCGCGATCTGCTGCACTTCGCGGAACGCGTAGTCGAGATAGTAGTTCGGCGTTTGCTCCTCGCGCCGGTCCACCGCGCGCGCGGGATTGCGCCGCGCGCCGAACACCTGGCCTTCGGTCATGAAGCCGGCCTCGACCAGATTGTCGAGCACGAGCGAGGCGCGCGCCCGCGCGGCCGGAAGGTTCACGTGCGGCGCGTAGCGCGCGGGCGCCTTGAAGAGCCCGGCCAGCATCGCGGCTTCCGCGAGGTTCACGTCGCGCGCCGACTTCGCGAAGTAGTATTGCGCGGCCGCGTCGACGCCGTAGGCGCCGCCGCCGAGATAGGCGCGGTCGAGATAGAGCTTGAGGATTTCGTTTTTCGTGAGCCGCGACTCCAGCCAGATCGCGAGAAACGCCTCTTTCACCTTGCGCTCGATGGTGCGCTCGTTCGACAGGAACAGGTTCTTGGCGAGCTGCTGCGTGATCGAGGAGCCGCCCTGCACGACGCTGCCGACGCGGACGTTTGCCGTCAGCGCGCGCAGCGTGCCCGCGGCGTCGATGCCGAAGTGATCGTAGAAGCGGCGGTCTTCGGTGGCGAGCACGGCCTTGATCAGGTGGTCCGGCATTTCCGCAAGCGGCACCGAGTCGTTGTGCTTGATGCCGCGTTCGCCGATCTTGTTGCCGTAGCGGTCCAGAAACGTGACGGCGAGCTCGGAGCGCTTGAGCCAGTCCTCGTCGGAGGTCTCGTCGAAGGCGGGCACCGCGAGCGCGAGCAGGAGCACGGCGGCGCAGGTGCCGAGCGTCGCGGCTTCGGAGAGCCCTTCGACTGCGAGCCGGCGCGCGCCGCTGACATGGAAGCGGTCCATGAAAGCCGAGAAGTCTTCCCATTTGGCGCGGATGAGAACCCAGGACGCGAACAGCGCCGCGTTCAGCCGCGCGTCGAGATCGAGGAGCGTGCGGCGCCAGCCGGTCAGCCCCGCGCGCTCGAGCGGCTTCTGCTGCGGGCCTTTGCCGGACGGGGGCGGGGCGGGCTGATCGGCCAAGACGGAACTCGCGCGGGCGGATGGGGAGCGGGGTTATAGCAGCGCGGGAAAAGGTACGCGAATAAGGCAGCCTCACATTGTTAACAGCGGATATTGACGGCGTGCCCTTGATTTTCAGGTCCGCGAAAGGACGGCTTGCGCTTACCCATTTTGGGGAATATTATCCCCAAAATGGGTAGAAAAAAAACTTCGGAAGGACTCGGCGCTGCGCTGTTTCCGCGCGTAAGACTTCGCGTGCTCGGCGTTCTCTTCGGCGAACCGGAACGCGCTTTCTCGATATCGGAAATTATCCGCCTGGCCGCCTCGGGTAACGGCGCGGTCGCGCGCGAGCTTGAAAGGTTGCAGGCTGCCGCTCTGATAACGGTCGATGCAAAGCAGTATCGAGCCAACCCGGCCTCGCCGATTTTCGGCGAGTTGCGCGGCATCGTCCTGAAAACGGTAGGGATCGTCGAACCTCTGCGTGAGGCGATGAAGCCTCTCTGTATGAAGATCGATATTGCTTTCGTTTATGGCTCCGTTGCCAAAGGGCAGGATACGGCGAATAGCGACATCGACGTGATGATTGTAAGCGACGATCTCTCTTACGCAGACGTCTTCAAGGCGGCGCAAAGAGCGGAAAAGAATCTTCGCCGCACTGTAAATCCTACATTGCTGACTGCCGCCGAGTGGCGGCGAAAGCGTGTGGAGAAAGGCTCTTTCGTTCGAAAGGTGGCGGAACAGCCAAAGCTTATGATATTCGGACCAGACAATGGCCGCGAAAGAACTTGAGAATCTGGCAAGCGCACGGGTGCTGAAGAGAGAGCCGGGCGAACAGGCCGAGTTCGACGGGCTGATTACGGCGGGCCGCACTGCTTTGAGGGACGCGCGAATGACAGCGCTTTCCGCCGATGGCCGCTTTGCCCGCGCCTATGCGGCTGCACATTCCTTCGCGCTGGCTGCCCTGCGCTGGCACGGCTTTCGCCCGGACCAGAAGCGGTATGTTGTTTTTCAGGTGCTTCCGCACACGCTTGGTGCATCGAAAGAGTTGGCGCGCGTTCTCGGCCGATGCCATCAGCTACGCAACCTTGCCGAATATGAAGGGCGGTTCGAGGCCGATGAGAGACTCACCAGCGAATTGATGGAAGTCGCAACCTGGCTCGAAAAGTCCGTCGCGAGTCTTGGAAAACTGCCGTGACCGAGCCCTTCTGGCAAACCAAATCCCTCAAAGAAATGACCACCGCAGAGTGGGAAAGCCTCTGCGACGGCTGCGCGCGTTGCTGTCTGGAAAAGCTGGAAGACGAGGACACCGGCAAGATCTACTACACCAGCATCGCCTGCCGCCTGCTCGACTGCGAAGCCTGCCGCTGCTCCGACTACGAAAACCGCATGTCGCGCGTGAAAGACTGCGTGAAGATCACGCCCGACGAGCAGTTCTTCTGGCTGCCGAAAACCTGCGCCTATCGCCGCGTCTCGGAAGGCAAGGATCTGGAATGGTGGCATCCGCTGGTTTCCGGCGACCCCAGCACGGTGCACGAAGCCGGGATTTCGGTACGCGGGCGCATCGGCGGCATCGAAGGCAAGGTGCGCGTGCGCGACTATCAGGACTATCTGGTGCGCTGGCCCATGCTTGACCCGTCAGGATCAGGCAAAAAGAAAAAGCTGGAGCCGAGGACGAAAAAATCGCGCGCCAAGAGCGTGCGCTGAATCTACTTCGTCATTGCCGGGCTTGACCCGGCAATCCATGATGAAGCACTGCATGTGCCGGCCTTTCCTATGGATCACCGGGTCTCGCACCGTCACGCCGCGCTTACGCGCGGGCCGGTGCGGCCCGGTGATGACGAGAGTGGAATGACACAGAAACAGAAACTCAATTTCTCGTTCCGTATAGAAAATCTCAAAGGCGCCGAAGTCCGCGCGCTGGTAGCGCGTCATCTGCAGGGCATGGCCGACAACTCGCCGCCCGGCACCTGCTTCGCGCTCGACATCGACGGCCTGCGCGAGCCGGGTGTCACGTTGTGGAGCGCGTGGGACGGCGAAACGCTCGCCGGCATGGGCGCGCTGAAAATCCTCGACGAAAAGAATGGCGAGCTGAAATCCATGCGCGTTGCGGACGCGTATCTCGGCAAAGGCGCGGGGCGCGCCATCCTCGATTATTTGCTCGCGCAGGCGCGCTCGCGCGGGCTTGCCGCGCTGTGGCTCGAGACCGGTTCGTCGGAGGGCTTCGCCGCGGCGTTGCGGCTCTATGAAAGCGCGGGGTTTTCTTATTGCGGACCGTTCGCGGACTACGGCGACAACGGCTTTTCCCGCTTCATGACGCGGGAAATCTGAACGCATCTTCCTTTCGTCATGGCCGGGCTTGACGCACAAGTCAGACTTGCCTGACTTGTGCACTTTAATTGTTAGAACTCGCGCATGCGCGAGTTCTTTGCCATCCATGAGACCGCGCACCGCGCCCAAACGCTTCATGAATCACCGGGTCTCGGGCTGTCATCCGCTCGCCAAAAGGGGCTCGCGGGACAGCCCGGCCCGGTGATGACGAGATAAGAGGAAAATAATCCTTGACAGCGTGACGCTGCCCATGTAGGGTTTCGGCATACTCCAAAACTGCGACTGGACAGCGCGCCTGGGGCCAGCCCCATTCGCGCCAATAGCGCGCTTGAGGTTTACCTCATTCGCGCCAATAGCGCGCTTGAGGTTTACCTCATTCGCGCCAATAGCGCGCTTGAGGTTTACCTCATTCGCGCCAATAGCGCGCTTGAGGTTTACCTCATTCGCGCCAAGGAAATGACGGCGGCGGAAGTTCCGGCCGCCGTTTCGCTTTTCGGAACCCGATGTCGAAGTTCATCGTCCTGCCGCCGGAAAAGATTGCGGAAGTCCGCAAGCTCTACGAAGGCACGGATGTCCCGGTTCGCGATCTCGCCTCGATCTGCGGGCTCGGCGTTTCGACCTTCATTAAGCGAACGCGGTTATGGGGCTGGAAGCCGCGCAGGCTGCGTATGCAGGACTATGACGCCGCCGCGAAAGAGGAGGTGGAATCGATCCGCGAAGCGGCTTCGGCAGCAAGCACGGTTGCAGAAAACGAAACCCTGATCGAGCGCGTGCGCGCCGCCGTCGAGCGCGAGATCGTCGCGATCGAGGCGGTGCTCGCGCGCGTCGAAGGCGCACGGCTGCGTTCGACCGATGCCGAACGTGCAGCACGGACGCTCGCCACGCTTGTGAAGACTTTGCGCGAAGTCGCGGCCTTGCAGCGCGACGAAAAGACGGAAGACCAGAGCGTTGACGACAGCGAAGACGAATTCCGCGATCTCGACGATTTCCGCAGAGAACTTGCGGAACGGCTGGATCGCCTGCGCCGCGAACGGGACGCTTCCTGAACTCACCGAAGGCTTCACGGCCTCGCATTGCGAGGCCTTCCTGAAGTTCTGGGAATTCTGGGCGCGCGACGATCAATTGCCGCCCGCGTGCGATTGGCGCACCTGGCTCATTCTCGGCGGACGCGGCGCGGGCAAGACCCGCGCCGGCGCCGAATGGGTGCGGGGCATTGCGCTGGGACAGGAAAGATTCGGAGAACGCGCCAGACAGATCGCGCTGGTCGGCGAGAGCATCGCCGATGTGCGCGAGGTGATGATCGAAGGCGTCTCGGGCCTGCTCGCCGTGCACCGCCGCTGCGAGCGCCCGCAATGGGAGCCGTCGCGGCGCAGGCTGGAATGGCGAAACGGCGCGGTGGCCTATGCGTTCTCCGCCGACGATCCGGAGAGCCTGCGCGGGCCGCAATTCGAGGCGGCCTGGTGCGACGAGTTGTGCAAATGGCGGCGCGCGGACGCCGCCTACGACATGCTGCAGTTCGGGCTGCGGCTCGGGCGCAGCCCGCGCGCCGCAATCACCACGACGCCGCGGCCGATTCCGCTCCTGAAGCGGATCATGGCCGATCCGCTGACCGCGGTTTCCCGCGCGGCGACCCGGGCGAATGCGTTTCAGCTCGCGCCGCAGTTTCTGGAGCAGATGCTCGCGCGCTACGCCGGCACGCGCCTCGGCCGTCAGGAACTCGACGGCGAGCTGATCGAGGCGCGGGCGGATACACTGTTTCCGCGCGAGCGCATCGAGCGGGCGCGGGTGCAGACGCATCCGCCGCTTGCGCGGATCGTGGTCGCGGTCGATCCGCCGGCGTCTTCGCGCGAAGGCGCGGACGCCTGCGGCATCGTTGCGGCGGGCGTCGACGACGACGGCAGAATTTTCGTGCTCGCGGACGAAAGCGCGAGCGGCCTTTCGCCGCTCGCCTGGGCGAGCCGCGCGATCGCGCTCTATCGGCGTCTCGACGCCGACCGCATCGTGGTCGAGGTGAACCAGGGCGGCGAGATGGCGCGTGCGGTGCTCTCCGAGACCGACGCGAACGTGCCGGTCTCGGAAGTGCGCGCGACCCGCGGGAAAGTTCTGCGCGCGGAGCCGGTCGCCGCGCTCTACGAGCAGGGCCGCGTTTCGCATGTCGGCAGCTTTCCGCTCTTGGAAGACGAAATGGCGGATTTCGGCGCGGACGGCCTGAGCCTGGGCCGCTCGCCCGACCGGCTCGACGCGCTGGTCTGGGCGATCACGTCATTGGCGTTCGCGCCGCGCGAAGCGACGCCGCGGCTGCGGACACTCTAATCTTGTCATTCCGGGGCGCGCCGAAGGCGCGAACCCGGAATCCAGAGAAACAATTCAGGCCTTCGGTTTGCGGCTCTGGATTCCGGATCGCGCGAAGACGCGCGTCCGGAATGACAAGCATTTCAGGAACATTCGATGCACTTCCCCTTCCGTGAATTGTTCTCGCGGCGTGCGTCCGCGCGCGTTGAGGAGAAAGCGAGCCGCACCGGCGCGCTGGTCGCGCTGTTTTCTCAGGGCCGTCCGCGCTGGACGCCGCGCGACTACGCCACGCTCGCGCGCGAGGGATTCGCGAAGAATCCGGTCGCCTATCGCGCGGTGCGGATGATTTCGGAAGCGGCGGCGAACATTCCGCTCCTGCTCTACGAAGGCGCGCGCGAACACGACGAGCATCCGCTCCTGCAGCTGCTGTCGCGCCCGAACCCGCGCCAGACCGGCGCCGACCTGATCGAGCAGTGTGCTGGCTATCTGCTCGTTTCCGGCAACGCCTATCTCGAACGCGTGAGCGTGCTCGAAGAGGTGCGCGAGCTGCACGCGCTCCGCCCCGACCGCATGAAGGTGGTGCCGGGCGTGGAAGGCTGGGCGGAGGCTTACGAGTATCGCGTTGGCGGCGAGGTCGTGCGCTTTTCGATGCGCGAAACGCCTGCGCCGATCCTGCATCTCACGCTGTTCAATCCGCTCGACGACCACTATGGCATGTCGCCCTTGGAAGCGGCGCAGGCTTCGCTCGACGTGCACAACGCCGCGAGCGCCTGGAACAAGGCGCTCTTGGACAACGCCGCGCGGCCCTCCGGCGCGCTGGTCTATTCGGCGGCGCGCGGCAATCTTTCCGACGAGCAGTTCGAGCGGCTGAAAAGGGAGCTCGAGGCGCATTACCAGGGCGCGGCCAATGCCGGCCGTCCGCTGTTGCTCGAAGGCGGGCTCGACTGGAAGGGCCTGAGCCTGTCGCCGAAGGACATGGATTTCGTGGAGGCGAAGCACATCGCCGCACGCGAGATCGCGCTTGCCTTCGGTGTGCCGCCGATGCTGCTCGGCATTCCCGGCGACAACACCTATTCGAATTACGCGGAAGCCAACCGCACGCTCTACCGCCAGACCGTGCTGCCGCTGCTTTCGCGCATCGCGTCGGCGCTGGGCCATTGGCTCGGCGAGAGCTTCGGCGGAAACCTGCGGCTTGCGCCCGATCTCGACGAGGTGCCGGCGCTCTCCATCGAGCGCGAAGCGCTGTGGAAGCGAGTGGGCGAGGCGGGCTTTCTCACCGACGACGAGAAGCGTCAGGCTGCCGGCTACGAGCCGCTGCCGGCTTCGTCTCTGTCAACGCTGCTTGCGAAGTACGACCCCAACCAGCCGCGCGTGCCGGCGGGAAACCCGGATGGCGGGCAGTGGACGAGCGGGGGCGGGGGTGGATCTGAGTCGAGTGGTGATGAAGGTGGTGACAGCGGGGTAACGCTAGTCTCACAAGACAACGAGACCGGCTATCGCATTGATCTTCTGGAGGAAGAGGAGCGCGGTGGACATGCGATAAAAGAGCATGTCGGCAAGAGCGAATCCTATCTCAAAGCGCGAGTCGAGCGCGAGGCTTTTGCTATCGTCGAGCGTGGCGATAGTTTTGAAGGTCTTGGAGTAGGTTCATTTTCTTCGGTGGCTGCTGCGACAAAACTAATTAATTCAACGCTTGCCCAAAATCGCGATATAGTAAATCAGGTAGCGAGAGGTAATCTGCCAAGGGCTTTTATCTCATCCTCCTTCAATTCGATAACTGGGCAGGAGGCGTATCTTGCTCGATATAGTGCTCAACCTTTCATGCGAAATACCTACGGAGTAGCGGTAGTAATTGTTCACGATGCGAACTCGCCAAAGGGCTTCCGCATCCAGTCAGCTTTCCCGAAACGCTAGGGTTGACCATGCGAGATTATCAGAAGTACGACATCATAATATATCACAATGGCGTTCACTTTACGGCTCCTACTGGGCGGGAGGAACGCTATCTTGCTGAAAAGAAGTTCCTGGATGAACTGACCGGCGTTGAGTATCCGCTGCAGTCACTTTCACGCCCGATACCCGATCCGACACAGGATTTCTACATGCTCTCGGACGAGCAGCTCGAAGCTTATTCGGCGTTCAGAAAAAAGTTGGAGCGGGAAGTCAAATAAGGCGTCTTGTCTGGTAGCGGGCGGAAGCCAACCGCGCGCTCTACCGCCAGACCGTGCTGCCGCTGCTTTCGCGCATCGCGTCGGCGCTGGGCCACTGGCTCGGCGAGAGCTTCGGCGGAAACCTGCGGCTTGCGCCCGATCTCGACGAGGTGCCGGCGCTTGCGATCGAGCGCGAGGCGCTGTGGAAGCGCGTAGGCGACGCCTCGTTTCTCACCGACGACGAAAAGCGCGCGGCTACCGGCTACGAGCCGCTGCCGGTACATATAAAGATAAAGAATCCCGGACATGAGCGGTCTCATCCGCACCTTCACCGAGCGCGGCGATCTCGCGCATCTGGCGCTGTTTCTGTGGGCGTCGGGATCGTCCGCATTGCTTGCGCTGACGCTGCGCGAACTGTTCGCGGCGAACGCCCGCTTCGACGCTTTCGTGCGCGAGCTGGCGAGGTTTAATCGGCGGGTCCGAAAGTAAACTCGTCATGCCCGGCTTGTCGCGGGCATCCACGCCTTCCTTCATCTCCACGCAGCAGGACGTGGATGGCCCGCAACTCGGGCTCGCCCGAGTTGCGCATATGTCATGGCCCAAGTCGGATAAATCCGACTTGGGGTGTCAAGCCCGGCCATGACGAAGAGGTTTCAGAGATGACCCCACGCATCCGCTCCGTCGGCGCCGAGGCGCCATTGGTGTTTCGCGACTTCGTCCGCGAGCTCGAACGGCTCCACGCGCCCGCGCCGAAGAAAATCGAGAAAGCGAAGCGCAGCGCCCGCGCAAAAGCAAAGCCGAAATCGCGCAAGACCAGGAAGCGCTGAATGATCCTCCCCAGGAATGAAAGCCGTCTCACGCGCTTCGATTGCAAGTCGCTCGATGCCTCCGGCGTCTTCACCGGCTACGCGGCCCGCTTCAACTCCGCCGATCTCGGCCGCGATCTCATTCTGCCCGGCGCATTCGCGGAAAGCCTCGCGCAACGCGGCGTCTCCGGCGTACGGATGCTGTTCCAGCACGATCCCGCCGAGCCCATCGGCGTCTGGCTCGAGCTGCGCGAGGATACGCGCGGGCTGTTCGTGCGCGGGCGGCTCATCTCCGAGATCGCGCGGGGGCGGGAAGTGCTCGCGCTCATGCGCGCGGGCGCGATCGACGGACTTTCCATCGGCTTTCGCACCGTCGAAGGCCGCACGAATCCGAAAACCGGCGTCCGCCGGATCGCTAAGATCGATCTCTGGGAAATCTCGGTCGTGACCTTCCCGATGCATCCCGGCGCGCGCGTTAGCGCTTTCAAGCGCGAAACGCATCGTTCCGAGAATCTTGCCGCCACCATCCGCCGTGCGGCGGATTTCGTTCATCCGTCCACGAGGTAAATCATGGAACAACTTCTGAATCCTTCCCCCGAAATCAAATCCGTTCCCAGCGGCGGCGACGTCGCCGCCGCCTTCGACGACTTCATGCGCTCCTTCGAGGCCTTCAGGTCCGAGAACGACGCGCGTCTCGACCGGATCGAACGCCGCTCGGCGGATGTGCTCTCCGACCAGAAGGTCGACCGCATCAACGCGGCGCTCACCGAGCAGAAGCGCGTACTGGATGAGTTGGTACTGCGCGGCCGGCGTCCCTCGCTTGGTACGCCGCCCGGCGGCGCGAAGCACTTTCCGACCGGCGCCGAGCTCGAACACCGCTCCGCCTTCGATATGTATGTCCGCAACGGCGAAGCCTCCGGCCTGAAGCGGCTCGAAGGCAAGGCGCTCAGCGTTTCGACCGGCGGCGGGGCCGACGGCGGCTATCTCGTGCCGGAAGAAACCGAGCGCGAGATCGGCCGCAGGCTGGCTGTCATCTCTCCGATCCGCGCTATTTCCGGCAACCGCCAGGTTTCCTCGAACGTCTACCGCAAGCCGTTCCTGATTTCGGGAGCCGCGGCCGGCTGGGTCGGCGAGACGGCGGCGCGGACCCAGACCGCTTCGCCGGCGCTTGCCGAACTCGCTTTCCCGACCGTCGAACTCTATGCCATGCCCGCCGCGACCCAGACGCTCCTCGACGACAGCGCCGTCAACATCGACGAATGGATCGCCGCCGAGGTCGACACCGTCTTCGCCGAGCAGGAGGGTGCCGCCTTCGTGAACGGCGACGGCGAGAACAAGCCCAAAGGCTTCCTCGACTACGACAAGGTCGCGGAGTCGTCCTGGGAATGGACCAAGCTCGGCTTCGTGCGCTCCGGCGCCGACGGCGAATTCCCGGAGGACAATCCCGCCGACCCGCTGGTCGATCTGGTCTATGCGCTCAAAGCCGGCTACCGCCAGAACGGCACCTTCGTGATGAACCGCCGCACGCAGGGTGAGATCCGCAAGCTCAAGGACGAGAGCGGGCAGTATCTGTGGGCGCCGCCCGCGCAGGCAGGCGCGCCTGCGACGCTCATGGGCTTCCCGGTGGTGGAAGCCGAAGACATGCCGGACATCGCGGAAGATTCGTTCTCGATCGCGTTCGGCGATTTCCGCCGCGGCTATCTCGTGATCGACCGCCAGGGCGTGCGCGTCTTGCGCGACCCGTATTCGTCGAAGCCTTATGTCCTGTTCTACGTCACCAAGCGCGTCGGCGGCGGCGTGCAGGACTTCGATGCGATCAAGCTCCTGAAGTTCAGCGCGGCGTAAAAGCGCGGCGATACATCAGGCGGCGCTGCGGCTTGCGCGGCGCCGCACTGACCTCGCTGCCGTCGAGCGGGTGATACTCGATGCGCGGCGTCGCCACGACAGGCGCGTAATGCGTGAGATGCCCGCAGGCGATCACCGGATGCGGGTGCGAGGCGCGCGTGATTACGCCGACCAGCGCGCCGTTCCTGAGCACCGCGCCGCCGGAATCGCCGAAGCAGGCGCTCGCGGAGATGTCGCTCATGCGGTCCGGCGCGACCAGCTTGAATGGGGCATGGAACACGACGCTCGCCTCGTGCAGCGTGCCGAGATTCCAGCGCCGTTCGCTGGTGGTGCCGAAGCCGGCGATGGTGAACTCGCCGTCGATGCCCTGCACGCCGATCTCGATCGGCACCGCCGATGGCGGCAGCGGGCGGCGGAAACTCAGGATCGCGGCGTCGCCGTGTACGGTGATCGTGCGGCCGTCCGCGAGTCTCGCGGTCTGCGTGCGCGACGCGGCCGGGATATATCTGCGGTCGATCACGACCCCGGACGCGGCGCAATGCCCGGCGGTGACGACATGAAACCTGTCGATTACGGCGCCCGAGCAGAACGCACCGGACGCGCCGGCCACGCGGACCACATGCGCCCCGAGCGAAGACGCCGTGCCGAGTACGATCGCCTGCGCCGGCGAATAGGCGGCGCAGGCCAGCACGAGCGGCACAAGCCGCGCCATGTGACGGAGCAATGACAACCGGCGCATCGGATTCCCCCGAACCCGCGGGAAGTGTAGCAAGCGCTGCGCGGAACGAAAGGGATTAGTCGAGCTTCGAGCCGAGACGTTTTGCCGTCGCGCGAATCCAGCCAATCTGGTTCGCGACCAGCACGATGCCGGTAACGGCGCCGCAATTGCTGCCGGGCCTGCCGCCGGCCCAGGCGATCACGCCGTAAAGCACGAGCGCGTTGCCCTCGCTGCGGTAGGCGCTGCCGCCGGAGTCGCCGGTGCAGGAGCCGGTCCCGGGCGCGTGTTTCGGCGCATGCAGCCGCAGCATGATGCCGCCGGTGGTGCCGGCATTGACGAGCTGCGCGGTGCGCAGGGTGCCGATGCGCCGGTCGCCTTCGATGCCTTCGCCGAAACCGGCGATCACGAACGGCGTGCCGCGCGGCGGGAACGCGGTCTCCGTCGCAAGCCGTACCGGACGCAAAGGGTGCGGCGCGGGCGACGCGAGCTTCAGGATCGCGAGGTCGGGCGAGGGCTTGTACGTCTCGTAGGTATCGCGGCGGAACGCCGGATGAATCACGACCTGCGAAACCGGAATCGAATTGACAGTGTAATTGCTGCCGCTTGCCACGCAATGCGCAGCCGTGATCACGAGATCGCGCGCGATCAGCGTGCCGGAGCAATCCTGCGTGCGCGAGGTGACGAACACCGTGTGCTCGCGCGCGGCGTGTTCGCCGGTTTTGCCTCCGACGATCGCGCCCGCAGAAGAAACCGCCGCGGCACACGCCGCAAGCAAGAGAAGAAAACGAACCATTGCCGCTCCCGCGGGGTGATCTGCGGGCACGGGCGATGCTTGTCAACCGGAAGCCGTCATGGCCGCAATCCTGATCGAACCGCCCGCGGGCGAGCCGCTCTCGCTCACGGAGGCGAAGAACTATCTGCGCGTGGAACACGACGCCGACGACGCATTGATTGCGTCGATGATCGCGGCCGCGCGGATCCAGGCGGAAAGCCGCACGCGCCGCGCGCTCCTGACGCAAACCTGGCGGATCGTGCTCGACCGCTGGCCGCCGTCGGGCGCGATCGTATCGCCGGTGTCGCCGCTGCGCGAAGTCGTTGCCGCGCGCGTGCGCGATGAAGCGGGTGAACCGCAGGAACTCGATACCGGCATTTTCATTACGAATACGGCCTCGTCGCCGGGGCTGATTGCTTTCGATGCAGGCCGCGTCATGCATCCCGGACAGCCGCTCGCCGGCATCGAGATCGATATCGAGGCGGGCTATGGCGCGGCGGCGGATGTGCCCGCGCCGCTCGTGCAGGCCATTCGTCTTCTGCTCGCGCGCGCCTACGAATATCGCGGGGAAGGCGAGCGAAACGACCCGATGCCGGAAGGTATCGCCGAGTTGCTTGCGCCGTTTCGTGTGGTGTCGCTGTGACCGCGATCGGCGAATTCCGTCATCGGCTTGCCCTGCAGGCCGCCGACGAAGTCGAGGACGGCGCGGGCGGTGTGACCAGAACATGGGAATCGCTCGGGCAAATATGGGCCGCGATCGAACCGCTGTCCGCCGCCGATCGCGTCAGGGCCGGCAAGCGCATCGGCGCCATCTCGCACCGGATCACGCTTCGGCACCGCACGGACATCACGCTCTCGCACCGCTTCGTACTCGGCCTGCGCGTGTTCTCTATCCGCGCGGTGCGTGACCCGGACGAGCGCGGGCGGCTCATCGAGTGTCTCGTGGAAGAGGAGCGGCCGTGAGACTGCGCGCGGTTTATTCGCCCGGGCGCCTGTTGCGGCGTCTGCGCGCGGCGGATGCCGCCTTGCGCGAAGCTGCCGCCGACGCAGCAGCAGACGCGCTGAAGGACGAGCTGCAACACGCAGGCGGAAGTGCGGTTTCGGTACAGCCGCGAGGCGCGCGCCGCGCAGTCGGCTCGAACGATCCGCTCGACGCCGCTCGCGAATTCGGAACGCTGACACAGATCCCTTCGCCTTGGTTCGCGCCGGCCCTCCCCACGGCGCTCGAGCCGATGCGGGCGGCGGTAGACGCAACCGTCGCCCGCGCTTTTTTCAAGCTCGCAAAGCAAAAGAGATAACGCATGCCTGCTTCGGCTGCTGCCCTGCGTGCCGCGATCCACGGCGTGCTGAAGAACGACGGACCGCTCGCTGCGATGCTCGGCGGCGCGAAAATCTACGACGAGCCTCCGCGCGAGGCGGCACTCCCTTACGTCACGATCGGCGAGACGGTAGTGTCCGACCGCTCGACCTCGACCGAAGGCGGCGACGAGCATGCGATGACTTTGCATGTGTGGTCGCGCCAGGGCGGGCACCGCGAGGCGCACATGATTTCGGGTGCGGTTTTGCAGGCGCTCGCCGACGCGCCGCTCGCGCCCGACGGCCATCATCTCGCGAACCTTCGCTTTGTCGTTGCCGACATACGCCGCGAAGCCGACGGCCGCACCTATCACGGCATCGTGCGGCTGCGTGCCGTCACCGAGCCTGCCTGATCCACGGAGAAACCAATGCCCGCGCAAAAGGGAAAAGATTTACTGCTGAAGATCGGCGACGAAGGCGGTTTCGTCACCGTCGCCGGCCTGCGCACCAAGACGCTCGCCTTCAACGCGCAGACTGTCGATGTCACGCATGCGGAATCCTCGGGCCGCTGGCGCGAGCTGCTTTCCGGTGCGGGTGTGCGGCGCGCATCGCTCTCGGCGTCCGGCATTTTCAAGGATGCCGCCTCCGACGCGCTGGTGCGCGAAGCGTTCTTCGCGGGGACGGCGCCGGATTGCCAGATCGTGATCCCGGATTTCGGCACGATCGAAGGCGCGTTCCAGATCGGCGCGCTGGAATTTTCCGGCAACCATGACGGCGAGGTGAACTTCGAGATTTCGCTCGAAAGCGCCGGCGAACTCACCTTCGAGGCCGCGTGATGGCGAACCGTCACCGCGGCGAGATCGAGGCGGAGCTGGGCGGAAAGCGCCGCACTTTATGTCTGACGCTCGGGGCGCTCGCGGAGCTTGAAAGTGCGTTTGGTGCCGACGATCTCGCGGCGCTTGCCGACCGTTTCGGCAGTGGCCGCATCTCCGCGCGCGACGCGATCCGCGTGATCGGCGCGGGCTTGCGCGGAGCGGGCGAGCAGATTTCCGACGATGAGGCGGCGGCGCTCGCAGCGTCCGGAGCCGCGGCAGGCTATGTGCGGATCGTGGTCGAACTTCTTTCCGCGACTTTTGGTGCGTCAGAGAGCAAGGCAAACCCTCCGCCGCCGCAGGCGTGAGTGCCGCGCCGCCGTTTCCTTGGACTGAGGCGATGGCGTTCGGCTTCGGCGTGCTGCGGCTTTCGTCGGATCAATTCTGGCGGCTCACGCCGCGCGAACTCGCAGGCGCGGTGCGTGCGCTGTTCGGCGAGGGGGCGCCGCTCTCGCGCGACACGCTGAACGAACTGATCGCAAGATTTCCTGACCGGACTACACCATGACCGAGATCGACGGCATTTCCGTTTCCATCGACGCGGACCTCAGCGGCTTCCGCCGCGAGATCGCGGAAGCGGAAAAACTGTCCCGCGGCTTCGGCTCCGCGTTCGCGCGTGCGCTCGACCAGGCGATCCTGCGCGGCAGGAATTTCGGCGAGGTCATGCGCACGCTCGCGCTTCGCCTTTCCAGCATGGCGCTCAGCGCCGCCTTCAAGCCGATCGAGCAGGGCTTGTCGGGCATGTTCCAGAACCTGTTCGGCGGAGTCATCGGCGGCACGGCCGGCGGCGGTTCGTTGCTTTCCGGCGTGGTGCCGTTCGCAAAGGGCGGGGTGGTCGCGGCCCCGCGTTATTTTCCGCTCGGCAACGCCATGGGTGTCGCGGGCGAGCGCGGCGCGGAAGCGATCCTGCCGCTTGCGCGTGGTGCCGACGGCAGGCTCGGCGTGCGCAGCGAAACCGCGCGTGTGCCGCTCGCGGTCAACGTGAATATCTCGGCACCGGATGCCGCGAGCTTCCGCCGCTCGGAGGCTTATCTCTCCGGCATGATCGCGCGCGCGGTCGCACGCGGCGAAAGAAATCTGTAATGCCCGCATTTCATGAAGTGGTTTTCCCGGTTGATATTGCCTTAGGCGCACGAGGCGGGCCGGAGCGGCGCACCGAGATCGTGACCACCGGCTCGGGCCGCGAGGAGCGCAACGCGCGCTGGGCGCATGCGCGCCGCCGCTGGAACGCGGGCTACGGCGTGAAATCGCTGGATGCCCTTTCGGGCGTCGTCGCCTTCTTCGAGGAGCGGCGCGGCAGGCTCTACGGCTTCCGCTGGCGCGACCGGCTCGACCATTCCTCGACGATGCTCGGCGCGGCACCGGCACCGGGCGATCAGTTACTCGGCACCGGCGACGGCGAGACCGCGAGTTTTCAGTTGAAGAAAACCTATGGCGGCCTGCACGCGCCTTATGGCCGGCCGATCGCGAAGCCGGTTGCCGGAAGCATTCGTGTCGCCGTGAACGGCACGGAGCAGGAGGAGGGGATCGACTTCGATTCCGATGCCGCGACGGGTCTCGTCGTCTTCAGGAGCGGGCATATTCCGGCGGAAGGCGCGACCATCACCGCCGGATTTCTGTTCGACGTGCCGGTGCGTTTCGACACCGATTTTCTCGAGGTCGATCTCGCGGCCTTTGCCGCGGGGGAGATTCCTTCGATCCCGGTCGTGGAGATCCGGCTGTGAGAAATATCCCGCCTGGCCTCGCCGCGCATCTCGCAAGCGGCGCCACCACGCTCTGCAACTGCTGGCGTATTTCGCGCAGGGACGGCGTCGTGCTCGGCTTCACGGATCACGACGAGAATCTCTTCTTCGACGGCACGCTGTTTCGCGCAGGCACCGGCTTCGAGGGCACCGAGATCGAGACGCGGCTCGGGCTGGCTGCCACGGGAAGCGAACTGCACGGCGCGCTTTCCGACGAAAGTATTGCCGAGAACGATCTGGTTAGCGGCAAATTCGACAACGCCCGGGTCGATCTGTTTCTGGCCGACTGGTCGAATGTCGAGAACCGCCTGTTGCAGCGGACCGGCAACATCGGCGAAATCCGCCGCGAGGGCGCGGCCTTCGCAGCCGAGATCCGCGGGCTCGCGCATCAGCTCGACCAGGAGCATGGCCGCATCTTCGCAGCGCCCTGCGACGCCGATCTCGGCGACCTGCGCTGCAAGATCGATCTCGACGATCCCGCCTTTCGCGGCGAAGGCGAGATCGCTTCCGTGCAGGGCGCGGCGCTATTCGCCGCATCGGGGCTCGGCGATTTCGCGCATGACTGGTTCACGCGCGGGAAGCTCGTCTGGAGCGGCGGCGCGAACGAAGGACTGGCCGTGGAGATCAAGGAGCATCGCAAGGAAGGCGATGTCGTCACGCTCTCACTATGGCAGACGCCGCCGCACCCGATGCAGGCGGGCGACGAGTTCGCCGTCACCGCGGGCTGCGACAAGCGCTTCGAAACCTGCCGCGAAAAATTCGCGAACACGCTGAACTTTCGCGGCTTCCCGCATCTGCCGGGCAACGATTTCGTTGTCGGCTACGCGGTGCCCGGCGAGCCGGGCCATGACGGAAAGCCGGTAAGATGACGGTATCGCGCGATACCATTATCGCCGAAGCGCGCTCCTGGATCGGCACGCCCTATCGCCATCAGGCTTCATGCAAGGGCGTCGGCTGCGACTGTCTCGGATTTCTGCGCGGGGTATGGCGTGAGGTCGTAGGCGCCGAACCCGAATTGCCGCCGCCTTACTCCGCCGACTGGGCGGAAGCGTCGCGCGCCGAAACGCTCGCGGAAGCCGCGCGCCGCCATCTCACGGAAATCCCGCTCGACAAGATCGCGCCGGGCGACGTGCTCCTGTTTCGCTGGCGCGCGCATCTGCCCGCGAAACACTGTGCGATTCTGGTGAGTTGCGAGCGGTTGATCCACGCCCATGACGGCGCCGCGGTCGCGGAAGTTTATTTCGCAAGCTGGTGGCGCCGCAGACTGGCCTATGCGTTCAGGTTTGGCTTGGGAGAATCCTAAGCGCTTGACAATAAAGGTTTTTCTGGCAAGCGCCCCCATTGTGTCCGCTGTGCAACAGAGTAACGGAATTCTCCTATCGCTCTAGATTTAGCCCTTAGCCGACTTTGGGAACCTCGCTAGTCTTGAAAAAAAACGGAATAGTACGCTTTTGGACTTGACGGAATCCTAGGATTCAGATAGGCTTAACCCATACTTGGGGTGTGAGCCATGAACATTATCGAGCTTTTTCAGACATTCCAAACCCAAGACCAAGCAATCGAATATCTTGAAAAGGTGCGGTGGGGTTCAAAGCCCACATGCCCCTATTGCGGCAGCACAAGCGTCGGCCGCCATGCCAGCGGCGACCGAAACGTGCCCCGATGGCAGTGCCGAGATTGCAGCCGGGCTTTTGCTGTAACGGTCGGGACACTCTTTCACGGTACCCATATTCCCCTGCGCAACTGGTTTCTTGTGCTGGCCCTGATGTTGAACGCCAAGAAGTCCGCCAGCGCGTACCAGATTGCTCGCGATCTCGATATGCGGCGACCGACAGTGTGGAGCATGATGCAGCGCATCCGCACGGCGATGGCAGCCGATCCCGATCAGGACAGCTTGCTTCACGGAATCGTCGAAGCGGACGAGACCTATATCGGCGGCAAGCCCCGCAAGGGAAATCGGCGAGATGGCGATAAGCCAAACAAGCGCGGACGTGGAACGAAAAAGGCTGCCGTGATTGGTGCTGTGGAGCGCGGCGGCAAGGTCGTCGCGAAAGTGGCAAAGCCCGGTTCGCTTTCAGCGAAGGGCATTAGCAAGTTCATCGCTCGCTTCGTCGATCCCGCCGGGACAATCCTGATCACGGACGAGTATAGCGGCTACAACCGTATCAGCGGAACGATGATGCACGCTGTGATCAAGCACGCCGAAGCGTATGCAGACGGACAAATTCATACCAACACAATTGAAAGCTTCTGGGCGCTTGTTAAGCGCGCTTGGTACGGCTCGCATCATCATTACAGCCGTAAATACATGCCGTTGTACATCGCCGAATCCTGCTACAAGTACAACCGAAGGCAGTCCGCGACTGCTTTCGCTGACAGCGTGCGCATGTTCGTTGGAGCAACGGCATGAACAAGCTCTGGTACGGCGACAATCTGACGATCATGCAAGCGATGGGTAAGCACTCCGTCGATCTGATCTACTTGGACCCTCCCTTCAACTCAAAGCAGAATTACAATCTCCTCTACAAAACGATGACAGGAAAACCTGTTCCTGAGCAGGTTGAGGCGTTTTGCGACACTTGGGAGATGGACGCCCAAAAAGAAGCGATAGCGCGGACGATGCCCGTCCTTATGCGGGAGCACGGGGTCGATGACTATTATGTCGATTTCTGGCGATTGTGGATGCAGGCCCTTCGCACCACGCAGCCCCACCTTTTGGCCTACCTGATTTTCATGGTGCAGCGACTGTTGCACATGAAGAGTCTTTTGCGCCCAACAGGTTCAATTTATCTGCACTGTGATCCGACCGCGAGCCATTACATCAAGGTGATGATGGACGGCATCTTCGGACACAAGAACTTCCGCAACGAAATTGTTTGGCGGCGGACCGGCGCGCATGGCCGAGCTAAAAAGTGGGGGCCGATCCACGACACCATTTTGTTCTACACGGCCAGCGACAAGTACACTTGGAATAGGGTGCTCGAACAATACGACGACGAATATCTCGATAAGTTCTATCGGAATGAAGATGAGCATGGGAAATATCAGCCCATTTCGCTGACGGGACCAGGAACAAGAACGGGAAGCTCCGGCTCGCCTTGGCGCGATGTGGACCCGACAAATGTTGGCCGGCATTGGGAGTTGCCGCCTGACAGAGCGCTGCCGGACTGGTTTGTTTTTCCGGAAGGATATTCCGAGATGGATTGTCAGGGGCGGCTAGACGTTCTTGACAGCGCTGGTCTCATATATTGGCCCAAACAAGGTTCGGTGCCTCGCTTCAAGCGATATGCAGCAATCGCTGGCGGAAATCCAATTCAGGACATTATTTCCGACATCCGACCAGTTGGTTCGCACGCTGCCGAACGGTTAGGTTACCCGACCCAAAAGCCCGTCGCTCTGTTAAAGCGCATAATTCAGGCGTCCTCCAACAAAGGCGACGTGATCTTCGACCCGTTCTGCGGATGCGGAACGACAATCTATGCCGCGCAGGAGTTGGAAAGGAATTGGGTTGGCTGCGATATAGCCATTCTTTCTGTAAAACTGGTTCGCGAAGTGCTGGCTGAAAAATATCGGCTAGTAGAAGGCACCCATTTTGAGGTGGATGGCATACCAACCAGCGTCGAAGGCGCAATGGAGTTGTTCAATAAGGACCCGAGCACTTTTCAAAGTTGGTTTGTCGAGCGCGTCGGTGGTTTCCCGATGCAGAAGAAAGTCGCCGACCGAGGAATTGACGGCAGGATTTACTTTGAGACTCGTGAGGGGCTTCGCGAGATGATGATCCAAGTGAAGGGCGGCAAGCACGTTCGCCCCACTGACGTGCGTGACCTACGGGGCGTTCTAGAGAGAGAGCCCAGCGCCGAGCTTGCGGGTTTTCTAAGTATCGCATCGCCCTCTAAGGCGATGAAAGAAGAAGCCGCGTCTGCAGGAACGTATGAGTACGCGGGCGTTCAATATCCGCGCATTCAGTTCTTGACCATCGAAGATGTCTTGGTTCACAAGCGCGAATTTCAGATGCCTGCGCGCGTCAATACTAAGATCAGTACTGGGCAACATTCCTTAGCGCTGTAACGACAAAGCCCCGCCGAAAGGCGGGGCTTTGGTATTGACACTCGCGTCTCCAGTACTGGCTATTCGCCAGTACATACAGCGGCATCGGGCAAGCCCGGTGATGTAGCCGCTATAACAATCATTATATAGGGACCATGTTCCCCAAACAAGGGGTTAAAACCCGCAAAAAGGCTCATTTTGCTGGAGAAAAGTGGGGCGAGCGTGATGCTCCCGCCCCGATATTTCGGCACTTATCCAGCCTAACTGGAGACGCGAGTGGGAGTCGAACCCACTAGGGACATCACTCCCTGCCAAGGTTTTCAAGACCAGCCCGTTGACCGTTCCGGCATCGCGTCGGATTGGAACATAGTCGATCCGGACCAAAAGTCGAGTCTTTTCTCCAAGTTTGTTTCAATTTCTAATATATTGATTTAATTGTATATTTTGGTAAAAAAGTCCAGAAGTGTACTAGCCCGAAAAAAAATAATGCGGTTTGGATCGGGTTGGAGGCGCGTGCATGCATCGTATTTTTGTTGCCGCTTTGGTTGCGGCGGTTTTGATCGTTCCCGCCAGGGCGGCCGACGTGCCGGTCAAGGGACCGGTCTATAAGGCTGCGCCGGCGGCCTACGATTGGCGCGGCTTCTATATTGGCGCCCACGCTGGCGGCATCTGGGTCGATGGCGACTTCACCGCCATTCCGGGCGGCACGGGCAGTGCGACCGGCAGCAGCTTCATCGGCGGTGCGCTGATCGGCTA
This sequence comes from Pseudomonadota bacterium, assembly GCA_041694745.1. Lineage (GTDB taxonomy): Bacteria > Pseudomonadota > Alphaproteobacteria > Rhizobiales > Xanthobacteraceae. The sequence goes on from JBGFSD010000083.1 coordinate 43,019, forward strand.
CAACTGGCGGCTCGCACCCAACTGGATCTGGGGTGTCGAAGCGGACTTCGGCTTCGCCAGCGCCGACTCGGCAACCATCGTTGCCGGCCCCGGTGTCGTGCAGAGCGAATTGCAGTGGAACGCTCACCTGCGCGCGCGCCTGGGTTACACGATGAACAGAACCGTTTTCTTCATCGCCGGCGGTCTCGCGCTTGCCGAAGTCGAACAGTTCCTGCCCGCCGGTCCGGCGAGGGTTTCGAATACGCTCGCCGGCTACAGTATTGGTGCCGGCATTGACCACGCTTTTGCGGCGCGCTGGGTCGGCCGTATCGAATATCTCTATGACAGCTTCAGCGAGAAGAATTACAACTACGTCCCGTTCGGCGGCGGACTCCTCGCTTCGAGCTACGATTCGCATACCGTACGCGGCGCGCTGATCTATCGCTGGTAGCCGTTCCTGCCGCAGTCTTGCTGAACCCCGGCCATCGCGCCGGGGTTTTTCTTTTGGTGGCTTCGCAAATCCATGGCCGCACTTCTTTTATCGTTTGCCGGCATGTCCGCCGGCAGCGCGCTGTTCGGCGCGGGCGGTGCCGTCGCCGGCAGATTGATCGGCGCGGTCGCAGGCTCGGTGATCGACCGCGCGCTGTTCGGTGCAAATGCGCGCAAGCATAGCGAAGGCCCGCGGCTCGCTGCGCTCGACGTCATGGGCTCAAGCGAGGGCGCCGCGATCCCGCGCGTCTACGGGCGTGCGCGCATCTCCGGCCAGGTGATCTGGGCCACGAAGCTCGAGGAAGTCATCCGCACACGCAGCGAGAGCGCCGGCGGCGGCAAGGGCAGCGGCCCGCGCGTGACCTCCACGACCTATTCCTATTTTGCGAACTTCGCGATCGGACTTTGCGAGGGACCGATCGCCGGTATCGGCCGCATGTGGGTCGACGGCAAGCAGCTCGACCTCAGTCAGTATAGCTATCGCGCCTATCGCGGCGATGAAGACCAGCTTCCCGATCCGCTGATCGAGGCCAAGGAGGCGGCAGGCGAAGCGCCGGCCTATCGCGGGCTCGCCTATGTCGTGTTCGAGCGCCTGCCGCTGGAAAAATTCGGCAATCGCCTGCCGCAGATTTCGGTCGAAGTGATCCGCCCGGTCGGACGGCTCGAGAATATGATCCGCGCGGTGTCGATCATTCCGGGCGCGACCGAGTTCGGCTACGACCCGCTAACGGTGACGCGCACGGCCGGGCAGGGCGTCTATACGCCGGAGAACCGCCACACCGCCTCGGCGGAAAGCGACTGGACCGCCTCGCTCGATGAATTGCAGGCGGTCTGCCCGAATCTTTCGCGCGTCGCGCTGATTGTGAGCTGGTTCGGCAGCGACCTGCGCGCGGGACACTGTCAGGTACAGCCCAAGGTCGACCGCGCGAACAAGAAAACGCACGGCGCGACCTGGTCGGTCGCGGGACTCACGCGCGCCACTGCAGAGGCGGCGACCCTGCATGAAGGCCGGCCCGCGTTCGGCGGCACGCCTTCCGATTCTTCGGTCGTGCGCGCGATCCAGGATCTGCACGCGCGCGGGCTGCAGGTGATGTTCTATCCCTTCGTGATGATGGACATCCCGGTGGAGAATGCGCTGGAGAATCCCTACACCGGCGAGAGCGGCCAGCCCGCTTATCCCTGGCGCGGGCAGATCACCTGCGATCCCGCGCCGGGCCGCGAAGGCTCGCCGGACGGCAGCGGCACGGCGGCGGCGCAAGTGCAGGCGCTGTTCGGCGCGGCCGAGGCCGCCGATTTTTCCGCAAGCGGCACCACGGTTTCCTATTCCGGTCCCGCCGAGTGGTCGCTGCGGCGGATGGTGCTGCATTACGCAAAGCTCTGCGCGGCGGCAGGAGGGGTCGAGTCCTTTCTGATCGGCTCGGAGTTCGAGGCGCTGACGCGCGTGCGCTCGGCACCCGGCGTTTATCCCGCAGTGAACGAACTGGTTGCGCTTGCGGCCGAGGCGCGGACCATTCTCGGTAGCGGGACGAAGATTTCCTATGCCGCGAACTGGAGCGAATACGGCGCGCATGTCGTGGATGCGGAGGCGAACGAAGTGCGCTTTCCGCTCGACCCGCTCTGGGCGAGCCCGGACATCGACTTCGTCGGCATCGATTACTACGCGCCGCTCTCCGACTGGCGCGAAGGCAACGCGCATCTCGACGCCGCAATCGCAAAGACCATCTACGAGCCTTCGTACCTGCGCGCAAACCTCCGCGCGGGCGAGAACTACGATTTCTTCTATGCCGACGCGAACGGCCGCCGCGATCAGCTGCGCCTGCCGATCGCCGACGGCGCTTTCGGCAAGCCCTGGATGTTTCGCGCCAAGGACATCTGGAACTGGTGGCGCGAGCAGCATGTCGAGCGCGCAGGCGGCGAGGAACTGGAAACGCCGACCGCCTGGATTCCCGAAAGCAAGCCGATCCGCTTCACGGAAGCCGGCTGCCCGGCGGTCGACAAAGGTGCGAACCAGCCGAACGTGTTTCCGGATTTGAAATCCGCGCTCGGCGGCTTCCCGCATTTCTCGAACCGCAAGCGCGACGATCTCATCCAGCGCCGCTATCTCGAGACGATCTGCTCGAAATTCGATCCGGCCTATGGCGCGTCCGAAGACGACAATCCGCAGTCCTCGCTCTATGCGGGCCGCATGCTCGACCCCGCCGGGGTTTATCCCTGGGCCTGGGACGCGCGGCCTTATCCGGCGTTTCCGCTGGCGCTCGAGGTGTGGTCGGACGGCGGCAACTGGGAAACCGGCCACTGGCTGAACGGCCGCCTGGGCGCAGCACCGCTCGACGATCTCGTCGGCGCGATTCTCGCGGATGCAGGCGTGGAGAGCACGGATACCTCGCTGCTGCGCGGCACCGCCGACGGCTATGTCATCGACCGGCCGATGTCGGGGCGGTCCGCGATCGAGCCGCTCGCGCCGGCATTCTCCTTCGATGCCGTGGAAGAGGAAGGCACGCTCATTTTTCGCCAGCGCGGCGGCGAGGCGGTGGCGGCCTTCACCGAAGACGAACTGTTGATCGAGGGCGACGATGCCGGGTGCCGTCTCATCCGCGCGCAGGAAACCGAACTGCCGGTGCAGATCGCGCTCGGCTTCACCGAAGTTGCGGGCGATTTCCGCCGCGCGACCGTGCTCTCGCGCAGGCTCGCGGGCGAAAGCCGCCGCGAGGCGAAGGCGGATCTCGCGCTGGTGACCTCGGACGCTGTGGCGGAACGCGCGGCGGACATCTGGCTGCAGGATCTTTGGGCGGGAAGGGAGCGCGCGGAGTTTTCGCTGCCGCCGTCTTATGCCGCGCTTTCGCCGGGCGACATCGTCGACCTCGACTATCGCGGCCGCGTGCGGCGGCTCGAAATTGTCGAAGCGGTCGATGCCGGCGGCCGCACGATCAAGGCGCGCGGCATCGATCCGGAAATTTTCAGCGTTGCCGCACACAGTCCGCGCAAGGCGACGGTTTCACCGCCCGCTGCATCCGGGCCGCCGGAAGCCGTCGTGCTCGACCTGCCGCCGCTGCGCGACGAGGCCGATCCGCCGCTGCAATATTTCGCGGTGCATGCCTCGCCCTGGCCGGGTGCGGTCGCGGTCTGGCGCTCCGCGAGCGGGGATTCGTTCGAGCGCATCGCACTCGGCAACATTCCCGCGGTGATCGGAGAGACGCTCGATCCTTTGCCTGCCGGGCCGGTTTCGCGCTGGGACCGCGCAAACGGTTTCCGCGTGCGGCTCGCGAGCGGCGCGCTTTTCTCTGAGAGCGATTTGCGCGTGCTCGGCGGCACGAATGCCGCCGCGGTTCAAACCGCGGAAAACCGGTGGGAGATTCTCCAGTTCGCGAACGCCGAACTGGTCGGGGAAAACACCTATTTGCTTTCGCGTCTTCTGCGCGGGCAACAGGGCAGCGAATGGGCGATGCCCCCGCTTCTGGAGGCGGGCGCACGTTTTGTGCTGCTCGACGACGCGCTGATTGCGACGGCAAGCGGCGTCGATCTGCTGGGACGCAGGTTTATTTATCGTGCCGGCGCCTCGACGCATGACCTCGGCTCGCTTCTGATGACGGAAATCGAAGGCACGGTCTCCGCGACCGCGCTGAAGCCGCGCTCGCCTGCACACCTCAGGGCGCGGCGCGGCGAAGACGGAGTTGCGATTTCCTGGATCCGCCGCACGCGTATGGGCGGCGACAGCTGGGACACGCTCGAGGTTCCGCTCGGCGAAGAAAGCGAGCGCTATCGCGTCGAGATTCTCGATGGTGCGATCGTCGTGCGTGAAATCGAGACGACGGAGCCGCGTGCGCTCTACGCAAGCGCCGACGAGATCGAGGATTTCTCCATGCCGCAATCTTCGCTTGCGCTGCGCGTGTCGCAGGTGTCGGCGGTCGCGGGCGCGGGGCTTCCGAGCAGCGCGGTGCTCTCTCTTTAGGACATTCTATTCATGACGGAATCGGTCAATCTCGGCCTGCCCTTCCTCGAAGCAGGGCAGGCGCAGAAGCACGTCACGCTAAACGAAGCGTTGCGGGTTCTCGACGCGGTGACGCAGCTTGCGGTCATCGACGTCCGCAACGCGCCCCCCGGATCGCCGGAGGACGGCGCGCGTTATCTTGTCGGTACGAGCCCGACCGGAGCTTTCGGCGGGCATCAGCACAAAATCGCTGCCTGGCAGGACGGTGCCTGGAGCTTCTTCCAGCCGCGTACCGGCTGGCGCGCGTGGAACGCGGACGGGGAAGTGCTGCTGGTCTGGACCGGCTCGGCCTGGGCGGAAGTTTCGTCCGGTGGTGGCGGCGGCGAGTTCGATCCCGACAATGTCTCCCATCTTTTCGTGAACGGTGCCGAGCCGGAACAGGAAAGCGTCAAGCTCGCGGTGCGCGCCAACGACGTGCTCCTGCATGCGCTGGAAACGGCAGACAGCGGCACCGGCGATGTGCGGCTGCAGCTTTCCAAGGAAGGTGCCGGCGACACCGCATCGGTCTTTTTCGCGCGCGATTTCTCCGGCCGCGCGGAGTTCGGTCTGGTCGAAAGCGATTCTTTCAAACTGAAGGTGTCGGCCGACGGCAGTACGTGGCTGGAGAGTCTCGCCGCCGATCCGGCGACCGGCCGCGTGCGCCTGCCGCAGAACGATGTTGCCGAGATCGTGCTGCTCGAAGACCAAGAGGCCTACGACGAACTCGACCCGCCGGACGAGGCGACGCTCTACCTCGTGCCGGAAGAGGAATAGCCATGCCGCTCTATGCCGGCGGGCGGCGGATTGCGCGGCTCTATCGCGGCGCGAACGCCATCGTGCGCGCCTATAAGGGTGCCGCGAAAGTCTTCGACGCCGCGGAAGACGATTCCGCGTTTCCCGCCGTTGCCGCTTCCAGCACGAGCGTGAACAACTCGGCGCAGTCGAGCCACACCGTGAATCTGCCTGCGAGCATCGCGGCGGGCGATCTGCTCGTGATCGGCATTGCCGCCGCGCGCCGCAACGCGAGCAATGTGCGCGTCGACGGCACCTTCAGCACGCCGAGCGGCTGGACCGAACTATTCCAGGCGACCAATCCGTCGAACAACGACGACGTGCGGCTCGCCGTCTATTCCCGGATTGCAAGCGGCAGTGAAGGCGCGACCGTATCCGTCGCGACGGCGAACAATACGCGCACCGCGAGCCTCTCGCTGCGCATCACGGGAGCGGAAGGCTCGATCGCTTCCGCGCACGCGGCTGCGAACGGGCAGACTTCTTCGAATGCGCCGAATCTTGCCCCGTCCTGGGGCGCGGCGAAGACGCTATGGCTCTGCTTCGATGCTTCCAGCGGACATGGCTCGCCCTCGTCCGGCGCAGCCGGTCCTTCCGGCTTCGGCAGTATCGTCGCCTCGGCGACGACGCTGGCGAACGCAAACGGCTGCGCGATTCGCACCGCGTGGAAGGAAGACGAAGTTGCTGCGCTGGATCCCGCGGCTTTTGCGCTCGGTGTTACCGCCGACTGGGTCGCGGCGACCGTCGCAGTCCGGCCGCTCTGAACTTCACACAGGAACTGACCGATGCAGATGGAAATCCGCAATCACCTGCTGTTCGTGGACGGCAGGCAGGCGCCCTATCGCGCGACGCCGAACCGCTCCGGTTTGATGAATCCGGACACGATCATCGACCACGATACCGCGAGCAATCCGCTCGATCCGTCGGGCGACATCGGCTGGCTTACGATGCCGGTGGCGAAGGCCTCGGCGCATGTCGTGATCGACTGGAAGGGCGGGATCACGCAGCTCGCGCCGTTCAACGTGCAATGCTGGCACGCGGGGCCTTCCAAATACGGCAGCCGCACCAACTTCAACGCCTTCTCGATCGGGATCGAGCACGACAATCCGGGGTATCTGCGCAGGATCGGCGAGGGCGTCTATTCCGGCGTCTGCATCATCGACACCAACAAGAATCCGGAATTCAGGGTCGCGCGTGTGGCGACGCCGGAGCACGGCGATCACTACTGGCTCGCGTATTCCGAGAAGCAGATCGCGGCGAGCGCGGCGCTGCATGCCGCGCTGAAAGCGGCCTATCCCGCGATCGAAACCGTGCTCGGCCATTATCATATCTGCCCGGGCCGCAAGACCGACACCAATCCGCTGTTTCCGCTCTCGTACATGCAGGCGATCGTGCGCGGCGAGGCGGGCCAATTACCGGCGCCGATTGATTTGAAGCCCGAGCCGAAACAGAGCGCGCCCGCTACGAAGCCGTCTTTCGTGCCGGACGCGACGGTCGTTGCCGACAGCCTGAATCTTCGCGGCGGGCCGGGCATCCAGTTCGCGGTCAAGGGCAGCATTCCCTACGGCACGCGGATCGACGTGCAGGAGGCCGACAGGCTCACGAACTGGCTCCGCATCGTCACGCCTTTCGGCGCGACCGGCTATGTGCACGGCGGGTTCGTGCGATTGGACTAACGCCACACTCTCGTCATGCCCGCGCTTGTCGCGGGCATCCACGTCTTTCGGCTTAGCAAGAGAGCTAAGGCGTGGATGGCCGGGCTGAACAACAAGCCCGGCCATGACGAAAAAGTGGCGCCTCATTATCAGACAGGTGAAATCATGAAACGCATTCTCCCACGGGGCCTTGCGGCCGCGTTTTTCGTTTTCATTGCCGCTCCCGCATTCGCACAGACGCAAGTCGCCGTCGAAGGCATCTATAATGTGCTGCAGCCGTACCTGCTCGCAGTGGTCTCGGCGATTGCAGCCGCCGTCGTCGGCTGGCTCGCCGAACTTTTGCGCCGGAAGTTCAATCTCGATATCGACGCCGCGCACCGCGATGCCTTGCAGACCGCGCTCACGAACGGCGCGGGGCTTCTGATCGGCAAGGCCGGCGGCGCGCTCGCGGACAAGAAACTCGATCTGAAAAGTGCCGCGCTCGCCGAGGCCGTGAACTACGTGCTGCAGGCGGTGCCGGACGCGATCCGCCACTTCGGCATCACGCCGGAGGCGGTCGCCGAGAAACTGCAGGCGAAGCTGCCGCAGGTGTCGGGCGGCAATGCTTGAACTGCTCGGCAGTTTCGCCGTCTCGTTTCTTACGAAGCTCCTGCTCGGCTGGCTCGGCGAAAGCAAAAAGACCGCGAGCGAGCAGGAAGTGGGGCGGCTCCGCTCCGAACTCGATCATGCGCTGGAAGCATTAAAGAAGCAGCAGGCGATGGCCGAGATCGCGGCACGGCTTTCGACCCGTGCCGATGTGCTGGCGCGGCTGGAAGAGGGCAGCATATGAACCCGCTTTGTCTTGGGCTTGAGGTAATCCTTCTCGGTGCGCGGCTTTGCATGGGCGAACCCGCGCTTCGTGCGCCTGACACGGTCTGTCCCGTGATCGCGGAACGGAGCGCGGCTTGGCAACGCCAGCTTCGCATCGAACGCCTTGCCGCGGCAGGCTCGCCGCGGACCGACGAGGCGCTGGCCGAATGGCTGAGCCTTCGGGATCAGGCGAGGGCGTGCCGCAAGGGGTAGCCACGGAATCAAATCACCTCATCCTGAGGAGGCGGCGAAGCCGCCGTCTCGAAGGATGAGGCGGTCTCAGGGTTCGAGGCGCGCGACTTCGCAAGTCGGATCTATCCGACTTGCAGACATTAGTTCGAAAGTCGGGTGAACCCGACTTTCGTCGCGCTCCTCACCAAGAGGATTGATGTGGCTGGTTTTTGGTCCCCGCCTTCGCGAGGACGACAAATGTGTGTAAGTGAATCCTGTACGCACAGGGTTCAATGCAATGCACATCCGCGAGGCGGTCGAGAGCCGCTATTCCTGCCGGGCGTTTCTTCCCACACCCGTTCCCGAAAAAATCGTCCGCGAGATTCTGCAGTCGGCAGCGCGGGCGCCTTCCGGAGGCAATCTGCAGCCCTGGATCGCGCATGCGCTCGCGGGCAAGCGGCTTGAAGAATTGAAGGCGCTGATCCGTCCGCGGCTCAACGAGCTTCCGCTTGCCGAGGGCGGCGAGTATCAGGTTTATCCCGCTCCGCTGAAGGAGCCCTACAAGTCGCGCCGCTTCAGGGTCGGCGAGCTTCTCTACCAGTCAATCGACATTCCGCGCGAAGACCGGCCGGGCCGCTACAGGCAGTTCGCCCGCAACTTCGAGTTCTTCGGCGCGCCGGTCGGCATCTTCTTTTCGCTCGACCGCACCATGGGTCCGCCGCAATGGCAGGATCTAGGGATGCACATCCAGAATGTGCTCCTGCTTGCGCGAGGTTACGGTCTCCACACCTGCGCGCAGGAAGCCTGGACCTACTGGCACAAGACCGTGTCCCGCTTCCTCGAGCTTCCCCCCGAACTGATGCTCTTCTGCGGTGTCGCACTCGGCTATGCCGACGAAGCCGCGCCGATCAACCGGTGGCGCTCGCCGCGCGCGGACGTCACCGAGTTCGCGCGCTTCGACGGCTTCGAAAGCTAGAGCTTGTAGACGCGCTTCGCGTTGCCGCCGAGAAACAGCGCTTTCGTTTCCGGCGTGAGTTCGAGTGCGTCGAGACCCGCGAGTGCGTGCGCGGGCATGATCATCGGATAGTTCGAGCCAAACAGGATTTTGCGCGCACCGTGCCCGCGCAGGTACTTCACGAGCTGCTCCGGATAGCGCTTCACGGTGTAAGCCGAGGTGTCGATGTAGACGTTCTCGTGCTTGGTCGCGACCGCAATCGCCTCGTCGGTCCACGGATAGCCGATATGACCGGCGACGATGGTCAATTCCGGAAAATCGATCGCGACCTGATCGAGATAGACCGGCCTGCCGACTTCGGACGGCATCAAGGGTCCGGTGTGTCCGATCTGGGTGCAGAAGGGGACTTTGAGTTCGCAGCACGCCGCATAGACCGGATAGAAGCGCCGGTCGGTCGGCGGCGCTTCCCAGAGCCACGGCAGCACACGGATCGCCTTGAAGCCGAGTTCCTCGACGCAGCGCCGCGCCTCGCGCGTCGCCTGCATCGGCTTCGTGATGTCGACCGAGCCAACGCCCGCGAGTTTTCCGTTCGACTGCGCGACGAAATGCGCGACCTCGTCGTTCGAGATCAGCACGTTGCGCGGGCCGTACCACGCGCTGATGAGCATCAGATCGATCTTGCCTTGCGCAAGCGCTGCAAGCGTCGTCGCGACCGGTATCTGCTCGGTAGGGATCGTATCGCCCGTCCACTTGCGCAGCGATGCGAGCATCGGCTCCTGCTGCAGACGCAGCGTCGGGTGCTGTCCCCAAGCGTCGATGATCATGATCCCGTCTCTCGCGAATGTGATGCGCGCGGCGCGCCGCTTCATCGCCGGTTCATCGTTCCCGCCTCAGGCTAGCCGAGGTTTCTGGCGGGATAAACGTCCATTCCGGATGCGGGCCGGGCGCGGAGAATGCCGCGCTGACAGCGCGTTCTCGGGATGGCACACTCCCGCCCGAATTACGGGGCTTTGAGTCGCCGGGTGAACCGCCATGCGCCTGCTTGTCGTCGAAGACGATCCCGACCTGAACCGCCAGCTTGTGACCACCCTGTCCGACGCCGGCTACGCGGTCGATTCCGCCTCCGACGGCGAGGAAGGGCACTTTCTCGGCGACAGCGAACCCTATGACGCGGTCGTGCTCGATCTCGGCCTGCCGAAGATCGACGGCATCTCGGTGCTGGAGCGCTGGCGCAAGAACGGCAAGATGATGCCGGTGCTGATCCTCACCGCGCGCGACCGCTGGTCCGACAAGGTGCAGGGCTTCGACGCCGGCGCCGACGACTACGTCGCCAAGCCCTTCCATATGGAGGAGGTGCTCGCGCGCATCCGCGCGCTCCTTCGCCGCTCCACCGGCCACGCCACCAACGAACTCGTCTGCGGGCCGGTGACGCTGGATACGCGCTCAAGCCGCGTCTCCGTAAACGGCAATCCGGTGCGGCTCACCTCGCACGAGTACCGGCTCTTGGCCTATCTCATGCATCACACCGGGCGCGTGGTTTCGCGCACGGAGCTCGTCGAGCATCTTTACGATCAGGATTTCGACCGCGATTCCAACACGATCGAAGTGTTCGTCGGCCGCCTCCGCAAGAAACTCGGCATCGACGTGATCCAGACCGTGCGCGGCCTGGGCTACATGCTCTCGCCGCCCGCCGATGCCAGCGCAAGCAGCAGTTAAGGCGCCGTCGCTCGCGCGGCGGCTGTTCTTCTCCGCGACCGCCGTCAGCGCGGTCGTGCTGCTCGTGATCGGTATCGTGCTGTCGTCGCTCTACCGGAACGCGGTCGAGCGCGCCTTCGACCGGCGCATCAACGTCTATCTGCGCAACATCGTCGCCGAAATCGCGAGCAATCCGCGCGCGCCGACCATCGAGCCGGAAACGCTCGGCGAGCCGCTTTTCTTTATTCCCGCTTCGGGCTGGTACTGGCAGATCACGCGGCTCAGCGAACCGAAGGATCGCAAAGCCTCGCGCTCGTCGCCGGAGGAAGGCTTCCCCACGCTCGAGAGCCTCGAAGTGCCGCAGGTCTATGGCGGGCTGCGGCAGGCCTACATCATGGGGCCGGACAACCAGCGCCTGCGCGCGGTCGAGCGTTTCCTCGATCTCGGCGAGGACGGCCGCTTTTTGCTGATGATCGCCGGCGACTCCTTCGAAATCGAAGACGAGGTTTCGGATTTCAACGATGCACTCCTTCTCACGCTCGGCTTCATCCTGCTCGCCTTCATGGCGATCGTCTGGTTCCAGATCCGCTACGGTCTGCGTCCGCTGAAGAACGTCACCGACGCGCTCTCCGAGATTCGCTCGGGGCAGACCGACCGCTTGCAGGGAAGTTTCCCGAAGGAAGTCGCGCCGCTCGCAGCCGAGGTGAACGCGCTGCTCGATACCAATCGCGAAATTGTGGACCGCGCCCGCACGCATGTCGGCAATCTCGCGCATGCGCTGAAAACCCCGATCTCGGTGCTGATGAACGAAAGCGCGAACCTGCAGGGGCCGGTTTCCGAGAAGGTGCGCGAACAGCTCGGGGTCATGCGCGATCAGGTCCAGCGCCATCTCGACCGCGCGCGCATTGCGGCACGCGCGGCGGTCGTCTCGACCACGGTCGAGGTCGCGCCCGTGATCGAGACCCTCGTGCGTACCATGGAAAAAATTCACCGCGAGCGGGGCATCGCACTGAATACACGGCTGCTGCCGGAGATAAAATTCCGCGGCGAGCAGCAGGACATCGAGGAGATGGTCGGCAATCTCGTCGACAATGCCTGCAAGTGGGCCGGCTCGCGCGTCGATATTGAGATGTCCGCGCTCAGCGCGCCGCGCGCGGGGCTGCCGGGCTCGTTCCGGATTCAGGTCGACGACGACGGGCCGGGCCTCGCGCCCGAGGAACGCGAGGAAGTCCTGCACCGCGGCAGGCGGCTTGACGAAAGCAAGCCCGGCACCGGTCTCGGTCTTTCCATCGTGCTGGAACTTGCAAAGCTCTACGGCGGCACGTTCCAATTAAGCAGTTCTTCGCTTGGAGGGCTTCATGCGGAACTGGTGCTGCCGGCGGCTTAACGAACAGACAAGCTTTCGCCTGAATTATCCGCCCATTTCGGGCATAGTCCGTCCGGCGCGGAATAAGCGGCGCCTTTAGTACGGAGTAAGGGGCTTTTCATGCCGGCTTTGAAGACCAAGGTTGTTGGAGTCGTCTGTGCGTTGTCTCTGTTACTTGGCGCCTGCTCGGGGCCTTCGGGCCCGCGCACCTCGGACGGCGTTTTTCTGGGGGCGCTGACTGGCGCGCTGATCGGAGCCGGCGCCAATCGCGGACCGGGCGGCGCCATCGCCGGTGCCGTCATCGGCGGCCTGATCGGCGGTGCGATCGGCAACGCACTCGATGAGGAAGACCGCCGCCGTGCCTATGACGCCGAGCTTCGCGCGCTGGAAGCCGAAGGTCCGGGGGCCCCGGTAAGCTGGCGCGGCGACCGCGGGGCCTACGGCACCATCGTGGCCGGCCCTCCTTACGCCTACCAGACGTATCAGCGCTGCCGCGAATACACCCACACGGTCTATGTCAACGGACAGCCGCAGACCGCCCGCGGCGTCGCCTGCCGCAATCCGGACGGCACCTGGACCCAGGTTCAAGGCTGACTGCGCGGATAAGCCTTTTGACCTGATGGCGCCCCGGCCTTAGGACCTGCCGCCGGGTGTATCGATGCTGTTCTGGACGCTGCTCGCGCTGATGACCGCCGCCGCCGTGCTTGCGGTGCTGTGGCCGCTGTCGCGCGAGCCGCGCATGGCAGGAGAGGCGGCGGGGCTTGCGGTCTATCGCGATCAGCTGACCGAAATCGAGGCCGATCGCACGCGCGGCCTCCTGCCGGCTTCCGAAGCGGAGGCCGCCCGCATCGAGGTTTCGCGCCGTCTGCTCGCCGCCGCAGCCGCAAAATCCGCGAACGCCGAAACAAGTCTGGCCAGCCGCCGGCTCGCCGCGACGATCGCGCTTTTCGGCGTGCCCGCGACTTCCCTTTCTCTTTATCTTTATTTCGGCGCACCCGAGTTTCCGGATGCGCCGCTGGCTTCGCGCACCGCGTTGCCGGTTGCACAGCAGGACATGGGCATGCTGATCGGCCGGCTCGAGGAGCGGCTCGAACAGAACCCCGATCAGGGTCAGGGCTGGGAACTGATCGCGCCCATCTATATGCGTGCCGGCCGGACCGGAGACGCGATCGCCGCGCAGGAGCGCGCGATCCGCATTCTCGGCGCCACCAGCGAGCGCGAAGTCGTGCTCGGCGAGTATCGGCGGATCGCGAGCGGCAGAATCACGGCGGATTCGAAAGCGGCGTTCGAGCGCGCGCTTGCGCTCGACCAGAAGTCTTCCGCTGCCCTTTTCTATCTCGGACTCGAAGCCGAAGAGAACGGCAGGTCCGATGACGCGAAGAAATTCTGGTCGCGGTTGATCGAGATCACGCCCGGCAACGATCCCTGGCGTATCCCTGCGCAGCGCCGTCTCATGCTGATCGAGCAAAGGAAATGACCCGCAAGCAGCGCCGTCTCACCCTGATCGCGGCCGGCGGCATCGTGCTCGCGCTCGCTGCCGCGCTCACGCTTTCGGCGTTGCGCGACTCGATCACGTTCTTTGCAAGCCCGAGCGAACTCTCGGTGAACCCGCCGCCGCCCGGCAAGCGTCTGCGCATCGGCGGGCTCGTGAAGGAAGGCAGCATCGTCCGGGAAGGCGTGCTGGTACGTTTCGAGGTCACCGACGGCGCGAAAACCGTTCCGGTCCGCTACCAGGGCATGCTGCCCGATCTGTTCCGCGAGAAGCAGGGCGTCGTCGCCGAGGGCACGTTCGAGGAAGGCGTTTTCGTCGCGCGCACCATTCTCGCAAAGCATGACGAGAATTACATGCCCCGCGAAGTCGTCGATGCGCTGAAGGACAAGGGCGTCTGGAAGCACAACGAAGGCGAGAAGAAATGATCGCCGAACTTTCGCACGCCGCGCTTGCATTCGCCTTCGCGCTTGCGGCGGCGCAGGCTTTCTTCTCGCTGTGGGGTGCAAGACAGGGCGACGCACGGCTGATGGCCGTTGCGCCGGCGGCCGCATTCGGCGTGCTCGCATTCACCGCGGCGTCGTTCGCGGGTCTCACTTACCTGTATGTGACGTCGGACTTCTCGGTCGCGAACGTCTATGCGAATTCGCATTCGGCCAAGCCGCTGCTTTACAAATTCACCGGTGTCTGGGGCAATCACGAGGGCTCCATGCTGCTCTGGGCGCTCGTGCTCGCGATCTTCTCGGCGCTGATCGGCGCCTTCGCCGGCAATCTGCCGCCGCGGCTGCGCGCGAACGTGCTCGGCGTGCAGGGGCTGATCGCCGCGGTGTTCGTGCTTTTCATTCTTACGACTTCAAATCCTTTCCTGCGGCTTGAGATTGCGCCGGCGCAGGGGCAGGGGCTCAATCCGGTCTTGCAGGATATCGGACTCGCGCTGCATCCGCCGCTGCTCTACCTCGGCTATGTCGGCTGCTCGGTTGCGTTTTCCTTTGCGGTCGCGGCGCTCATCGAAGGCAGGATCGACGCCGCCTGGGCGCGCTGGGTGCGGCCATGGACGCTCGCGGCGTGGCTTTTTCTCACGCTCGGCATCGCGATGGGCTCTTACTGGGCCTATTACGAACTCGGCTGGGGCGGCTACTGGTTCTGGGATCCGGTCGAGAACGCGTCGCTGATGCCGTGGCTGGCGGCGACGGCGCTTTTGCATTCCTCGCTGGTCATGGAAAAGCGCGACGCCCTGAAAATCTGGACGGTGCTCCTGGCGCTTCTCACCTTCTCGCTGTCGCTGCTCGGCACGTTCCTGGTTCGCTCCGGCGTGCTCACGTCGGTGCATACCTTTGCCAGCGACCCGACCCGCGGTGTTTTCATTCTCGCCATTCTCGTTTTCTTTGTCGGCGGCTCGCTGGCGCTGTTCGCGTTGCGTGTTTCCGAACTGAAGCCGGGCGGCATTTTTGCGCCGGTCTCGCGCGAGGGCGCGTTGCTTCTGAATAACCTGTTCTTCTCCGCGGTTTGCGCGACCGTGTTCGTCGGCACGCTCTACCCGCTGATGCTGGAGTCCGTGACCGGCGAGAAGATTTCGGTGGGGGCGCCGTTCTTCAACGCGACGGTGGGGCCGCTCGCGCTTCTTCTGGTCGCGCTGATGCCGGCCGGTCCGCTCCTCGCATGGAAGCGGGGAGACGCCGCGGGTATTGCGCAGAAGCTTGCGATGGCCGCAGCCGTGGCTCTCGGAATTGCAGTCCTCGTTTTCGCGGCAGGCGGCGCGCCGCTCTATCCGATGATCGCACTCGCGATCGGCGTTTTCGCGGCCGCAGGTGCGATCACCGAATACGTAGGCCGGATCGCGCTGTTTCGCGCGCCCTTGGCGGAATCTTTCTCCCGTGCACGCGGCCTGCCGCGCTCGTCGCTCGGAACGTTGTTCGCGCATCTCGGCGTCGGGCTGTCGCTGATCGGCGTCGCCGCGGAAGGCGGCTGGAGCGTGGAGAAAATCGTGGCAGTAAGACCGGGCGAAACCGTGCGCATTGCGGATTTCGATCTTCGCTTCCGGCAGTGGGCCGAGCGCAAGGGTGAAAATTTCCGCGATATCGCCGCGATCTTCGAGGTTCGCCGCGGCGGCGTTCTGGCCGGCGAACTCGCGCCTGCGAAACGCATTTTCGTGATGCGCGGCCAGCAGACGACCGAAGCGGGTATTCAAACCTTCGGCCTCGGTCAGCTTTACCTGAGCATCGGCGATCCGGTGACGGGCCAGCCGGTCGCACTGCGCGCCTACTGGAAACCCTATGTGCTTCTGATCTGGCTTGGCGGTGTCGTGATGGCGCTGGGCGCCGCGCTTTCGCTCTCGGACCGCAGGCTGCGTATCGGCGTGCCGAGGCGCGCCGCGAAAAAGCGAGCCGCGGCCGTGCCCGCGGAGTGACGATGAAGCGGATCGTGCTCACGGTAGTCCTGATCGTCGCGCTGGCGCTGCCTGCGGCAGCCGTGCAACCCGACGAAGTCCTGAGCGATCCCGCGCTCGAGGCACGGGCACGGGCGCTTTCGCTCCAGCTCCGCTGCATGGTCTGCCAGAATCAGTCGATCGACGATTCGGACGCACCGCTTGCACGCGACCTGCGAATTCTGGTGCGCGAACGCCTCAAGGCCGGGGATACGGATTCACAAATTCGCGAGTTTCTGGTCGCGCGCTACGGCCAGTTCGTGCTGCTCCAGCCCGAGAAGAACTACCGGACCGCGTTGCTGTGGCTTGCTCCGCTTCTGGTTCTCCTTGCCGGAAGCCTTGTTTTGCTGCGCTTTTTCGCCCGTCCGCGCACGCAGACCGTGAAGCCGCTGACGGCTGCGGAAAGGAAGCGGCTGAAGGAGCTTTCCTAGGCGGCCGGGACCTTACAAAGTTGTAATGTTCCAGCGACCTCGCCGTAAGGCGGCGATGCCTAGTTTTGTCTTCGAAACGGCCCACATCCCCTGCATGTGGACTTCGCGATTTTTCGGAGACTCTCCTCATGTCTGAGCACCATTCCCCGGCCTCCCGCCGCGCGCTCGTCACCGGCATTGTGGTCGGCGCGGTGATCGCGGCCTTCGCCATCACCAGCACCAACGTCGCCTCCTTCGTTACCTCGGCCAAGGCGCAGATCGTCACCAACCAGCCGGCGAACATGCTTTCGTTCGCCGACATGGTCGACAAGGTGAAGCCGGCCGTGGTCAGCGTCCGCACCAAGAGCGAGGCGCCGCAGACCATGACGGACGACGATTCCGGCGACATTCCGCCGAACATGGAGCGCTTCTTCCGCCGCTTCTTCGGCGACCAGATGCCCGGGCCGAACCGCATCCCGCGCAACCGCCGTACGCAGGGGCAGGGCTCCGGCTTCTTCATTTCCGCCGACGGTTATGTGGTCACGAACAACCATGTGATCGACAAGGCAACGACGGTCGAACTCCAGACCGACGACGGCAAGACCTATACCGCTCGGGTCATCGGCACCGATCCGCGCACCGATCTTGCGCTGCTGAAAGTGGACGGCCGCACCGACTTCCCCTGGGTCCGTCTCGCACCCGCCGCACCCCGCGTCGGCGACTGGGTGCTTGCGGTCGGCAACCCCTTCGGTCTCGGCGGCACCGTCACCGCGGGAATCGTCTCCGCGCGCGGCCGCGACATCGGCGCCAGCACCTATGACGACTTCATCCAGATCGATGCCGCGGTAAATCGCGGCAACTCCGGCGGCCCGACCTTCAACCTGGCCGGCGAAGTGATCGGCGTGAACACCGCGATCGTGTCGCCGACCGGCGGCAACATCGGCATCGCCTTTGCGATTCCGTCCGAGACGGTCGCGAACGTGGTGGCGCAGCTGCGGCAGAACGGCCACGTCACGCGCGGCTATCTCGGCGTGCAGATTCAGCCGGTCACACAGGAAATTGCCGAGAGCCTGAATCTCAAGTCGCAGGAAGGCGCGCTCGTTGGCGAGGTGCAGCCGAACCTGCCGGCAGCGAATGCCGGCATCAAGTCGGGCGATGTCATCATCGAAGTCGACGGCACGCCGATCAAGACGGTGCGCGAACTCCAGCGCAAGATCGCTTCCTTCCGTCCGGACTCGACCGTCAAGGTCAAGGTGTTGCGCAACGGCAAGGAGCAGCTGATCGAGGTTCGTCTGGCGAAGCTTCCGGACCAGCAGCAGGCTTCGGTCGATCCGCGCGACCCGCAGCGCAAGGGCAATCCGCGCCGTGACGACCGCATGGACCGCGACGACGACCGCAGGGATCGTCAGAGCCGCAATTACGACCGCGAGACGCGCGAGTTGACGCTATCGCAGCTCGGGATCTCGGTTGCGCCCGCAAGCGAGGTCCAGGGTGCGAATGCCGAAGGAATCGTCGTCACCGACGTCGATGCCCAGGGCCCCGCCGGCGAGCGCGGTCTGCGGACCGGCGACGTGATCCTCGAAATCGCGGGACGCAGTGCGACCCAGACCAAGGATCTGAACGACGCGCTGGCGACCGCCCGCAAGGAGGGCAAGAGCGTCATTCTGCTTCGCGTGAAGTCGCAAGGCGGCACGCGCTACGTCACCCTGCCGGTAGGCAAGGGCTAAGGTTTCGGGCGTCCGCGGCGGTGTAAACCCCCATCGCCCCCTGCCGACCGCGGGCATCCGGGGGCGGAGAGCGTGAAAGCGCTTTCCGCCCCAAATTTTTTGAGCGAGAAGAAAGCAAGTCGTTTCCGAGTCGGATTATGCGTCTACTGATCGTCGAAGATGACCGCGAAGCCGCGGACTATCTGAAAAAGGCGCTGCGCGAGGCAGGTCACATGGCCGAAGTCGCCAACGACGGCGACACCGGGCTTGCGATCGCCCTTGACGAGAGCTTCGACGTGCTGGTCGTCGATCGCATGCTGCCCAAGCGCGACGGGCTTTCGGTGGTCTCCGAGCTGCGCTCGCGCGGCAACGAAACGCCGGTATTGATTCTCTCGGCGCTCGGGCAGGTCGATGATCGCGTGACAGGCCTGCGCGCGGGCGGGGACGACTACCTCGCGAAACCCTATGCCTTTTCGGAGTTGCTCGCGCGCGTCGAGGTGCTTGCGCGCCGCCGCGCGCCGAACAGCGCCGAGACCGTCTATCGCGTCG
>JBGFSD010000030.1:0-3112 GCA_041694745.1 Pseudomonadota bacterium
ATGCCCTTGGAGCGGTCGGTGGTCTGGATGTTGTGGTCGACCACGGCAAGCGTCTTTTCCGGCGCGCGCACCTTGCGGCCGGCCATGCGCAGGCCCTCGAAGGCCTGCGGGCTCGTCACCTCGTGCACGAGGTGGCGGTCGATATAGAGCAGGCAGGTGCCGTCCGGCTGCTGATCGACGAGATGATCGTCCCAGATCTTGTCGTAGAGAGTACGCGGTTTCATGGTTTTGGCTCGTAGCTCAATCGTTTGGAAACGGGTTCAGGTCGTGCGCGAACGCGCGAGCGTCCGCTTAGAGCGCCGCCTGAATCGAAGCGGTCAGCCGGCCGAAGAAGCGGCCCGGCAGGCGCGCGTGATCGCGCAGCACCACAAACGTCAGCGGGCGGGCCGAACCCGCCGGCAAGCGCTCGTTCCGAAGCTTTGTCCTGAGCATGGGGGCTATATAGACCCCGACGCCGGGGGTCGCAACGCGAAGCAGGAACCCTAGCCTTCCACGTTCTGCAGGACGATCAGCGTACCGCGCTTGAGCTGGCCGGCGACCTTGCGGCCTTCCTCGTCCGAAAACTTCGTGGTCGCGCGGATGATACCGCCCGAAATCCTCTCTACCAGCCGCGCCCTGAGCAGCACCGTGGTGCCGAGCCGGATCTCGACGTTCTTTCCGACATTGCGCTGGGTGAAGTTCTCGAACGCGGTCCTGCCTTCAGGCGTCAGCTCAATCGTGACGACAACTTCGTTCGTCGTCCTGTCGCGCTCTACCGATGAGGACTGCACTTCGAGGCTGATGCTTTCTGCGCGAAGCGGGACCGCAGCGGCAAGAATTGCCGCGACAAGTAAGAACCTGCGGAACAGGGAAACGACCATCGTTCAACAACTCCGGAACCGGCTTTCGGTTCTCGCCAATAAAAAAAGGCCGGCAAAGCGCCGGCCTTTATTTGCTTCAACTCGCGGCTTACTTCTTGCCGCCGCCCTTGGGAGCGCGAATCGCGCCCTTCGAATCCTTCGGCTTCTCCTTCTTGATCTTCTCCGCTTTCGGCATGGCCGCCTTGAGCGCTGCGGCTTCGGCGTCGAGCGCGGCTGCAGCCGCGTCCTGACGCTCGACGATGCGGGCGCGCTTGCCCTCGAGATCGCGCAGGTAATAGAGCTTCGCGCGGCGGACCTTGCCGCGGCGAACGACTTCGATCGAATCGATATTCGGAGAGTAAAGCGGGAATACGCGCTCGACGCCTTCGCCGTAGGAAATCTTGCGGACCGTGAAGCTCTCCTGCAGGCCGCCGCCGGAACGCGCGATGCACACGCCTTCATAAGCCTGCACGCGCGAGCGCTCGCCTTCCTTGATGCGGACGTTCACGATCAGCGTGTCGCCGGGCTGGAATTTCGCGACCGGCTTGCCGCCGGTAAGGCGGGCGATTTCTTCTTTTTCGATGGTCTGGATGAGGTTCATGACAGGTGCTCCGCGCCAGCAATCCGGCGCCGGGAAGTGAAATCCATAACGGGATGGGCGGGGTCTATAGGGGAAGATTCCGGCCTTGTCATGCCTTTTTGCCCCACTTTTGGGCCAGAAGGTCGGGCCGCCGGGCCGCCGTTAACCTCTCGGCCTGTTCCCGGCGCCAAGCGGCCACTTTGGCATGGTCGCCGGAGGTCAGAACCTCGGGAATCGGCACCCCCTCGAATTCCTGCGGCCGGGTGTACTGGGGGTACTCCAACAGCCCGCCCGTGAAACTTTCCTCCGTCCCCGAGGCCTCGTCGCCCATGACGCCGGGAAGCAACCGGACGCAGGCATCGAGCAGAACGAAAGCCGCAATCTCGCCGCCGGAAAGCACGTAGTCGCCGACCGAAACTTCTTCGAGATTGCGGGCCGCAATGATGCGCTCATCGACGCCCTCGAAGCGGCCGCAGACGATGACGGCGCCCGGACCTTGCGAGAGTTCGCGCACTTTCTTCTGTGTCAGCGGCACGCCGCGCGGACTCATGAGCAAGCGCGGACGCGTATCTTCTTGCGACAACGCGGCGTCGATCGCTTTGGCGAGAATATCGGCACGCATCACCATGCCAGGCCCCCCGCCGGATGGCGTGTCGTCGACGGTGCGATGCCTGTCGGTGGCCTGCGCGCGAATGTCGTGCGCCTCCAGCGACCAGATGTTGTTGGCGAGCGCCTTGCCCGCGAGCGAAACCCCGAGCGGCCCCGGAAACACTTCGGGGAATAGCGTGAGAACGGAAGCGCGCCACATTACTTCCTCCTCCCCCTTGAGGGGGAGGTCGATCGCGCATCGCGCGATCGGGTGGGGGTGTCCCCCGTTTCGGTTTCCACCCCACCCCGGCGGCTTCGCCGCCGACCCTCCCCTGCAAGGGGAGGGATTTCCCTTTTCTCGTCGAACAAGCCCGGCGCGGGTTCGATGATGAGGCGCTTAGCCGAGAGGTCCACCTCCGGCACAAACTGATCGATGAACGGAATAAGCGTTCCGGTTTTCTGCGGCGGCACGGCGACCTCGATCAGATCGCTCGCACCGAAATTGCGCACGGCGATCACGACACCATAGGATTTTCCGGCCTTGTCCTCCACGCGCAGCCCGATCAGGTCCGCGTGATAGTATTCGCCTTCGCCTTCGATCTTCGGAAGTTTGTCGCGCGAGACGAAGAGTTCGATGTTCGTGAGCAACTCGGCCGCATTGCGGTCGTTCACGCCCTCGAGCTTCGCGACATAATGGCCTTTGGCCGGGCGAAGCGAGGCGACACGGAATTTCTTCGTGCTGTCCCCGCTTTCGAGCTGCCCATACTGGAAGATCGCGTCCGGCTCTTCAGTGAAAACCTGCAATCGCACTTCGCCGCGCAAGCCGTGCGCGGCGCCGATCTTTGCGACGCAGACGCGATCCGCCATCTAGTTTTACGCGGCCGGCGCTTCGGCAGCGGGGGCAGCAGCCGGAGCAGCGGCAGGCGCTGCACCTTCCGGCGCGGCAGCCGCTTCTTTTTTCGGCTTCGCCTTCTGCGGGTTGTTGCGCGGCGTGCGCTTCTTCACGCCCGCAGCGTCAAGGAAGCGCAGGATGCGGTCCGACGGCTGCGCGCCCTTGGACAACCAGTACTTAATGCGCTCGAGCTCGAGCTTCACGCGCTCCGGA
>JBGFSD010000015.1:0-3088 GCA_041694745.1 Pseudomonadota bacterium
GCCTCGGCTGCGAAAGTGGGCGGGAAGCGGAAACGGAAGCGTTAACAGCCCAGATTCAAAGCCGTTTTCGAGGGCCTCCGGCGGCGACGCCGGGGGCCCTTGATCGTGATAGGGCCAATGTGGGACAGGAACGGCCTGTTTTCGCTTGAGCAGGCCTTCACGATGGAAAAGTTCACGACCCTCACCGGCGTCGCCGCACCCCTCCGGATCATCAATGTCGACACCGACATGATCATCCCGAAGCAGTACCTGAAGACGATCCAGCGCACCGGCCTCGGCAAAGGACTGTTCTCGGAGATGCGTTACAGGGACGACGGCTCCGACAATCCGGATTTCGTCCTGAACAAGCCCGCCTACAGGAATGCGAAGATACTCGTCGCTGGCGATAATTTCGGCTGCGGCTCCTCGCGCGAGCACGCGCCCTGGGCGCTGATGGATTTCGGCATCCGCTGCGTGATATCGACCTCGTTCGCGGATATTTTCTACAACAACTGCTTCCAGAACGGCTTACTGCCGATCGTGGTTTCCAAGGATGAACTCGAGAAGCTGTTCGACGACGCCTCGCGCGGCGCGAACGCGACTCTCACCGTCGATCTCGAGGCGCAGGAAATCCGCGGGCCGGACGGCGGCGTCATCAAGTTCGAGATCGATCCGTTCAAGAAGCACTGCATGCTGAACGGTCTCGACGGCATCGGGCTTACGATGGAAAAGAAGTCGCGCATCGACGCCTATGAGAAGAAGGCCGCCGCCGCGCGGCCGTGGGTATAGCGGTCCTTCCCGTTCCGAACTTGTAAGCGAGTAATTCATGCCGACATTCAATCTGCTCCTGCTGCCGGGCGACGGCATCGGTCCCGAGGTCATGGCGCAGGCGCGCCGGGTCATCGACTGGATTCAGCAACGTGGCCTCGCGTCCTTCAACATCGAGGAAGGTCTTGTCGGCGGCTCTGCCTATGATGCGCACGGCACGTCGATCTCCGAGGACGACATGAAGAAGGCGATGGCCGCGGATGCCATCATCTTCGGCGCGGTCGGCGGTCCGAAATGGGACGGTGTTCCCTACGACGTGCGTCCGGAAGCGGGCCTGCTTCGTCTTCGCAAGGACCTTGCGCTGTTCGCCAATCTTCGTCCGGCGATCTGCTATCCAGCGCTCGCCGATGCGTCCTCGCTCAAGCGCGAGCTGGTCGAAAACCTCGATATCGTGATCGTGCGCGAGCTCACCGGCGGCGTCTATTTCGGCGAGCCCAAGACGATCACCGATCTCGGCAACGGACAGAAACGCGCGATCGACACGCAGGTCTACGATACCTACGAAATCGAGCGCATCGCGCGTGTCGCCTTCGATCTTGCGAAGGCGCGCAAGAACAAGGTTACATCTTCCGAGAAGCGCAACGTGATGAAGTCGGGCGTGCTCTGGCACGAAGTCGTGAACCAGGTGCATCAGCGCGAATACAAGGATGTGGAACTCGAGCATCAGCTCGCGGACGCGCTCGGCATGCAACTCGTGCGCAACCCGAAACAGTTCGACGTGATCGTCACCGACAACCTCTTTGGCGACATGCTCTCGGATGTAGCGGCGATGCTGACTGGCTCGCTCGGCATGCTGCCTTCGGCGTCGCTCGGCGAGGTCGATCCGAAGACCAAGAAACGCCGCGCGCTCTACGAGCCGGTGCATGGCTCGGCGCCGGATATCGCAGGCCGTGGCATGGCGAACCCGATTGCCATGATCGGCTCGCTCGGCATGGCGCTGCGCTACTCGTTCGGCATGGGCAAGGTTGCGGACCAGATCGAGGAAGCGATCGCGAACGTGCTGGCCGCCGGCCATCGCACCGCTGACATCCGCGGCAATGCGACCAAGATCGTTTCGACGCAAGACATGGGCGACGCGATTCTCGCGGAGCTCGACAAGCTCGCGGCGTAAATCGCTCGCGTCTGCGAAAGCGAAAACGCCGGGCAGGTCTCCCGGCGTTTTTTCTCAATTATGAGAAGAAATCAGAAGTTTGGAAGGAAGAACATGCCCGGCAGCGGGTAGCGCTCCCCGCCCGTCGGGTTCGGTCCGAGCGCGGAATACTGCCAGTTGTTGTCGAAGATATGCGAGTGATAGTTCTTCGAGAGCGGTTTCACTTCGGTGCCCGCATCCAGGTAGCTGCGCTTCTTGATGATGACGCGCGGCTGCCGCTCGCGGAACTGCTGGGCATCGGCCTCATAGGTCGCAGCCAGCAGGGAGGCGCCGGCAAGCAGGGCGAGAAGGGGCGCAAAACGCATGACTTCCTCTTTGAAACGTCAAATCCAGTAACCTTCTAGACCGGAATAGGTTTCGGGGCCTAGTGGCTGAAAGCCACACAAGGGGCCGGATTGAGCGGGGGCGGCCGAGCCCCTAGGTTGGATCGAACCCGCGGCAGTGAGGGCTTTTCAGGCGTGACCGCAAGCAAATTGAGGACTTTGCCTCCGGTCGCGGAGACCGATCCCGCGCTCGGCGGCAAGGATCGCCGTGTCGTCGTCATCGGCGAAAAACCCCTGGTCGCGGAGACGCTGCCCGAGGCGCTCGACGACGACACCACCCCGGCCGGGAAGTTCTTCATCCGCAACAACGGCAGGATTCCGCCTCCGGTGGAGGATCCTTCGCGCTGGACGCTTTCGATCGACGGCGAGGTGAACCACTCGCTCGCACTTTCGCTGGGCGAGATCAAAGCGAAGTTCCAGCATGTCACGCAGCGCATGGTGCTCGAATGCGGCGGCAACGGCCGCGCGTTCTTTTCGCCGGAGGCCGAGGGCGTGCAATGGCATCATGGCGGGGCGGGGTGCGCGGAATGGACCGGCGTCCGCCTGCGTGACGTGCTGCTTGCCGCCGGCCTGAAAGAAACAGCGCGCTTCACCGGGCATTTCGGCGCCGATCCCGCGCTCGACAAAGACCATCCTTCGCCGCCGATCTCGCGCGGCATCCCGATCGCCAAGGCGATGGACGAGAACACGCTGCTCGTGTTTGCAATGAATCATGCACCTTTGCAGCCCGTGCACGGATTTCCGCTTCGCCTGATCGTGCCGGGCTGGACCGGCTCGGTGTCCCACAAGTGGCTGACGAGGATTCTGA
>JBGFSD010000051.1:0-60129 GCA_041694745.1 Pseudomonadota bacterium
TTCCATCGTTCTCTAATAAAGAACGATAACATCATAATTATTCAATTTTCAAGACAAAAGCCTGCGCCTAACCTGGCTCCATGACCCGGAAAGGCGAGGCAGCAATGTTTGCGATCTGGACAATCTGGAAAGCGCTCCGCGACCGGCTCGCGCGCTATCGGCGCGCGGTCGCGCAGCCCTGGCGGATGAGCGGCGACCGCGCGGGTTTCGGCAACCGACGCTGACGGCTCGGTTACGCGGCCGCGCGTCCGTTGCCCGGCTGTGCGATTTCGGCGAGCGCTTCGCCGGCGCATTGCTCGTCGGAGCGTGCGAGATCGCCGATCGAGACGATGCCTACGATGCGCTTCTTGCTGTTCAGCACCGGAAGGCGGCGCATCTGGATGTCGCCCATGTTCTCCGCGACATCGTCGATTTCGTCGTTTTCGAAGCAGTATTTGACTTCCTTGGTCATCACTTCGCGGATCGGGGTGTCAAGCGGCAATCCGGCCGCCACCGCGCGGATCACGATGTCGCGGTCCGTGATCATGCCGACGAGGCGGTCGCCTTCGCCGACCGGCAGGCTGCCGCAGTCGTTCTTGTCCATCAGCTTCGCAGCATCCTGAATCGAGCGGCTCGGATCCGCGATCTTGACGTCGGTGGTCATGCATTCGCTGACTTTCATGGCGCGCTCCGCTTTTTCCGGGGTTCCGGACGGCAACGTGCCCGGAGCCGCGCAGGTTCCGGGTTCCATGAAAAAAAGCGGGAGAGCAGCGGTGCTCAGTCCGCAAGCACGCGCCGGTCGATCTCGGAAATCTTGTTCACGCCGCAAAGCGCCATCGACATGTCGAGTTCCTTGCGGATGCACTCGATCGCGGTCCTGACGCCTTCCTGGCCGTTGGCACCTAAGCCGTAGACGAAGGCGCGGCCGATCATGGCGCCCTTCGCGCCGAGCGCGAGCGCGCGCATGAGATCCTGGCCGGTGCGAATGCCGCCGTCGAACAGGATTTCGGTCTTGTCGCCGACCGCATCCACGATCTTCGGCAGCGCCGAGATCGAGGAGGGCGCGCCGTCGAGTTGCCGCCCGCCGTGATTGGAAACCACGATGCCGTCCGCGCCGTGCTTCAGCGCGAGCCGCGCATCGGCGACTTCCATGATGCCCTTGATGATGAGCTTGCCCTTCCAGAGCTTGCGGATCCACTTCACGTCTTCCCAGTTCAGCGCCGGGTCGAACTGTTCCGCGGTCCAGGCCCCGAGCGAGCCGGTGCTGGTCATGCCCTTCACATGGCCGACCAGATTGCCGAAGCTTCTGCGCTTGGTGCCGAGGATGCCGAAGGCCCAGCGCGGCTTGGTCATGATGTCGAGAATGTTCGCGAGCTTCATCTTCGGCGGCACGGTAAGGCCGTTCTTGATGTCGCGGTGGCGCTGCGCCAGAATCTGGAGATCGACGGTGAGCACGAGCGCCGAGCATTTCGCGGCAGCCGCACGCGCGATCAGGTTGCGTATGAAGTCGCGGTCCTTCATCACGTAAAGCTGGAACCAGAACGGTTTCTTGGTTTCGGATGCGATATCCTCGATCGAACAGACCGACATCGTGGAAAGCGTAAACGGAATCCCGGCCTCGTCGGCCGCCCGTGCCGCGAGAATCTCGCCGTCCGCATGCTGCATGCCGCAAAGGCCGATCGGGGCGAGCACCAGCGGCACGTTGACCGGCTTGCCCGCGATCGTGGTCCTGGTGTCGCGCTTCGAGACGTCGGTCAGAATCTTCTGCCTAAGCCGGATCTTCTGGAGGTCCTCGCGATTCCACTGAAGCGTCTGCTCGGAGTAGGAGCCGCTTTCCGCGTAGTCGATGAACATTTTCGGGACGCGGCGCCGGTAGATTTCGCGGAGGTCTTCGACACAGGTGATGGTTTGCATGGTACGGCCCCGAAACACTAGAATTGGATTTCGCGACTGATAGCACTTTTCCAGATTCCTGCCAGCGGCAGCGCCAAAGCCTCATCCGATGTCCGATCAAGTCCCCGCCGCCGCAAAGAAGCAGATCCGCGTCGGGCTTTTTGCCACCTGCCTGGTCGATCTGATCCGTCCCCGCGTGGGCTTCGCGGCGGCGAAGCTCCTGGAAGATGCGGGCTGCACGGTCGAAGTACCCGCCCAGACCTGTTGCGGCCAGCCGGCTTTCAATTCCGGAGACCGCAGGACCGCGCGCGAACTCGCCGCGCAGATGATCGAGTCCTTCGAGACCTATGACTATGTTGTGCTTCCGTCGGGCTCCTGCGCGGGGCAGGTGATCCTGCACTATCCGGAACTGTTCGAAGGCGATGCGCAATGGCTGCCGCGCGCGAAACGGCTTGCCGCAAAAACCTGCGAGCTGACGGTTTTTCTGAGCGATGTCCTGAAAGTCTTGCCGCAGGCGCGCTTCGACGGCGCCGTGACCTATCACGACTCCTGCTCGGGCCTGCGCGAACTCGGCATCAAGGCGCAGCCGCGCCGCCTGCTTGCGAAAGTCGAGGGACTTTCGCTGGTGGAAATGAAGGACGCCGACGTCTGCTGCGGCTTCGGCGGCACCTTCTGCGTGAAATATCCCGACGTCTCGAACAGGATCGTCGAGAAGAAAACCGCCAACATCGCGGCGAGCGGGGCGGCGACGCTGCTCGCGGGCGATCTCGGGTGCCTGATGAACATGGCGGGCAAACTCTCGCGCGAAGGCAAAGTGGTAAGAGTGCGGCATGTCGCGGAGGTGCTCGCGAACATGGGCGACGAGCCCGCGATCGGCGAGCCCGAGCGATGACGCAGGCCGTCAACTCCCCGCGCTTCAAGGAAAATGCACGCAAGGCGCTGGACGACGCTTTTCTCCAGAAAGCGCTGGCGCGTTCGGAGAAAGGCTTCATCGAACGGCGCAAGGCGGCGGTCGAGAAGCTCCCCGAGTACGACGCGCTTCGCGATTCCGCGCGCGATCTCAAGGATCATATCCTCGCGCATCTCGATATTTATCTCGAAGCCTACGAGAAGAATGTTATCGCCGCCGGCGGTCATGTGCATTGGGCAGCGACCGCCGAGGAAGCGAACGAGATTATCCACGGGATCTGCAAGCGCCTGGATGCGAAGACCGTCGCCAAGGGCAAGTCGATGATTTCCGAAGAGACGGGCCTCAACGCCTATCTCGAGGAACGCGGCTTCCGCCCGATCGAAACCGATCTCGGCGAGTATATCATCCAGCTGCGCGGCGAGACGCCCTCGCACCTGATCGCGCCGGCGCTGCACGTGACGAAAGAGCAGATCGAAGCCGATTTCCGCCGCGCGCATACCGGGCTGCCGCCGGAGCGCAATCTCGACGAGCCGACCTCGCTCTTGGCCGAAGCCCGCGCGATGCTGCGAGAGAAATTTCTGGCAGCCGATGTCGGCATCACAGGCGCGAACTTTCTGATCGCCGAAACCGGCTCCTCGGTGATCGTGACGAACGAAGGCAACGGCGATCTCACACAAACGCTCGCCAAGGCTCATATCGTGATTTCGAGCATCGAGAAGGTGGTGCCGACCCGCGAGGATGCCGCCACTTTCCTGCGGCTGCTTGCGCGCACCGCCTCGGGTCTCGATCTCTCAGTCTACACGACATTTTCGACCGGCCCACGGCGGCAAGGCGACCCCGACGGCCCGCTCGAATATCATGTCGTGCTACTGGACAACGGCCGCTCCAACATGCTCGGCGGAAAGTTTCAGGAAATGCTCCGCTGCATCCGCTGCGGTGCCTGCATGAACCACTGTCCGGTGTTTCACGCGGTCGGCGGCCACGCTTACGGCTGGGTTTATCCCGGCCCGATGGGCGCGGTGCTGACGCCGTCGCTGGTCGGCGTGGAGCAGGGCGGGCAGCTACCAAACGCCTCCACCTTCTGCGGGCGCTGCGAGGAAGTCTGCCCGGTGCGGATTCCGCTCCCGAAGCTGATGCGGAACTGGCGCGAGCGCGAATTCGAGCGCCACTTGCAGCCGGCAACGGTCCGCTACGGCCTCGGCTTGTGGGCGGCTTTCGCGAAGCGTCCCGCGTTGTATCGTGCAGTCACTTCGTTTGCGATGAGGGCGCTTCGGCTGCTTGGCGGAAAAGGCCGCTTTCGTGCTTTGCCACTGGCTTCCGGCTGGACCCGACATCGCGATTTTCCGTCGCCGGAAGGCGAAACCTTCCAGTCGCGCTGGAAAAAGCGGAAGGCCGCGCCATGAGGGGAAGGGACGCGATCTTCGCAAGCATCAGAAAGTCGCTCCGCGTTGCCGGCGACGATGGCAAACGGCGCGAAACTGCAGCCGCGCGTCTGGAAGCGCATCCGCGCGGCGTGATCCCCGCGCGCGGCCAGAAGCCGGACGGCGAGCGGCTGCAGTTTTTCGTGCAGATGGTGGAGGCCGCGAAGGCTTCGGTCGTCGTACTGGATCGTAAGGAAGATATCCCCTCTGCCGTCGCGGCGTACCTGCGCTCCAAAAACCTCCCGCAGTCGATCCGTCACGGCGACGACGAGCGGTTCTCGCTCATTCCTTGGGCAAAGGAGGGCACGCTGGAGGTCACGAAAGGAGCATCGGACGGTTCGCAGCTCGCCTCGATCTCGTATTCCTTCGGTGCTGTGGCCGAGTCCGGTACGCTCGTCATGGTCTCCGGCGCCGGCAACCCGACCACGCTCAACTTCCTGCCCGATCACCATCTCGTCGTGGTTGACGAAAAAGATATTGCGGGCGATTACGAGACGGTCTGGGACAAAATCCGCGAACGTTTCGGCGCGAACGGCATGCCTCGCGCCGTGAACTGGATAACCGGACCGTCGCGGTCGGGCGACATCGAGCAGACGCATTTGCTCGGCGCGCACGGGCCGCGTAGCTTGCATGTGTTGGTGGTGCGCAGTTCGTGAAATTCATCGCGGCCGATCCCGGCCGCATCGAAGGCGGAAAAGCTAGAGGTCAGTCATGGCGAAGAAGAAGCGTAAGAAGGCGAAAAAGCAGAAGGGCAAGAAGAAAAAGGCGGCAAAAAGCAAATCCGCGGGGAAGAAAGTGAAGCGCGCGGCGAAGAAAACGAAGAAGAAAGCCGCGAAGAAGAAGTCCGCGCCGAAGAAGAAGGCCGACAAGAAGCTGGACAAGGCGCTCTCGCAGAGCTTTCCGGCTTCCGACCCGGCGCCCGTGACCCCGCAGCCGGCACCGAAGCCCTGGTCGCCGTTCGGCTCGAACTGAGTTGCGATAGCTGCAATGCCGTGAAGCCGGCCCATCTAGGGGCCGGCTTTCGTTTTTCGGGCTTTGGAACGGTTCTGATATAAGGCCTGTCACGCCCGCAGCCGGGCGAAGCCAATCGGAACCCCGCCTATGGTCGCAATGCCTGCCCCTGACGGCTCCGTGCTAGCGCGCCGCGCGAAGATCGTGGCCGCCTTGCGCAAGATCGTGCCGGGCGAGGGCGTAATCGCGGAAGACGTCAGGATGCGGCCCTATGAGTCGGACGGGCTCACCGCCTATCGCCAGTTGCCGATGGTGGTCGTCCTGCCTGAGACGACCGCACAGGTCTCGCAAGTGCTCTCCTATTGCCACGAGAACGGGATCAAGGTGGTGCCGCGCGGGGCGGGCACTTCGCTTTCGGGCGGAGCGCTGCCGCTCGCGGACGGCGTGCTCTTGGGGCTCGGCAAGTTCAACAAGGTGCTCGAGATCGACTACGCTAACCGCGCGGTGGTCGCGCAGCCCGGCGTCACGAATTTGGGCATTACGAAAGCGGTGGAGGGCAAAGGCTTCTATTACGCGCCGGACCCGTCCTCGCAGATTGCCTGCACCATCGGCGGCAATGTCGCGGAGAACTCTGGCGGCGTGCATTGCCTGAAATACGGGCTGACCACCAACAACGTGCTCGGCGTCGAAATGGTGCTGATGACCGGAGAGATCGTGCGCTTCGGCGGCAAGCATCTGGATGCCGAAGGCTACGACTTCCTGAGCCTCATCATCGGTTCGGAAGGGCTTTTGGGTGTGGTCACCGAGGTGACCGTCCGGATCCTGAAAAAACCCGAGACCGCGCGCGCGCTGCTGGTGGGCTTCCCAACTTCGGAAGCTGCCGGTGATTGCGTGGCAAAGATCATTGGTGCCGGCATCATTCCCGGCGGCATGGAGATGATGGACAGGCCCGCGATCCACGCATCCGAAGCCTTCGTGAAGGCGGGCTATCCGCTCGATGTCGAAGCGCTGCTCATCGTCGAACTCGACGGTCCGGAAGCCGAAGTCGACCACCTGATCGAGCGCGTCTCCGGCATCGCGAAGGATTGCGGCTCGTCCACGCTGCGCATCTCGAACAACGAGGAAGAGCGGCTGAAATTCTGGGCGGGCCGCAAGGCCGCGTTCCCGGCGGTCGGACGCATCTCGCCCGACTACTACTGCATGGACGGCACCATCCCGCGGGCGAAGCTCCCGCTGGTGCTTTCCCGAATGCGCGAGCTATCGGAAAAATACGGCCTCCAGGTCGCGAACGTCTTTCATGCGGGCGACGGCAACCTGCACCCGCTCATTCTTTATGACGCGAACAAGGAAGGCGAATTGCAGCGTGCGGAAGACTTCGGCAGTGACATTCTTCGCCTTTGCGTCGAAGTCGGCGGCGTGCTTACCGGCGAACACGGCGTCGGCGTCGAAAAGCGCGACCTGATGCCCACGATGTTCAGCCAGACCGATCTCGACCAGCAGCTTCGCGTCAAATGCGCCTTCGACGACAAGGGGCTTTTGAATCCGGGGAAGGTATTTCCCGAACTGCACCGCTGCGCCGAGATGGGCCGCATGCACGTTCACGGCGGCAAGACCGCGTTTCCCGATCTGCCGCGCTTCTGATGCAGGACGCAATCAAACCCAGCGACGCCGCTGACGTCGCCGAAGCGATCACGTCGGCTGCGGCGGGCGCAAAACGCCTTGAACTCGTGGGCCGCGGCTCCAAGCGCGAACTCGGCCGCGCAACCCAGACCGACGCCACGCTCGATCTCTCCGCGCTTTCCGGCATCACCTTATATGAGCCCGAAGAACTGGTGCTGTCCGCGCGCGCGGCGACTCCGGTCTCCGAAATCGAGAAAGCGCTGGAAGAAAAGAAGCAGGAACTCGCCTTCGAGCCGATGGACTACGGTCCATTGCTGAACAGGTCGCGCGGCGAGGGCACCATCGGCGGCGCGGTCGCAGCCGGGCTTTCCGGCCCGCGTAGAATCAAAGCGGGAGCCGCGCGCGATTTCATGCTCGGCGTCTCCGCCGTCTCGGGCCGCGGCGAAATCTTCAAGGCCGGCGGCCGCGTGGTGAAGAACGTCACCGGCTACGACTTGCCGCGGTTGCTCGCGGGTTCCTGGGGCACGTTGGCTGCGATGACCGACGTGACGTTGAAAGTTCTGCCGCGCGCCGAAGACAGCGCGACCGTGTTTGTTTTCGGTCTTACCGACATTCGCGCGAACGAAGCGATGGCGATTGCGATGGGGTCAAGCTGTGAAGTTTCGGCGGCCGCGCACCTGCCGCAATGGCCGGCGGACAATATCCCGGAGCTGAACTCGCCCGGTAAGGCCGTGACCGCGCTGCGTCTGGAGGGCATCGCGCAGTCGGTGGCCTACCGCAAAATGAAGCTGGAGGAATTGCTTCGGCCGTTCGGCGAACTGGGCAGCCTCGATGCGGCCAAAAGCATAGGATTCTGGAAGAACATCCGCGACGTCGTGCCGTTTGCCGATCGCACCGGGCGTCCGGTGTGGAAAATTTCGACCACGCCTTCGCTTGCGCCCGGTATCGCCGCCGGCATCAACGCCGCCGCCGGCGCGCATTATTATTATGATTGGGCGGGCGGCCTGCTGTGGCTGGAAATGCCGGACGACAAGCCGCAGGAAGGCGCCGTGCGCACCGCGCTCGCGGGCCGCGGCCACGCGACCTTGGTTCGCGCGTCCGCTTCTGCGCGCGCTTCCGCGGAAGTGTTCGAGCCGCTCGATCCGGTGCACGCCGCGTTGTCGCAGCGTCTGAAGGCGAGCTTCGACCCGAACGGCGTGCTCAATCCGGGACGCATTTACGCGGAGAATTGAGAACGCAGCCATGCAAACGCATTTCTCCCTCGCGCAGCTTGCCGACCCGAATGTCGCGGAGGCGGACAGGATTCTGCGCGCCTGCGTGCATTGCGGTTTCTGCACCGCGACCTGTCCGACTTACGTCTTGCTCGGCGACGAACTCGATAGCCCGCGCGGCCGCATCTATCTGATCAAGGAGATGCTGGAGCAGGGCCGTGCCGCTGCCGCGGAAGACGTCAAGCACATCGACCGCTGCCTTTCCTGCCTCGCCTGCATGACGACGTGTCCTTCGGGCGTGCACTACATGCATCTCGTCGATCACGCGCGGAACCACATCGAGAAGACCTACCGCCGCCCGCTCTCCGACAAATTCTCCCGCACGCTCCTGCGGCTCGTCATGCCCTATCCCGCGCGCTTCCGCGCGATGATCCGGCTCTCTTTGTTAACGCGCTGGATGGCGCCGGCCGCGAAAGCGTTTGGCATGAAGCGGATTGCAGCGATGCTTTCGCTGAGCCCCAGCGCGCTCCCGAAAGCGAGCCCCGGTCTCGTGCGCGTGCATCCGCCGTTCGGCCCGAAGAAGGGCCGCGTGGCGCTGATGTCCGGCTGCGTCGATCAGGTGGTCAAACCCTCGATCCGCGAAGCCACGATCCGCCTGCTCACCCGCCATGGCGTCGAAGTCGTGCTTCCGGAGGGCGAGGCCTGCTGCGGCTCGCTTTCGCACCACATGGGCCGCGAGCGGGAAGCGCATGACTTCGTGAAGAACAACGTGGATGTCTGGACCCGCGAGATCGAGAACAGCGGGCTCGACGCCATCCTGATCACGGCTTCCGGCTGCGGCACCACTGTGAAGGACTACGGCTTCATGCTCCGCACCGACAAGGCTTACGCTGAAAAGGCCGCGAGGGTCGCCACACTCGCCCGCGATATCACCGAATATCTTTCGACGCTCGAACTGAGAACCGCGAACCCGGTCAGGCTGCCGCTTGCCTATCATTCGGCCTGCTCCATGCAGCACGGCCAGAAGATCACGCTGGCGCCGAAGAAACTCCTCGCTGGTGCAGGCTTCGATGTCCGCGACGTTCCGGAGGGGCATTTGTGCTGCGGCTCGGCCGGCACCTACAACATGCTCCAGCCGGAGATCGCGTCGCGCCTGCGGGAGCGCAAAGTCGCGAATGTCCGCGCGACCGGGGCGGGGTTAATCGCGACCGGCAACGTCGGCTGCATGGTCCAGATCGGCTCGGCGCTCGAGTGGCCGATCGTCCATACGGTGGAATTGCTCGATTGGGCCACCGGCGGCCCCAAACCGGCGACTTTAGACGGCTGGAATCCCCCGGAGGGTTTGTGGCATAACGCGGCCACTTTTAATCCAGGGGAGAAGGCCGATGGCCTCCGCTAAGAAGTCGAAGCGTAAGGCCAAGGGAAAGCCTAAGGCGAAACCGGCCCGCGCGGTGAAGAAGAAGCCAAAGCCGGCCGGAAAGGCCGCGAAGCGGTCGGCCATGAAATCAGCCGCCCGCGCCGGGACGAAGGCGCCTGCGAAGAATAAAGCGGCCGCGAAATCCGGCTCGGTCCGCCTCGGCGGCGCTTCGATCCGCGGTCCCCGCGGCCCCCGCTACGACGAAATTCTCACCAAAGAGGCGCTCGCCTTCGTCGCTGAACTTCACAAGCGGTTCGAGAAGCGCCGTGCCGGCCTGATGGATGCGCGCCTGAAACGCCAGTCGCGCTTCGACAAGGGCGAACTGCCCGACTTCCTGAACGAGACGCGCAAGATTCGCGAAAGCGACTGGAAGATCGGCAAGCTGCCGAAGGATCTGCTGGACCGCCGTGTCGAGATCACCGGTCCGGTGGACCGCAAGATGGTCGTGAATGCGCTCAATTCCGGCGCGGAAGTCTATATGGCCGACTTCGAAGACGCCTGCTCGCCGAGCTGGGACAATCTGATCGAAGGCCAGATCAACCTGAAGGACCGCTGGGACAACAAGATCGATTTCACCGATCCCGTCACCCGGAAGGAATACAGGCTCGGCACCAAGCTTGCGACGCTCGTGGTGCGGCCGCGCGGCTGGCATCTCATGGAAGAGCACGTGACGGTAGGTGGCAAGCCGGTTTCCGGCGCGCTGTTCGATTTCGCGCTTTATTTTGTCCACTGCGCGCAGAAGGCCCGTGCGGCCGGATCGGGTCCTTATTTTTATCTGCCGAAGATCGAAAGCCACCAGGAAGCGAAGCTCTGGAACGACGTCTTCGTCTTCTCGCAGCGCAAGTTCAGGATGCCGAAGGGCACCATCAAGGCGACGGTGCTGATCGAGACGCTGCCTGCCGCCTTCGAGATGGACGAGATTCTCTACGAGCTGCGCGAGCACGTCGCGGGCCTCAACTGCGGCCGCTGGGACTACATCTTCTCTTTCATCAAGCGTCTCGGCAAGAACAAGCGCTTTCTTACGCCCGATCGTGGCTTGATGACCATGGACCGCGCCTTCCTGCGCGCCTATTCGCTGCTTCTCATCCGCACCTGCCATCGACGCGGCGCATTTGCGATGGGCGGCATGGCCGCGCAGATTCCGGTTAAGGGCGACGCGGTTAAGAACGAAGCCGCGTTCACGAAGGTCCGTCAGGACAAAGAGCGCGAGGCCGGTGACGGTCACGACGGCACCTGGGTCGCGCATCCGGATCTCGTGCCGATCGCTGCCGAGGTTTTCAACCGCCTGATGAAGACGCCGAACCAGCTCGATAAATTGCGCCGCGATGTGCAGGTAACGCGCGACCAGATGCTCGAGATGCATTCGGGCGAGCGCACCGAAGAGGGGCTACGCCAGAATATTCGTGTCGGCATCCAGTACATCGAGGCCTGGCTGCGCGGACGCGGCGCGGTGCCGCTCTACAATCTGATGGAAGACGCGGCGACTGCCGAGATCAGCCGCGCGCAGGTCTGGCAATGGCTCTATCATCGCGCCAGGCTCGCTGACGGCCGTGAGGTGACGCCGGAACTTTTCGAGTCTGTGCTCAAGGACGAGATGGCGAAAGTACGCGAGGCGATCGGGCCTTCGGTTTACGATAAGGGCCGCTTCAAAGAAGCAATCGAACTTTTCCGCGACATGTCGCTTGCGCATGAATTCGCGGAATTCCTCACGATCCCGGCCTACAAGCTGATCACGGCGGTGTAGGCGGTCTCGTCATGGCCGGGCTGAACACTTGTCCCGGCCATCCACGTCTTTACTTCATCGAAGCGCATTAAAGCGTGGATGCCCGGCACAAGGCTTGTGCTCGGGCCGGCGAAGCCGGACCCGAGTGCCGGGCATGACGAGTTTGAAACGAAAACGGGCCGCTGTTTTGCAGCGGCCCGTTTCTTTTGCCGCGCGGCGAAGCCTTCGCGACGCTACGGTAATCTCTAGAGAACCACGACCCGTGCACCGACTTTGACGCGATTGTAGAGGTCGATCACATCCTGGTTGCGCATACGGAAGCAGCCGGAGGAAACCGCGCTGCCGATAGTGTGCGGCTCGTTGGAGCCGTGGATGCGGTAGAGCGACGAACCGAGATAGAGAGCGCGCGCGCCGAGCGGATTGTTCGGACCGCCGGGCATGAATTCCGGCAGATAGGGCTGGCGTTTGCGCATTTCTTCCGGCGGGCGCCAGTCCGGCCATTCTTTCTTCGCGGAAACCGTCTTCACGCCCTTCCACTCGAATCCGGGACGGCCGACGCCGACGCCATAGCGGATCGCGCGCCCGTTCGGCTGTACGAGATAGAGATAGCGTGTGCGCGTATCGATGATGATCGATCCGACCGGATGCTCGGTCTTGTATTCGACATCGGTGCGCTCGAAGCGCGGGTCGAACGACGGATGTTGCGGCCTCTCTTGCGGGTCGGTGCGGGCGACGTTCATCGGCTGCTGACGGATCGGCGCCTGCCGCTGATAATAGCTCTGCGGTTGCGGCTGATAATATTGCTGCTGTTGCGGCGGGTGATAATAGCCCTGTGGCTGTTCCTGCCGGACCGCCGGGCCGCTTCTGCCGGTGATCAGAAATTCGATGAAGCCGCCGCCGAGATTCGCCGGCTGCTGCGGCGCATAATACTGCACCGGCTGTGCCTGGGGCTGCGCGGCGGGCTGCCGATACTGCGCGACGGGCTGCCGTTGCAGGTGGTGCGGCGGTGCCACCTCGGCATCCCACCGCTGATTTTTTGTCTGTTTGCGCGCGTTTCGGTTGCGCGGCTGGCGTTCTTCGTTCGGCTCTTCGATATAACGCGGTGCACGGATGACCGACGGGCCCTGCAACTGCGCTAGCGTCATGGGCTCATGCGCGGGAGCCTGCACATTCTGTGCGGCGGCGGGGGCCGCGAACAAGACCGCCGCAAAAGCGGAAGCAATTTTACGCATCGACGTACTCGCAACTAAAACGCCGGACAACAAGCGCGGGAAGAACGCTCCCGCGTCTGTTCCGTTAGTAATTTGTCATCCCAACCGATTGGTAAACTTGCGAAGGCTCAAGCCCGTCACGCCGCGCGTTCGCACGCGGTCCTTCCGATCATGGTTTCCGCCGGCTTTAGGATCATGGTTTCGGAATGTTTAACCAACGCGTCCGTCAAACCGGCCGCCGGATGCTCAAGAAGCACGCAAGCGCCACCGCAATAAAGCCCGCTGTGAGCGCGAGCGCGGCCGGATCGGAGACGCGCTCGATCACGAGTGCCATCGCGATCGGTGCCGCCGCCTGCACGGCAAGCGCTGGCGCGGCGAGGCGGCCGACCAGATACCCGTAGCCTTGCGGTCCGAACAGCGCGAGCGGCAGCGTGCCGCGCGCAATCGTCATCAGACCGTTCGCGGCCCCGAACATGACGACGAATACGCCGGCAGTGACCGCGCCGATGCCGAAGACCGCGAAGACCCCGAAGCCTGCGATCAGAAGCGCGGCCGAAAAGCGCGCGACACTGAGGGGGTGCGTATGGCGCGCGAGCGCCAACTCGCAGATTCGCGCGAAAACCTGTGCCGGACCGAACAGCGCGCCGATGAACACGGCCGTGCCGCGGTCGACCCCCATGCGCTCGTAGATCAGGAGCATGTGCGTAAGCATCCCCGATTGCGCGAACATGAAGGTCGCGAACGCACAGGCGACCAGAACGAACACGAGGCCTTTTGCGGCAAGCACCGCGGGCACCTTCGCGCCTTCGGCCGGGGCGGGGGCCTTTGCCTTCGAGCGCGGCACCGCGAAGGCGTGGAGCGGCGCCACGACGAGCGCCATCACGGCGGCATAGATGAAATAGGTGCCGCGCCAGTCGGTGACGGTGAGCAGAAGATGCGTGGCCGGCCAGCTCACGGTCGAGGCGAAACCGCCCATCAGCGTGAGCAGCGTGATCTGCTTTCGTGCGTCCGCGCCGAAGATGCGCGTCAGCGTGGCGAAGGCGGGGTCGTAGAGATTGGCCGCCATCGAAACGCCGAGCGCGGCCCAGATCGCGAAATAGGCGATCGCATTCGTCGCTAAGGGCAAGGCGGCGAGCGAGGCGGCGCCCAGGAGCGAGCCTGCGGCCATCACATAATGTCCGCCGTGCCGGTCGATAGCCTTGCCGATCCTGGGCGAGGCAAGCCCGCCTGCGAGCAGCCCGACCGAAATGCCGCTCATCACGAGCGCGATAGGCCAGCCGTGTGCCTGCGCGAGCAGAGGAAGCAGGAGTGCTGCGGAATAGAACAGCGTCCCCCAGGTCAGGATCATGGTGATCCCGAAGACCGGCACCGCGCGATGCGGGCCGCGCAGCTTTGTAAGCCAGGAGGAAGCGAGGGACATTCGCCGTCTTTTTGCCGCGTCCGTTAAGAGCAGGCAACGTTTGAAAATTCATACCGCTTATTCCCTCTCCCCGTTCACGGGGAGAGGCTGATTGCGAGCAAAGCGAGCAATCGGATGAGGGGCGGAGCAAAGCCCCTCATCCGGCTCGCATCTTCGATGCTCGCCACCTTCCCCCCGAAAGCTGGGCAAAGGGTAATTAACTCCCTCTAAACGGTCACCGCCCCATTTTCCGGCGCATGGCGCGCGGACGTTTGTATCTCGTCGCCCCGCTCGTCGCTTTGGGGCTGTTTGGCTGCCGCGCTATCAATTATGAGGAGCGCGCGCCTTGGCGTGCGCAGGCCGAGGAGCAATGCATCTCCCAGCGGCTCGTGCAGGCGAGTGCCTTCGTCGAGCCGGTCGCCGAAATCAACGGCAACTATTCCTGCGGGATGAATCATCCCCTCAAGGTGCTCGCGGCCTCCGAGGGGCAGGTCACGATAAAGCCGCAGGCGACGCTCGGCTGCCCGATGACGGTCGCCTTCAATCGCTGGGTCGAAGAGATCGCGCAGCCTGCTGCGCAGGCCTGGTTCGGCGAGCAGATCGTCGAAGTGCGCCAGCTATCGTCCTATTCCTGCCGCCGCATCGGCGGATCGGGCAACATGTCGGAACACGGCTTCGGCAACGCGCTCGACGTCGCGGGTTTCACGTTTGCCAGCGGCCGCATCGTGACCGTGAAGCACGGCTGGAACGGTTCGCCCGAGGAGCGCGGCTTCCTGCGCCAGATTCACGCCGGCGGCTGCGAGGTGTTCACGACCGTACTCGGCCCCGGCTACGACGCCGCCCACCACGATCACTTTCATTTCGATCTCGCGCGCAGGAATTCCGTCGTGTGCCGTCCGACGCCGCAATTGATC
Organism: Pseudomonadota bacterium; assembly: GCA_041694745.1. Taxonomy (GTDB): domain Bacteria; phylum Pseudomonadota; class Alphaproteobacteria; order Rhizobiales; family Xanthobacteraceae. The sequence continues at coordinate 14,650 of JBGFSD010000051.1, forward strand.
TCGCCGCCGCGCCGCTATCCGAACGATCCGGGACCGGTGCCGATGGTGCAGAAGCAGCAGAAGCACTACGAGCGTTTCCCGGTCGCGCGCGTCGAGCGGCCGCAGGAACAGCCACAGCAGCGGCAGCAAAGTCTCTACGAAAACAGCGACGTGCCGCCGCAGCGCTTTGTCCCGCGCGCCAAGCAGCAGCCGCTGCCGCCCGATCAGGCCTATCCGCCTGCGCCGCAGCAGGCTCGGCAGCAGCCGAACCCGCAACCGAACCAGCAGCCGCTTGCAATCAGCCCGCAGCAACAGCCTCAATATATGCAGGCGCCGAGCGCTCCGTCGCCGAACCAGCCGCAATATTCCCAGCCTTACCCGCAGCAACAGCCGCAGATGCGCTGGCAGCAAGGCCCGCAGCCGGATCCGAACTACCGTCCCTCCCCGGAGCCTTACAATCCAAACCGCCTTGTGCCGCCCGCGCGCGTCGGCGCAAAAAAGAACGCCGACGAAATTCTCACAGGCTCGATCCCGCAGCGGAAATACTACAAGGACGTTCCGCCGACGAAGAAGGACGCGCCGAAGGCGATTCCGGGCGAGGATTAGGCGCGCGTGAGGTTCGGCCGCTCGTAGGCGATCTTCAATCCGGCGCGTTGTATATTCTTGAAAGACGGCCCTGCTTCGCCTTCATGCGGGATACCGGTTTCCGTCGTGAAGTATTCGCAGCCACGCTCGATGCCTTTCGCAATGCGCGCCGAAAGGATCGCCTGCTGCACCCTGCGTCCGCGATAGCTCTCTAGCGTCGCGGCAATCCCGATCCAGCCGACGCGATTATGCACGTAGAGCGCACCCGCACCGGCCGGCGTTTCGCCGTCGAAGGCAAGAAAGCAATGCCAGTTCGCGCGTCCGGCGACGGCCGTCAGCCACTTGCCGACAAGCGGCGGCATGCCGAATCCGCTGACAGCGGTTTGCCCGAAGGCCTCGCCGTGTTCCGGGCCGATCTCGCGAATTTCGAGGCCGGTTTCCACCCGCATAGGCGGCGACGCATCGCGGACGAATTTCGCCCAGGTTCGCCGGTGCGGAAGGAGACCGCGCGCGGCACAGAGCTTCGCGAGATTGCGGCTCATTGGCGTGACGTGGACGATCCAGTTCTTGAGCCTCAGCCGGTCGAACACCGCGATGCCCTTGTCGAGTGCTTCGCCCGTAACCTTTCCGGCTAATCCCAGTCCCGCAATCCGGTTGAACTGGATATGATCGATCCTGGCGAGCGCGAAGGTCGCGCCATCTCCCGTCGCAAGACATTCCATGCCGAGTGCCTCGCGAACATCCGGCGGCGCGGCACGATCCATGTCGAGCCAGGCTTCGTGCTCCGCGGCTTCGATCCGCCGCAGGAGTTCCGGAGAAACCGCAGTTGCATTCATGCGCCGCCCCCAGCGCAAAACCGTCAGGCGCGACCATATCCTCCGGCGGTCGGCGTCACAATGATCACCGCTTCGCCCGCTTCCAGCACGGTCTGGTCGCAGCCTTTCAGCTTTTCCTCTTGGCCGTTCAGGCGCCGCACCCGGTTTTCGCCGACATGGCCCGGCTCGCCGCCCGCAAGCCCGAACGGCGGCACCCGGCGGTGCCCGGAAAGAATGGCGCAGTCCATTTTCTCGCGGAAGCGCACGCGGCGATAGATGCCGTCGCCCGCTTTCCATTTGCCGCGTCCGCCCGAGTCTTTCCGGATGTGGAAGTCTTCGAGCACCACCGGAAAACGAAACTCCAGCACCTCGGGATCGGTGAGCCGCGTATTCGTCATGTGCGTATGCACGGCGTCGGTGCCGTTAAAGCCCGGTCCCGCGGGCGAACCGGAGCAGATCGTCTCGTAATACTGATACTGCTCATTGCCGTAGGTTAGGTTGTTCATCGTGCCCTGCGCGCAGGACAGCGCGCCGAGGGCGCCGAACAGGCAGTTCGTCACCGCTTGGCTTGTCTCGACGTTGCCCGCGACCACCGCCGCAGGATATTCCGGCGAGAGCATCGATTTCTCGGGCACGACGATGTTGATCGGCCTGAGGCAGCCCGCGTTCATCGGAATCTCGTCGTCCACCATCACGCGAAAGACATAGAGCACCGCCGCACGCGTCACGGGTGCTGGCGCGTTGAAGTTTGTGTTCTGCTGCGGGCTGGTGCCGGTGAAGTCGACCGTCGCCTCGCGCTTCTTCTTGTCGACCGAAATCTTCACCTTGATGAAGGTGCCCTGGTCCATCTCGTAGGAGAACTCGGAATCGTGCAGCCGGTCGAGCACGCGCCGCACGGATTCCGCGGCGTTGTCCTGCACGTGTCCCATGTAAGCCTTCACGACCGGCATCCCGAACAGAGCGATCATCTTGCGCAATTCGCGCACGCCTTTTTCGTTGGCGGCGATCTGCGCCTTCAGATCGTTCACGTTCTGCAGCGGATTGCGCGCCGGATACTTGGCGCCCTCCAGAAGCGCGTAAAGCTCCTTTTCGCGGAAGCGGCCGCGGTCGACGAGCTTGAAATTGTCGATATAGACGCCTTCCTCGTCGATGTGGGTGGCGAGCGGCGACATCGAGCCGGGTGCGACACCGCCGACATCGGCGTGATGGCCGCGCGATGCCACCCAGAACAGAATGTTCTTGCCCTTCGTGTCGAACACCGGCGTACAGACCGTGATGTCCGGCAGATGCGTGCCGCCGTTATAGGGCGCGTTCAGCGCATAGACGTCGCCCGGTCTGATCTTGCCCTTGTTGGCGCGGATCACGGTCTCGACCGAGCGGTCCATGGAGCCCAGATGCACCGGCATGTGCGGTGCGTTGGCCACAAGAGAGCCGCTCGCATCGAATACCGCGCAGGAGAAGTCGAGCCGCTCCTTGATGTTCACGGAGTAGGCGGTGTTCTGCAGCGTGACACCCATCTGCTCGGCGATCGACATAAAGAGATTATTGAAGACCTCCAGGAGCACCGGATCGGCCTTGGTGCCGATCGCGTGCTTGCGCGCCAATGCCTTGATGCGCGTCAGCACGATGTGATCTTTCGCCGTCAGCCTCGCAGCCCAGCCGTCCTCGATCACGATGGTCTGGTTTGGCTCGATCAGTAGCGCGGGACCGTTGATCGTGTGGCCCGGGCTGAGCTGATCGCGCGTGTAAACGCCAGCCGCGCGGAACTTTCCGCGCGAAAAGAACTTGGTCCTGCGGCGTGGGGCAGGGAGCTTAGATCTCGAAGTTTTTGTTGTGCGTTCCGAAAACTTCGCGCCGCCGCCGATCGCCTCGACGGAAACCGCCTCCACCACGATTTCCTTGTCGCGGTCCATGAAGCCGAAGCGGGCCTTGTGTGCTGCCTCGAAATCACGCTGCATTTTCTTGATGGATCCGGCGACAACTTCAAGCGGTGTATCGGTGCCCGCGTAACGAAGGTGCGCGCGAACGATCACCTTGATCTGCGAAGCTGCAACCCCTTGCGAGGCGACCTCGCGCTTTACCTCGTCTCCAAGTCTTTTGCCGATCCTGTTCACCGCGGCGAGCGCCTTGGCGCTGAGAGATTCTTCCAGCGCCTGCGTACGGGTCGCGCGGATGTCGGCAAGTCCCATGCCGTAGGCCGAGAGCAGGCCGGAGAGCGGATGGACGATCACGCTCTTCATCCCGAGGCTGTCTGCGACGAGGCAGGCGTGCTGCCCGCCGGCGCCGCCGAAGCAATTCAGCGCATAGCGCGTGACGTCGTAGCCGCGCGCGACCGAAATCTTCTTGATCGCGTTCGCCATGTTCTCGACTGCGATAGTGATGAAGCCGTCGGCGATCTCCTCCGGCGTCTTGCCGCCGCCGACTTCCTTTGCGAGTTTCACGAACGCCGCACGCACGGCTTCCGCATCGATCGGCTGGTCGTTGGTCTTGCCGAAAATCTTCGGGAAGAAATCGGGGATCAGCTTGCCGACCATGACGTTGGCGTCGGTGACGGCGAGCGGTCCGTTGCGGCGGTAACACATCGGACCGGGATCGGCGCCTGCGGAGTCGGGGCCGACGCGGAAGCGCGAGCCGTCGAAATGCAGGATCGAGCCGCCGCCGGCCGCGACTGTATGGATCTGCATCATCGGCGCACGCATGCGCACGCCGGCGACTTCGGTCTCGAATGCGCGTTCGTACTCGCCGTCGAAATGGGAGACGTCGGTGGATGTGCCGCCCATGTCGAAGCCGATCAGCCGCTTGAAACCCGCGCTTTCGCCGGTTTGCGCCATGCCGACCACGCCGCCGGCAGGGCCGGACAGAATCGCGTCCTTGCCCTGAAAGAGATCGGCGGCAGTAAGCCCGCCCGACGACATCATAAACATCAGCCGCGCGCCGGAATTCTTCGCATCCAGCTCCTTGCTCACCCGCGCGACATAGCGCGCGAGGATCGGCGAGAGATAGGCATCGACCACCGTGGTGTCGCCGCGGCCGACGAGCTTGATAAGGGGCGAAACCTCGTGGCTCACAGATACCTGCGCAAACCCCATGTCGCGAGCGATCTTCGCAGCCAGCTGTTCGTGCGCCGGAAAACGATAGGCGTGCATGAACACGATCGCGACCGCTTTGATTCCGTCGCGCCGTGCCGCTTCCAGCGCCGCGCGGATTTCTTTCTCGTCCGGTTTTTGCTCGACCGTGCCGTCGGCGAGGATTCGCTCGGAAACTTCGGTCACCCGCTCGTAGAGCATCTCGGGCTTGATGATTTCCTTGGCGAAGATTTTCGGCCGCGCCTGGTAGCCGATCTTCAGCGCGTCGCGAAAACCTTTGGTGATCAGGAGAAGCGTGCGGTCGCCCTTGCGCTCCAGGAGTGCATTGGTCGCGACCGTCGTGCCCATTTTCACGGCGCCGATCATGCCGGGCGGGATCGGCGCGCCTTTCTGGAGACCGAGACATTCGCGAATGCCTTGCACCGCAGCATCCGGATAGGCGGGGGATTCCGAAAGCAGCTTCTTCGCGATCAGCTCTCCGCTTGGCGGGCGCGCTACGACGTCGGTGAAGGTGCCGCCGCGATCGATCCAAAAATCCCAGGCCTTCGATGCAGGTCTTTTCGCCATCGCCGCTCTCCGTCGCCTACAAATAAATCGCCGACGATTTATTGACAAATTATTTGTTGCAGTTAGGCTCGCATTATCGGCATTTTTTCGCAGGGAAGGCGAATGCCAAAAACGGCGCGGCTGGCGGCGGTGAATACGGGCAAGGCGGATGCCTCGCTCGGTCCGATCGTTTCGTCCGCGCATCTCGCGGCGGGAGCCATGCCTTCGCTTTCCGAACTCGAATTCGGCCTTATCCTGCTCGGTCACGCCTTCGAGCGCTGGATGGTGCGCTGCGTCGCAGCCGCCGGCCTGCCTGACGTGAACCCGATGGAAGTGCTGGTGCTGCATGCGGTTGCGCACCGCAACCGCCCGAAGCGGCTCGCCGATATCTGCCTCGTGCTTTCCATCGAGGATACGCATCTCGTCACCTATGCGGTGAAGAAGCTCGAAGGCGCGGGTTTGCTGACTTCAGGCCGCAAGGGCAGCGAGAAGACGGTTTCGCTCTCGCCCAAGGGCGAGGCGATTGTGAAGAGATACGGAAGAATTCGCGAAGCGCTCCTGGTCGCACCGGTGAAGGCTACAGGTGCCGACGAGAAGCGCTTATCCGAAATTGCCGGGCTGATGCGTGCGCTGTCCGGCCATTACGATCAGGCCGCACGCGCCGCAGCAAGTCTGTAGCCGGGAGAGCTTTAAGCGCTTCGCCCAGGCTGCTAGCCTGTCGTCAAGCAAAGAGGGACGGCAACCGCCAAACCCTCGAAGGGAGAGAGTCAATGAAACAGATTACCGCACTTCTTGCGGGCGTTGCGGTCTCGGCTTTCGCCGTAACCGCTGCCTCCGCGCAAACGAAATGGGACATGCCGACGCCCTATGGCGACGGCAACTTCCACACCCGGAACATCGTGCAGTTCACGCAGGACGTCGCCAAGGCAACCGGCGGCAAGCTTACCATCACCGTTCACTCGAACGGCTCGCTGATCAAGCATCCGGAAATCAAGTCCTCGATCCGCCGCGGCGTTGCGCCGATCGGCGAAGTGCTGATATCGAACCACCAGAACGAAAGCCCTATCTACGGCGTCGACTCGGTGCCGTTTCTTGCGACCAGCTACGCCGACGCGCGCAAGCTCTACGCCGCGCAGAAGCCGCTTCTGGAGAAGAAGCTGGCCGAAGAAGGGCTTATGCTGTTGTTCTCCGTGCCATGGCCGCCGCAGGGCATCTACGCCAAGAAGGAGATCAAAAGCATTGACGATCTGAAGGGCCTGAAATTCCGCACTTACAATGTCGCGACCCAGCGCATTGCTCAGCTCGCGGGCGCGATCCCGACCCAGATCGAGGTGCCGGACATTCCGACTGCGTTTGCGACCAACCGCGTGGAATCCATGATCACGTCGCCCTCGACCGGCGCGGACACCAAGGCGTGGGACTATCTCTCGCACTTCCATCACACGCAGGCCTGGCTGCCGCGCAACGTCGTGATCGTGCAGAAGTCCGCATTCGACGCGCTGCCAGCCGATGTGAAAGCGGCCGTGCTCGCCGCCGCGAAGGAAGCGGAAGATCGCGGCTGGAAGGCGTCCGAAGCCGAGACCGATGCGAAGATCAAGGTCCTCGCTGACAACAAGGTTACGATCGTGCAGCCCTCCGACGCGCTGAAGAAGGGCTTCGCCGAGATCGGCAAGATCATGACCGCGGAGTGGGAAAAGACCGCCGGCGCGGATGGCAAAACTATCCTCGACGCGTTCCGCAAGTAAACGAGACGGCGGCCCGCTTCAATAGAGCGGGCCGTTTCTCTTCAATCCATGCGCAAACTGCTCGACGGCCTCTATACCTTCACGCTGGCGCTCGCTGCGGCGTGTCTTGTGCTTATTTTCGTTCTGGTCGGGGCGCAGATTTGCGGTCAGATCTTCGATACGGCGCTGAGACTTTCCGGCTATCCGCCTTACGGCTTTCTCATCCCGTCGCTTGCCGAAATCGGCGGCTATCTGTTCGGCGCCGCGAGCTTTCTTGCGCTCGGTGCCACGCTCAAGCGTGGCGCGCATATCCGCGTGACCATGCTGCTTGGCGCTGTGCCTTCCCGGGTCCGCCGCATGTTCGAGATCTGGGCGCTGGTGGCGGGATTTGCCGTCGCCGTTTATGCCGCCTGGTCGCTCGGCCAGCTTGCCTATTTCTCGTGGAAGTTCGGCGACGTCTCCTCAGGCCTGCTTCCGATCAAGTACTGGATTCCGCAAAGCGCGATGACGCTGGGCCTGGTCACGCTCTGCGTCGCGTTGCTCGACGAGCTCGTGGAGACCCTGCGCAAGGGATCGCCATCCTTCATCAAGGCCGAGAGCTCGCTGACGCAGGGGCAGGAGTAGGCGATGGGTTTCGTCGAATGGACCGTGTTTCTGGTCCTGCTCTTGTTCATCGTGCTCGGCTCCGGCGTCTGGATTGCGCTCGCGCTCGGTGCGATCGGTTTCGTTGCAATGAAGATTCTTTCGGCGGCGCCGGCCGGCGCTTCGCTTTCGACCTCGCTCTGGCAATCGCTGAACGGCTGGGACCTGATCGCGCTGCCCATGTTTATCTGGATGGGCGAAATCCTGTTCCGCACCAAGCTCGCGGAGGACCTCTTTGCTGGCCTGTCGCCCTGGGTGCAACGGCTGCCCGGAAGGCTGCTGCATGTGAACGTCGTAAGTTGCGCGGTCTTTGCGGCGGTCTCCGGTTCGTCGGCAGCGACCTGCGCCACCATCGGCCGCATCTCGCTCCCGGAGTTAAAGAAGCGCGGCTATGACGACCGCATGGCGATCGGCACGCTCGCGGGCTCCGGCACGCTCGGCCTGCTCATTCCGCCGTCGATCATTCTGATCGTCTACGGCGCCGCGACCGACCAGTCCATTGCGCGTCTCTTCATTGCCGGCGTCATTCCCGGAATGATTCTCGCACTTCTGTTTATGGGTTTCGTCGCCGTCTGGGCGATCTTGAACAGCAGCCGGATGCCGGCGTCGGAACCGCGGATTCCCTGGCGCGAACGGATGGGCGCTACGCGCCGTCTCATTCCGATCTTCCTGCTGATTTTAGGCGTGATTGGTTCGATCTATGGCGGGCTCGCCTCTGCCACCGAAGCCGCGGTGGTCGGCGTTGCGCTGTCGCTGCTGCTTTCTTGGTGGACCAGTCAGCTGAGCCGGGAAACCTTTTTCGGCGCGCTTATGGCGGGAGCGGTCACCTCCTGCATGATCGCGGCGATCCTTGCCGGCGCCGCGTTCCTCACTACCGCGATGGGCTTCACCGGCATCCCGCGCGCGCTCGCCGAATGGATTACCACGCTCGGTCTGTCGCAGTGGCAGCTCCTGATCGCGCTCACGATCTTCTTCATCTTGCTCGGCTGTTTTCTCGACGGGATCTCGATGGTGGTGCTCACGACTTCCGTCATCATGCCGCTCGTGACCGCCGCAGGCTTCGACCTGATCTGGTTCGGCATATACATCGTGCTCGTGGTCGAGATGGCGCAGATCACGCCGCCGGTGGGTTTCAATCTTTTCGTTTTGCAAGGCATGACCGGGCGCTCGATCTTCGCGGTCGGCGCCTATGCGTTCCCGCTGTTCGTCCTGATGTGCGTGGCGGTCGTGCTGCTCGCGCTCTTCCCGCAACTTGCGCTATGGTTGCCGTCGACCATGCTCGACGTGAAATAGGGAACTCCCTCCATGCAATATGTGCGTTTCGGCGCGACCGGGATGAAAGTCTCGCGCTTGTGCTTCGGCTGCATGACCTACGGTTCGAAGAAGTGGCGCGAATGGGTCATGAACGAAGACGAAGCAAAGCCCTTCTTCAAGGCGGCCTTCGAGGCCGGCATCAATTTCTACGACACCGCGGACATGTATTCGCTGGGAGCGAGCGAGGAAGTGCTCGGCCGTGCGGTGAAAGAATTCGCCGCCCGCCGCGAGGAAGTCGTGGTCGCGACCAAGGTCTTCAACGCCATGGGCGATGCGCCGAACCTCAAGGGGCTCTCGCGCAAGCACATCATGGAAGGGATCGACGCTTCGCTGAAGCGCCTGAAGATGGACTATGTCGATCTCTATATCATCCATCGCTTCGACTATGAGACCGAGATCGAGGAGACGCTCGAAGCGCTCTCCGACGTCGTGAAGGCGGGCAAGGCGCTGTACCTCGGCGCGTCCTCGATGTGGTCGTGGCAGTTCGCAAAAATGCTGACTATGCAGAAGGAGCGGGGGCTGGCCCGCTTCGTCTCGATGCAGAACTATTACAACCTCATCTACCGCGAGGAAGAGCGCGAGATGTTGCCGCTCTGCAAGGCCGAGAAGATCGCTGTGACGCCGTGGTCGCCGATCGCACGCGGTTTCCTCGCGGGCTCGATGCCTTCGCAGGGCGAGCGGACCGTCCGCGGCCGTACCGACACCTACTCCAATCTATTGTCGATCGGCGCGACCGACACCGATCACGAGATCGCAGAACGCGTGCGCATCACCGCCGAGAAGCTCGGCGTATCGCGCGCGGCGGTCGCGATCGCCTGGACGCTTGCGAACCCGGTTGTCACCTCGCCGATTATCGGCGCTTCCAAAGCGCACCATCTGCCGGACGCGCTGAAGGCGCTCGAAATCAAGTTCGACGACGAGACGAAAAAATATCTCGAGGAACCCTATCGCGCCCGCAAGCCTGCGGGGCACGTTTGATCCCCGCCGACCCGCTGTTCTATCTCGTCGGCCTGACCACGATCTTCATTGTCTCGGTCGGCAAGGGGGCGTTCGGCGGCGGGCTTGCGATTCTGGGCGTGCCCTTGCTATCGCTCGTGATGTCGCCGATCGAGGCTGCGATCGTCGTCGCTCCGCTCGTCACCTTCATGGATTTCTTCGCGTTTGGCTCGTTCGGCCGGGACACCTGGTCGAAGCCCGATATCGTCTGGCTCGCGCCGGCGCTCCTTTTCGGCATCGCGCTCGGCTATGTTTTCTTCGTCTATGTCGATCCCCGTATTGTCGCTGCCGGCATTGGCCTGATAACGGTGGTCTTCGCGCTCGACTGGTTCCTGCGCGGCAGAAAGTCGGAGCATAGGGAGCGGCCGGTATCGAAGCCGCTTGCGCTGATTGCGGGAAGTGCTGCGGGCTTCACTACCTTCGTCGCGCATGCCGGCGGTCCGCCACTGACCGCGTATCTTCTCTATCGTGGGCTGAACAAGACCGTGTACGCGGGCACTGCGGTCGCGCTGTTCAGCCTCGGCAATCTCGTGAAACTCGTTCCTTATTCGGCGCTGCTCCTGGCAAAGCCCGCAACCATCGCGCAGGCGCTGGTGCTTGCGCCCGTCGTGCCGCTCGGCGTCTGGCTCGGCAAGTACATCCACGACCGGCTCGATCAGGCGCGGCTGTTTTTCTGGTGCTACGTGATCCTGCTCGTGGCGGCGGCGAAACTTCTCTACGATGCGATGCGTGCTTTCGCGGTCTAAGCGCTGGTAGAACAACGGCTTTTTCGCACGATCCTTGACTCGGCTTGCTGCAGCGGGCTATTCCATCCGTCGCTGGCACTCGCGGGTATCGAGTGCCACAGACATTTCTTGCGCGCCTTTCGCGCGAAGCCCGAGGAAGCAAGCATGAAAAAATTCCGTCCCCTGCACGACCGCGTGGTTGTGAAGCGCATCGAAGCCGACAACAAGACGAAAAGCGGCATCATCATTCCCGACACCGCGCAGGAAAAGCCGTCCGAGGGCGAAGTGATCGCGGTCGGTACCGGCGGCCGCGACGAAGCCGGCAAGCTCATCCCGATCGACGTGAAGGTCGGCGACCGCATCCTTTTCGGCAAATGGTCCGGCACCGAAGTGAAGATCGACGGTGAAGAGCTCCTGATCATGAAGGAGTCGGACATCATGGGTATCATTGCCAAGAAATAAGGAAACGGATAATGGCCGCCAAGGACGTAAAATTCTCCACCGATGCGCGCGACCGTATGTTGCGCGGCGTCGATATTCTCGCAAACGCCGTGAAGGTCACGCTCGGTCCCAAGGGCCGCAACGTAGTGCTCGACAAATCCTTCGGCGCGCCGCGCATCACCAAGGACGGCGTCACCGTCGCGAAAGACATCGAACTCGAGGACAAGTTCGAGAACATGGGCGCACAGATGGTGCGCGAGGTGGCGAGCAAGACCAACGATCTCGCCGGCGACGGCACCACCACCGCAACTGTGCTCGCACAGGCGATCGTTCGCGAAGGCGCGAAGTCGGTCGCCGCCGGCATGAACCCGATGGATCTCAAGCGCGGCATCGATCTTGCGGTCGGCAAGGTTATCGACGACATCACCAAGAGCGCCCGCGCCGTCAAATCCTCCAAGGAAGTCGCACAGGTCGGCACCATCTCCTCGAACGGCGACGAGAACATCGGCTCGATGATCGCCGAGGCCATGCAGCGCGTCGGCAACGAGGGGGTGATCACGGTCGAGGAAGCAAAGTCGCTCGAGACCGACGTCGACATCGTCGAGGGCATGCAGTTCGACCGCGGCTACATCTCGCCCTATTTCGTCACCAACGCCGACAAGATGATCGCCGAACTTTCGGATCCCTACATCCTCATCTTCGAGAAGAAGCTCTCGACGCTGCAGTCGATGCTGCCGGTCCTCGAAGCGGTGGTGCAGGCCGGCAAGCCGCTGCTCATCATCGCGGAAGAAGTCGAAGGCGAAGCGCTCGCGACGCTGGTCGTGAACAAGCTCAGGGGCGGCCTCAAGGTTGCGGCGGTGAAAGCGCCGGGCTTCGGCGACCGCCGCAAGGCCATGCTCGAGGACATCGCAATTCTCACGAACGGCCAGATGATCGCCGAAGACCTCGGCATCAAGCTGGAAAGCGTCACGCTCCAGATGCTCGGCCGCGCCAAGAAGGTCGTGATCGAGAAGGAAAAGACCACGATCGTCGACGGCACCGGCAAGAAGAAGGACATCGAGGCCCGCGTCGCGCAGATCAAGCAGCAGATCGAGGAGACCACCTCGGACTACGACAAGGAGAAGCTGCAGGAGCGACTCGCCAAGCTCGCGGGCGGGGTCGCGGTGATCCGCGTCGGCGGTGCGACCGAAATCGAGGTCAAGGAGCGCAAGGATCGCGTCGACGACGCGCTCAATGCGACCCGTGCCGCGGTCGAGGAAGGCATCGTGCCGGGCGGCGGTGTCGCGCTGCTGCGCGCCAAGAAGTCGGTCGGCCGCCTGAAGAACGAAAACGAGGATGTGCAGGCCGGCATCAACATTGTGCTGAAGGCGCTCGAGGCGCCGATTCGCCAGATCGCAGAGAACGCCGGCGTCGAAGGCTCGATCGTGGTCGGGAAAATCACCGATCAGGACAACGCGGACTACGGCTTCGACGCCCAGAACGAGAAATACGTCGACATGTTCAGGGCCGGCATCATCGACCCGGCCAAGGTCGTGCGCACCGCGTTGCAGGATGCCGCTTCGATTGCCGGCCTGCTGATCACGACCGAAGCTATGATCGCAGAGCTGCCAAAGAAGGAGTCCCCGGCGCCGCAGATGCCGGGCGGCGGTATGGACTTCTAAGTCCTTGCAGAACGAAAGAAAGGGCGCGGAGCGATCCGCGCCTTTCTCTTTCGGGCGCCCCGGGCCGGCACGGTTCAAGCGCCGTTCAGGAACTGCACCGTAGCGTTCCGGCATTTCCGGCCCCCGGAGGCAGCACATGCAGTTCGCAGGGAAGATCGTTGCCGCGTTCTTGTTGATTCTCCTGCCGGCCAGCGCCGCCGCGCAGAACGTCTATTACACGATCCCGTACTTCGACCTCGGTCCGGACACGCATACGAATATCGTGATCAAGGAAACGAGGGACGGCGAGCGCATTCTCTCCGCTGAAATCGACATCTGCTACCAGCTGGAACCGGAAGGCAGATGGGACCGCGCGGTGATCGCCCTGAAGGCGGACGGCGCCAGGATCGCCGGGCAGGGCAACAGCCAGCTCGCAAACACGCCGATCGAGATCGACCTCGTCAAGCGGCGTACCGAACGTGCGCACGCTTACAGTGGAAAGATCAGGATCGCCGCCAAGACGACGGACGTCGCCTATGATTACGTCACGGATCATAGCGAGCCGAACAACTACGACCCTGCCAATTACATCGTGCTCGAAGAGAATCCCGAGAACTTCGCCAAGGTATCGCCACAGTGGATCGCAGTCCGCTTCCGGCGCGGCGGAGTCAATGCTGTGCTGAACGCACTGCGCGGCGAACCGGTCGTCCTGCAGCCGCAGAACGGGCTCGTGCAGGATTGCTTCGCTCTGCGCAGCGACCAGCAGGTGTTGCAGTTCACACTGGCGCCCGCCAAGGCTGAAGGCATCGTCGTCAAGCTGCGTAAGATCGAAGGCGTACTCGCCGTGGGCTGGAGCGGCTTCAGCTATCAGGACTATGCCACCCGCCTGCCGATCGCCGCGTGGTCGAAGGACGGGAAACTCGATCGTGAACGCCTGGCAGCGGAACTGGGTAAGAGCGTTGCGGCATCGGTCAGCGCGGCACTGGTGTCCTCAAAATGGGAGCATGAATCCGGAGAATTGATTCTGACACTGAAGCGTCTGTCGCAACGCTATCGCGAAGCGGGGTTCACCGAAATTCTCAGCGCGCGGCTGCTCGCGGAGCCGGAGCGCTTGGGTGCCGCCGATCATTTCGTCGTCTGGGTAATGACAATCACAGTCACGGTGACCGACGAGGCCCCCGGACCTCGGCTCGCAATTGCACCGTTCCACGAGATCGGCGGCGAGGGAATTTATATCGACCAGACGCCGGTCGCTGCCGCGATCGCAAAGGATCTCGGCGGCAGAACCTGGGACTCGCTTCTGGAGAAATGGAACTAGACAGCGCTTAAGCAAGAGAAGGACACATGCCGCGCGGCGCGCGAATTTCTAGGAAAATTGCAGGCAGAACCTAAAAAGAAGACGCGGATAAATCCGCGTCTTTTCATTCTTCCTGTTGGGAATACCGCTCAGGGCTGGCCGGGTCGCGCAAGGCGATAAGGTGCGGTTGTGGCGATCAAGTCACACAACCTAACTCATTGAACCTCAATCGAATCCGGGCTTATGGAACTTTTTGAAGGGGCCGCCGTAAGGTTCCCGGCGATATAAGTTGCCCTCACCGCCCGGTCGTCGCCGAGCGTCATCAGCACGAATAACGTCTCTTCGATCGAGCACGAACGCGCGTTCCGGAACTGCAGAAGCGGTGTTGCAGACGGATCGAGCACGACGAGATCGGCTTCACAGCCCGGCCTGATCGACCCGATCTTGTCGTCGAGCCGAAGCGCCTTCGCGCCGCCAAGCGTCGCGAGATAGAAGGCTTTGATCGCGTCGAGCGATGCACCGTCGAACTTCGAGACCTTGTAGGCTTCGTTCAAAGTAGCGAGCAGCGAGAAGCTCGTTCCCGCGCCGATATCGGTGCCGAGCCCTGTCTCGACGGGACGCTTCGGATTCTTTGCCCTGGCGATGCTGAAGAAGCCGCTGCCGAGAAACAGGTTCGAGGTCGGGCAGTGCGCGAGCGCCGTGCCGGTCTCGAAGCAGCGGCAGAGCTCACGCTCGCGCAAATGCACGCCATGCGCGAATACCGCGCGTTCGCCGCAAAGGCCGTAGTGTTCATATACGTCGAAATAATCTTTGCGGCCCGTAAACAGCGTAGCGATTTCCTCGACCTCGCGCCTGTTCTCCGCGATATGTGTCTGCACAAAGACGCCGGGATGCTCGCGCCAGAGCGCACCGGCGGCCTCGAGTTGCGCCGCCGTCGATGTGATCGCAAAACGTGGCGTGATCGCGTATAGCGCGCGGCCCTTGCCATGCCATTTTTCGATCAGCGCTTTGGAATCGTCATAGGCTCGTTGCGGCGTATCGAGCAGCGCTTCCGGTGCATTGCGGTCCATCAGCACCTTGCCCGCGATCAGACGCAGATTTCGCTTTGCCGCCTCCTCGAACAGCGCATCGACCGATTGCGGAAACGTCGCGCAGAACACGAGCGCGGTGGTGGTGCCGTTCCGGATCAGCTCGTCGCAGAAAATCCTTGCGGCTGTTGCGGCGTGTCCCTTGTCCTGAAATTCCTGTTCGGCGGGGAAGGTGTAGCGCGCGAGCCAGTCGAGCAGTTGCCCGCCCGGCGCGCCGATCATGCCGGTCTGCACATAATGGATATGCGTATCGACGAATCCCGCCGAGATCAGGCAGCCGGGATAATGATCGATCGCCAGACCGGCCGGAACGAGCGGTTTGATTTTCTCCGCGGGTCCCGCGGCCTCGATCAGTCCGTTCTTGACGAGCACGATGCCATCGCGCTCATGGACGAATGCGCGCGAAGGATAGTCAAGAAACGGATCGCCAGTGAAATAGACCAGATCGCCGCGGATCGCGCGGAGGTTCGCTTTTCCTAGATCCAGGTTGCCGGCCACTTGCCCTCGTGATCCACGAAGCGGTTCTCGATACCATGCCAGATATAGGCGAAGGCCGTGAGCAGAATTATACCTGCGAGCACGGGCATCAGCAGAAAGCTCCAGGGCAGCGCCGAGGTCACGATGATCAGCGGGTTGATGCCCGCGGGCGGATTCATCGTGCGGGTCAGATGCATAGCGGCAATCGCGAGGCTGACGGCGAGAGCGGCGGCGGTTGCGCCCGAGCCGAACATCGACAGCACCGACAACCCGGTGACGGTCTAAATCAGATGCCCGCCGATCAGCGCGCGCGGCTGGCCCGGAGGCGCGTCGGGCAGCCCGATCACGTTCACGACCGGCGTCGCGAACGGAACGAGTGCGATCGGGAAATGACCCATCTCGGCGAGCAGCTGCATGCCATAGATGCCGATTGCGCCGCCAAGCGCGCGCCAGCAATAGGTCTTCCAGTTGGCGATCGCGTTCTCGAGGATCGAGGCTTTCTCAGGCAAGCGTGGCTCGGGCGTCGTTCATTGCGGTGTGAAACCTCTCACTGGAAAGCAAGAAGTATTCCTCTTCGCGCCGCTCGACCAAAATGTCGCGGGCTCGCAATGTGTCGTCGACGAAACCGGGGTGGACCATGGCGACGCCGCCATCCGTGAGTTCCTTGAGAAACCGCGGGAATACGTCCGCGAAACGATCGGGCCCCGCGAAGTCGTAGGCGCCGGAGAAGGACGGATTGACGGCAAGCCCCGCTTTTCGTGCGAGCCGTGCGAGCCTGAAGCTGAGCGCACCGATCACGCGCGTCTTGTTGTCGGCGGAAAGCAGCGCGAGCTTTTGCGCGGGCGCGCATTGGCGCACCCAGGCCTTGGGCGCGAGCCGGGCGACCGTTTCGACGAAGACTTTGCGGATCGCGGGCGCGATGTGACAGTGCTGATGCCCGTCGACGTAATCCGGCATACGGCTGAAGGCGCGCTCGAAGGCCAGGATCTGCGCTTCGATTTCGAGCGCGGTGGCGTTGCGGCTCACCTTCAGCCGCGCGAGCGGAGAAAAAAGCGCTCTGAAATCAGGCAGCTTGCCGTCGCCGGTAGCAGTCGGCGGCGAAACCAGCGGCGTGAATCCCCCGGAGAGCGTCAGATGCAATCCGATCTGCACCGGATTGGGAGAGGGCGTGCTGGCGAGCGCTTTGGCTTCTTCTTCCAGTCCCGGAAAGATCGTCATCACCGAGGTAGCGTTGAGCCGCCCCTGTGCGATCAGCTCCCGGATCGCTTTCGATACGCCGGGAGAGATATTGTAGTCGTCGGCGCAGACGACGATCTTCTTCACTCGGCGGCCTCGCGCGGCGTTCCCGAACGGCGCTCGCTGTGTTCGGCCTTGCCGGCCTCGCGCAGTTCGCTTTCGGCAACGAAATAGGAAGGCCGCCGCTTCAGCTCGGACAGGATCTTCGCGATGTATTCGCCCATGACCCCGAGCACGAGCAACTGCACGCCGCCGATCACCATGATACCGACCATGACCGAGGGATAGCCGGGCACACTGTGGCCGAGGATCAGGGTCTCGAACAGGATCCAGGCGCCGAACAGCAGCGCCGTCGCGGAAAGCAGCATGCCGAGCAGGCCCGCGATCCGGAGCGGTGCCGCGGAAAAGGACGTGAGCCCTTCGATCGAAAGACCCAGCAGCGCGCGCAGGTTCCAGTTCGATGCGCCGTGTGCCCGCGGCGCGGGTTCGTAGGGCACGCGGATCTGCCGGAAGCCGATCCAGCTCGACATGCCCTTGAAGAAGCGGTTGCGCTCCGTCATTCCGCGAAGCGCATCGGCGGCGCGCGGCGAAAGCAGGCGGAAGTCTCCGGCGTCCTCGGGAATCTGCTGGCGCGCGTTGAAATTCAGCACGCGGTAGAAAATTTTTGCGAACAGCCTTCGCAGCGCCGGCTCGGTCTCGCGATGCGCCTTCGCGGTGTACACCACGTCGTAGCGCTCGTCCTGCCAGAGCGCCACGAGCTTCTCGGCAAGCTCCGGCGGATGCTGGCCGTCGCCGTCCATGAACATGATCGCGCTCATGCGCGCGTGATCGAGGCCTGCGAGCAGGGCCGCTTCCTTGCCGAAATTTCGGGAGAACGAAAGCGTCTGCACGTCGGCGGTTTTCGCGGGCAGCGAGCGGGCAATGGCATAGGTATCGTCGCGGCTGCCGTCGTCGACATAGACGATCTCGGTCGCTAGCCCGCGCTGGTCGCGCAACCGGCCGGCGAGCAGCATAAGCTTCGCATGAAGCGCGGCCAGCCCCGCAGCCTCGTTGAAGACCGGGACGACGATGGTGAGCCCGTCCGCCCTTTTCATGCCTTGCTTCGCGTCCATTGGCCGTGCCGGCCTCATCCGGGTCAGTTTTGCCCTTCCTGCAGCGGCTTCCTAGCGTAAAGCCAAAACGCGGTAAAACGCCCGCGGTTCGGGCCGCGTCGTGCTAGGAAACGGCCTGAAATCAAGTGATTCCATGCGCAAACTTCTCCAGCAGATCTTCAGCTTCGGTCTGATCGGCTTCGTCAATGCCGGCGTCGATACCGCCGTGTTCTTCGCGGCGCTGAAGTTCCTGACCGGAAATCTGATTGTGGCGAACGTCTGCGCCTGGATCGTCGCGGTAAGCTGTTCCTATGCGCTCAACTCGCGCTTCACCTTCGGCAAGCGCTTCCGGCTAAAGGACTATCTTTTTTTCGCGACCACCCAGATCGGCGGCTTGATCGCGAACACGGCGGCGCTGGTGCTGACCGCGCCGCTGGTGCCGCTGATCGTCGCTAAGGTGATCGGCATCGGTGCCGGTTTCGTAGTCAATTTCTCGCTGGCGCGATTCTTCGTCTTCCGCGCGCCGCGATAACCTCATCCTGAGGAGGGCGCGTAGCGCCCGTCTCGAAGGATGAGGTGGCCGGACTCATGGTTCTAGACGCGCTCGCTTTCGCTCGCGCTCCTCACCATGAGGATTTACGAAAGCTTCGCCATCAGCTTGTCGAACAGTGGATTGTCCTGCGCAAAAACATATTCCGGCGCGGACACGATCACGGTTTCAGCACCCCGCTCGCGCAGGAAGATCGTGAACTCGTGCAGCGTCGAGGGCGGACAGAGGAGCGTGAGCATTCCCGACGACGTCGGCCCGCCGAAAGGCGACTGTACGCCGAAGCGGCCCTTGGCTTCCGCGAGCATCTCCGCGTCGGCGCCTTTGAAGCGCATGCGCACTTCGCGCATGGTGCGGGCGCGGCGCTCGGCCGCGATGCGGTCGAGCAGGAGTTGCGCGGCCTTGCGCGCCTTCACACTCCATTCGGCCGTCGTCGATGCGACGAGGTTCGCCTGCGAGCGCAGCATGACGCCGTCGTCGACCACCTTCAGCCCGTTCGCGGCGAGCGTCGCGCCGGTCGTGGTGATGTCGACAATCAACTCCGCGGTGCCTGCCGCCGGTGCGCCTTCGGTCGCGCCGAGGCTTTCCACGATGCGGTAGTCCGCGATGCCGTGACCCGCGAAAAAAGCGCGTGTCATGTTCACGTATTTGGTGGCAACCCGCATGCGCTGTCCGCGTTTCGCATGAAACGCGGTCGCGACGTCGTCGAGGTCTTCCATGGTGCGCACGTCGATCCATGCCTGCGGCACCGCGACGACGACGTTCGCATAGCCGAAGCGCAGGCCTTCGAGCAGCACGACCTTGTTATCCGCGTCCGGAATGGATTCGCGCACGAGATCCTCGCCGGTAATCCCGATATGGATCGTGCCCTGTGCGAGCGAAGTCGCGATGTCGGCCGCCGAAAGATAGGCGACCTCTACATCGGCGATTTCCGGAATCGTGCCGCGATAGTCGCGGCCGCCGCGGCCCTGCACCAGCGAAAGCCCCGCGCGTGCGAAGAACGCGTTCGCGTTCTCCATCAGGCGGCCCTTGGAGGGAACGGCAAGAATGAGCGTGCTCATACCGCGCCTCCCGCGGTCTCGAGGTCTTCGATCCATGCGGCGAAGCCGACCGCCGGAACCGGCGTGCCGCTGCCGAGCAGGGTCATGAGGTTGTCGTAGCGTCCGCCTGCTACGAGCGGCGTGTTCACGCGCTCAAAGGGATCGTAAATCTCGAAGACCATGCCCGAGTAATAATCGAGCGCGCGGCCGAAGGCGGTCGCAAAGCGGATTTTCGAGACGTCGATTCCGGCGGCGGCGATGAAGCCCGAGCGCTGCTCGAACTCGTCGAGCGCCAGCGAGAGATCGAGCTTCGCTTCTGCGGAGAGCGCGCGCAATGCGGCGAGCGCCTCGTCGGGATCGCCGGCGATGCGCAGATAGCGCTCCAGCACGCCGGCCGCGTCCGGCGCCAGCCCCGAGGTCGCGCCGCGCGAGGACTGTTCGAGAAAGCGTTCGGCGATTTCCTCGGCCGTGCGTCCGCCGACCGCGGAGATGCCGGCGATCGAAAGAATGTCGGTGACGAAGGCGCGTGCCGCTTTCGGGTCGGAACCCTCGAGTGCCGCAAGGACGCCCGCGTGCCTCGCGCGCGGGTCGGATTTATTGCGCAGAGAAGCAAGATCGGCTTCCAGCGTGCCGGTGCGGTTGAAGTCCTTCAAGAGCCGCCGTTGCCAGGCTGGCGGCAGCTTCAGCGCGGAAACGAGCGCGGAAAACATGCCGACGTCGCCCATGCGGATCGCGGGGGCGTCGATGCCGAAAATTTTGGCGGATTCCAGCGCGAGCGACAGGCATTCGGCGTCGGCCGCCGACTTGTCCTCGCGGCCGAGCTGCTCGATGCCGGCTTGCAGGTACTCGCCGCTGCCGCCGCCGCGGTCGCGGAATACCGGGCCGAGGTAGCAATAATTCGCTGCGCCGTTCCCGCCCTTCGCCATGTGCGCGCGGCAGACCGGAATCGTGATGTCGGGCCGCAGGCAAAGCTCGCGGCCGGAGGAATCCGTAAAGATGAAGAGACGGCGGCGCAGCTCCTCGCCCGAAAGTTCGAGGAAAATCTCGGCGGGCTGCAGGATCGCAGGCTCGACGCGCGCATAGCCTGCGCGCTCGTAGAGTTCCACGAGGGCGCTCGCGCGTCCGTTCCTGCCGTTTTCATTGCCTGTCGTCATGGCGCGGGCTTGTAGCAGGGGATGGGATGGGGCGCTATCTGCGCCCCGGCGGAAGGTTAGCGGACGGCGATCAATGGATCCCGTGGCGCTTCAGCACTTCCTGCACGGTCTCGACGAGCTTCTCGCGCGGGACCGAGAATTGCGCGGGCCGCGAGGCGCGCCATTCCGCGTTCGAGGCGATGGCTTCGGCGGCCTTCTTGCCGTCGATCAGGTCCTTGATCTGCACTTCGCCTTTCGCGAGCTCGTCGCCGCCCTGGATCACGGCGGCCGGCGAGTTGCGGCGGTCGGCGTATTTGAGCTGGTTGCCGAAGTTCTTCGGATTGCCGAGGTAAAGTTCGGCGCGGATGTTGGCGAGCCTTAGCTCCTTCACCATCGCCTGATAATCGGCGACGCGATCCTTGTCGAAGATCGTCACGACGACGGGGCCGTATTCCGGCTTGTCGTCGATCTTTTTCAACACGCGGAGGGCCGCGAGCAGGCGCGACACGCCGATGGAAAAGCCTGTTGCCGGCACCGGCTCCGCGCGGAAGCGCGCGATCAGCCCGTCATAGCGGCCGCCGCCGCCGACCGAGCCGAAGCGGACCGGATTTCCTTTTTCGTCCTTCGTTTCGAAGGTGAGTTCGGCCTCGTAAACCGGGCCGGTGTAATATTCGAGGCCGCGCACGACGGAGGGGTCGATAATAATACGCTTCGTGCCATAACCAGCTCGCGCGCATAAGGTCGCGATATCCCGCAACTCTCTTACGCCCTCAGATCCGGTCTTGCTATTTAGTAGCCGGTATTCCCAACCGGCCAAAAATTCAAAATTTGAGTCGACAAGGGTCATTCCATTTTGAGTGACCGTACGCTCGTCATCAATATTCCCTAGCGTGTAATCGTTTAGAGGAATTGCGCTACCGACGTGGCCGGTCGTGAAAAACAAGATGTCCGTAATTTGATCTTCTGAGAGACCAGCGCCCTTTGTGAAATCACCGCTTTCATCGCGACGTCCGGGGCCAAGTAACAGCCGTACCCCGTCTTTACCCAAACGATCAAACTTATCGATCGCTCTCAACACGGCAAGTCTTGTTTCTAATTTATCGTCACCAGAAAGTCCGACGGTTTCCATCACACCATCGAGCACCTTGCGGTTGTTCACCTTGATGACGTAGTTGCCGCGCGCAATGCCGAGCGCTTCGAGCGTGTCAGCGGCCATCATGCACATCTCGGCATCGGCCGCGACGGTGGCGGAGCCGACAGTATCGGCGTCGAATTGCAAGAATTGACGGAAGCGGCCCGGACCCGGCTTTTCGTTTCTGAACACATTGCCGAAGCGGTACGAACGATAAGGCTTCGGCAACTGGTCGAAGTTCGCCGCGACATAGCGCGCGAGCGGCGCGGTCAGGTCGTAGCGCAGCGACATCCATTGCTCGTCGTCATCCTGGAAGGAGAATACGCCTTCGTTCGGGCGGTCGGAATCGGGAAGGAATTTTCCGAGCGCTTCGGTGTATTCGATCGCGGGCGTCTCCACCGCCTCGAAACCATAGCGCTCATAGACGCCGCGGATCGCGTCGGTCATTGTGCGCAGCGCACGCAGTTCTTCCGGCCCGCGGTCTTCGAGACCGCGGGGCAGGCGAGGCTTGATTTTGTTCGGTTTGCTCATGCGGGAAAGCGGATAGCAGAAAAACTGCTATTTCAAAAAACTATGTTGTCCCCGCGAAAGCGGGGACCAATAACCCCTGTATTCGAGAATCTCTGAGGCCGGGGTTACGGGTCCCGGCCAGCGGTGCGTTCCGCGCCTTGGCCGGGACGACGATGGAGCTACCTGTTCGCCAGCCACACAAAGATCAGCGCGATCGCCGCGGGCACGGCCTGCACATAGACGATGCGCTTGGACACGCTGTAGCCGCCATAAAGCCCGGCAGCGATCACGCACAAAAGAAAGAACACCTTGAATTGAAATCCGGCCGCGGCATTCGCGGCGAAGATGCCGTAGAGCAGGCCGGCGGCGAGGAAGCCGTTGTAGAGCCCCTGGTTCGCGGCAAGTACCGCGGAGTCCTGCGCCTTCTGCGGTGTCATCTTGAAGACGCGCAGGCCTGTGGGCGTGGTCCAGAGAAACATTTCCAGCACGAGAAAATAGACATGCAGGGCGGCGACAATGCCGACCAGAATGTTCGAAATGAGCATCATGGGATTTTGTCCCCGGACGGCGGAAAGCCGTCATCGGCGCGGTGTTAAACGAGCAAGGGCAGGGCGGCAAGTAAATGACCCTCTCCCACAAGGGGAGAGGGCTAATTCAATCCTGCCCCCAGCTCTGCAGCTTGCGGTAGATCGTCGAGGGCGCGATTTCGAGTGCGGCCGCGGCCTTCTGGGCGTTGCCGTCGAAAGCCTTGAGCGCCTCTTCGATAATGCGTTGTTCCTGCATCCAGTAAGGGTCGATGGAGGGGCTGCTCAGCCGCGGCAGCGGGCCGGTGTCGCGCGCAGCCTCGTGCGTGTTGCCTGCCGGCAGATCGAGCATCGCGCCGGTGACGAGGTCGCCGTCGTGGAGCACCACGACGCGCCGGATCACGTTCTGCAGCTGCCGCACATTGCCGGGCCAGTTGTAGGCGTTGAGCGCGGCTTCCGCGTCGGCGTCGAAGCCGGTGAAGGCCCGGCCTTCCTCTTCGGCGAAGCGCGCGAGGAAGGTGCGGGCGAGCAGCAGAATGTCGCTGCCGCGTTCCCGCAGGCTCGGCAGATGCAGCGGCAGTACATGCAGCCGGTAGAAGAGGTCCTCGCGGAAGCGGCCCATCGCGATCTCTTCTTTAGGGTCGCGGTTGGTCGCGCAGACGAAGCGGACGTCGACCTTCATTTCCTTCGTGCCACCGACGCGGCGGAAGGTACCGGTCTGGATGAAGCGCAGAAGTTTCGCCTGCAACGCAAAATCCATTTCGCAGATTTCGTCGAGGAACAGCGTTCCACCGTTGGCAAGCTCCGCCGCGCCGGCGCGATCCTCATGCGCGGAGGTGAAGGCGCCCTTCACATGGCCGAAAATTTCGCTTTCCATGAGTTCCTTCGGGATCGCGCCACAGTTCAGCGCGATGAAGGGTCCCGAATGACAGCGCGAGCGGACGTGCAGCGCTTCGGCGCAGACCTCCTTGCCGGTGCCGCTTTCGCCGGTGACGAAGACCGGCGCCTTGGAGGAGGCCACGCGTTCGATCTGCGCATAGACTTCTTTCATGGCGGCGGATGCGCCGATGAAGCCTTCGAACGATTCTTCGGTCTCGTGCGCGGGCGCTTGGGCGATGGCGACGCGGTGCGATTCGTATTCGCGGATGCGTGCAAGCATCCTGCGCGCGAATTCCTTGGGCTGGAACGGCTTCACGACAAAATCGTTGACGCCGGCACGGATCGCCTCGACTGCCGCCGTGACCGAACCCGTGGCGGAAGTCGCGACGATCGGACCGTGAATGCCGGCCTCGCGGAGGCTTGCCACCATTTCCATGTTCGCGGAGAGCGCGCGGCGGTCGAAACTGACAACGGCGGCGCTGAACGATCCTGCCCGCGCGCTCGCAATGCCGTCTTCGGCGCGTTCGGCCTCGAACACTTCCAGCGGCAGCGGCGAAAGGCTCGCGAGCGCCTTCATCAGGAGGCGGCGCGTGGCCGGATCATGATCGATGATGAGAATGCGGGCGGAAGCAGACGCAACGCTTACGCTATTGGGCTCTTGCGAGCCGTCTTTCCTTACCATTACCGGGCGACCCCTCGACGCGGACTGGTTGTGGGCGCCCCGTTCTGGAAGTGCCCTATTTCATTGAAGCCAGAGTGCCAAAACAGGGTAAACAAACCCTTCCTTTCCGCGCCGCAGGGTGGCCCGCCATGGCTGGCCGCTGCTAGGGTTGGCCTTCAAGGAGCAAGATCATGGCCTACGCCTACGATATCGACGCCAAGCACGCGCCGAACGACCTCGAAGCGTTCTGGATTCCCTTCACCGCCAACCGCGCCTTCAAGAAGCGTCCGCGCCTTGTCGTGAGCGCGAAGGACATGCACTACACGGCTGCGAACGGTCACAAGGTGCTGGACGCCGCGGCGGGCCTATGGTGCATCAATCCGGGCCACAATCGCGCGCCGATCGTGGAAGCGATCCGCAAGCAAGCCGGCGAAATGGATTTCGCGCCGAGCTTCCAGTTCTCGCATCCGCGGGCGTTCACCCTGGCGACCCGCATCGCGGAGCTTGCGCCCGGCGACCTCGATCACGTTTTCTTCTGCAACTCGGGCTCCGAAGCAGTCGACACCGCGCTGAAGATTGCGCTCGCCTATCATAATGTGTCGGGCAATGCCGGACGCACGCGGCTGATCGGCCGCGAGCGCGGCTATCACGGCGTCGGCTTCGGCGGCATCTCCGTGGGTGGCATGGTCGCGAACCGGAAGCAGTTCGGCAATGCGCTCGCGGGCACCGATCACTTGCCCGCGACCTATAATCGCGAGAAGCAGGCGTTCTCGAAGGGCGAACCGGAATGGGGTGCCGAGCTTGCCGACGAGCTAGAGCGCCTGGTTGCGCTTCACGACGCATCGACGATCGCGGCCGTGATCGTCGAGCCGATGTCAGGCTCTACCGGCGTGCTGCCGGCGCCGAAAGGTTATCTGAAGCGGCTCCGCGAAATCTGCGACAAGCACGGCATCCTTCTGATCTTCGATGAAGTGATCACGGGCTACGGCCGTCTCGGTCACGCCTTCGCCGCCGAGCGCTACGGTGTGGTGCCGGACATGATCACGTTTGCGAAGGGAATTACCGCAGGCTCGGTGCCGATGGGCGGCGTGATCGCGCGCAAAGGAATCTACGACGCCTTCATGAAGGGTCCCGAGCACGTGATCGAGCTCTTCCACGGCTACACATATTCCGCGCACCCGCTCGCGGTGGCGGCGGGTTTGGCCACGCTCGATCTCTACAGGCAGGAAGATCTCTTCAATCGCGCGAAGAAACTGGAGCCGCTCTGGTACGACGCCGCGATGTCGCTGAAGGGCTTTCCGGGCGTGCTCGACATCCGCTGCGTCGGGCTCACCTGCGGCATCGATCTCGCGCCGCGTCAGGACACCCCCGGCAAGCGTGGCTACGAGTCCCTCGAATATGCCTTCCACGACCTCGGCATGATGATCCGCGCCGCCGGCGACACGCTCTGCGTCTCCCCGCCGCTGATCGTGTCGGAAGCCCAGATCGGCGAGATTTTCGAGAAGCTCGGGAAGGTGATCAAGGCGATCCAGTAACCGCCACCCTTGATCCCTGCCTGGCAGGCGGGGACGGAAGCCAGTGGGTGGGGCAATTCGTGCGGCTTTTATTATATGGGCGCATTTGCTTCCTCCCGCCGCCCCCTTCGCCTATGATTCGCACTGGAGATTCGCGGGGACGCCCGTGGGTCGGCAGGAGTGGCGGGCTCCTGAATCGTCATGTTCGGCAAAGGCTTCTACTTCATTGCATTCTGTATGACGCTGATCGCGGCGTCTGCGGGTGCAGTCCTGCATTACGCCGCCGGCATTACTGCGGTGGAAGCTGCCTTCGGCGCGCTGGCGCTTCTTTTCGGCCTCCTGACGGTGGAGGCGGTGTCGGCCCGGGTCCGCGACCGGCAGGAGGTTGCCGAACGGTTTGAAGGGCTCGCCCGTGCCGCCGCCGATATCGCCCGCCAGGTCGGCGATCTGCATATCCGGCTCGATAAAATCGAAGCCTCGCCCGCACAGGATCTGAAGTCGCACACCGACCCGCTCGCAAAGGAGATCGGCGATCTCGCGAGTCTTGTAGAAGATCTTGCCAGGACCGTGAGCGAACACGACAGCCAGATTGCACAGAAGCAGATATTTGCAGGTGCTTCTGCGGCGGCCGCCGCGCCGGCGGCAAGCGCGATTTCGGCGCCGGTCTCCGCAGTCGCGCCTTCGCAAGCGCCGGGTCCCGTCAATCCGCTCGGGCAGCTGAAAGACGGCGAGGTCGCCGTCCTCATTCGCGATGCGCTCAGGAACGAGCGCATCGACGTACATCTGCAGCCGATCGTGACGCTGCCCCAGCGCAAGGTGCGCTTCTACGAGGCCGTCTCGCGGCTGCGGCTGCCGGAAGGCAAGCTGATCGAAGCGAGACATTTCATCGAAGCCGCGCGCAGAAGCGGCGCGGTGCTCGAACTCGACGAAAACCTCATCAAATCCGTGCTTCAGGTCATGCGCAGGCTCACGGCCAAGACCAAGGACGTCGGCCTGTTTTTCAATATCGCCCCGGAGACGCTTTCGGATCGCACGCTCATGAGCTCGATCATGAATGTGTTCGACGCCAACAAGGCGATCGCACCCTCGCTCTTCATCGAAATCTCGCAAAACGACTTCCGCTCGCCGAACGTGGTCTATCGCGAGAGCCTGCATCAGCTGCGCGAACGCGGCTTCCGCTTTGCGATCGATCGCGTCACCGATCTGCATATCGACCCGCAGGCCATGGCCGAGCGCGGCGTGCGCTATCTGAAAATCTCGGCGGACCTCATTCTCGGCCGCGTGCCGCAGACCGGAGCCCAGGTTCATCCCGCCGATCTCGTCGATCTCCTGGGCCGCTACGGCATCGACCTTGTCGCCGAAAAGATCGAAACCGAGGCTACGGTGGTCGATCTCCTCGATTTCGATCTCGGCTTCGGCCAGGGCACGCTGTTCGCGCCGCCGCGTCCGATCCGGTCCGACCTTCTGAAAACCGAGGTCGCGGAGTTTCCGGCGCAGGAACAGAAGCCCGCCGAAGCGGCGCCGCGCCCGAATGACATGTCCAAGCTTGCCGCCCGGACGGTTCGCCGCGCCTGAGCCCGCCGGGCTAGCCTTGCCTCGCTCGGCCATTCGTGCGACTCCCGCGCGCCGTGAAGAACAACACACCGGACCTCACACCCGCGATCCCGCCCGTGCTCGAAGGCTTCGGCGCGATCGCATCGAACTACAAGCTCTTGCTGAGCGACGTCTGGGGCGTCGTCCACAACGGCCAGCTAGCCTACGAAGCCGCGTGCAGCGCGCTAAAGCGTGCCCGCGGGCAGGGCACAACCGTGCTGCTGATCTCGAACGCGCCGCGCCCAGGTGTGGTGGTGGCGAAGCAGATCGCACGCTGGGGCGTGCCCGCCGATTGCTATGACCTGATCGTGGCCTCCGGCGATGTCGCGCGTACCGAAATGGAAGCGCGGCCGGACGCGAAGATTTTTCACCTCGGGCCCGAGCGCGACCTGCCGAATTACGCCGGCCTGCCGAACCGGATGACGGGCGAGGACGAATGCGATCTCGTGGTCGTCACCGGCCCCTTCAACGACGAGGTCGAGGGCCCCGACGACTATCGCGAGATGTTCGCAAGGCTGAGAAAGCGCGACGTGCTGATGCTCTGCGCCAACCCCGATCTTGTGGTCGAGCGCGGCGACAAACTGATCTGGTGCGCCGGCGCGCTTGCACAGGTCTATGAAGAAATCGGCGGCCGGGTGATCTATGCCGGCAAGCCGTATGCCCCGATCTACGATCTGGCCTTCCGTAAGACGATGGAACTGCGCGGTGCAGCCGTCCCGAAAAGCCAGGTGCTGGCGATCGGCGACGGTGCGCGCACCGATCTGAAGGGCGCGGCATTGCAGGGCATCGACTGTCTCTTCGTCACCGGCGGCATCCATGCCGGGGATTTTTCCGAAGAGACGAACCGGGCGGCGGAAATCTTCGCCGAACAGGCGGCCTGGCCGATCGGCATGATGCACCGCCTGCGCTGGTAGCCGGCGCAGCCCTGTCGTCGTTAGCGGATTGGAGCGGGAGCCGGCTCGCTATTCGCCGCGGAGGCTCGCGAGCAGCCGGTCGATCTCGATCTGTCTGTTGCCGTCGCCGGCGATCGAAGGGCCGTTCAGCATGAGCCGTGCGCGGCGCTCGGCTTCCTCTGCTTCCTGCTTGCTCGAGAAGCCGGCCTGGTCGGCAACGCGGGCGTAGGATGCAAAGCGCGAAACCCGCATTTCGATCTGCTCGAGCGTCTTTACGACGCGCGAGATGCGCTGGCCGGTCAGATCCTGAAACGCGCAGGTTTCGAACAGCGCCATCATTTCGTTGTCGACCAAGGCCTTGTAGGCGGCCGCATCGCTCGCGTCCGCCGAGAGGACTTTTTCCGCGATCGCCATGATTTCGTTGGTGGCGCCTTCGGTGGAGTTCACGACTGCGGCCAGTTCCTGGCCGGCCGACGGAATTTTCTCCGTGTGCATCTCGTTCGCCTGGAGCGCCGCGATTTCCTGCCGCAGCGTGACGATATATTCCGCGATCTTGCGGAGATCGCTCTCCAGCTCGGAATTCTTCGGTACGCGCATGACTGCTGCTTGACGGACTTCCCTTAGGCGGCCGGAGCGAAAACGGCGTCGATCTTGTTCTTGAGTGTCGCTGCGTTGAACGGTTTCACGATGTAATTGTTTACGCCGGCCTTCTTGGCGGCCACGACGTTCTCGGTCTTGGATTCGGCGGTCACCATGATGAAGGGGGTCTTGGCGAGTTCGGGGTCGGCGCGCACCTCGCGCAGCAGCTCGTAGCCCGTCATCGGCTCCATGTTCCAGTCGGAGATCACGAGGCCGTATTTCTTCTCGCGCAGCTTGCCGAGCGCCTCCTTGCCGTCGGCGGCTTCATCCACGTCCTCGAAGCCGAGCTGCTTCAGAAGATTACGGATAATCCGGATCATCGTCTTGTAATCGTCGACGATGAGGATCGGCATAGTGCTGTCGGCGGCCATCGTTCTTGCTCCGCGATTAGTCTGAGTTTCCGCCCTTCTGGCGGTCCAATTGCCGGGTCCGGGGTATCAAATCCGGCTTGCCATCGGGTTAATTCCCTTTTTCCCTTCCATGGGTTATTGCAGTGCGGGATCGAATTGTGCCCTGCCGCGAGGCGGCCGGCGCAACGTTTGGACGGGGGTCTGGGTTTGAACAAGATGCTGGACGTAACGGCTTTCCAGCCGCTTTATTTCGAGGACATCCGGGTCGGCATGCGCGAAAGCCTCATGCGGACCGTCATGGACGAGGACGTGGTCGGCTTCGCCGAACTGACCGGGGACCACAACCCGGTCCATCTCTCGGACCTCTATGCCCAGAAAACCGTGTTCGGGCAGCGCATCGCCCACGGGCTTTATACGGCGAGCCTGATCTCGGCGATCCTCGGCACCAAGCTGCCCGGCCCCGGCGCGGTCTATATCTCCCAGACCCTCGAATTTCACGGACCGGTGAAGATCGGGGATGTCGTGTCGGTCAGCGTCGAAGTCGTGGAGCTGCTCGAGAAGGGCCGCCGCGTGGTGCTCTATTGCGAGGCGCAGGTGGACGGCCAGCGCGTGCTCCACGGGCAGGCGACCGTCTCGGTGCCGAGAAGGCCGGTACCGAAGGCGTAGCCTGAGCCGGTCCGACGCCGGGCGGTCTTCAAACTTGACTCCATTGCCGTTGGACCGGTTTATCGAACCGGCTGGCATGAAGATTCCGCTCTCTCTTCCGAACGACGTTCCCGTGATTCGCGACGGCGATGCCGTGCCGTCCGGGCTCGCGCGCGGCTTTGTCGCGATCGGCAATTTCGACGGCATGCATCGCGGCCATCAGGCGGTGATCGAGGCCGCCCGCGTGCAGGCGCACATGACCCCGCACGCCAACCCGTCGCTTGCACTGACCTTCGAGCCGCATCCGCGGACCTTCTTCAAGCCCGATGCGCCGGTATTCCGCATCACGCCCGAGCGGACGAAGCTCCGGCTGCTTGCCGCAAACGATCTTCTGGACGGCGTGATCGTGATGCGGTTCGACGAGGCCCTCGCTTCGCTCTCGGCGGAGGAGTTCGTCTCAAAAATTCTGGTGGACTGGCTCGGCATTGCCGGTGTCGCGGTCGGTCACGATTTCCACTTCGGCAGGCAGCGGCAGGGCACGCCCGAATTTCTCATCGACGCGGGCAAACGCCACGGCTTCGAGGTCGAGATCGTGGCGCCCCTGAACGACAACGGCGCGCCGGTTTCCTCCGGGAAGATCCGCGAGGCGCTGGAGGCGGGCGACATCGCCCGCGCGAACGCGTTGCTCGGTTACGCCTGGTTCGTCGCGGGCGAGGTGATCCACGGCGAGAAGCGCGGGCGCGAGCTCGGCTTTCCGACCGCGAACCTCCGCCTCGATCCGTCCTGCAGGCTCAGGCATGCGATCTACGCCGTGCGCGTTCATGCGGCGGGCGAAAGCTACGACGCGGTTGCGAGCTATGGCCGCCGCCCGCAGTTCGACAACGGCGCGCCGATGCTCGAAGCGTTTCTGTTCGATTTCGACGGCGATCTCTACGGGCAGGAAATCACGGTCGAGTTCGTGGGTTTCGTCCGCGAGGAGGCGAAGTTCGACAGCCTCGACAAGCTGATCTGGCAGATGCAGCAGGACAGCGAGCAGGCGCGGCAGATCCTTCGCAGCGTCTAAGGTCGTCATGGCCGGGCTGAACACTTGTCCCGGCCATCCACGCCTTACTTGCCGAACAGCCGTCAAGACGTGGATGCCCGGCACAAGGCTTGTGCTTTGGCCGGCAAAGCCGGACCCGAGTGCCGGACATGACGCATGACAATGAGGTGCTGGAAACACCTAGTTTCCGCTGCTAGAAGGCGGCGCACAACGAGACCCGACCCCCGATGGCCAAAGAGAAGAAGGACGGCCCCGATTATTCGGAGACGCTGTTCCTGCCCCAGACCGATTTTCCGATGCGCGCCGGCCTCCCCCAGAGGGAGCCGGAGATTTTGGCGCGCTGGCAGAAGATCGGCCTCTATGAGTTGATGCGCGCAAAATCGAAGGGCCGCGAGAAATTCATTCTGCACGACGGCCCGCCCTATGCGAACGGCAACATCCATATCGGGCACGCGCTGAACAAGATTCTGAAGGATCTGGTGACGCGCACGCACCAGATGCTCGGCTACGACTCGAACTACGTTCCGGGCTGGGACTGTCACGGTCTTCCCATCGAATGGAAGATCGAGGAGCAGTACCGCGCCAAGGGCCAGGACAAGGATCAGGTCGAGATCAACGAGTTTCGCCGCCAGTGCCGCGAATTCGCGCAGCACTGGATCGAGGTGCAGCGCGAGGAATTCAAGCGCCTCGGCGTCGAGGGCGACTGGAAGCATCCCTACACCACGATGAGCTTCGAGGCGGAAGCGACGATCGCGCGCGAGATCATGAAGTTCGCGGAAAACGGCACGCTCTATCGCGGCTCGAAGCCGGTGATGTGGTCGGTCGTCGAGAAGACCGCGCTCGCGGAAGCGGAAGTAGAATACGAGGATTACACGAGCGATACAATCTGGGTGAAGTTTCCGGTCGTCATGCAGCGATCGCCCGGCACTTCCATGCGAATGGCGGGTGTGGTTGTTCGCGATCAGGGAACGACTCCTAGCGCAGTAACAGTTCAAAATGCGCTGCTTGACGCGTCTGTTTTGATCTGGACCACAACCCCTTGGACGATCCCTGGCAACCGTGCCGTCTCTTACTCCTCTAGAGTTCAGTATGGACTTTATCGCGTATCTGAAGCGCCCTCAGATAATTGGGCAAAAGTCGGCGAGCTTTTTGTTATCGCTGACAAGTTAGCGGCGAATGTTTTCAAAGCTGCGCGTGTCGAGAAGTTTGAGCGCTTATTCGCGGTTACGTCCGGAGATTTATCGGAAAAAGCTCTAGCCCATCCCCTGCGTGGCAAAGGCTACGACTTCGAAGTACCGCTCTTGGACGGGGATCACGTCACCGACGAAGACGGCACCGGCTTCGTGCACACAGCACCCGGCCACGGCCGCGACGACTTCGACATCTGGATGGCGAACGGCAAGCAACTCGCCGAACGCGGCATCGACACGCATATTCCGTTCACCGTCGATGCCGACGGCCGATTCACCAAGGAGGCGCCCGGCTTCGAAGGCAGGCGCGTGCTCGACGACAAGGGCAACAAGGGCGACGCCAACGACGCCGTGATCAAGGCGCTCATCGATGCCAACGCGCTGATCGCGCGCGGGCGCCTGAAGCACCAGTACCCGCATTCGTGGCGTTCCAAGAAGCCGGTGATCTATCGCAACACGCCGCAATGGTTCATCGCGATGGACAAGCCCATCAAGGGCCTGAACGGCACGCTGCGCCAGCTCGCCCTGCAGGGCATCAAGGACGTCAAATGGGTGCCGCAATCCGGCGAGAACCGCATCAACGGCATGATCGAGAACCGCCCCGACTGGGTGATCTCGCGCCAGCGCGCCTGGGGCGTGCCGATTGCGGTATTTGTGAATAAAGACACCGGCAAAACGCTGATCGACGAGCGCGTGAACGCGCGCATCGTCGATGCTTTTAGAAAAGAAGGCGCCGACGCCTGGTTTGCCGACAAGGATGGCGCGCGTTTCCTGAAGCCCGATTTCGATCCCGCCAGGTTCGAGAAGGTGAACGACATTCTCGATGTGTGGTTCGATTCGGGCTCGACGCACGCTTTCGTGCTCGAAGACGAAAAGCAGTTTCCGCAGCTCGCCGGCATCAAACGCAAACGCGACGGCGGCCGCGACACCGTCATGTATCTTGAAGGCTCGGACCAGCACCGCGGCTGGTTCCACTCGTCGCTCTTGGAATCCTGCGGCACGCGCGGGCGCCCGCCTTATGACGTCGTGCTCACCCACGGCTTCACGCTGGACGAGCAGGGCCGCAAGATGTCGAAGTCGCTCGGCAACACGGTCGAGCCGCAGCAGGTGATCGCGGAAAGCGGCGCGGATATTCTGCGCATGTGGGTCGCGGCGACCGACTATTCCGACGACCAGCGCATCGGCCCGGAGATTCTCAAGACCACCGTCGATACCTACCGCAAGCTCAGAAACACGCTGCGCTGGATTCTCGGCTCGCTGCATCCGTTCACCGAGGCCGACCGAGTCGCAGCCGGACAGATGCCGGAGCTGGAGCGGTTGATGTTGCATCGTCTCGCAGAGATGGATGCGGTGGTCCGCAAGTCCTATGCCGAGTTTGATTACAAGCGCGTGTTCGCCTCGCTTGTGCAGTTCATGACGGTCGATCTCTCTGCGTTCTATTTCGACATCCGCAAGGACACGCTCTATTGCGATCCGATCTCCTCGGTGGCGCGGAAGAGTTGCCTCACGGTGCTCGACCACACCTTCAAGTGTCTCACGACCTGGATTGCGCCGATCCTGTGCTTCACCGCGGAGGAAGTATGGCTCTCGCGTTTCCCGAGCGAGAACGGCTCCGTGCATAACGAGACCTTTCCGGAAATTCCGTCCGGCTGGCGCAACGACGCGCTCTCCGAGAAGTGGAAGAAGATCAGAGCGGTGCGCCGCGTGGTCACGGGCGCGCTCGAGATCGAACGCGCGCAGAAGCGGATCGGCTCGTCGCTCGAGGCCGCGCCGCGCATCCACATCGCCGACAAGGAATTGCTCGAGGCCTGTGCCGGCATCGACATCGCCGAGGTCTGCATTACTTCGGATGCGAAGATCGAGAGCGGCGAGGGGCCGAAGGACGCGTTCCGGATTCCGGAAGTCGCGGGTGTCGCCGTGGTTCCCGCCCGAGCCGAAGGAAAGAAGTGCGCGCGCTCGTGGAAAATCTCCCCGCTCGTCGGCACCGACAGGGAATTTCCGGACGTAACCCCGCGCGACGCAGACGCGCTTCGCGAATATTATGCCGCGCGCAAAGCCGCCGAGTAAGAAGCGCGTCTTGAAGAAGGCCGCGAAGAATAAGCCGCGCCGCCCGCGCGCAGCTGTAGCTGCCGTCCGGGAGCCCGCGCTTGTTGCTTGGCTCGCGCAGAGCGGCCCCCATCTCGCGTTCGGTCTCGCGATTGCTGTTGCAGTCTTCGCGCTCGACCAGATCACGAAATACGCGGTGCTCCACGGTCTCGATCTCGCATCCCGCGGCAGGATTTATGTCGCGCCGTTTGCCGACTTCGTGCTTGCGATGAACCGGGGTATTTCCTACGGGCTGTTTCCGCAGGACGGGGAACTCGGCCGCTGGCTCTTGTTCTCGATCAAGATTGCGGCATCGGTGCTGTTCTTCTTCTGGCTGCGGCGGGCGGCCACACCCTTGGTCGCGGCCTCTCTCGGGCTGCTGATCGGCGGGGCGCTCGGCAACGCCGTCGACCGGGCGGTCTTCGGCGCGGTTGTGGATTTCGTGTCGCTCCATGCCTTCGGGTTCCGCTGGTATGTGTTTAACCTTGCAGATGCGGCCATCGTTGCCGGGGTAGCCGGCCTCCTATACGATGCGTTAAGGCCTAACGCCTTGAATTCGCCGCCAAAGGGCGGGATTTGATACGCTCGAAGGCTGGTCCCCAGCGCGTACCCGAGGCTCGCCATGTCGCAGCGCCGCTTTCTGTCGGTAATTGCCGTCTCCGCTGTCGCGATGGCGGGGATCTTTGGCGCGATGCAGCCGTCCTTCGCCGAGGACGACGAGCCGAACTTCATGAGCAAGCTCTTCGGTGCGGTAGGGCTTATCCAGTTACCGGGACCGCAGATCGACTTTCAGGAGCGCCCGCCGCTCGTGGTACCGCCGATCTCGCCCTATGTGCAGCCGGTGGTACCGCCCCCGTCTGCGACCGCCAATCAGCCGAACCCCTGGGACTTCGAAAATCAGCCTGCGCCCGAAGCGCAGCCCGATCTTCAGAACCAGCGTCCGCCGCAACAGGCGCTTACTCTTCCGCCTCCGGTCGAGCCGAACTCCGCGCGCCTTCGCAACCCGGACTTTCCGATCGACCCAGAAGTGAGGGCCGCGCAGAAACGCAAGAAGAGCGGCAATCGCGTTATTTCGCGCGCCGATGACGACCCGAGCTACAGCGGCCGCAGGCTCACGCCGAGCGAGCTACGCAGCGTAAGAGGAAACACGAACAAGAGTTCGGGGACTGACCAGACCGCGAGCGAGGCGCAATCCACGGTCCATGAACTCAATGTTCCGACAGTCACGAAGATGCTTCCCATGATCGGCCGGGAGCAGGAGCAGCCGCTCAAGTTCGAAGGCGAGCCCGAGCGCCAGTCGCTGACCCAGCCGCCGGCCGGCTATCTGACGCCGTCGCAGAACGCTCCCTACGGCTTTGTCAGCAAAGACAAGCGCAAGGACGACCGGCGCCTCGTGCATCCGAACATGCCGGAATACTCGGGCCCGATGCCGAGCCAGTAAGCGAGCCGCCGCGCGTTCCGATCGCCGCGTATTCGCTGCTGCCCCCGAAGGAGTGGCCAACAAGGTGCGAAGAGTTCTCATGACCGTGATTGCAGTTTGTGCGGCCGCCGGTTCGGCGGCTGTTCTCTTGCCCGCCACTGCGAAGACGGCGCCCAAGGGCATGCAGGTCAGCGAGTTCAAGCTCGCAAACGGGCTGCACGTGGTCGTGATTCCGGACCGGCGCACGCCGGTCGTAACCCACATGATCTGGTACCACGTCGGTTCGGCCGACGAGACGCCCGGCAAGTCCGGTCTCGCGCATTTCCTTGAGCACCTCATGTTCAAGGGCACCGAGAAAAACCCGGCGGGGCGCTTCTCGAATGTCGTCGCTACCATCGGCGGCCAGGAAAACGCCTTCACCTCGCAGGACTACACCGCCTATTTCCAGCGCGTGACGAAGGACAATCTCGAACAGGTAATGACCTTCGAGGCCGATCGCATGACCGGCCTGCAACTCACCGACGAAGTGGTGCTTCCGGAGCGTGACGTGGTGCTCGAGGAGCGCCGCACGCGGACCGACAACGATCCCGCCGCGCAGCTTGCGGAGGCGCTGACCGCGGCGCTTTACGTCAATCATCCCTATGGCCGGCCGATCATCGGCTGGATGCACGAAATCCGGCAGCTCAACCGCGAATCCGCTCTGGCGTTCTATCGCCGCTTCTATACGCCGAATAACGCGGTGCTCGTTCTCGCCGGCGACCTCGACGAGCGGGAAGCGCGCACGCTCGCCGAGAAAACTTACGGCAAGGTACCGCGCGTCGCCGAAGTCGGGCCGCGCGTAAGGCCGGTCGAGCCGGAGCCGCAAGCGCATCGGAGGCTTTCGCTTACCGATCAGCGCGTCCGTCAGCCCGCGCTGTCGCGCTACTATCTCGTTCCGTCCTACCGCACGGCGGCTGGCAACGATGCCGAAGCGCTCGAAATCCTTTCCCACGTGCTCGGTGGCGGACAGACCAGCCGGCTATATCGCACGCTGGTCGTCGATAAGGGCATCGCCGCCAATGCCGGCGCCTGGTATCAGGGCACTGCGCTCGACGCGACGCGGTTCGGCGTCCACGCCTCCCCGCGTTCCGGCATTTCGCTCGAACAGCTCGAGGCCGCGCTCGACGACGTAATCGCGGAGATCGCGAAGAACGGCGTCAGCGCCGACGAAGTCGACCGCGTGAAAACGCGGGTCATCGCCTCCACAATATTCGCGCAGGACAACCAGACCACGCTCGCCCGCATCTACGGCGCAGCGCTGACCACGGGCATGACCGCGGCTTCCGTGCAGGAATGGCCCGAGAAAATCCGGGCCGTGACGCCCGAGCAGGTCCGGGATGCCGCAAAAAAGTGGCTCGATCTCAGGCGCGCGGTGACCGGCCATCTGCTCCGTCCGCAGGAAGCGGCTCCGGAGAAGCGCACATGACGCAGGCTCGCGGCGCGCGCCGCAATACGGATTTCCTGAAGGGAATTGCGATGGCTCTTGCCTTGTTTTCGGCCTCCAACGCTGCCGACGCGCAGGTCGGCAAGATCGAGCAGCTCAAGACGCCGGCTGGTATCGAGGTCTGGTTCGTGCGCGACGACACGCTGCCGATCCTCTCCGTGAATTTCGCCTTCGCCGGCGGCGCTTCGCAGGACCCTGCGGACCGCGCGGGTCTCTCCTATATGACCGCGGCGATGCTCGACGAGGGCGCGGGCGACCTCGACGCGAAGACCTTTCAGGAGCGGCTGGAGCGCCGCGCCATTTCGCTGAGCTTCAGTTCCGATCGCGACGCCTTTCGCGGCTCCGTTCGGGTGCTGAGCGAACATCGCGACGAGGCCTTTGAGCTCCTGCGACTCGCGCTGACTTCGCCGCGCTTCGATCAGGAGGCGATCGACCGGATTCGCGCGAGTATTCTTGCCGCCAACAAGCGCTCGCTGACGAACCCGGACGAAGTCGCGGGCCTGCACTGGTTCGCGCAGGCGTTTCCGAACCATCCTTACGGCCGCCCGGTCAAGGGCGACGAGAAATCGATCGGCGGAATCGAGCGCGCCATGCTGTTCGAGTACGCCAAGAAGAATCTGGCGCGCTCCAACCTGAAGATCGCGGTCGTCGGTTCGGTGGACAGCGCCGAGCTCTTGCGTCTGATCGACCACGCTTTCGCGAAGCTGCCGGCGCAAGCCGATCTCGTGGAAATTCCGGAGGTGGCGCCGCAGTCGCTCGGCCGCCGCGAGGTCGTCGATCTCAACATTCCGCAGACCACGATTACCTTTGGCGGTCTCGGCCTAAAGCGCAAGGACCCCGATTTCATTCCCGCATTCGTGCTCAACCACATACTCGGCGGCGGCGCGTTCTCGTCGCGGCTCTATCGCGAAGTGCGCGAGAAGCGCGGACTTGCCTATTCGGTCTATTCCTATCTCGCGACGCTCAATCGCTCGGGGCTGTTCATGGGCGGCACCTCGACGCGCAACGACCGCGCTGCCGAAGCGCTCAAGATCATCGAACAGGAAATCGTCCGGATCGCCGCGGAGGGCCCGACCGCCGAGGAATTGGCGCAGGCCAAAAGCTACCTTACCGGATCCTATCTCCTGCACTTCGACACATCTGCGAAGGTTGCCCAGCAACTCCTTGCGATCCAACTCGAAGAGCTCGGCGCCGACTACATCCGGCGCCGCAACGATATGGTTAACGCCGTGACCGCCGACGACGTGCGCCGCGCTGCGAAGCGGTTTCTCACCGACAGCAAGCTGTTCGTGATCATGGTCGGACGGCCCGTGCCGTTATCCAAATCGAACGGCGGCTAATTTCGAGGTTTCGCGGGCACCCGTTGCGCTGGTATGATGGCCGCGGAGGAGTGGTGAGTATGCGTAAAGAATCCGGGCAGAGCCTGCACAAGCAGGGCTGGGCGGTGTTCGTGCTCGTCGGGCTTTTGGCGGGCTGTAGCACCATCGAGAACGTGGTTGGCCCCATCGGCAACATGGGCAATATCTTCAGCCAGCCGGCCACCAATACCGAAAACGCGAATCCGAACCCGCAGGTGAGTGCGGACGAAGACTGTCCGGGTGCCACGATCCGCCAGGGCGCGGGCGCCTGGGCGCAGCAGGACGGGCAGGGCCCGACCAACGTTCGCTATCAGGCCAGCATCACGCAGATCGCCCGCGAGTGCGCGATTCTGGGCAGCACCATGACCATCAAGGTGGGTGTCGAAGGCCGTATCGTTGTCGGTCCCAAGGGCGCGCCCGGCAACGTCACCGTGCCACTCCGTATCGCGATCGTCGAGGAAGGCCCGCAGCCGCGGCCCGTGATCTCGAAGTTCTACCCGGTCCAGGTCACGGTCCCGCAGGGATCGACGCAGGTGCCGTTCACGCATATCGACGACGATCTCACGTTCCCGCTGCCGGTGAACAAGAATCTCGAGAAATACGTGATCTATGTCGGCTTCGACCCGCAGGGCGCGCCGCCGCCGGCCAAAGCCAAGGCAAAGCCCAAACCGAAACCGAAACCCAAGCCGAAACCGGCGCCGAAGCAGGAAGAGCCGCAGGGCTTCCAGCCTCCGGCGCAGCAGCAACAGCAGCCGACCTTCCAGCCGCCGCCCTCGAACCAGCAGCAGCCGACCTTCCAGCCGCCGCCTTCGAACCAGCAGCAGCCGGTGTTCCAGCCGAAGCAGTAGGCGAGGCGGATTACGTAAACAAAAAAACGGCCAACCGGTCTCGGTTGGCCGTTTTCTTTTTGTCTGCTTGTTCGTCCGGATCAGTCCAGACGGGACTTCACGTCCTTGATCGCGCTCTCCAGCAAGGCCTTGCCGTCGGCGCCTTTGGCAGCCTCGGCGACCAGCGCTTCGGCGGCCTTCACGGCGGCGTCGGCGGCGGCGGCGCGAACCTCGGCCATCGCCTGCTGTTCGGCCTGCGCGATCTTGGTCTCCGCCATCTTGGTGCGGCGCGCGACGAATTCCTCAAGCCGCGTCTTGGCATCCAGCGCGATCTGCTTCGCTTCGCTATTGGCCTGCGCGATGATTGCCTGCGCTTCGCCTTCGGCTTCGCGCGCCTTGCGCTTGTATTCCGCAAGCAGCTGCTCGGCTTCCTGCTTCAGGCGCCTGGCTTCGTCGAGTTCGGCCTGAATCTTGGCGCCGCGGCCGTCGAGCGCGCCCGCGACCGTGCGATGCACGCCGAACTTCAGCGCGATAACGATGAAGACCAGGAAGGCCAGCGCAACCCAGAAGTCGGTCCCATACAGAAATTCCACCGGACTCTCCCTAGTGCAGCGCGGCGTCGACCGCGCGCTCGACCGACGGTTTTGCCGGAGCCTTTCCCGTGAGCCGTTCGACGATCAGGCCCGCCGTATCGACGGCGATGCCGCGGACGTTCGCCATGGCCGCGGTCTTGGTCGCGGCGATCTGCTTTTCGGCGGCTTCCAGCTTGGCCTTGAGGCCGTCTTCGAGCTGCTTGCGCTGCGCTTCCGCTTCGGCCGCGGCCTTGGCCTGGGATTCGGCGGCGAGCGCCTGCGCTTTCGCGCGGGCGTCGGCGAGCGCCTTCTCGTAGGAGGCCTGGGCCGCTTCGCTGTCGTTCCTGAGCCGGTTCGCGGCCTCGAGGTCGCTTTCGATCTTGGCGTTACGCGCCGCAATCACGCCGCCGAGACGCGGCAGCGCGACGCGCGAAAGCAGAACGTAAAGCGCGACGAAACAGATCACGAGCCAGAACAGCTGCGAAGGAAACGTCTCGCCCTGGAACGGGGGAAACGGCGCCTTCTTGCCCGGCACTTCGGTATGCGTGTTCGTCGCCATTTACGCAGACTTTCTCAGGTTCGCTTAGACGGCGAACAGCAGGAGGAGCGCGATGAGCAGCGAGAAGATGCCCAGCGCTTCGGTCACGGCGAAGCCGAAGATCAGGTTGCCGAACTGGCCCTGCGCGGCGGCCGGATTGCGGAGCGCGGCGGAGAGATAGTTGCCGAAAATAAGACCCACGCCGACACCGGCGCCGCCCATGCCGATCGCGGCGATGCCGGCGCCGATCAGACGGCCGAGTTCTTTTGCTGCTACTGGATCCATAACGAAACTCCTCTGGAGGCTTTCTGGTTGAACTGTTCGGCCCGCTAGTGGCCGGGGTGAATGGCGTCGTTGAGATAGAGACAGGTGAGAATGGTGAAAACGTAGGCCTGCAGGAACGCGACCAGCAACTCCAGCGCGGTCAGCGCGATCAGCATGGAGAAGGGCAGGATGCCGACGAGCCACCCGGCGACCCCGAGCGAGGTCGCAAGCAGGCCGATGAAGCTCGCAAACACCTTCAGCGTGATGTGGCCCGCGAGCATGTTCGCGAACAGGCGCACCGAGAGCGAAAGCGGCCGCGACAGGAACGAAAGAATCTCGATCACCACGATCAGCGGCATCACGAACAGCGGCACGCCGGACGGCCAGAACAGCTTGAAGAACTTCAGCCCGTTCCTGTAGAGGCCGTAGATGATCACGGTCAGGATCACGAGCGCTGCGAGCGCGCCGGTGACCGCGATGTGGCTCATCACCGTGAAGAAGCCCGGGATCATCCCGAACATGTTCAGGACGAGAATGAACGTGAACAGCGAAAACACGAGCGGGAAGAATTTCATCCCCTCGTTGCCGGCGGTACTTCGGACCGTTCCCGCCACGAATTCGTAGGTTATCTCGGCGAGCGACTGCATCCGGCCTGGAACGAGGTTGCGGCCGGCAAGCATGATGCCGCCGACAATGACCGCGACCGCCGCGATCATGAAGACCGCGGAGTTGGTGAGCGCGATTTCGTAGCCGCCGATGTGGCCGAGCGTTACGATTTTCTTGATCTGGAATTGCGCAATCGGATCAGCAGCCATCGGTCCCGGTCTCGTCCGGCGCGAGATGCGCCGCCTGTCTCATTTATCCCGCCGCTCGCCATAGCTCGGCAGTGCGCCGATCGAGCGAAGCACATTCAGAACGCCGGCTGCGAAGCCGAGGAGAAGGAAAACGATCAACCCCCACGGCGACCATCCGGTGAGCTTGTCGAAAAGCCACCCGACGGCGAAGCCCGCGACCACGCCCCCGACGAAATCGCCGGAGAGTTTCAGGCCTCGCGTGAACCCGGATCGGTCCGCAGCGTCCTGCCGAGGTGCGGGGTTTTTCCGCATTTCCTCCGCGTGTCGCGCGTCGAGCGTTTCGTCGAGGCGTCGCAGTCTTTCGGAAAGATCGCCCCCGCCGATTCCGTCTCTCGGGTCGCCGGCCATCGGTAACCTCTCAAAAGACAAGGAAAATAGCGGCTTCTCTCCGAAGCCGCGCGGACCATAGTGAGGGGGTCTATGGGTGTCAAGAAACGTAAACGTCTCTTAACACCCTGAACTCGTTGAATAAAACGCCGGCTCTCGGAGGTGCGGCGGCGAGTCTCGGGACCCGCGCGGCGCTAGCCTGCTTCGCGATAGCTCTGGGCGGTCTGCAGGTCCACCGAGACGAGTTGCGACACGCCGCGCTCGGCCATGGTGACCCCGAACAGCCGGTCCATCCGCGCCATCGTGATCGGATTATGCGTCACCACGATGAAGCGCGTGTCGGTCTGGCGGGTCATCTCGTCGAGCAGGTTGCAGAAGCGCTCGACGTTCGAGTCGTCGAGCGGTGCATCGACCTCGTCCAGCACGCAGATCGGCGACGGGTTGGTGAGAAACACCGCGAAAATCAGCGACATGGCGGTCAAGGCCTGCTCGCCGCCGGAAAGCAGCGACAGCGACTGCGCCTTCTTGCCGGGGGGCTTGGCGATGATGTCGAGGCCGGCCTCCAGCGGGTCCTCGGAGCCGGTCAGCACGAGTTCCGCCGTGCCGCCTGAGAACAGGCCGGTGAAGAGCTTCTTGAAGTGCTCGTTCACGGTCTGGAACGAGGCCGTCAGCCGCTCGCGGGCTTCCTTGTCGAGGCTCTGGATGCCCTGGCGCAGCCGCTTGATCGCTTCCACGAGGTCGTCGCGCTCGGAGGTAAGGCCGAGATGCTGCTTTTCGACTTCCGAGAGTTCCTCGTCCGCGCGAAGATTGACCGCGCCGAGCCGCTCGCGTTCGCGCTCGAGGCTTTCGAGTTTTGCTGCAACCTCAGCCGGATCCGATTCCGCCCCCTTGGTGTCGAGCGCTTCGGCGATGCGTTCCTCGGTCGGCTCGCCGCCGAGCACTTCGGTCACTTCGCGGACGAGGTCGCTCTTGCGGGCGCGGGCGGCCTCCAGCCGCGCCTCGTCGCGGGCCGAAACCTCGCGCGCGGCGGAAAGCGCGTCGCGCAGTTCGCGCTCCGCCTTGTCGGCTTCCGAGAGAACCTGTTCGGCGGCGACCAGCCTGTCGTCGGCTTCGCGCTTCTTCGCTTCGGCTGCGGAAATTTCGGTAAGCAGCGCGTTGCGCTGCGCGGCAAACTTGGCGGGCGCCTCGTCGAGGGCCGAGCGCTCGTGCTTCGTTTCCGCGATGCGCTGCTCGATGGCCGAAATCTGAAGCCCTGCACGTTCCTCGCGTTCGCGCCATGACGCGCGCTCGGCGCCGATCGTGGAAAGGCGCTGCGCGCGCGCCGCCCGCTCGCGCTCGATGCCGTCGATATCGGCCTTGGCGCCGGAATATGCGGCGCGGTCGTTCGCAAGTCTGGTCCGTACCGCGCCGAGTTGCGCTTCGGCGGCGGCGATTGCCGGCAGCGAAGCGAGAACATTCGCGGCCTCGGCGGCGGCGCCTTCTAGTTCGGCCTTGTTCGCGAGCAGACGCGCCCGCGCTTCGGAGAGTGCGGAGAGGCGGGACTGATGCTCGCCCGCGCCGCGTTCGGCGTCGGCGAGCGCCTGCAGCGCGGCGTCGTAAGCGTTCTGCGCATTGCGCCACAATCCGCGCGCATTGAGTTCTTCGGCTTCGGCCTTGGCGAGATCCGACTGTGCGTTGTCGTTTGCGGCCTTCGCCTTAGCGACCGCATCGCGGGCCGTTGCGATTTCGCGGTCGATTTCGGCAAGCCGGTTGCGCGCGGCAAGGCGGCGCGCAGCGGCGGTCGGCGCGTCGGCGGTGACGGTATAGCCGTCCCACCGCCACAGATCGCCTTCCTTCGAGACGAGGCGCTGACCGACGGAGAGTTGCTTTCTGAGCACGGGCCCTTGCCCGCGCGCGATCACGCCGATCTGGCTGAGGCGCCGGCTGAGGGCGGGCGGTGCCTTCACATGCGTGGCGAGCGGTTCGATGCCCGGCGGCAACACCGGATCGGAGCCCGCGATTTCCGCGCCGGCCCAGTGCATCGGCGAGGCGGCGTCGAGCGGGGCATCGAGCTCGTCGCCGAGTGCCGCGGCAAGCGCGGCCTCGAAGCCGCTATCGACCTTGACCTGATCGACCGCCGGCGGGAACAGCGA
This sequence comes from Pseudomonadota bacterium, assembly GCA_041694745.1. Classification (GTDB taxonomy): domain Bacteria; phylum Pseudomonadota; class Alphaproteobacteria; order Rhizobiales; family Xanthobacteraceae. The sequence continues at coordinate 58,484 of JBGFSD010000051.1, forward strand.
TCTCGACTGCTCGCCCAGCATTTTGGCGAGCGTGCGGGCTTCCGTTTCGAGGCGATGCAGGGTCTGCTCGGACTGTGCGAGCGGCTGGCGGGCGACGTCGAGCGCCTGCGCGGCGGCGGAACGCGCGGCTTCCGCTTTCAGCGCGGCGGCATCGGTCTTCGCGAGGTGCTCTTGCGCGGCGGTGGCTGCTTCACGAAGCCTTGCAAGCTCGCCGCCATTCTCGGCGAGACCCTGTCCTGCCTCCTGCTCGATCTGCGCGATTTCGGCGGCGATCTTCGCGAGCCGTTCGCGGTAGCCGTTCATCGAGCCTTCGAGCGAGCCGCGTTTTGCCACCAGCGATGCCAGTTGCGCGGTTGCCTCGTCGAATGCCTTCTCGGTAGAGGCAAGCTGTTGCTCGGCGGCGGCCAGACGTTCCCTCGCAGCGGCTTCGCCGCCGGAAACCGAATTCTCTTCGGCCTCGAGCGCCTCTTCTTCGCGAACAAGGCGCGCCAGCACTTCGACGGCGTCTTTCGCGAGCGCGCGTTCGCGCTCGATGTCGGCGGAGAGTTGCTGGAGGCGGCGGTCGAGTTCCTCGGCGCGGCTTCTGGCGCGGGCTTCTTCCTTGTCGAGCTCGGCGTTTGCGAGGTTGAGGCGCTGGAGCGCGGCACCCGCGATCGCGGCCTGCTCGCGTGCGGGATTGAGCTGCTCCGAGGCCTCGGCCTGTTTGCGGCTCGCTTCGAGGTGCAGTTTTGTCTGATCGGCAACCGCGCGCATCGCGAGGTCGCGGGTGCGTTCGGCCTCCGCGATCTGCGCTTCGGCCTCGCGCCAGCGCAGCGCCATGAGCAGCGCCTGGCGGCGGCGGATTTCCCCCGAGATGTTCTTGTATCGCACCGTCTGCCGCGCCTGCCGTTTCAGGCTGTCCATCTGGGTCGCGATCTGGCCGATCACGTCCTCGAGGCGCTGGAGATTGTTTTCGGCGGCGCGGAGCCGCGTCTCGGCTTCGTGCTTGCGCGCGTGCAGACCGGAGATGCCTGCGGCTTCTTCCAGAATGCGGCGGCGTGCCTCCGGCTTCGCGTTGATGATCTCGCCGATCTGGCCCTGCTTTACGAGCGCGGGCGAACGTGCGCCGGAAGAAGCATCGGCAAACAGGAGCTGCACGTCGCGCGCGCGCACCTCGCGGCCGTTGATACGGTAGGCCGAGCCGGCTTCGCGTTCGATGCGGCGGGAGACCTCGAGAATGTCGGCATCGTTGAATTGCGCCGGCGCCTTGCGGTCGGCGTTATCGACCACGATCACGACTTCGGCGGTGTTGCGGGCCGGGCGGTGCGCGGAACCGGCGAAGATCACCTGATCCATGTCCTGCGCGCGCATGGCCTTGGTCGAGCTTTCGCCCATGGCCCAGCGCAGCGCCTCCACGATGTTGGACTTGCCGCAGCCGTTCGGGCCGACGATGCCGGTCAGCCCCGGTTCGATCACGAACTCGGAGGGCTCGACGAAGGACTTGAAACCGAGAAGCTTTAACCGCGTGAACTGCATGTACTTTCAGGCCTTATGCCGGCTTTTTCCCGCGCGTTTCCGCGCGATTCGGATGCCCAAGACGATGGGGCGCCGGCCGGATGGCGGCAAGCCCGTCCCGGGATATTTACAAGACGGCGCTGGGGATAGCG
>JBGFSD010000107.1:0-60075 GCA_041694745.1 Pseudomonadota bacterium
CCGGCCGCGTGGTCGATCGTGCCAACCTGCTGAGCGTTTCACAAAAAGATGAACTCACCCGCAAGCTGGAGGAGCTCGAACAAAAGACGACCGCGCAATTCGTGGTAGTCACGCTGACCTCGCTGTCGGGGCGCAGCATCGAAGAATACGGCTACCAGCTCGGCCGCCACTGGGGCATCGGGCAAAAAATCTCGAACAACGGCGTGCTGCTGATCGTTGCGCCGAACGAGCGCAGGGTAAGGATCGAAGTCGGCTACGGCGCGGAAGGCGTGCTGCCGGATGCGGTTTCCTCGCTCATCATCCAGCGCGTCATCATCCCGAAATTCCGTGCGAACGACTACGCCGGCGGCATCGTCGCGGGCGCGGACGAGATCATCAAGGTGCTCTCCGGCGGCGGCGACGAGTGGAAACGCCCGCAGCCGCAAGAACAGGGTATCCCCGACTGGGTGATTGTCGTTTTCGTGCTGCTCTTCACGTTCGGCCCGATCCTGCTCGCTGTGCTGATTACCTGGCTCACGGTGCGTTCGGTCACGCGCAATACGCTTGACGGGATGAAAAAGCAGAAAGGCAGGAAGCGAAGCTTCTGGGATTCGCTCGGCAGTTCGTCAAGCTCGGGCTCCTCGTCGTGGAGCTCTTCATCATCCTCGTCGTCGTGGTCCTCATCGTCGAGCTCCGGAGGATTTTCCGGCGGCGGCGGATCGTTCGGCGGCGGCGGCAGTTCGGGGAGCTGGTAATGCGAAAGGCAATTCTAGGTTCTGCAATTGCATTTCCTGCTGTCGCACTTGCGCAGACCGGAGAGCCGCCGGTCGAACAGATTTCGCTCGGCGCATCGCTCGTGATGCTCGGGTTTCTTCTGATCGCCGCGCTGATCGTGGTTTCGTTCTTCTGCAAACTGCTCGTGATCTTTGGATCGATCCCGGAAAAGGGAAGGCTGCGGGCGGCAATCATTTGGGTTGCCAACGCCGCGGGCGAGACGCGTGTCGCGCGAAGCCGCGATAGCGGCGGCACGCGTAGCGGAAAAGGCGGCGGCGGATCGTTTGGCGGCAGCGGCAGCTCGGGGAACTGGTGATGCGCTATTCCTTCGATCAGGGCGATATCGACAGGATCGCCGAAGCAATCCGTCGCACGGAGACCGCGACCTCGGGCGAAATCTTCTGCGTGCTCGCGCGCGCCTCGGGCAGCTACCGGACGTACCCGCTTGTGTTCGCGTTTCTGATCGGGCTCCTGGTGCCGCTGCCGCTCCTTTACCTCACGTTCACGAGCGCGATTGCGATCTACGCAGCGCAGCTCGGAACCGCTCTCGTTCTCGCGCTTCTGCTCAACCACCGCGCGCTGCGCTTCGCAATCGTGCCGAAGCGCGTGAAGCACGACCGCGCGCATGCCGAAGCGCAGAAGCAGTTCGCCGCGCACGGGCTGCACCAGACCCAGGCGCGTACCGGCGTCCTGATTTTCGTCTCGCTCGCGGAGCGCTATGTCGAAGTTGTCGCCGATGCCGGCATCAGCGGAAAAGTGCAGGAGCAGGTCTGGGACGAGGCGGTGAAGGTATTGATTGCGGCGATCAAACGCGACGAACTCGGCAACGGTTTCATCGAGGCGATCGGCATTTGCGGCAAGGTGCTCGCCGAACACTTCCCGCCCGGCGCGATGAACAAAGACGAGCTTCCGAACCGGCTCGTCCTGCTCTGACCTAGCGCGCCATCGAATAGTATTCGGCGTTCGGCTCGTTGCCCGAGGCCGTCGCCATGCGGTTTGACATGTTGAAAAAACCCGCGACCGCGGAAATGTCCCAGATGTCACGGTCGGAAAAGCCGTGCTTGCGAAGCGCCGCGCGATCGTCCTCGCCGACTTCCCACGGCGTTTCCGTGAGCTTCCACGAAAAATCCAGCATCGCGCGCGTACGCGCGTCGAGATCGGCGGCGCGGTAGTTTGCGACCATCGTCTCGGCAAGCGCCGGGTCGCCGGTCAGCTTTCTGAGCACCGCGCCATGCGCGACCAGGCAATAATGACAGTGGTTCGCGCAGGACACGACGACGGCAATCATCTCGCGCTCGATCTTGGACAGGCCCGACTTGCCGAGCATCAGGTCGTCGGACATCGCGACGAAGGCCTTGAGCTTTGCAAGATCGAAGGAATAAGCCTTGAGCACGTTCGGGATGAAGCCGAGCTTTTCCTGGCATTTTGCAAAATAGGCCTTCATCGCCTCGTCGAGTTCGGCGGGAGATAGGTCAAGCGCCATCACCTTTTCTTCGCCTTGCTTAGCGGACGCGGGATTGCCGGCGGCCTTCATGATCGTGTCCTCATTTGCCTGTAAGGACAGCCTAACAGCCGGCGCAAACGGCTGAAACTCCGCTCTCGACACGAGGTTGGGCGCGGCGGAAACTCCGCGGAACCGGCGCGAATCGCGTAAGCAACAGCCGTACCTCTCGGGGGAAGCAGGGAGGCGCCAGGGTGAACATCGCGGGGAAATTCGAGTCCGGCGAGCAGGCCGGGGCGGAGGCTTTGCTGAAGGAGGCCGCGAAGCGCGCCGCCGCCGCAAAGCTGCCTGCCGATTTCATCGCCGCGCTGTTCGGCGCGACCTCGCCAGAAGACATCGCAGTTTATTCCGCCGACGAGATCGCGACGCTCGCCGCGCGCAGCTTTGCGCATCTCGCAACGCGTCCGCCCGGCGAAGCGGACATCCAGATCTACAATCCCGCGCAGGCCGGAACAGGCAGCGGTCTCGGCGCGATCACCGTGATCGAGATCGAGAACGAGGACATGCCGTTCCTGCTCGATTCGATCACAGGCGAACTCGGCGAGCAGGGGCTTTCGGTCCGGCTCGCGGCGCACCCGATTTTTCTGCTCGAGCGCAAGGACGACGGCGCGCTTCTGGAGTGGCGAGGGCTCGCCAAGGACGGCAAGAAGAAGCGCCGTGAAAGCTTCATCCACATCCACGTCGAACGCGTGGACGAATCCCGTCACGCGGCGATCGCGAGCGCACTGCGAGCGGTACTTGAGGATGTGCGCGTCGCGGTTACCGACTGGCCCGCGATGCTGGACTACGCCGACGAAGTCATCGACGGCTTACAGAAGAAGTCCCACCCGCTTGCCGAGGAGGAGCTCGAGGAGGCGGTCGCCTTCATGAAGTGGCTGCGCGACGGGCAGTTCACGTTTCTCGGCTGCCGCGACAACATCGTGATGGGCAGCGGCGAAAACGTCACGCTCGAGCCGCAATACGAAACCGGACTCGGAATTCTGCGCCGGCGCGACATTCGCGTGCTGAGCCGGGCAGGGCAGCCGGTCGGCACCACGCCGGAATTGCGCGAATTCCTCAAGCTGCCGCTGCCGGTAATCGTGACCAAGGCTAACCTGCGCTCGCGCGTGCACCGGCGCACGCATACCGACTACATCGGCATCAAACGCTTCGACAAGAACGGGAAGCTCGTCGGCGAGCGCCGGATCGTCGGCCTGTTCACGTCGCCGGTCTATCGCGAATCCGTTTTCAAGATTCCCTATCTGCGCCGCAAGGCGGCCTATGTGCTCGATCACGCGGGCTTCGCCCCGCAAAGCCATTCCGGCAAGGCGCTCGCGAACGTGCTCGAAACCTATCCGCGCGACGACCTCTTTCAGGTCGACCGCGACACGTTGCTCCAATTCTCGCTTTCGATCCTTCAGCTCGACGAGCGCCCGCGCATCCGCGTGCTTGCGCGGCGCGACCGCTTCGACCGATTCGTATCGGTCATCGTCTATGTGCCGCGCGAGCGCTACGACAGCCGGATCCGCGCGAAGATCGGCGAATATCTCGCGCAGCTCTATCAGGGCCGGCTGTCGGCGTTCTATCCCTACTTTCCCGACGGGCCGCTTACGCGCGTGCACTTCATCATCGGCCGCGATTCCGGCGAGACGCCGAATGTTGCGCGCGCCGAGCTCGAGGCCGGCATCGCCGCGATCGTGCGCAGCTGGCACGACGAGTTTGCGAGCGAACTTGCGGCGTCGTTCGATCCGGTGCGGGCGCGGGAGCTTTCCGAGAACTATCACCGCGCGCTCTCGGCGGCTTACCGCGAGGCCTTCTCCGCGAAAGCCGCGGTCGCGGACGTTCGTGTCATCGAGAATCTCTCGAAAGAAAAGCCGCTCGCGATCAATTTCTATCGCACGGCGGATGCCGACAAGAAATCGATCAATCTCAAGGTCTGGAAGTGCGAGCGGCCGCTGCCGCTTTCGGAGCGTGTGCCGCTGCTCGAAAACATGGGATTCGCGGTGATCGACGAGCGCACCTACGTCGTCGAGCGCAGCGCGATGGCGGGCGGCACGGTGTGGCTCCACGACATGACGCTCCTGCGCGCCGACGGCCGGGATATCGAAGCGGATGCGCTGGATGCGCGGCTGGAGGCCGCGATGATGGCCGTACTGCAAGGCCGCGCCGAGAACGACGGCTTCAACGCGCTGGTGCTGAATGCAGGCCTTGCCTGGCGCGACGTGACGCTCGTGCGTGCGCTCGCGCGCTATCTTCGCCAGGCGGCGATCCCCTTCAGCCAGGATTATCTCTGGATCACAGCGAACCGTCATCCGCAGATCGCGCGCGATCTGGTTTCGCTGTTTCACGCGCGTTTCGACCCGCGCGGGAGCGGCAGCGCGCGCGATGCGGAGGAGAAGGAAATTCTCGCACGGATCGAGACGGCGCTTTCCTCGGTACAGAGTCTCGACGAGGACCGCATCCTGCGGCGGTTCGCGAATCTGATCACGTCGGCGGTGCGCACGAACTTCCATCAGATCGCGCAGGACGGCGGCCCGCGCCCGACCATTGCGATCAAGTTCGAGAGCAGGAAGATCGACGATCTGCCGCTGCCGCGCCCGCTGTTCGAGATTTTCGTCTACTCGCCGCGCGTCGAAGGCGTGCATCTTCGCTTCGGCAAGGTCGCGCGCGGAGGAATCCGGTGGTCGGACCGGCCGCAGGATTTCCGCACCGAAGTGCTCGGGCTCGTCAAGGCACAGCAGGTCAAGAACGCGGTCATCGTGCCGGTCGGCGCGAAGGGCGGCTTCGTGCCGAAGCAGATGCCGGCGAACGCTTCGCGCGACATCATGATGGCCGAAGGCACCGACTGCTACAAGGTCTTCATCCGCGCGCTGCTCGACATCACGGACAATCTCTCCGCGGAGGGCGAAGTGATCCCCCCGGGAAACACGGTGCGGCACGACGCCGACGACCCCTATCTCGTGGTGGCGGCGGACAAGGGCACTGCGACCTTCTCCGACATCGCGAATGCGCTCGCGGTCGAGCACGGCTTCTGGCTCGGCGACGCCTTCGCAAGCGGCGGCTCGGCCGGCTACGACCACAAGAAGATGGGCATCACCGCGCGCGGGGCCTGGGAAGCGGTGAAGCGCCACTTCCGCGAGATGGATGTCGACATTTCCACGACCCCGTTCACGGTCGCGGGCGTCGGCGATATGTCGGGAGACGTGTTCGGCAACGGGATGCTGCTGGAGCGCACGATCAGACTGGTCGCGGCGTTCGATCATCGCGACATCTTCGTCGATCCGTCGCCGAACGCGGAAACGAGTTTTGCCGAGCGCAAGCGCATGTTCGCGCTGCCGCGGTCGAGCTGGCAGGACTACGACAGGTCGCTGATCTCGAAAGGTGGCGGCGTTTTTTCGCGCAGCGCCAAAAGCATTCCGCTTTCGCCGGAGATGAAGGAACTGCTCGCGATCGAAAAAAGCGAGGCAACACCCGCGGAGGTGATGAACGCGATTCTCAAGTGCCCGGTGGACCTGCTGTGGTTCGGCGGCATCGGTACTTATGTGCGCGCGTCGTCGGAGAGCGATGCGACGGTCGGGGACCGTGCGAACGACGCCATTCGCATTACCGGCGGCGAGGTCGCCGCAAAAGTCGTGGGCGAAGGCGCCAATCTGGGCATGACGCAACGCGGCCGTATCGAAGCCGCGCTGAACGGCGTACGGCTCAATACCGACGCGATCGACAATTCGGCGGGCGTGAATTCCTCGGACGTCGAAGTGAATCTGAAGATCGCGCTTTCCTCGCCGGTACGCAGCGGGCGGCTTTCGCTGGAGGCCCGCAACGAACTGCTTTCCGAAATGACGCCGGATGTGGCGGCGCTGGTGCTGCGAAACAACTATCTCCAGACGCTCGCGATCTCGCTCGTGGAACGCGAAGGCGCGAACGAAGCCGGCTTCGAGATGCAGCTCATGCGCAATCTCGAGCGGCGCGGGCTGCTCGATCGCGGGGTCGAATACCTGCCGTCGGATACGGCGGTTTCCGAACGCCAGGCCAAGGGCCTCGGCCTCACCCGGCCCGAACTCGCGGTGACGCTTGCCTATGCAAAGCTGACCCTGTTCGACGACTTGGTCGCCTCGGACGTGCCGGACGACGAATACTTCTGGGAAGAGCTTCTGCGCTATTTCCCCGATGCGGTGCCGGAGCGCTTCCCCGACGCGGTCGAAGCGCACCGCCTGCGGCGCGAAATCATCGCGACCCGGCTCGGCAACTCGATGATCAACCGTGGCGGGCCGGCCTTTGTCGTTCGTATATCCGAGGAAACCGGAGCTTCCGCCGCACAGATCGCGAAAGCCTATGCGGCGGTGCGCGACAGCTATCGATTAACCGCGCTGAACCGTGCAATCGACGCGCTCGATGCGAAAACTCCGGGCGCCGTGCAACTCGACCTCTATGGCAGCGCGAAGCGGCTGCTGCTCGATCGCGTGGTCTGGTTCGTGCGCAACGCGGATTTTTCGCGGGGGCTCGCGCAGGTCGTCGCGCACTATCGCGAGGGCATCGATGCGGTCGAACAGAATATCGGGAAACTGCTGCCTTCCGATCGTATGCAACGGCTGGAACGGCGCGCAGCCGGGATCGCGGAAAAGAATGTACCCGCGGCACTTGCCGCGAAGATCGCCCGGCTGCCCGAGATTTCCGCGGCGAGCGACATCGTGCTGATCGCAGGCCAGACCGGGCGGGAGACGCTTGCGGTCGCGGAGACCTACTTCGCAGCCCAGGATTATTTCCGTCTCGACGACGTGCTTGCCGCCGGCGGCAGCATGAAGCTTACCGATCACTTCGACCGGCTCGCGTTCGATCTGGCGCTTGCGCGCATTTCCGCAAGCCAGCGCCGCATCGTGGCGGCGGCGCTTGCCACCGGGAGCTCCGGACTGGCTGCGATCGAAACGTGGGTTGCGGCGCACAAAGGCAAAGTTGACCGCGCACGTCGCGGCGTGCAGGAAATTGCAGAGTCGGGGCTGACTTTGTCCAAGCTCGCTGTGGCCGCGAACCTGATCAGCGAGCTGGCATCCTAGGGGCATTTCCGTTTGAGCATGATGCAGGCGCCGCGCCGGGCGATCTTCGGCTGGGTTCTGTTCGACTGGGCGTGTCAGCCCGTTGCGACCCTGGTTACGACTTTCATTTACGCTCCTTATTTCGCTACCGCGATCGCCGGCAGCCCGGCCGAAGGGCAGGCGCTGTGGGGCTTCGCCGCGGCCGTGGCCGGGATCGTGATCGCGCTGACCTCGCCGTTCATCGGTGCCGTCGCCGATGCGACCGGACCGCGCAAGCCGTGGATCGCGGCTTTCGGCTTGCTTCTGGTGCTCGGTTCAATCGGGCTCTGGTTCGGCAAACCCGGCGACCAGAGCATCATTCTTTTCATTCTCGTTTGCTTCGCCGTTCTTACGATCGGCATGGAGTTCGCAACCGTATTCAATAACGCGATGATGCCGTCGCTGGTGCCGCCGAACAAAATCGGCTGGCTGTCGGGCCTCGGCTGGGCGACCGGATATCTCGGCGGGCTGGTTTCGCTCGCGTTCGCGCTTTTGTTCCTTTCGACCAACCCTAAGACGGGGCTGACGCTGATCGGTACGCCGCCGGCCTTCGGGCTCGACGCCGCAGCGCGCGAAGGCGACCGCTTCATCGGACCGCTCACCGCGATCTGGTTCGTCGTGTTCGTATTGCCGTTGTTTCTGTTCACGCCGGACAGCGCAAAGGCACTCAGACTCGGGCCGGCGATGAAGCGCGGCTTCGCCACGACGCTCGCGACGATCCGCGAGGTGCGCAAGCACGGAAATATCGCAACCTTCCTGCTAGCAAACATGGTCTATGCCGACGGTCTCGTCGCGCTGTTCGCGTTTGGCGGAATCTACGCGGCCGGAACGTTCGGCTGGGGCGCGATCCAGCTCGGCGTGTTCGGCATTCTCTTGACGATCACCGGCACCTTAGGTGCGCTGATCGGCGGGCGGCTCGACGACAAGCTCGGCGCGAAGTCGGTCATTCTCGGCTCGCTCGTCATCCTGGTCGTTTCGTGCATCACGATCCTGTCCATGGACCGCGACCGGATTTTCTTTTTCTTTCCGGTCACGCCGGCCGACCCGCACGGCGGGCTGTTTGCAAGCACACCCGAGAGACTCTATGTCGCGATCGGCCTGTTTATCGGGCTGGCTGCGGGTCCGCTGCAGGCCGCCTCGCGTGCGCTCCTGGTGAGGCTCGCGCCGCGGGAGCAGCTCACGCAGTTCTTCGGGCTGTTCGCGCTCTCCGGAAAGCTGACCTCGTTCATGGGGCCGTTTCTGGTCGCAACCGTCACCGCGCTCACGCTGAACCAGAAGGCCGGCGTCTCGGTGCTGGTACTGTTCTTTATCGCCGGCGGCTTCCTGCTGTTGCGCGTGAACACCGCGCGAGAAAAATAATAGCTAGTGCCGGAAATGACGGACGCCGGTGAAGACCATCGCGATCCCCGCCTTGTCGGCGGCTGCGATCACTTCGTCGTCCCGGATCGAGCCGCCGGGCTGAATGACGGCGGTCGCCCCCGCTTCGATCGCTGACAGCAATCCGTCTGCGAACGGGAAGAAGGCGTCGGAGGCTACGACCGAGCCTTTGGTCAGCGGCGTGTCGAGCCCCGCGGTCTTTGCGGCGTCCTCGGCCTTGCGCGCGGCGATGCGCGCGGAGTCGACGCGGCTCATCTGCCCGGCGCCGATGCCGACGGTTGCGCGGTCTTTCGCGTAGATAATCGTATTCGACTTCACGTGCTTCGCAACGCGGAACGCGAAACGCAGGTCGTCGAGTTCGGCCTTCGTCGGCGCGCGTTTCGTCACGACCTTGAGCTCCAGATCGTCGGCGACCGCGTTATCGCGCGACTGCACCAAGAGGCCGCCCGCGATCGACTTGAAGGTGAGACCCTTCGCCCGCGGATCGGGCAGCGCGTCGGTGAGTAGCAGGCGCAGGTTCTTCTTCGCGCCGACAATTTTGATTGCTTCCTCGCTCGCGCCCGGCGCGATTATGACTTCGGTGAAAATTTCCACCATGGCCTTCGCGGCTTCCGCATCGAGCGGGCGGTTGGCGGCGATGATGCCGCCAAAGGCCGACACCGGATCGCAGGCAAGCGCCTTCTGGTAGGCGTCGAGCAGGCTTTCGCCCTCGGCGACGCCGCAGGGGTTTGCGTGTTTCACGATCACGACCGCCGCCGAGCGCTTCGGATCGAACTCGGCCACGCATTCGTAGGCGGCGTCGGTGTCGTTGAGATTGTTGTAGGAAAGCTCCTTGCCCTGAAGCTGCCGCGCGGTGAGCACGCCTGCGCGCGGCTCACCGCCTGTATAGGAGGCCGCGATCTGGTGCGGGTTCTCGCCATAGCGCAGCTTTTCCACGAGCCTGCCGCCGAAGCTGCGCCAGGCCGGCGCGTCGTCCTTCAGCTCGGTCGCAAACCAGTTCGAAATCGCGGAATCGTAGGCCGACGTGCGCGCATAGGCCTTGGCGGCGAGGCGTTTCCTGAAGCCGAGCGTGGTGCCGCCGTGCGCGGCGATCTCGCGCAGCAACTCCTCGTAGTCCGCAGGATCGACCACGACTGCGACGTCGCCGTGGTTCTTCGCGGCCGCGCGCACCATCGCTGGCCCGCCGATGTCGATGTTCTCGACACAGTCGTCGTAGCCCGCGCCTTTCGCAACCGTTTCCTCGAACGGATAGAGATTGACCACGACGAGGTCGATCGGCTGGATTGCGTGGGCCTGCATTGACGTCGCGTGTTCCTTGTTTTCGCGGATCGCGAGAATGCCGCCATGCACCTTCGGATGCAGCGTCTTCACGCGGCCGTCCATCATCTCCGGAAATCCGGTGAGGTCGGAAACGTCGGCGACTTTCAGGCCGGCGTCGGCCAGTGCGCGCCTGGTGCCGCCGGTAGAGACGAGTTCGGTGCCGTGTTTCGCAAGCGTCACGGCAAAATCGACAAGTCCGCTCTTGTCGGAAACGGAGAGCAATGCACGGCGGATGGCACGGATCTGGTCGGGCATGGGCAGGCCGATAGCACGAGGCATTTCTCGGACAAAGCGGGCGAGTGTCTTATCCAGCACAACCTTCGGCCAATGGCCCGATCCCGACGCTTATATCCGGCTAGATCGGCAGGCGCGGATCGTCTCCTGTATCTCGCTTCTGCGGCTCCGGCACATCGGCGCGGGCGAAGGTCCAGAGCACACGCGAGATGGTGCGGGCATTGTCCGCGATCACGATCTGGCTCGTGCGGCGCGGGCCCTCGCTTGCGGAAAGGTAAATGCTCTCCTCGAGTTCGACATGCATGTTCGGCGCGGTGAAGAGCCAGCTCTCGCGCCCCGGCAGGATCAGGAGCACCGTGCGGCCGTCGTTGACGCGGCTCGCCTTGACCGCAGGATGCAAATGAAAGCGGATTACATAATCGTCGTCGGCGTCCTCCGGAATTTCGTGCCCCGACGTGGTCGTAAAAATATCCTCGCCGTCGAGGCGGTCGCCCTCAGGCGAAAGCCGCCACGAACGCTGGTGCACGATGCCGAACCGGCGCAGATAGCCGTCGTGCGAGGCGCGGACGATCACGGCATCCTCGCGGCCCGCCCGCGCGACCTGGACGTCGCGCGGACCTTCCGCGATCACAACCGCGCCGTCGCGCGTCTCTCTGAAACGACACGACGAGGTGTCGTGCCAGGTTGCGGTGGAGTGCGCGGCGGTCGCGCGCGCAGCTTCGCTCCAGCCGTCACGGTTCTGCGCGGGCATCCCGCAGTTCACGACCACGCGCTGGCGTTTCACGGAGAACTCGAAGGAGAGGCAGCCGGCATGGGCTTCGTGGCTGAATACGGCGGGTGGAGGAGCCCCAGTGTCGGCGATGACGATGGCGCCATCGCTTTCCAGCCGCTGATAGCCGGAGCGGGCTGCATCGAAGAGCGGCGCCGCGTGCGCGTCGTCGTGGGAAAGCACGGCGGCGAGAAGATCGGCGGGCGTCGCCCCCATGCCGTTGAATTGCGCAAGCGCACCGTCACCGAGCCGGAAGAAGCGCAGCATAGGAATCATGCGGTCGATCGTCGCCGAAAGGATTGCCGGTGCCGGTACGTTGCGTGCCTCGAAAATCTGCCGCAGCGGCAGCAGATCGGCGAGAATCTCGATCAACATGCCCGGATTGCGGCTGATGTGACCGCCGTCGGAAAGAATCTGGCGCCGCAGTTCCTGGATGAGCCGCTTCGCCGACTGCTGGAAAAGACGCTGCTCGCCGGCCATGCAAAGTCCGGCATAGGTCAACGCAATCGCAACGAGCAGGCGCGGATAGCCTTCCTCCGCGATCGGATAGATGCGACGCAGAAAGCGCACCTGCCGCGAAAGCGAGCGCAGGTAGGAGCGGTAGAATCCGTGATCGGCGTCCTGAAGGATGAGCGGCGAATGCGCGAGCCACGAAATCACGCGCCGAGCGGTGATCGAAGGCTCCCACGAAACCGGATGCGAGCCGCCGTGCAGCGCGATCCAGTCTGCGACCAGCGCGCGGCCGTTCTTGCGCGACAGCGTAAGACCCGCGGAGCGCAGATGGCGAAGCCAGGCGAAACCGAGCAGCGCTTCCGACCATTCGCGCGAAGGCGGCGCAACTTCAAACGGCGAGCGGCCGGCTGTGTTGACGACCTTGCCCGCGAAACCGAATACGCCGCCGTAGATCTCGGTTGCGATGGTGGGGTCGCCGGTGCGCATGTCCTGCGGCGCGATCAGTAACCGTTCGGGTATCGGCACCCGGATGCGCCAGCGATAGGCCGGGTTCGCGGCAATCCGCGCCCACCAGCCACGCCAGCCGCTACCTCCCAGCGCGGACCGCCTTCGCTCCGCCATCGGATGCCGTCGCCTTCCAGTTCGCCGGCTCGCGCCGCCGGCCATAAACCCCCAAGAGCCCTCGGCCAAGATAGCCAAGACGGCACTCCTGTCCACTTGGCGGCGATCAAGATTTGCGGCGCAGGCGGGCCGAAAAAAATCCGTCGCAACCCGCGAGCCGCGGGTCGTCGTGCGGAAAATGAAAAGGCAGCGTGCGCAGTTCGCCCTTCGCAGTGAGCGCATTCGAATCGCCCGCTTCCCCGGCACCGACCGGTACGCGCACCAGCGATCCGTTTCGCGAAAGCAGCGACTCGATCTGCATCTCGCCTTCCTCGGGCTCGAGCGAGCAGGTCGAATAGACGAGCAGACCGCCGGGCTTCAGTAGTTTTACGGCGTTGTCGAGCAGCCGTGCCTGCAACCTCGTGACCTGCGCAAGGTCTTCGGGCTGCTTCTGCCAGAGAATATCCGGGTGGCGGCGGATGGTGCCGGTGGCGGAGCAGGGCGCATCGAGCAGAATGGCGTCGAACGGTTCGGCCTCCCATGTCGTGGCGTCGGCGACCTCGATCTCGGCTGCGAGCTTCATACGTCCCAGATTTTGCCGGAGCCGCTTCAGCCGCGAAGACGAGCGGTCCACCGCAGTGACGTGCGCACCGGCATTGGCGAGCTGCAGCGTCTTGCCGCCGGGTGCGGCGCAAAGATCGGCGACGCGCTTGCCTTTGATGTCGCCGAGGAGTCTTGCGGGAATCGCGGCGGCGGCATCCTGCACCCACCACTCGCCTTCATCATAGCCGGGAAGTTGGGTGATAGCGCCTTTCCCGGGGACGCGGACTGTCCCGGTCGGCAGCACGATGCCTTTAAGCGCTGCGGCGAGCGATTCCGGATTTCCCTTCGGCGTGATGTCGAGCGGCGGCTCGACGCGGTGCGCGAGGCAGATCGCGCGAAGGGTCTCCACGCCGTAGCTTTCGAGCCAGCGTGCGCGCATCCATGCCTGCGTGTCGATCTCGGGTTCGAGTGCGTCGAGCGCCGCACGGCCCTTCGAGACGACTTTACGCAGGACTGCGTTGACAAGTCCGGCGTAGCGCTTGTTGCGAATGTTGTTTGCAAGATCGACCGACAAGTCGACTGCGGCGTGATCGGCAACTTCCATCAGGAGTATCTGCGCCGCACCCGAAAGCAGGATCGCATGGACGCGCACGTCCTCGGGCCAGCCCTGTTCGAGGAACTGCTCGAGTACGGCCTGCAAACTTCCCGCCCGCCTAAGCGCGGAAGCCACGATCATGCGGGCGAGCGCGCGGTCGCGTTCGTCGAGGGAGCGGAACTGCCCGCCGGTCTCGCCGTGCTCGAACACATCTTCCAGCGCGCGGCGGCCGTGCAGAATCGCCAGCAGTGCGTCGGCAGCAAAGCGCCGGGCGGTCAGGCCCGGCGTTTCATCCTGGTTCGGCTTGCGTTTGCGCTTTGCCAAGCGGCCTTAGCCCCAAGGGCCGCGCGGCCGTGCCTTCGGGCCGGTCGCAGAAGCGATCCGATCGGAAGCCGCGCGCAGCGACGCGCCCATCTCGGCCGCGATCTGCTCGAGTTGCGCGATGCGGTTCTCGACCGCGGGGTGGGTCGAGAACAGGTTGTCCATGCGCGCGCCGGAGAGCGGGTTGATGATGAACATGTGCGCGGTCGCTGGGTTGCGCTCGGCGTCCACGTTCTCGATCGCATGTGCGGCGCCGGAGATCTTGTTAAGCGCCGAGGCGAGCGACATCGGGTTGCCGGATATTTCCGCGCCCATGCGGTCGGCGGCGTATTCGCGGGTGCGCGAGATCGCCATCTGCACGATCATGGCGGCGAGCGGTGCCAGAATCATCATGGCAATGGTGCCGATCATGCCGATGCCGTTGTTGTTGCGGTTGCCGCCGAACATCATGCCGAAGTTCACGAGCATCGAGATCGCGCCGGCGAAGGTCGCGGTGACGGTCATGATCAGCGTGTCGCGGTTCTTGATGTGTGCAAGCTCGTGCGCCATGACGCCCGCGATCTCGTCGCGGTTCAGCATCTGCATCAGGCCGGTGGTGGCGGCAACTGCCGCGTTCTCCGGGTTGCGGCCGGTTGCGAACGCGTTCGGCTGCGGATTGTCCATGAGATAGACCTTGGGCATCGGCAGCCCCGCGCGTTGCGACAGCTCGCGGACCATCCGGACAAGCTCGGGCGCGGTGCGCTCGTCCACTTCCTGCGCGCCGTGCATCGACAAGACCATCTTGTCGGAATTCCAGTAGCTGAAAATGTTCATGCCGGCCGCGATCACGAACGCGATCAGCATGCCCTGCTGGCCGCCGATCAGCGCGCCAATGCCCATGAAGAGCGCGGTCATGCCGGCAAGCAGAATCGCGGTTTTCATGTAGTTCATCGGTGGAATTTCCCTTTCTGGCGCGAAAGCGCCGCCTTCACTCGGCTAAAAACAATGGGGTGCCGGAACCCCCTTCGCAAGGGCCGGGTTTTTGCGGATCACTTGACGCTTGGGTCAGGAGATTGTTCCTGAAGTCATGGCCGAGAACACGACCGCGAAAAAGCCGCTCACGGACGCCGCCAGGCGGGCGCTTGCCGAAGCCGAAGCGCGCCGCACCGAAATCGACGCGGCGGCCGCCAGGCTGCCGAGGGAAACCGGCGCGAAGCGCGACAAGGAGCCCTCGCGCTACGGCGACTGGGAGAAAAAAGGCATCGCCAGCGACTTCTGATGCGAAGGCAGCTGCGGCGGTTCCTCGCTATCGTCTTCGCCGCGCTCGCCGGCAGCGCGATCTATGTCGCGGCGAATTTCGAGAAACTGCTCGACCGCTACGCTCCGTTCGACCTGCGCGAGGAGCCGAACTGGCTCATAAGCATGCAGCTCTATTATCTTCGCGCGAGCCCCGAGAAATGTTTCGCGGTGCTTTCGCGCAGCGAGGTCGTCTTCCGGCGACAAACCTATCCGCTAAACGACCGCGGCTGCGGTTTCGACGACGGCGTGCTGCTTACGAAGCAGAGCGTGCGCTACGGCAACAACGTGCTTCTGCGCTGCGCCGCCGCCGCTTCGCTCGTTCTGTGGGAGCAGCATGTGCTGCAACAGGAAGCAGAGCGCGTGATGAAGAAGAAGGTGCGCGCAATCAGCACTTTCGGCACGTTTTCCTGCCGCAACGTCAATCACCAGAAAGAAGGCCGGCTCAGCCAGCACGCAACGGCAAACGCAATCGACATTGCGAGTTTCACCTTTGAGGACGGTTCGACTGCGAGCGTGTTGAAGGATTGGAACAAGGGCGAGCGCGGGGAGTTTCTGCGCGGCGTGCGCGACGGCGCGTGTCGCTTTTTCGGCGGCGTGCTGTCACCCGAATTCAACGCGGCGCACGCCAACCATTTTCACTTCGACATGGGCGGGTGGAAGATTTGCCGGTAAAGGACGCATTGCATTCCATTCGTCATGGCCGGGCTTGTCCGGCCATCCACGTCTAATCTGCTGTGAGTTTGGAAAGGCGTGGATACCCGGCATAAAGCCGGGCATTACGAGTTAGAGAAATCAGCGCGTCACGATCACCGGCGTGCCGACCTGCACGCGCTCGAAGAGATCGACGATGTCTTCGTTGTACATGCGGAAGCAGCCGTAGGACGCGAAGCGGCCGACCGAGTTCGGGCGGTTGGTGCCGTGGATCGCGTATTCGCCGCCGGTGAGCGTCAGCGCGCGCACGCCCATCGGGTTGTCCGGCGCGCCGCCTTCATAGACCGCGCGCATGCGCGGATGATCGCGGCGTACCTCCGGCGGCGGCGACCAGGCCGGGTTCACATACTTTCCGTCGATATAGCGGGTGCCGTACCACTGCATGCCGCGCTTGGCGACGGCGACGCGATAGCGGATCGCGCGATTGTTGCCGAGGGTGAGGTAAAGCGCGCGTTCGCTGGTGGAGATCACGATGATGCCGGGGGGCGCGTCGTCGAACGGCACGACTTCGCGCGCCTGCGCCGAGAAGACGAGGCCGAACAGAAAGACAAGAACCAGCGCGAGCTTGAGCTTCTGCATGGCCACGGTTGTAGACGCGGCCTCGCGGGCGCGGTGGAAATTAACCTTTTAGAGTAAACCGGTCTCTGGTTGCCGGGATTGCAAGCCGGTTTCTCTCATGCGCGGACTCGGCTCGCGTGTCGAGCCTTTGATCCACATCCTTCGAGACGCGCTCGCTTTCGCTCGCGCTCCTCAGGATGAGGGTTGGGATCATTAAAATCGGATGGCCGGGTCTCGCGCTTCGCGCGGCCCGGCCATGAGGTTGGTTTGTTTGTAGTTGGCGCTACGCGCTCTTCCGGTTCTGGCGGTTGTTCACCAGATCGTCGACAACGGCAGGATCGGCGAGCGTCGAGGTGTCGCCGAGGCTTTGATATTCGTCCTCGGCGATCTTGCGAAGAATGCGCCGCATGATCTTGCCCGAGCGCGTCTTCGGCAAACCGGGCGCGAACTGGATCAGATCGGGCGAGGCGATCGGACCGATTTCCTTGCGCACCCAGCCGACAAGCTCTTTGCGCAACTCTTCAGTGCCTTTCTCGCCTGCCATCAAGGTCACATAGGCATAGATGCCCTGGCCCTTGATGTTGTGCGGATAACCGACGACCGCGGCTTCCGACACTTTCGGGTGCGCGACCAGCGCGCTCTCGACTTCCGCCGTGCCCATGCGGTGGCCGGAGACGTTGATCACGTCATCGACGCGGCCGGTGATCCAGTAATAACCGTCCTCGTCGCGGCGGCAGCCGTCGCCGGTGAAGTACTTGCCCTTGTAGGTCGAGAAATACGTCTGCACGAAGCGCTCGTGATCGCCGTAGACCGTGCGCATCTGGCCGGGCCATGAGTCGACGATGCAGAGATTGCCGGAGGTGGCACCCTCGAGCACCTTTCCGTCGGCGTCGACCAGCTGCGGCTGCACGCCGAAGAAGGGCAGCGTCGCCGAGCCCGGCTTCTGGCCGATCGCGCCAGGAAGCGGCGTAATCAAAATGCCGCCGGTTTCGGTCTGCCACCAGGTATCCACGATCGGGCAGCGCGAATCTCCGACCACGCGGTAATACCACTCCCACGCCTCCGGATTGATCGGCTCGCCGACCGAGCCGAGGAGCCGCAGCGACTTGCGCGACGTTTTCTTCACCGGGTCGTCGCCCGCCTGCATCAGAGCGCGGATCGCGGTCGGCGCGGTGTAGAAGATGTTGACCTTGTGTTTGTCGATCACTTCCCAGAAGCGCGACATCGACGGGTAGTTCGGCACGCCTTCGAACATCAGCGTGATCGCGCCGTTCTGTAGCGGGCCGTAGACGATGTACGAGTGTCCCGTGACCCAGCCGACGTCGGCGGTGCACCAGTAGATATCGCCGTCGTGATAATCGAAGACGTATTGGTGCGTCATCGAGGTGAAGACCGAATAGCCGCCGGTGGTGTGCAAGACGCCTTTGGGTTTTCCAGTCGAGCCCGACGTATAGAGAATGAACAGCGGATCTTCCGCGTTCATCTCCTCGCAGGGGCAGTCGGCGGATACGGTCTTGGCAACGTCGTCGTAAAAAACATCACGGCCAGCTTTCATGTCGACCGTGGCGTTGGTGCGCTTCACGACGATCACGGAGGACACGCCGCCGGCCTTGTCGCAGGCGGCGTCGGTGTTGGCTTTGAGCGGAATCTTGCGGCCACCGCGGATGCCTTCGTCGGCGGTAATGACGATGTTCGACTTACAATCCTCGATGCGGCCGGCGAGGCTGTCCGGCGAGAAGCCGCCGAACACGACCGAGTGGATCGCGCCGATGCGCGCGCAGGCAAGCATGGCGTAGGCCGCTTCGGGAATCATCGGAAGATAAATCGTGATGCGGTCGCCTTTTTTGGCGCCCTGCTTCTTCAAGACGTTGGCCCAGCGGCAAACTTCCGCGTGCAGCTGCTTGTAGGTGATCTTCCTGTCGTCGGTCGGCTCGTCGCCTTCCCAGATGATCGCGACCTGATCGCCGCGTTTCTCGAGATGGCGGTCGATGCAGTTGTAGGAAATGTTGGTGGTGCCGTCCTCGAACCACTTGATCGAGACGTCGGGCGCGAAGCGGGTGTTTTTCACCTTGGTGAAGGGCTTGAACCAGTGAATGCGCTTCCTGGCCTCGTCGCCCCAGAACTTGTCCGGGTCCTTGATGGAGGCGGCATACATCTCCTTGTACTTGGCCTCGTCGAGCCAGGCGCGTTTCTTCCATTCCGGCGAAACGGCATACATCTTTTCGGACATCGAACTCCTCCCTTACCCCTTACGCGGGCGGGCTTTTCGCCCGCTTTTTGTTGGCTGCAGTATGCGCCGGACGGAACTGGCGCTTCAAGGCGCGTGGGTTCCGACTTTGGTCAGGATGGCTTCCGGAAAGGGCCGGAATCCGGGGAATCTGGCTGTCCTTTCCCGGTACCGGCGGCCGTCCGCTCAGCCCGAGAGCGTCCAGACTTTGGCGCGCTTGATCTCGGCGTCTTCGAGATCGCGGATCACAGGCACCTCGTATGCCGCGAGCACAGTCATTTTGTCCTTCGGGAGATAAGAGCGTCCCGGATCGCCGACGAGAATGCGCGCGCCGTCCCGCTTCATGCGCTGCAGAAAGTGGAGCACGCGTGCTGCGGTGTCGCGTTCATAGAAGATGTCGCCGGCAAGCACGGTACCGAACGGTTCGTGTGCGGTTTCTGGACCGAGGCGATCAAGGGTTTCGCGCTCCAGCGCGACACCATTTGCAGCGGCGTTCAGCGCGATCGCCGGCATCGCGAAGCGGTCGATGTCGTTCGCGACGGCCGAGGCCGCGCCGGCTTTCATGGCGGCGATCGCAACCAGTCCGGATCCCGATGCGAGGTCAAGCACGCGCCTGCCGCGCACGATTTGCGGGTGATCGAGCACATAGCGCGCCAGCGCCTGGCCGCCGGCCCAGGCGAAGGCCCAGAATGGCGGCGGCAGGCCCATCTCGCCGAGTTCGTCCTCGGTTTTCTGCCAGAGCGGCACGGCCTCGTCGGCGACAAAGAGCGAGATTTCCGGAACGTGGGGGACGGGGCGGAGCCGCGTGTTCTCGCGGATGAAAGTCTCCGCGTCCTCAATGTTCAGGCTTTCACGCCGCCGAGTTTGCAGACCGCTTTCCATTCCGCGTCGGTAACAGGCTGCACAGACAAGCGCGAGAGCTTTATCAGCGCCATGTTCCTGAGCTTCGCGTCCTGCTTGATCGCCGCCAGCGTGACCGGGGTCTTGAGCGATTCTTTCGCTTTCACATCGACGGCCACGAATTTTCCCGTCTTGTCGGTGGGGTCGATGTAGTGCTCTTTTATCACCTCGGCGATACCGACGATCTCCTTGCCTTCGTTGGAATGGTAGAAGAAGCAGCGGTCGCCCTTTTTCATTCGCATGAGATTGAGCTTCGCCGCGTGATTGCGAACGCCGGTCCAGGCAGTGCCTTTCGCGCCCGCCTTTACCTGCTCGTCCCATGACCAGGCATCGGGCTCGCTTTTGATCAGCCAGTACGCCATCGGGGTTTCAGTTCGGTGTGCCGATCACCCATCGCCACGGACGCACTTCCACCTTCGCGAACAGGTTCGCCTTGCGGTAGGGGTCTTCTGCAAGCACTGCGTCGGCGGCCGCGCGGTTCGGGACGTCGAGGATCAGCATGGAACCGATCATGGTCTCACCGTCGTCGTCGAGCAGCGGCCCGCAGGTGCGAATGGTTTTGGTGTGGTGGCGAAGATATTCGAGATGCGCGGCGCGGTTGGCGAGCCGCAGATCGAGACTGTTCGGCTTATCGAGACAAATGACAACGAAGTGCATAGCAATCCTCAAAACGAGGGCCGTCTAGCATCGCCGAAAACTTTTCGCCAGCGAATCGGGGGCGCCTCGCCTAATCTTCCGGCCGCAGCGGGCGCGACAAAAGCCCCATGATGGCATCGCCGATGTCGAGCTTGTTGCCAAGCACCGCCGCGACCGCTTCCGCGATCGGCATTTCTATCTTCTTTGCGCGCGCGGCCTCGACAAGGGCGGGCGCCGTATAAACGCCTTCCGTCAGTTTCTTTCCGCGAACGTCAACGGAACTTGAGCGGCCCAGCGAAACGCCGAACGCATAGTTGCGGGACTGCGGCGACGAGCAGGTAAGGATGAGATCGCCCAGCCCCGAAAGTCCGGTCAGCGTTTCCGGTTTCGCGCCATAGGCACGCGCGAAGCGCGCGAGCTCCGCAAAACCGCGTGTTGTCAGCGCGGCTTGCGCGCTGGCCCCGAGTTTTCTGCCCGCGGCAATGCCGGCTGCAATCGCTAGCACATTCTTTGTAGCTCCGCCGATCTCGACGCCGCGTACATCAATTGAGTGATAAAGGCGGAGCGTTTGTGAACTGAGCGCCGCTGCGAGTTCCATGGCGAGCCGCTCGTCATGTGCTGCGAGCGTGACGGCGGTCGGCAGTCCGCGTGCGACGTCTTCGGCAAAGCTCGGGCCGGAGAGGATCGCAGGCCGCGCCTTCGGCAGAACCTCCCCAATCACCTCGGTCACGAACTTCTTGGAACCGACTTCGATTCCTTTCGCGCATGCAACCAGGGGAATGCCTTCAGGCAAGACCGGCGCAAGGAGCCTCGCCGTCTCGCGCAGCGATTGTGTCGGCGTAACGAGCAGGATGGCGTCGCTATCGACAGCGCGCATGAGATCCGCAGTCGGCGTTACCTTGTCCTCGATCCGGATGCCGGGAAGATACTTCTCGTTGCTGCGTAACCGCCCGATCGCTTCGATCAGGGCGAGGTCGCGGCCGTGCAGGATGACGTCACGGCCTGCCTTGGCCGCCGCATTCGCGAGCGCGGTGCCCCACGCGCCGGCGCCGATGACGCCAATGCGCTTCATGCCGCGCCGGTTCCGGCCGCAAGCGGCCAGCGGGCTCGCGGCGCGAAGTCGAGACCGTCCTCCATGCCGCGCGCGAGACGTTCCGCGGCGGCCCAGGCGATCATCGCGCCGTTGTCTGTGCAGAGCGCCTGCGGCGGCACAATCAGCGGCGTATCGAGCCGCGCGGTTTCCGCCTCGAGCGTTGCGCGGATCGCCTGGTTCGCAGCAACGCCGCCGGCCACGACGAAGGCGGTCGGCTTGTAGACCGTGTCACGCAACTGGCGGAGCGCGACGCGCGTGCGATCCGCAATCACGTCGATCACAGCCGCCTGAAAACTTGCGCATAGATCGTTGATGTCCTGTTCCGTGAGCGGGGCGATGGCCTGTGCCTCGATTCGCAAGGCGGTCTTCAATCCGGATAGCGAAAAGTCGGGCTCGGCACGTCCGAACATCGGACGCGGAAGCTCGAAGCGCTCCGGATCGCCCTCAAGCGCGCGCTGTTCGACCGCGGGGCCGCCGGGATAGCCGAGGCCCAGCATCTTGCCTGCTTTGTCGAAAGCTTCGCCGATAGCGTCATCGACGGTGCCGCCGATCTTGCGGTAGCGGCCGACATCCTCGACCAGCACAAGCTGGGTATGGCCGCCCGAGGCAAGCAGCAGCAGATAGGGAAAATCGACCCGGCCGGTGAGACGCACGCTCAACGCATGGGCTTCGAGGTGGTTCACCGCGACAAACTTCTTCTTCGCGGCAAGCGCGATCGCCTTGGCTTCGGTGAGGCCGACGATCACGCCGCCGATCAGCCCGGGGCCGGCGGCGGCGGCAATCGCCTCGCAATCCGAAATCCGCGCCTGCGCGTCGATCAGCGCCTTGCCGATGACCTTGTCGAGCAGTTCGACATGGGCGCGGGCGGCGATCTCCGGCACCACGCCGCCAAACTCCTTGTGTTCGGCAATCTGCGAATAGACGACATTCGAGCGAATCTGCCCGGCGCCGTCCGCGCCGCGATAGACGATACTGGCGGCGGTTTCGTCGCAGGTGGTCTCAATGCCGAGAACGAGCATGAGGCCGCAAATAGCAGGATTTCTTGGGGCCGCCCATAGTGCTATCCCGCTTCGTCGTAACCCGGGAAAAGCAGGCGGCAATGAAAAGGATTCGGATCGGCACGCGCGGAAGCCCGCTTGCGCTCGCACAGGCGACAGCGGTGCGCGCGGCACTCGCGAAAGCAGGACGGCTCGATCCGGCCGACATCGAGATTGTCGCGCTGAAGACCACCGGCGATATGCAGCGCGACCGTCCGTTTGCGGAATCGGGTGGCAAGGGCATCTTCACGAAGGAGATCGACGAGGCGCTTTTGTCAGGCCGCGTCGACCTTGCCGTGCATTCGGCAAAGGACGTCCAGACCGTTTTGCCGAAGGATCTGGTCATCGCGGCGACGCCGCCGCGCGCCGATCCGCGCGACGCGTTCCTGAGCACGAAGGCAAGGTCGCTGGAGACGCTGCCGCATGGCGCAAAACTCGGCACCGCTTCGGTGCGCAGGCAGGCGCTCGCGCTGCGGCTTCGGCCCGATCTCGAAATTTCATTGCTGCGCGGCAACGTGCAGACGAGGATGGATAAGATGAGGGCCGGCGAATGCGACGCCACCATTCTCGCCTATGCCGGCCTGCAACGGCTCGGGTTGACCGCGCATGCCACGCAGGTGCTCGATCCGATGAAGTACCCGCCTGCCGTTGCGCAGGGGATCATCGCGATCGAAACAAGAGAGAACGACGCAAGAATTCTCCCGCTGCTGGCGGAGATCAATCATCTCGACAGTTTCGCCGCGTTGATCGCCGAGCGCGCGTTTCTGCTTGCGCTCGACGGCTCCTGCCGCGCACCGATCGCGGGACATGCACGGATCGAGCGCGGACGCGTGCAGTTCGTCGGGCTCGTCATTACGCAGAACGGCCGCGACTTTGCAGGCGTTTCACATGAAGGCGCCGTACGCGACGCAGAGCGGGTCGGCCGGGAGGCGGGCGCGTATCTGCTCGCGCGCGCTCCCGCCGGCGCGCTTTCGGGGTAAACGATGGCGCGCGTGCTCGTCACCCGGCCCGCTTCCGACGCCGCGCGCACGGTGGAAAGTCTTTCGGCGCTCGGGCACGAGACGCTGATCGACCCTGTGATCGAGATCGAGCCTTTCGCATTCGACACCTCTGCCAGGGGCTTCGACGCGCTTGCGTTTACCAGCGCAAATGCCGTTCGCATCGCTTCCGCATGCGAAAATCTGAAATCCGTTCCGGTTTTCGCGGTCGGCGCGCGTTCGGCGGAGACCGCGCGGGCGGGCGGCTTCCGGAACGTGCACGCCGCGGGCGGGGACGTCGTTGCGCTCGGTGAACTGATTGCCGCGGCGCTGCCTTCCGGCGCCAGGGTGCTGCATCTTGCAGGCGAGGATCGCGCGGGCGACCTGCAGGGTCTGCTGGCGGGGAGCGGCATCTCCGTGGAGACTCGAATCGCTTACCGCGCACGCCCTTCCGAAAGACTGACGGCGGAAACTGTGCTTGCATTTCGTCAAGGCGATATCGCCGCGGTGCTGCACTATTCGGAGCGAAGCGCCTCGGTGTTTACGCGGCTTGCGGAGGCTGCGGGTCTCCTGAGCGACATTACAAAGACACGGCATCTGTGCCTTTCTTCCGCCGTGGGCAGGCCGCTTAAATCCGCCGGCCTGCGCGTGGAGATCGCAGCGTCGCCATGCGAAGAGGCGCTGCTCAAGTTGCTCGGCGCATAGTTGGACAAGGCGGGGGCGGATAAGGAAACTAGATCATGGCCAGCGAATCCGACGGAACGTCCAATCCGAGAGCCAAACGGCAGCCGCCGGTGATCGATGCCGAAGCGAAGGACGTGACGCCCGCATCTCCCGGAAACGCCGCAGAGGAGGAGGCGAAAGTCTCCCCGCCGCCGCAGGCTGGCGCAAAGAAATTCGACTGGCACATGATGCTTCCGGCCGTTGCCGTTGCCGCCGTCTGCGGGGTCGGGGCCGGGCTGTTCGGCTCTTGGCTGTTCTCGTCCGGCACGCCACCGAGCGCGGATACTTCCGCAATCAGCAACTCGATCGCGCAGCTTTCCACCCGGCTCACGCAGCAGGAAACGAAAACGATCCCCGCCCCCGACCTTTCGCCGCTCAACGAGCGCAGCGCGAAACTCGAGACCGCGACCGGCGAACTGCGGGGCGAACTGGCCGAAGTGAAGAAGCTTATCGAGGCGCAGGCCAACGCGCCGACCGCCGCCGAGCTAAACGCGGTGAACCGCCGTCTCGCGCAGATCGAGGAGAAAGTCGGCGCGCTCGCGGCATTGCCGAAACAGGAGCCGAAGAACGAAGCACAGCCCGCGGAAGTGATCGCGCTGGGGGCGCTGCGCGATGCGGTCGCTGCCGGTACCCCGTTTGGAAACGAACTCAGCGCCGTGCGCGCGATGCTGAAGGACCGCGCAGCGCCGCTCGGGTCCCTCGAGCGGTTCGCAAAGGACGGATTGCCGACGGTTGCGGCACTCGCCAAGCGGTTCGAGCCGTTCGCCGCGAAGCTCGCTAGCGCGCCGCCCCCTGCGAAGGACAGCGGCGTCTTCACGCGGCTCTGGAATAACGCCGGCAAGCTTGTCGAAGTGCGTCCTGTCGGCGAGCCGCAGGGCACGGATGCGGGCGCCGTAGTCGCGCGCATGGAGACGAAACTCGCGCGCGGCGATCTTGCCGGCGCGCTCGATGAAGCGAAGCTGTTGCCGCAATCGGCGCGCGAGCAGGCGAAAGACTGGTTCGCTGCGGCAGAGCAGCGCCGCGACGCCGAGCTTGCGATCAGGAACCTGCTCAACGCGGCGCTCGCCGCCATTTCCGCGGAGCGTCCGAAACAGTGATCCGCATTGTCTTCTTCCTGCTTGCGGTCACCGCGCTTGCGCTGGGTGCGATGTGGGTTGTCGAGCGGCCCGGCGAGATCGTGCTCACCTGGCAGGGCTGGCGCATTGCAACGAGCGTCACGGTTGCGCTGGTGGCGCTGCTCGTGCTGCTCGTCGCCACGATCATGGTCTGGTCGATCATCCGTTTCGTCGTAATGGCGCCGAGGAATCTTTCGGTATTTCTCCAGGAGCGCCGCCGCGCGAAAGGGTGGCGTGCGCTTTCGCGCGGCATGATCGCGGCCGGCGCAGGGAATCTTCCGCTCGCACGCAGTTCGGCAAACGAAGCGCAGAAAATTCTGGGCAGCGAGCCGCTCGCGATGCTGCTTTCTGCACAGGCCGCCCAGCTCGACGGCGACGCTCCGCGCGCGGAAGCGGAGTTTCGCGCGATGCTGGCTTCGCCCGATACGCGGCTTCTCGGCCTGCGCGGACTTTATCTGGAGGCGCGGCGGCGCAACGACCATCTGGGCGCGCACGATGCCGCGGAAGAAGCCTCGAAATCGGACGCAAGTATTCTATGGGCGTCCGAAGCGCTGCTCGAATACCAGAGCATTCGCGGCGAATGGGACGAGGCGCTCGCAACCGTCGAGCGCGAGGCGAAAGCCGGAACCATCGACAAGCCGACCATGAAACGACGCCGCGCGGTGCTGCTCACCGCGCAAGGTCTTACCCTCGAACACAGCGATCCTTCGAAAGCGCTGGTGATTGCGCGCGAGGCCGCGAAGCTCGCGCCCTCCCTCGTCCCGGCCGCGGCACTCGCGGGAAGGCTGGAAGCAAAAGCGGGATCGCTCAAGCGTGCGCAACGCGCGATCGAAAAGGCCTGGGCGATTGCGCCGCATCCGGAGCTTGCGGAGTCATACGGAAACTTGCGCTTGCAGGACACGCCGAAGGAGCGGCTCGCGCGTATTAAATCGCTCGCGCGCAGAAACGCCCAGCATCCCGAGGCGGCGATCGCGGTCGCACGGGCTGCCATCGACGCACAGGATTTCGTCGCGGCGCGCGAAGCGCTGCTTCCCTTTGCGTCTGTGCCGACGCAGGCGATGTGTCTGATGATGGCGGAGATCGAGTCGCTCGAGCACGGCGATCACGGCAAGGCGCGCGAATGGACCGCGCGAGCGGTGCGGGCGAAGCGCGATCTCGCCTGGGTTGCGGACGGCTTTACGTCCGAGCGCTGGCTGCCTGCGTCGCCGCTCACTGGGCGGCTGGACGCATTTGAGTGGAAGGAGCCGCCGGTCGCGCCCGCGGGACCGATTCTCGAACACGTTGTCGAACAGGGCTTCGCGACGCCGGCCCCTGCGCCGGCTGTTCCGGCGGCGGTGCAAACGGCGGCGCCTTCGGTCACGGCGAAGCCTTCGCAGGACATTCTGCTCGTGCCGGAAGATGCACGCCCCCGGCCTGCACGCCCGGCGATTGCGCCGGTGATCGCGGAGCCACCGCTTCCCGACGATCCGGGGCCGGAGCCGGTGCCGGACGAAGACGCAGAAGCCTCGAAATCCGCCTTTGCGCGCTGGTTCGGGCGTTCCGCTTGAAATGACTCCGCCCTGCCGCTATCAGGGCGCGCGAGCCAAACCGAGGCAAAGCCGCAATAGCTCAGCTGGTAGAGCACGTCATTCGTAATGACGGGGTCACAGGTTCGAATCCTGTTTGCGGCACCACTTTCTCCTCCATCGCTTCGCTATTTTCTTCTCCGCTTCGGCGCGGTGCGCGCGGCGTATTTTTCCCAGTCGTGCTCGAGCATTCTGAGGCGACTGGTGACAGACAGCAGGAAAGCGCTCGACCAACCGATCAGGATGAGGCCTGTCACGCCCTCGAAGGCGCCGAAGATGCGCCACTGGGGCCCGAGCACGATGTCGCCGAACCCGAGCGTCGAATAGGACACGGCGGAGAAATAGACCGCGGTCGGCAGGTCGGGCAGCGCGCCCGAGATGACATAGGCGAAGGCATAAAGCCAGATTTCGACGCCGTGCGTGACGAAGACACCCAGCGTCACGGCGACGATAAGCGCGATCTGGCGCAAGATATCCCGCCTGCTCCCGGCCGGCGCCGCCCGATGCGCGTTCCGGCGCAGGAAATGCAGAAGCACGAGAATTCCCGCAAGATGAACGCAGACGGCGACGACCGTCATCGCGCCGCCGAGAATGAGGGCCAAGAGCATCAGTAACCTTCCAGAACCGCGCTTCCGAAATGAAAGCGGCCCATGGTATTGCGCATTCTGCGCGCTTCCAATGGGTCCGTCCTTCCATGCTTCGATCCCTAACCGATTTCATTGCGGCTGTTACGGGCAGCGACGGATCGAAGACGTTCGGCGCGGACGACTACCGTCTTTCGGCGGCGGCGCTGCTCGTGCATGTCGCGGCCTCCGACAACAGTTTCGACGATGTGGAGCGCCGCGCCCTGCACGACGCGCTCACGCAGCGCTTCGAGGTCGACCCCGGAGAGGCCGATGCGCTGATCGACGCGGCGGTCAAGGCGGACCGCGAGGCGATCGACCTCTACCAGTTCACCAGCATGGTGAACCGCGCGCTCGACGACGAAGGCAGGAGAAAGCTCGTGGAAGTCCTGTTCCTCATCGGTTACGCCGACGGCAAGCTCACGGAATTCGAGGACAACATCGTCTGGCGCGCGTCGGAGCTGATGCATGTGTCCGCGCAGGACCGCACCGAAATCCGCCGACGGATTCGTGCGAGCATCGGAGATCGCGGATGAGCCTCGTGACTGTCGTCACCGGCGCCTCTGGCGGGATCGGCGAGGAACTCGCCTATTGTGCTGCGAAGGCAGGCCGCAAAGTCGTGCTGGTCGCGCGCTCGGCCGACAAGATGAAAGCAGTCGCGGACAAGATCGTTTCGCTCGGCGCGCCGTCACCGGAGATCGTGGCGCTCGACCTCGGCGATCCCGCGTCCGGTGCGGCGCTCGCGGATGCGCTTAAGAGAAAGAATCTCAAGGTCTTCGAACTGATCAATAACGCCGGCTATGGGTTAGCCGGTCCGTTCGAGCAGCAGAATGCCGCGGAACAGACCGGCATCGTCGATCTCAACATGCGCGCGCTGACCGATCTTACGCGGCGGTTTTTGCCCGAGATCATCGAGGCGAAGGGCGGCGTCATGAACGTCGCTTCGACCGCGGCGTTCCAGCCGGGACCGAATATGGCGGTTTATTATGCTAGCAAGGCCTACGTGCTCTCGCTCTCGGAGGCGATCTGGTACGAACTCAAGGGCCGCGCACGCGTGACGTGCCTGTGTCCCGGCCCGGTTCCGACCGGGTTCTCCGATCGCGCGAACCGAGGCCGCAGGTTGCGACTCATGAATCTCTCGATGACGTCGGCGGATTTCGTCGCCTCGCGCGGCTGGGAGCGGTTCCAGCGCGGACAGCGGGTGGTCGTCCCGGGCGTGCTGAACGAGATTTCGGCGATGTTCGCGCCGCTGACGCCGAAACCGCTGGTGCTCTGGCTTGCTTCGCGGCTTTCGCGCTAATGCCCCGAATCCGAAGCTCGCCTTATTTTGCTGCGCTGCCGGTAGCGAACTTCGGATTCGAAAGGGCATTAGCAAATATAAACTCCAGTGATCCGGTTCTGCCATTCGCATTCGGGGTATCCGCAAGGACGTGCGAATGGCAGAACCGGGTCACTGGTGGCGGGCAGCCATACCGTTCGGGCCGTTGAAACCCGTCCCGTTCCGTGCGACCGAAGGGTTCCGGTGCGCATGACGGCAATGACGAAAAAGATTCTCACGATCCTGCATCAGGAGCGATCGACCCCCGGAAGGGTCGGGCGTCTGCTCGTCGAGCGCGGTTTTACGCTCGACATCCGCAAGCCCTGTCTCGGCGATCCGCTTCCCGAAACCATGGAAGATCACGCCGGCGCGATCATCTTCGGCGGGCCGATGTCTGCAAACGACGACAATGACGGCATCAAGCGCGAGATCGAGTGGTGCGAGGTGCCGCTCAAAGAAGACAAACCCTTCTTAGGCATCTGTCTCGGTGCGCAGTTGATGGCGAAGCAGCTCGGCGCCAAGGTCGACTTCCACGAGAAGGGTCTGACCGAGATCGGATACTACCCGCTGCACGCGACCGAAGAAGGCAAGGCGCTGCTGGAGTGGCCGGATCACGTCTATCAGTGGCACCGCGAAGGGTTTTCGCTGCCGGCAGGCGCCGTGAAGCTCGCTTCGAGCGACACCTACGAGAATCAGGCGTTCCGCTTCGGCCGCGCCGCCTTCGGCGTGCAGTTCCACCCCGAAGTCACGCACCAGATGATGTGCCGCTGGACCACCATGGCCGCGCACCGTCTCGAACTTCCCGGCGCGAAAAGCCGGACCGAGCATTTCGACGGGCGCTATCAGCACGACCCGAAGGTGCGTGCGTGGCTGGAGCGCTTCCTCGATCACTGGACCGGGCTGATGAATCTGCCGGACCATGATTCGCAAAATGCAAAAGCGCTCGCAAAAAGCGAAAGCTGAAGCGGTCCCGGGCTCTTGAAGATTTCAATCTGTTGAGTCGGCCGAATGCGGCGTACCGCATCTAGTGCGCCCGCAATGCAAAAATACTTGGCAAGGCCGTTGCTGACAGAAGCCCAGCCGGCATCAGGTAATGCGTCGCCGGCTTCATCGTGTACCTAAGGGGACGGCAGCTTAGACCCCAGTTGCCGTCCCTCTCTCATTTCCGGTTTGCGTTTCGTACCTGCTGCAGCTGCACGAGAATCGCCGCTGACAGAATGGCGGCGGCGCCCAGCGCGCCGACGAAAGTTAAGCGTTCGTTAAACACGAGCCAGGCGCCGAAAGCTGCAAACAGCGTTTCCGTCATGACGATGATTGCGGCTTCCGACGGCGAGGTCGCGCGCAGCGCAAACGTGAGAATCGTGAAGCTCATCGCGGTCGAAAGCACGCCCACATAAAGAATGCTCGGCGCAGCCGCGCGCAGCGAATCGAGTGTGATCGTTTCGAACAGAATCGCGCCGGTGAGCGCACTCGCCGCCACCACGGAAAACTGCACCACGGAAAACAGTACCGAGCGGCCCATAGGCGCGGCGACCCCGGCGATCACGATGTGCAGCGCCCAGAACGCAGCGGAGAAGGCGACGAGCGCATCGCCGACGCCGAAACTCGCAAGCGTG
Organism: Pseudomonadota bacterium; assembly: GCA_041694745.1. Classification (GTDB taxonomy): domain Bacteria; phylum Pseudomonadota; class Alphaproteobacteria; order Rhizobiales; family Xanthobacteraceae. Next base: position 29,892 of record JBGFSD010000107.1, read on the forward strand.
CCGCCGCCCAAGAGCCAGGTTCCGATAAACGAGAGCGCGACCGCGACCCAGATCAGCGGCGCAATCGGCCTCCCGATCAGGACGAAGCTGATGAAAGGCGTGATCACCACGTAAAGCGCGGTGAGGAAGGCGGTGTTCGTCACCGAAGCCGTGATCAGGCCCGCCTGCTGCAGCACCGCGCCGGTGACGAAGGCAAGCCCGGCGAACAGTCCAGTGCGCGTGAAGGCCTGCGTGACGGGAATCGTGGAGCGGCGATGTTCGATCCAGGCCAGCGGCGCGAGTACCAGCGCTGCGAGCAGCGCGCGCGTACCCACAAAGGTGAAGGGACCGATGTGGTCCATCGCCGATTTCTGAAACAGGAACGCGAAGCCCCAGATCGCCGCGCAGGCGAAGAGCAGGAGATCGGCGCGGATGCGGGTCATGTGGGGATTCTGTTTCCGCCCGCCTTCGCCAAAAGCTTCGGCGGGCAGGCTTCGCGCCGACTGGTTTACCAGCCGAAGCTCGCTTACGAGCGAAGGCTGGTGGAGCCGAGGGGAGTTGAACCCCTGACCTCTGCAGTGCGATTGCAGCGCTCTCCCAACTGAGCTACGGCCCCGGTCCGGCGAGGCGGCATCTAGGGCGGGCCTCCCAAGGGTGTCAAGAACCGCATTAAGCACAAGGGTTCCTACGCCTTCCTTTCGGCGCGCGGCGCGGCTATTTAGTCACCGGATTCCGTGGAGAGCTTCCCGAATGAACCCGTTTCTCTGGCTCTTGGACACCGTCATCACCCTTTACATCTGGGTGCTGATCGCATCCGCGGTGCTGTCCTGGCTCGTCGCTTTCAATGTGGTGAACCCCTACAACAACGTGGTCCGCGCGATCTCCGGTGCGCTCTATCAGCTCACCGAGCCTTTGCTGCGGCCGATCCGCAACGTGCTGCCCAATCTCGGCGGCCTCGATATCTCGCCGGTCATTCTGATTCTTATCCTGATGTTCGTCCGCCAGACCGTGTTCTGGCTGTTCACGCGATAGGTTCCGCCTCACGAAGATGACGCGCGTTCCCTGGCGTGCAGCCGCCGCCGGCGGCGTGCTGCTCGATCTCAGGGTTACGCCCAAAAGCGGGCGCGATGCCATCGACGGCATCGAGAATCTTTACAGTGGGCAGCCGATTCTGAAGGTGCGTGTGCGGGCGCTGCCCACCGGCGGTGAGGCGAATGCCGCTGTAATTGCGCTGGTCGCGAAATCGCTGAAGCTGCCAAAGTCGAAGGTCTCGCTTGAGCGAGGCGGCGCATCGCGTGTTAAAACGCTGCGGCTTGCCGGAGATGCGAAAGCGATATCTTCGGCGCTGGAAGAAATCACGAGAGCGGAAACGTGAGCGCGAAAATTCTCGACGGCAAGGCGATTGCGGACGAACTGCGCGCGAAGGTGGCGCAGGAGGCTGCAAAGATTTCAGCGAAGCTCGGGCGTAAGCCGGGGCTTGCGGCTGTGCTGGTCGGCGAGGATCCGGCAAGTCAGGCTTACGTAAAGAGCAAAGCCAAGGCGACCAACGAAGCCGGCATGGCTTCGTTCGAGCATCGGCTGCCCCAGAACACTTCAGAAAAAGATTTGCTCACACTGATCGCTAATCTGAACGCCGACGATAGTGTTGACGGCATTCTCGTGCAGTTGCCGCTGCCGAAACAGATCGATACTGCGCGCGTGCTCGAGGCGGTCGATCCCGCAAAAGACGTCGATGGTTTTCATCCGATGAATGCCGGGAAACTTGCTACCGGTCTGCCTGCGCTGGTGCCGGGCACGCCTTTGGGCTGCATCCTCATGGCGAAGAGGGCGCATCCATCGCTCGCAGGTCTCGATGCCGTCGTGGTCGGACGCTCGAACATCGTCGGCAAGCCGCTTGCGCAACTCTTGATCGCAGAAAGCGCAACGGTCACGGTCGCACATTCGAAGACGAAGGACCTGAAGGCGGTCTGCCGCCGCGCGGACCTCTTGTGTGTCGCGATCGGCAAGCCGGAATTCGTTAAGGCCGACTGGATCAAGCCGGGCGCCACGGTGATCGATGTCGGCATCAATCGCGTGCCGGGCGCGGACGGAAAGAACAAACTCGTCGGCGATGTTGCTTATGAGGAAGCTGCGCGCATCGCCGGATGGATCACGCCCGTTCCCGGCGGTGTCGGGCGGATGACGGTCGCGTGTCTCTTGGTGAACACCTTGCGCGCGGCGGCGGCACGAGCGGGGCTTGAGGCGCCGAACGTCTAATCAATATTGTCATTCCGGACGCGCCGAAGGCGCGATCCGGAATCCAGAGCAAAGAATTCTAGGCTTTACTGTTGAGCACTGGATTCCGGGTTCGCTCGCTACGCGCGCGCCCCGGAATGACAGTCAAATCAAACGGATTACCGCGCCCAGCCGAAGGCGACCTTGTCGAGCACCTTCGAGCCGAAGCGCTCGGTCGAGCGTGCGATCGGCTTCCCGCCGAGCGAGCGGTAGAAATTCATCGCCGGCTCGTTGTCGGAAAGCGCCCAGACCACAAGGCTCGACTGGCCGGACTGGATCAGGTCGCGCTTGGCGGTGGCGAACAGCCGGCTGCCGAAGCCGAGGCCCTGATACTCGGGCTTGAGGTACAGCTCATAGACCTCGCCGGTATAGGGCAGGCTTTTTGCGCGGTTGCGGCCATAGTTGGCGTAGCCCGCGATCTCGTCGCCGAAGTTCAGCAGGATCACGCGGGAACCGCGCCGGATTGCCGCATCCCACCAGGTCGGGCCGCGGCGCTGCACGAGCTTCTCGAGTTCCGGACCCGGAATGATGCCGCGATAGGCCGAGGTCCATGCTTCGTCATGGGCTTCGGCCAGCGCTGCCGCATCTTCGGAGCGCGCGCGGCGGAGTTCGATCAGGACCGTGCTCATGGCCCTAATCGAAACAGGGGTCCGGCCCCGTTTCAAGCATTTCGTTAACGGGAGGTTAACTTATCCGCTAGAGCGCGGCGGATCGGCCACAGTCCTGTTGGCGGCCTGTCCCAAAATGAATCAGGCGGCGTTCTCGGCCTCACGTTTGCGCTCCTCGCGCTTGCGGTCGTTCGGATCGAGCATGATCTTCCGCAGCCGGATCGATTTCGGCGTGATCTCGACCAGTTCGTCTTCGCCGATATAGGCGAGCGCCTTTTCGAGCGTCATGCGGATCGGCGGCGTCAGGCGCACCGCTTCGTCCTTCGACTGCGTGCGGATGTTGGTGAGCTTCTTGCCCTTGAGCACGTTCACTTCGAGATCGTTGTCGCGCGTGTGCTCGCCGACGATCATGCCGCGATAGACCTTACAGCCCGGCTCGATCATCATGGGTCCGCGGTCCTCGAGATTCCACAGCGCATAGGCCACCGCCTCGCCCTGGTCGTTCGAGATCAAGACGCCGTTCCTGCGGCCCGGGATGTCGCCCTTATAGGGGGCATAGGAATGGAAGATGCGGTTCAGGACGGCGGTACCGCGCGTGTCGGTGAGCAACTCGTTCTGGTAGCCGAGCAGCCCGCGCGTCGGTACGTGAAACACGAGACGCAGGCGATTGCCGCCCGACGGGCGCATGTCCATCATCTCGCCGCGGCGCTCGGACAGTTTCTGCACGACGACGCCGGAGTGTTCTTCGTCGACGTCGATCACGACCTCCTCGATCGGCTCCATCATCTCGCCGGTCTTCTCGTCCTTCGCGAGTACGACTTTCGGCCGTGCAACAGAAAGTTCGAAGCCTTCGCGGCGCATGGTCTCGATCAGAATACCGAGCTGCAATTCGCCGCGGCCCGCGACTTCGTATGAATCCTTGCCCGCGCTTTCGGAAATCTTCAGCGCGATATTGCCTTCGGCTTCGCGGAACAGGCGGTCGCGGATCATGCGGCTCGTCACCTTGTCGCCTTCGGTGCCGGCAAGGGGGGAATCGTTCACACGAAACGTCATGGCGAGAGTCGGCGGATCGATGGGCTGCGCCGGGATCGGCGTCATCACTTCCGGATGGCAGATGGTGTCGGCGACGTTCGCCTGCGTGAGACCCGCGATCGCAACGATATCGCCGGCGCTCGCTTCCTCGACCGGCTGGCGCTCGAGGCCGCGGAAGGCGAGCACTTTGGTGATGCGGCCGTTCTCCAGAACCTTGCCGTCGCGCGAAAGCACCTTCACGGTCTGGTTCGGCTTCACCGAACCCGAAGTGATGCGGCCGGTGAGGATGCGGCCGAGATACGGGTTCGCTTCGAGGATGGTGGCCAGCATCTTGAACTCGCCTTGCTCGACCTTCGGTTCCGGCACATGCTTCACGACCAGTTCGAACAGCGGCGTCATCGAATCCTTCGGGCCTTCGAGCGAGGGCGCCATCCAGCCTTCCTTCGCCGAGCCGTAGAGGATCGGGAAGTCGAGTTGCTCTTCGGTCGCGTCCAGCGCCGCGAACAGATCGAACACTTCGGATGCGACAACACTCGCACGCGCGTCGGGACGGTCGACCTTGTTGATCGCGACGATCGGGCGAAGGCCCATCTTCAGCGCTTTCGAGACCACGAACTTGGTCTGCGGCAGCGGACCTTCGGCGGCGTCGACCAGCACGATCACGCCATCGACCATGTTCAGAATGCGCTCCACCTCGCCGCCGAAATCGGCGTGGCCCGGCGTATCGACGATGTTGATACGGATGTCGTTCCAGAGGATCGAGGTGGCTTTGGCGAGAATGGTGATACCGCGCTCGCGCTCGAGGTCGTTACTGTCCATCGCGCGCTCGGCGACTTTCTCGTTCGAGCGGAAGGTGCCTGCCTGCTGCAGGAGCCGGTCGACCAGGGTGGTTTTGCCATGGTCGACGTGCGCGATGATCGCGATGTTGCGGAGCTTCATGTTGAGGGTCCGGAAATGCTTCGCGGGCCCAATCGGCCCGCGGATTCGCGGCCCGTATATAGGGGCGGGCGGCTCCTTGGCAACCTTCGCGGATTAACCCAGCCGCCGCCGCCAGGGCCCTTCGTAATCCTTGGGTCTGGCGGCGCGGATCATCATCATCTCGCCGAGGTTCTCGGCGGTCAGCAGACCGACGAGGCGGCCGGAAATGTCGGTGGCGCCCACTGCGGGGGCGCGGCTTTCCTGCAGTACCTTGATTGCGCTCTCCAGCGTTGCGCGGGCCGAGACGGTCGGGATTTCGGAGTCCGTCGCCTCCAGCACGGGACACATCGGGCCTTTTTCTTTGAGCGCCTTGATCATGGCGTCGCGGGTCAGCACGCCGCGCAGTTTCCCGGCCCCGTCGACGATGGGAAATTCCTTCTGCGTGGTCTGAATCAAGGCGTTGGCAGCCTCATCCACGGTCGATTGCGTCGTGAGCGCACGAAACTGCGTGATCATGGCATCCGCGACGAGCGCACCGCGCGAAACGTCGCGCAACTGCGCGTGACCGGCCTCTGCGGATGCCGCGAGAAACACGAAGACAGCGATCACGAGCAGCATGGGATTGGTGAAGATGCCGAGGATGCCGAACGCGACGGCAAAACCCTGTCCGACCATTGCGGCAAGCTCGGTCGCGCGGCCGAAGGAGAAGCGCGTGGCCAGCAAGGCGCGCAGCACGCGGCCGCCGTCCATCGGAAACGCGGGGATCAGGTTGAACAGCACGAGAAAGATATTCGCACCCGCGAGCTTTACGATCATGGAAGTCGTAGGGTCTTCGATCTTCGTCAGCGCTTCCACGTCTATCCTGGCCGTGCCCAGGTAAGCGATCAGTATGGCCGCGATGACGACGTTCACCAGCGGTCCGGCGATCGCGACGACGAACTCCTGCGAAGGCTTCTCGGGGATGCGCTCGAGCGAGGCGATCCCGCCGAAGGGCCAGAGCGTGATATCCGGCGTCTTCACGCCGAAGTAGCGCGCGGCAAAGACATGGCCGAATTCGTGCAGCAGCACGCAGAAGAAAAGCAGCGAGATGAAAATCACGCCTTCCCACGCGGCAGTCGCGCCGCCCTGCCGGTAGTAGGCGTACCAAATCCAGACCAGAAACAGCAAAAAGGTGATGTGGATGCGGACGGCGGTGCCGGCAACGCGGGCGACGGTCAGCGACCAGAGCATGGCAGACGTTCCTCAAAGGATCTCCGCCTAAGATAGGACGCTTTGGCGCCCAGGCAATCAGCCCGCGATCCTGCGGCCGAGTCTGTAGATGCCAAAGCCGATCAGCACGCCGATGGCGGCGCCGAGGCCCAACACGACGTTGCCCTGGCTGCCCGGGTTCTCCGGGGCGCCGTAATAGGCGAAGAACAGCATCAGCATCGTGCCGCTCAGTGCTGCGCCGACCAGAACGCCGATGAGGCAGACGAGCAGGCCGATGATTTTGCGCGCGGTCATTTTTTCTTGTTGCGGCTGGCTAACGTACGGAGCCTGAGTGCGTTGAGCTTGATAAAGCCCTCGGCGTCCTTCTGGTCGTAGGCGCCCTTGTCGTCCTCGAAGGTGACGAGCGCGGACGAATAGAGCGACTTCGGCGAAGCGCGGCCCGCCATCAGGACGTTGCCTTTATAGAGCTTCAGCGTCACTTCGCCCTCGACATGTTCCTGGCTCTTGTCGATGAGCGCTTGCAGCATCTCGCGCTCCGGCGAGAACCAGAAGCCGTTATAGATCAGCTCCGCGTAGCGCGGCATCAACTCGTCTTTCAGGTGCGCGGCACCGCGATCGAGCGTGATGCTCTCGATTGCGCGATGGGCGGCGAGCAAAATCGTGCCGCCGGGCGTCTCATAGACGCCGCGCGACTTCATGCCGACGAAACGGTTCTCGACGAGATCGAGGCGGCCGATGCCGTTGTCGTGGCCGAGTTCGTTGAGCTTCGTGAGCAGCGCTGCCGGCGAGAGCTTCTTGCCGTCGATGGAAACGGCGTCGCCCTTTTCGAAACCGATCTTGACAGCAGTCGGCTTGTCCGGCGCTTCCATCGGCGAGATGGTGCGCTGAAACACGATGTTCGGCGCTTCGACGTTCGGGTCTTCCAGCACCTTGCCTTCGGACGAGGAGTGCAGAAGATTCGCGTCCACCGAGAACGGCGCTTCGCCTTCCTTGTCCTTCGTGATCTGAATCTGGTGGTTGCGCGCGAAGGTGAGCAGTTCCTCGCGGCCCTTGAACTCCCATTCGCGCCACGGTGCGATGATCTTGATGCCGGGTTCGAGCGCGTAATAGCCGAGCTCGAAACGCACTTGATCGTTGCCCTTGCCGGTGGCGCCATGGGCGACGGCGTCGGCGCCGGTTTTCCGTGCGATCTCGATCTGCTTCTTCGCGATCAGCGGTCTCGCGATGGAAGTGCCGAGCAGATAAAGGCCTTCGTACTGCGCATTGGCGCGGAACATCGGGAAGACGTAATCGCGCACGAATTCCTCGCGCACGTCCTCGATGAAGATGTTCTCCTCCTTGATGCCGGCGCGCAGCGCCTTCTCGCGCGCGGGCGCAAGCTCGCCGCCCTGGCCGAGATCGGCGGTAAAGGTCACCACCTCGCAATTATAGGTCGTCTGCAGCCATTTCAGGATGATCGAGGTGTCGAGACCGCCGGAATAGGCGAGCACGACCTTCTTTACGCTTTTCGTCATGGAACGTCCGGCAACGGAGGATTTCGCAGCTGTTATATGCGGCCCATGGCCCCTTGCAAGTTGTCGCCTTCCCGCTCGCCGGGCTGGCCGATAACGCTATTCTTGGCTTCAAGAATCAGGCCTCGCGCGATGGCAAAGCTCGACTTCTTCTACGAATTCGCCTCGACCTATTCCTATCCGGCCGCAATGCGGATCGACGATCTTGCGCTTGATTACGACGTCGAGGTGAACTGGCGGCCGTTCCTGCTCGGTCCGATCTTCAAGGCTCAGGGCTGGGACACCTCGCCTTTCAACATCTACGCGGAAAAGGGCCGCTACATGGTTCGCGATCTCGAGCGGCTTTGCGAGGCACAGGGATTGCCGAAGTTCAGGATGCCGAAGACGTTTCCGGCGAATTCGCTGCTCGCCTCGCGCGTGGCGCTTTGCTTCAGGGGCGAGATGCGAGCGGCTTTCACGCGCGAAACGTATAATGCGGAGTTTGCGCACGGCGCGGACATTGCCGACACAAAGGTCATCGAGAAAGTTTTGAAGGGGCTCGGCGAGGACCCAGCGAAGACTTTCGAAAAGGTGAACTCGCAGCCGGTGAAGGACGCGCTGCGCGCCGAGACCGAAGCCGCGCGGGCTTTGAAGATTTTCGGCGCGCCAGCGTTCGTCGCCGAAGACGGCGAGCTGTTCTGGGGCAACGATCGGCTGGAAGCGGCACTCGAGTGGGCGGCGAAGAAAGAAACGAAAAATTGAATCGTCATGGCCGGGCTCGTCCCGGCCATCCACGCCTTTGCGATTTCCAATGCTCTTAAGACGTGGATGCCCGGCAAAAGGCTTGTGCTCGGGCCGGCGAAGCCGGACCCGAGTGCCGGGCATGACGAGTTCTACGCGCGAATAGTTTGCGTCGTCTTAGACGCCCTTCCACCTGCCCGCGTTGCGGCCCGCAATCGCCCAATAGACAAAGCCCGCGACGATGCCGGCCGCGGTCAGCCATTGCAGTTCCTGCGTGATCGGGACGACCGTGCCGCGGCCCGACATGCGCGCGGTCACGTCGCTCATGAAATAAGCGAGCGCGCCGATCAGCGCACCCGCGAGCGCGTAATAGAGCACCGAGCGCAGCGAAAGCATTTCCGCAATGAGAATCGCGACGAAGGACGGTGCGAAGACGTAGAGCGGCGTGACCACGCCGGCGGCGCTGCCGAGGAAAAGAAATACCAGCAGGTATTCGGGCGTGCCCCTGAACTCCGCAAGCTCCGGCGCGATCAGGCCGTAGGCGACGACAAAGGCTGCGACCATGCAGGAAATCAGGAAGGCGAAAGCGATCATGAGGGAGCGAATAAAAAGCGGCATCGCCTAATCCGTCATCGCCATGGCGCGCAGCGCCATTCTTTCGCGGGCGGATAATTTCTGCGTTTCGGACTTGAGCTGGCCGCAGGCCGCGAGGATGTCGCGGCCGCGCGGCGTGCGCACAGGGCTTGCGTATCCCGCGTTGAAGACGATGTCGGAGAACTTCTCGATCGTCTCCCAGTCGGAGCACTCGTATTTCGTGCCGGGCCAGGGATTGAACGGGATCAGGTTGATCTTCGCGGGAATGCCCTTGAGCAGTCGCACGAGTTCCTTCGCCTCGGCGGGCGAATCGTTCACGCCTTTCAGCATCACATATTCGAACGTGATGCGGCGCGAGTTCGAGGCGCCCGGATAGGCGCGGCAGGCGTCCAGCAACTGCTTGATCGGATATTTTTTGTTTAGCGGCACCAACTCGTCGCGGAGATCGTCGCGCGTCGCGTGCAGCGAAATCGCGAGCATGGCGCCGACATCGTTGCCGAGGTGTCCGATCTCCGGCACCACGCCGGAAGTGGAAACGGTGATGCGGCGCTTGCCGATCGAGATGCCCTGATCGTCGGAGATAGTCGCGATCGCGTTCTTCACGCCGTCGAAGTTGTAGAGCGGCTCGCCCATGCCCATGAAGACGATATTGGTGACGAGGCGCGGGGCGTCCTGCTCCGACGCCGTACCTTCGGCGCGGGTCATGCCGGGCCACTCGCCCAATCGATCGCGCGCGATCATCACCTGTGCGACGATTTCGGAAGCATGCAGGTTGCGAACCAGCCGCTGCGTGCCGGTGTGGCAGAAGGTGCAGTTCAGCGTGCACCCGACCTGGCTTGAGATGCAGAGCGTGCCGCGGTCGGTCTCAGGAATATAGACCGCCTCAATGTCGTGCGGCTTCTCGCCCGGTGTGTCGGCGGGCAGGCGGATCAGCCACTTGCGCGTGCCGTCGGAGGAAACCTGTTCGACCACGACTTCGGGACGATCCAGCGTGAAGCGGTCGGCGAGTCTCGCGCGCAATTCCTTCGAAACATTGGTCATCGCCTCGAAGTCCCGCGCGCCACGGAAATAGATCCAGTGCCAGAGCTGCGAGACACGCATGCGCCGCTCGCGCTCAGGCACGCCGATTTCGCCGAGCGCTTCGGCGAGTTGCGTGCGATCGAGACCGGTTAGCGGGCGTTTCACGGGCACTCTTTCGCGACGCGCTCGAGCGCCTGCGTCAATCCCGTCAGCGAATAGCGATCGGTCGTCACGGCGCCCTTGAGCGGCGTCAGCTTGAGAACGACCTCGTCTTCCTTGCGCAGTGCATCGACGAGCTTCGCCTCGTCGCCGGGATCCTTGATCCAGAGGCCGTGGCCCTTGACGAAAAGCGGAAAGTCCGCGCCGGCGGCGCGCAACACCGCGCTGCCGTCTTCCTTGAGCGGGAAGCCGGTCATGATGCTCACTTCGTTTGTGAGCTTGTCGGCAGGGCGCGTGGTAATAAAAAAATAGGCCGGATCGCGCTTCACGTTCGCGGGCTGGCGCTCAAGCGGCTGGGTCAGCGCAAAGCAAATCTTCGCGGTCTTGTTGACGTAGACGCCCCAGTCGCCGAACTGCGCGACCAGAACCGGCGTGCCCGGCGTGGTTTTCTTCTGCTCGGCTTTTTTCTGTTCCGCCTTGGGCGCCTCCTTTTTCGGCGCTTCCTTCTTCTCGGGCGCCTTTTTCGGTGCGGTCTTTACCGGCGCTTTCTTCTCGCCGTCCTGCGCAGCGGAATGCATCGCTCCGGCCAAGACCGGAACGGCGCAGGCAAGCGCAAACATGACGACACGAAACTGCATCCGATTCCTTTTTGCACGCCGGGCTGGCGAGCCCCCGCGACAAACGCCGCTACAGGCTTTAGAAATAACCGCCTTTCGGGCCTGCTGCCAAGAAAGGCGTCCGGGCGGCTCGCGATGCTCCGGTATGTAGGGGCGGACGCGGACAAAAACATGGCGCGGAATCGCGCCGATACGGGATGGAGAGAGCGATGAAAGCGGTACTTTGCGTGCGTCACGGCGGGCCGGAAGCGCTCGAAATTCGGGATATTCCCGAACCGGTGGCGGGCAAGGGCGAAGTGGTTGTGAAGATCGCCGCGGCCTCGCTCAACTTCTTCGATACGCTGATCATACAGAACAAGTATCAGTACAAGCCCGAGCTTCCGTTCAGTCCGTGCGCGGAGTTTTCTGGCACGGTCGATTCGGTCGGTGAGGGCGTCACCGGATTTGCGCCCGGGGACCGCGTCTGCGGAAACCTGCCGACGGGTGCTGCGCGCGAGAAGGTTGCCGTGCCTGCCCGCGCACTGATCAAGGTCCCGGCGGGCCTCGAACTCGAGAAGGCCGCCGGCGTCATCATCACTTACGGCACGACCATCCATGCGCTGAAGGATCGCGCGAAGCTCCAAGCAGGCGAGACGCTGGCGGTGCTCGGCGCGTCCGGCGGCGTGGGCCTTGCCGCGGTCGAACTCGGCAAGGTGATGGGCGCGAAGGTGATCGCCGCCGCGTCCTCGCCCGAGAAACTCGATTTCGCGAGGAAGCATGGCGCCGATGAGGTCATCGACTATTCGAAGGAGGACCTCAAAGAGCGGCTCAAGGAGCTAACCGGCGGCAAGGGCGTCAACGTGATCTACGATCCGGTCGGCGGACCTTACGCCGAGCAGGCGCTTCGTTCGATCGCCTGGGAAGGCCGCTTCCTCGTGATCGGGTTCGCGGCCGGCGATATTCCGAAAATTCCGCTGAACCTCGCGTTGCTCAAGGGCTGCGATATTGTCGGCGTGTTCTGGGGCGATTACGCGCGGCGGAATCCGGAAGCGAACAAGAAACACCTCGATGAGATCATGCGTCTTGCAGCCGAGGGCAAAATCTCGGCGCATCTCGATGCGCGCTACAAGTTTGACGATGCCGTCGAGGCTTTCCACGCGATCGCGCAGCGGAAAGTGAAGGGGAAGATCGTTCTCGTACCTTAATTCAATACGCGTCATGCCCGGGACAAGCCCGGCCATGACGAGCTATTTGCTAACTTTCAGATCGCCCAGCGCCGCTTTTGCCGCCGCGCGGTGCTCGGGCTTGATGTGCGAAGAGATGAGCTGAAACGCCATCATCAGCACGGCAGCGTCGTCAGTAAACCCCAGCGCCGGCAGGACGTCGGGCAGGAAATCGAGCGGCATCACGAAGTAGGCAAGCGCTGCCAATAGCGTACCGCGCACGCGCAACGGCGTGTCGCGGTCGAGCGTGCAGTAGTAGGCGGCCACCGCGTCTTCTGCGAAAGGAATCCTCGCGGCGACGGCCTTCATCTTGTGCCAGAATTCCTCGCGCACGCGGGAGGCGTCGCCCTTGCGCACACGGAACCTGCCGAAGAAAGCGTTTGCATCGAAAGCGGCCATCGCTTGCCCCTTTGAGGCGAAACATTCGCCCTAAAACCAGTTAGATGGCGCTGGCGTGGCGGGATTCAAGCCCGGTGCGGCCGCGAAACGGATAGTCGGCCTCAACGATATACGGCCCGCCACCTTGGGATGCGCGCGACGAATACAGCACGAAACGCGAAACCGGGAAGCTCATCGGGCGGAAGCCGCCGCGGGTCGCGAGATAATCGGCGACTTCGATCACGGAGGCGTCGCGCATTCTCGCAAGCGTCACATGCGGCGTGAAGCGTCGGCCTTCGGCGGGCAGGCCGATCCGCTGCATCATGCGCTCGTGTTCGGCCTGCAATTCGATCAGTGCAGGCGAAGGCTGCGCGGCTGCGAATACCGCGCGCGGCTTCTTGCCGCCGAACTGGTCGAGGCCGGTCAGCGTCAGCCTGAAGGCAGGCCGCTCGACGAAGTCGAGCATGCCCGCGACTTCGTTTGCGGTGCGCTCGTCGATGTCGCCGATGAAACGAAGCGTGAGGTGGTAATTCTCGGGGTCGACCCAGCGGGCTCCGTGAATTCCGCCGCGCAGGGAAGACAGCATCGTGCCGATTTCCTTCGGCACTTCGATCGCGGTGAACAGGCGCGGCATGACGACTACCCGCGGTGTTTTTTGACTCGCTCGATCAGCGATTCGACCGAAGGCAGTATACGCTCAACGACGAGAGATACACCCTTCGGGGTGGGATGAATTCCATCGCTCATGTTGAGGTCGCGCTCGCCCGCGACCCCGTCGAGAAAGAACGGATAGATCAAAATGTCATGTTCTTTCGCCAGTTCCTCGTAGATCGGGTTGAACCTGGCGGCATAGTCGGCCCCGAGGTTGGGCGCCGCCCGCATGCCGCCGAGCAGGACCTCGATCTTGCGGGCTTTCAGCCGCGCGATCACTTCGCCGATGTTCTTGCGGGCGAGCTCCGGCTCCATGCCGCGCAGCATGTCGTTTGCGCCGAGCACCAGGATCACCGCCTGGGTCCCGTCCTGAATCGACCAGTCGAGCCGGCTCAGGCCCCCCGCCGAGGTGTCGCCGGAGACCCCGGCATTGGCGACCTCGACGTCGTAACCGCGTTTCTTGAGCGCAATTTCAAGCTGAGCCGGAAAGGCATCGTTCGCCTTGAGCCCGAATCCTGCGATCAGGCTGTCGCCAAATGCCACGATTTTGATCGGCTGGGCGTTCACCGGCGCCGCGATGAGCGCTACGAAGAAAGCCACAATGATCGCGGCATAGAAAGGCCGCGAATGGCGCTTTCCCGTATCTTGCCTATCTGTGGCGGAAGGGCGGGCGTAATGACCGTGCCGGAGCAAACTGAACCGCATGAATATCTCCACGCCGATACCGGTAAGCGCCGAGCCCGCAATTCGGCTAACCGACGTCGATCTCAAGCTCGGCACGGGCGCCGCGCGCGTACATATCCTGAAGAAAGTGTCGCTCCAAATTGGCCAAGGTGAGGCGATCGCCCTGATCGGTCCGTCCGGCTCCGGCAAATCAACGCTCCTGATGGTAATGGCCGGCCTGGAGCGGGCGGACACCGGCTCGGTCCGGGTAGCTGGCCAGGAGCTCACGAAGCTTTCCGAGGATCAGCTTGCGATATTCCGCGGCAACGCCGTCGGCATCGTTTTCCAGTCGTTTCATCTGATTCCGACCATGACCGCGATCGAAAATGTCGCGGTACCGCTCGAACTCACCGGCCGCGCGGATGCATTCGAGCGCGCGAAGCGCGAACTGGAAGGCGTGGGCCTTGGCGAGCGCATTCATCACTATCCGGCGCAACTGTCGGGCGGCGAGCAGCAGCGCGTGGCGCTCGCGCGTGCGCTCGCACCCGAGCCCTCGATCATCTTCGCCGACGAGCCGACCGGCAATCTCGACGAAAAGACCGGCAAGGAAATCATGGATCTGCTGTTCTCGAAGCAGGCCGAGAAAGGTGCGACGCTCGTCGTGGTGACGCACGATCTCAACCTCGGCAACCGTTGCGACCGGCTGATCCGGATGCGTTCCGGGGAAGCGCAGGCGGATAGCGCGAAGGCGCGCACATGAGTGCGGTGACGGCGAACGGGGTTTCGTCCTCGCGTTTCGGCGTTTCATTGAAGATTGCCTTGCGCGAATTGCGCGGCGGCGTGCGCGGCTTCGGCGTGTTTCTCGCGTGTCTTGCGATCGGCGTGACCGCGATCGCGGGTGTCGGCTCGTTTGCGCGTGCGCTTTCCGACGGCATGCTGCGCGAGGGCTCGAGAATTCTCGGCGGCGACATTGCATTCTCGCTGATCCACCGGCAGGCGAGCGCCGCCGAAATGGAGTTCTTCCGGAGTAAGGGAGCTGTCTCCGAAATCGGCACCATGCGCGCGATGGCCCGCGCTACCAGCGGCGCCGCAACGCTGGTGGAACTGAAGGCCGTAGACGGCGCCTATCCGCTGACCGGCGCGTTCCAGCTCGAACCCAATGTGGCGTTGCCAAAAGCGCTGCTCCGGGTCGGCAATCGCTTCGGCGCGGTCGTTGAGCAGACATTGCTCCTGCGGCTCGGAGTTACGCCCGGAACCGAAATCAGGATCGGCGACGCCACTTTCCTGATAACGGGAACGATCGCGAGCGAGCCCGATCGCGTCGGCGCCGGCGTCGGCTTCGGTCCAAGGCTGATCGTTTCGCAGGAAGCCTTGCAAGCGACGGGCCTTGTTCTGCCCGGCAGTCTCGTGCGCTGGAGCTACCGCGTGCGGATGAACGACAGCAGCGACAGCGCGCTGCGGGCTACGCAAGCACAGGCGCGGGAGCTGTTTCCCAACGCCGGCTGGGAGGTGCGGACCCGTTCGAGCGCTTCGCCCCGACTGGAGCAGAACGTAAGGCGGCTCGCGGAGTTTCTCACGCTTGTCGGACTGACGGCGTTGCTCGTAGGCGGCGTCGGGGTCGCAAACGCGGTCATGCACTATCTCGAGCGCAAGCGCGCCGATATTGCGACGTTCAAGGCGGTCGGCGCATCCGGCGGCACGGTGTTCTCCATCTATCTCGCCGAGATCGGCATGATCGCGCTCGTCGGAATTGCGCTTGGCCTGGCCGCCGGAACGGCATTGCCGTTCCTGGTTACGTCGCTATTCGGCAAACTCATTCCGCTGCCGCTTGCGCCCGGAATTCATCTGGGCGTGATCGCGCTTGCGACCGCGTTCGGGATTCTGGTCGCGCTTGCCTTCGCGCTATGGCCCTTGGGCCGCGCCCATGACGTGCCGGTGTCGGCGCTGTTTCGCGATACGGTCGAAGAAAGAAAGAGCTGGCCGCGGCGGCGCTACGTTCTGATGGTCGTGCTTGCAGTCGTATCCCTTGCGACGCTCGCGCTGCTGGTGGCCGAAAGCCGGCGCATTGCGCTGATCTACATCGTCGCGGCAGCAGCGATCTTTCTCGTGCTGCGTTTCTTGGCCTGGGGGCTGATGACCATCGCAGCAAAGCTGCCGCGTCCGCGCTCCACCGCGCTCAGGCTTGCGCTGGCCAATATTCACCGCCCGGGTGCGCTTACGCCTTCGGTCGTGCTCTCGCTCGGCCTCGGGCTCGCACTGCTGGTTACACTCACGCTGATCGACGGCAACCTGCGGCGGCAGCTGACGCAGTCGCTCCCCAAAAGCGCGCCGAGTTTCTTCTTCGTCGATATTCCGTCGAGCGACGTCGAGCGCTTCAACGCCTTCATCAAGCAGCATGGCGGCAACGGCGATCTTTCCGAAGTGCCGATGCTGCGAGGAAGAATCCTGCGCGTCAAAGACGTGCCCGCCGATCAGGTGAAGGTGCTCGATCCGGAACAGGCCTGGGTGCTGCAATCGGATCGCGGCATCACCTTCACCGACGCCTTGCCGGAAGGATCGGCGCTGGTGGCGGGCGAATGGTGGCCGAAAGACTATTCCGGCCAGCCGCTGGTTTCCTTCGAGAAGCGCGCCGCCGACGGGCTGGGGCTCAAAGTCGGCGACAAGGTTTCGGTGAATGTGCTCGGCCGCACGATCGAGGCCCAGATCGCCAACCTGCGTACAGTGGAATGGGAAAGCCTCGGCATCAATTTCGTCATGCTGTTTTCGCCCAACACGTTTCGCGGCGCGCCGCACACGATTCTGGCGACGCTGACCTATCCGAACGGCAGCAGTCAGAAGACCGAGATCGAATTGCAGCGGCTGGTTGCGGGCGAGTTTCCGGCCGTGACCACGGTTCGCGTGAAGGAAGCGCTGGAGACGATCAACGCGCTCGTCGCCGATATCGCGATCGCGGTGCGGGGCGCGAGCTCGGTTACGCTGATCGCGAGCATTCTCGTGCTCGCCGGCGCGCTTGCTGCCGGGCACCACAACCGGGTCTACGACGCGGTGATCCTGAAGACGTTGGGGGCCACGCGCCGGCGTCTGCTTCTTGCCTACGGCGCGGAATACGCAATTCTCGGTCTTGCCACGGCGATCTTTGCGACGGCGGCCGGTGCCGTCGCCGCCTGGTTCGTGGTTGAGAACGTGATGAATTTCCGCTTCCAGTTCGAGCCGGCTGCGGCGTCGCTTGCGGCCCTTACGGCAGTAGTTCTTACGGTGGTACTCGGCCTGATCGGTACCTGGCGGGCGCTCGGTCAGAAGCCCGCGCCGGTGCTGCGAAACCTCTAGAACTTGCAGCAAATCCAAGCGCTTCGCTGAGTCACAGAACCTTGACGCGAATTCACTTGCGGCCGAATCTGGCGCGCACCATATTCGTTGCGGATTCAGGGCAAGCGCCGGAAACTTCACGTTCTTTCCGGCGTTCGAAGCCCTGCCACTAGGAAGCTTCCTTTAGGGAGAAAGGGACCACGATGTCCGACCTGAACACCAATCCTGCCGCCCGTTACGGCGGCGTTACCCGCACTGCGGCGGAGATCGACCAAGGCCTCCGCTCGTACATGCTCGGGGTCTACAACTACATGGCGATCGGCCTCGCCATCACCGGCCTGTTCGCGCTCGGCATTTACATGCTCTCGATTTCGAGCGTCCCGACGCCGTATTCGATCCGCGGCGGCCTCTATCTCACGCAGCTCGGCTACACGCTGTTTGTGAGCCCGCTGAAGTGGGTCGTGATTCTCGCACCGCTCGCCATGGTGTTCTTCCTGAGCTTCCGCGTCGACAAGATGAGCGTAGGCGCGGCGCAGCTTACCTTCTGGACCTATGCGGCGCTGGTCGGCGTATCGCTCGCGGTGCTCCTGATGGTCTACACGCACACCTCGATCGCCCGCGTATTCTTCATCACCGCGGCATCGTTCGGTGCGCTGAGCCTTTGGGGCTACACCACGCAGCGCGATCTGTCCGGCTGGGGCTCGTTCCTCTTTATCGGCCTGATCGGCATCATCCTCGCCTCGCTCGTGAATATCTGGCTCGCGTCGTCGATGATGCAGTGGATCATCTCCTGCGTCGGCGTGCTCGTGTTCGCGGGCCTCACCGCCTACGACACGCAGCAGATCAAGGAAATGTACGACGCCAACGACGACGGTACGGTCGCGGGCAAGAAGTCGATCATGGGCGCGCTGCGCCTCTACCTCGACTTCCTCAATCTGTTCCTGATGCTGCTGCATCTGTTCGGCAATCGCGAATAAGCGGAAGCAAAGACGGAAATGCGAAGGCCCGGCATACGCCGGGCCTTTTGCTTTTGTGTTTTATCCTCGCGGCTAGTTGACGACGGAAAGCCGCTTGTCGATCACCGCGAGCACGCGGTCGAGATCGCGGCCGCGCTTCAAGACAAAACCGGTGGAGTTCACGACGGCATATTCGCCTTGACGACGGGCTAGCGCGGGACTTTTTTCGATCCGGTAGAGCGGCTGTTCGGAGGAGCGGCGGAACACCGAGAACACCGCACGGTCCTTGAGGAACGCAATCGCATAATCACGCCATTCGCCGGCGGCGACCATGCGGCCGTAAAGATCCAGAATCCGCAGCAATTCGCGCCGGTCGAAGGTAGTTTCTTTCGGGCCAGGGGCGGGGCTGCGAGCGGCAGGCCGCCCCGGAAACGCTATCGGCTCGAGATCGCTCAATTCCTGGCGCCTCCAGATCAATCGGCAACGTCGCTTCATTGTCATGATCGCGCCGCCTTCCGGTTCGGGCAAGCCCCACTTTTCTGCTTGGAACCGCTCGCTTTTTCGGGAGGCCTGGCAGCGCGAAAAATCATAAAGACGCCCTAATCCGGCCCCCCGGCCGCCAAAGCGCGCCGCCAGATTTCTTCCCGTAGCCTCCGGGCCGGTTCTGAAGAAGTTCCGGTCAATCCCAGCCCCCCAGCCCCCCGGGCTTGTTCGGGCCGGCCCGTCTGGCTAGACCGCGTACGGTTCAAACCCCAAATTCAAAGGGCCTCTCTTTTTTGAGAGGCCCTTCTTTTTTGCGCGGGGGGATTTCTTGCGCGTTCAGCGCAGCGCGAGCATCTCGGCGTTGCGGATCGCACCCGGTGAATGCTCGGCGCCGTTCTGCACGAACACGACGACGGCGTCGCTGCCGTTCTGCTTCAGCTCTGCGACCGGAACGGAAGTTCTGATCGGCGTGCCGGTATAGGCGCCGAGATTGCGCCATGCGCGCACGACGTTGAAGTAGGTGATCGTCTCGCCCTTGTTCTCGCCTTTGGCGATCTTCACGTCGATCCTGCTCGCGATCGACAGCATCCAGACCGTTGCCTTGCCCTGTCCGGCGCCGACTTCGATCGAGACATTGTCGCCTTCGCGCTTCACGCTGAGCGGTATTTCGGGGTCGCTGGATGGATGGTTGCGTAGCGCCGCACTGATTGCGCGGGCGTCGCTGCCGACCGCGTACTTGACGCCGTTCACGATCGCCTGCGGCGTGTAGACGTTCATGTCACCGCGGACTTTCGCGTAGCTGCGCTGGCGCTTGGTGTGGGCGTGCAGCGCCAGCGTGTCCTTCCAGCCGAGATAATCCCAGTAGTCGACCGCAAGGGTAAGCGGAATGAGGTTCGGTTCCTTCGAGAGCTCGCCGAGCAGCCTGTCGGCAGGCGGACAGGAGCTGCAGCCCTGGCTGGTGAAGAGCTCGATCACCGACTTGCCGCCCGCGAAAGCCTGCGAAGACGGAACTGCCGTCATCGCGGCGAGTGTCGCGAGAGCGCAAAGGGCGCGGAATCCATGCATCACGAGCCTGTCTGGTTGATGCGCGAACGTTAAGCCTGAAAATGCGAAAGCCGCCACTCACTTATGGGTGAGCGGCGGCTTTGCATCGGAATCCGGCCGGAATTTCTAGGCTGCAAGATTGCGCAAAACGTACTGCAAGATGCCGCCGTTCTTGAAGTAGTCGAGTTCGTCCAGCGTATCGATCCGGCAAAGAAGCGGCACCGTCTTCTTGGAACCGTCCGCCATGCGGATTTCGGCGGAGAGCACTTCCTGGGGCTTCAGGCCGTCGGCGAGGCCCTTGATGGTGACGGTCTCGTCGCCCTTCAGGCCGAGCGTTTTCCAGGAGGTGCCTTCCTCGAACACAAGCGGCACCACGCCCATGCCGATCAGGTTCGAGCGGTGGATGCGCTCGAAGCTTTCCGCGATGACGGCGCGGATACCGAGGAGCACCGTGCCCTTCGCTGCCCAATCGCGCGAGGAACCGGTTCCGTATTCCTTGCCGGCAAAGACGACGAGTGGGACCTTCTCGCGCTTGTAACGCATGGCCGCGTCATAGATCGGCAGCCGCTCTCCCGACGGATAGTGGACGGTGACGCCGCCTTCGACGCCCGGAACCATCTGGTTCTTGATGCGGATGTTGGCGAACGTGCCGCGCATCATGACTTCGTGGTTGCCGCGGCGCGTGCCGTACTGGTTGAAATCGACCACCGCGACGCCGTGATCGGTGAGGTATTTGCCCGCGGGCGAGGCGGCCTTGATGGAACCCGCCGGCGAGATGTGGTCGGTCGTGATCGAGTCGAGGAATAGGCCGATTATTCGCGCATTCTCGATGTCGGTGATCGCTTCCGGCGTGCGCTTCATGGTCGCAAAGTAAGGCGGGTTCTGTACGTAGGTCGAGTTGCTGTCCCAGCCGTAGGTGTCGGAGGCTTCGACCTTGATCGCTTGCCAGTATTTGTCGCCCTTGAAGACGTCGGCGTACTTCTTCTCGAAAATCTTCTTCGAGATCGAGCGGCGGATGAAGGTCGCGATTTCCTTCGGGCTCGGCCAGATGTCCTTCAGATAAACCTTCTTGCCCTTCCTGTCGGTGCCGATCGGCTCCTTCGCCAGATCAATCTGCATGGAGCCTGCAAGCGCATAGGCGACCACGAGCGGCGGCGAGGCGAGGTAGTTCGCCCGTACGTCCGGGTTCACGCGGCCTTCGAAGTTGCGGTTGCCGGAGAGCACGGCGGCCGCGATCAGATCCTTGTCGTTGACGGTTTTCGAGATCGCTTCCGGCAGCGGACCGGAATTGCCGATGCAGGTCGTGCAGCCGTAGCCGACGAGGTTGAAGCCGAGCGCGTCGAGATCCTTCTGGAGCCCCGATTTTGCAAGATACTCGCCCACCACCTGCGAGCCGGGCGCCAGCGAAGTCTTGACCCAGGGTTTCGTTTTCAGGCCGAGCTTCACGGCGTTGCGCGCGAGCAGCCCCGCGCCGATCATGACGCTCGGGTTCGAAGTGTTGGTGCACGACGTGATCGCGGCAATCACGACATCGCCGTGGCCCATGTCGAACTTCTTGCCGGCGACCGGGTAGCGGCTGGTTGCATCCTCGGTCTTCTTGAACTCGCCTGCGAGCGCCGCCATGAAACCGGTCTTGGCTTTGGAAAGCGCCACGCGATCCTGCGGACGCTTGGGGCCCGCGAGCGAGGGCTCGACCTTGGCGAGATCGAGCTTGAGCGTGGAGGTGAAGACCGGGTCCGGCGTCGAGGACTTGCGCCACATGCCTTGTGCTTTTGCGTAGGCTTCGACCAGCTTCACGCGATCCTTCGCGCGCGCGGTCTCCGAAAGATAGCGCACGGTTTCGTCGTCGATCGGGAAGAAGCCGCAGGTCGCGCCGTACTCCGGCGCCATGTTGCCGATAGTGGCGCGATCCTCGAGCGAGAGCGAGCCGAGGCCGGGGCCGTAGAACTCGACGAACTTGCCGACCACGCCCTTCTTGCGGAGCATTTCGGTAACGGTAAGCACGAGATCGGTCGCGGTGACGCCGCTCTTGAGCTTGCCCGAGAGCTTGAAGCCGATGACTTCCGGTATCAGCATCGAGATCGGCTGGCCCAGCATCGCGGCCTCCGCTTCGATGCCGCCGACGCCCCAGCCGAGAATGGCAAGGCCGTTGACCATGGTGGTGTGGCTGTCGGTGCCGACCAGCGTGTCGGGATAGGCGACCTCGACATCCTTGATCTTGCCGGACTTCAGATCGACCATCTGGTCATTCATGGTCCAGACCGTCTGGCCGAGATATTCGAGATTGACCTGGTGGCAGATGCCGGTGCCCGGCGGCACCACGCGGAAGTTGTCGAAGGCGGCCTGGCCCCACTTGAGAAACTTGTAGCGCTCGCCGTTGCGCGCGTATTCGAGGTCGACGTTCTGCGAGAACGCCTTGGGCGTGCCGAAGTGATCGACAATGACGGAATGGTCGATCACGAGATCGACGGGAACCAGCGGATTGATTTTCTTGGGGTCGCCGCCGAGCGATTTCATCGCGTCGCGCATGGCGGCGAGATCGACCACCGCCGGTACGCCGGTGAAATCCTGCATCAGCACGCGCGCCGGACGGAAGGCGATCTCGCGGTTCGACTTGCGCGCCTTGGTCCATTTCGAGAGGGCGATGATGTCGTCCTTCGTGACGGTGCGGCCGTCCTCGAAGCGGATCAGGTTTTCCAGCAGAACCTTGAGCGAGAACGGAAGTTTCGAGGCGCCCTTCAGGCCGTTCTTCTCGGCCACCTTGAGATCGTAATAGACGTAGGATTTGCTTCCGACTTTGAGCGTGCGGCGGCAGTTGAAGCTGTCGAGAGAGGAGATCACGGCGATTTCCCGCTGGTTCAGGGTGAGCGCCCGTACCGGCCGGCGGCGTTTCTCGTCCGGTGCCAAGGCTGATAAGGCGCTTTATAGAACTATTCGGAACAAGGGCAATGGAGCCGGGCTTGATCGAAAGTCGCGCTCAATTACGGCTGACAGCGAGCGGTATTTCCTGCATTCGCGGCGGGCGGAGGCTCTACGACGGGCTGTCTTTTTCGGCCCGGACAGGCGAGCTGCTGCTTCTCACCGGACCGAACGGTTCCGGCAAGACGTCGCTCCTGCGCCAGGTCGCGGGACTTTTGCCGCTCGACGCGGGCAAGATCGTCTGCGAGGGCTTTGAGCGGTCCGAAGAGACGCATTTTTCCGGGCATCTTCCTGCGATCAAGGATGCGCTGACGGTTTCCGAGAATCTCGGGTTCTGGAGCACGTTGTATGGCGGCGAAGCCACGCCGCAAGCGGAGGTCCTGTCAAAGCTGAAGCTCGGCCCGCTCGCGACGCTTCCCGCTCGCGTATTGTCCGCAGGGCAGAAACGCAGGCTCGCACTCGCACGTCTTGTCGCGATCCGGCGAAAGCTCTGGCTGTTGGACGAGCCCGATACCGCGCTCGATGCCGAGGGCCGAGCGACGCTCCTCGAAATCATCGCCGGGCATCGCGCGCGCGGCGGCATCGTCGTGCTCGCGAGTCACGGCACGCTCAACATCGCGCCCTCTCGATCGCTTGCGCTCGATGCACGCGCGGAAACGGCGGGGGTATGAGCGGCGTTGTTGCGATTCTGAGGCGCGACCTCGCACTGTCGCTGCGCGCGGGAGGCGGCGTGGGGATCGGCGTCATCTTCTTTCTGGCAATCGTTATGGTGATGCCGTTCGCAGTCGGGCCGGATCAGAAACTGCTCGCACAAATAGGCCCCGCGATCTTATGGACCGGCGCGCTCTTGGCTTCGCTCCTGGGCCTCGACCGCATCTTCGGTGCGGATGCCGAGGACGGCTCGCTCGATCTTCTCCTGCTCGCGCCACAGCCGCTTGAGGTGATCGCATTCACGAAGGCGCTGGCGCATTGGCTCGCGACCGGCCTGCCGTTGGTGATCGCGACGCCGCTGCTCGGCCTGCTCCTTGGCGTGGAAATCGATACGCTCTGGGTTGCGGTACTGATGTTGCTGATCGGTACGCCGGCGATCGCGTTTCTCGGGCTGATCGGCGCGGCGCTTGCCGCGAGCTTGCCGCGTGCAGGCCTGCTGATTGCCGTCATGATCGTGCCCTTCACGATACCTGTGCTGATCTTCGGCACGGCTGCGACCACGGCCGCGATTGCCGAAGGCGCGGTGTTCGGAACCGCATTCAAGTTCCTGTGCGCGCTCCTGCTGTTTTCGCTGGTGATCGGGCCGGTCGCGGCGGCGGCGGCGCTTAGGCTCGGGCGCGGATCATGAGCCTTCTTCGCCGCATTGCGAGGGCCGCGGCACATGCCTAGAACCTCGCGCATGAAGATCAGCGAACTGGCGAACCCGAACCGCTTCATGCGGCTGGCAACGCGGATGATCCCGCTGTTTGCGGCGCTCGCTGCCGTGCTGCTCGCTTACGGCCTTTATCTCGGCTTCAACGCGCCGGCAGAGCGCGATCAGGGCATCACCGCGCGGATCATGTTTGTGCATGTGCCGGCGGCCTGGCTCGCGCTCGGCGTCTATTCGATGATGGCGGTGGCGGCCCTCGGCACGCTGGTGTGGCGGCATCCGCTCGCCGACGTCGCGCAGAAGGCGGCGGCGCCGCTGGGTGCGGGATTCGCGCTGATCTGTCTCGTCACCGGCGCGATCTGGGGCCGGCCGACTTGGGGCACCTATTGGGAATGGGACGGGCGGCTGACCTCGATGCTCGTGCTCTTTCTTATCTACCTCGGCATCATCGCGCTGTGGCGCGCGTTCGAAGAGCCGCTCGCCGCGGCAAAGGCGGTCGCCATTCTCACCCTCGTCGGCTTCATCAACATTCCGATCGTGAAGTTCTCCGTCGACTGGTGGAGCACGCTGCACCAGCCTGCGTCCGTATTCCGGCTCGACGGGCCGACGATGCATTCGTCCTATCTCAATCCGCTTCTGATCTGCGCGCTAGGATTTTCGTTCCTGTTCGGCGCGATGCTGATGGCGGCGATGCGGAACGAATTGTTGCGCCGGCGCGTGCGGACGCTCACGATTTTCGCCGCGCAGGAGCAGCGTTGATGGCGGCCATGCACTTTACGTTCGTGGCCTGGGCCTATGGAGTTGCCGCTGCGATTCTTCTTGCGCTTATCGTATGGATCGCGCTCGACTACCGTGCGCAAAGAACCAGACTCGCCGAACTCGAATCGCGGCGGGGTAAGAAATAGATGCGCCGCGCGCTCGTTTTCATCCCGCTCGCGATGTTTCTCGCGCTCGCAGTCGTGTTTTTTACGCGCATCGGCGGCGATCATTCGGTGGTGCCGTCTGCGCTGATCAACAAGCCTGCACCTATGCTCCCGCTGCCCCCGCTGGAGGGTGCGAACAGGCCTGCGCTCGACCCAACTGCGTTCAGGGGCAATGTGACGGTCGTGAACGTGTGGGCGTCATGGTGTGCGCCGTGTCGCGCGGAGCACCCTTTTCTCGAACGGTTAGCTTCGGACAAGCGCATCCGCATTGCCGGGATCAACTACAAGGACCAGCCCGCGAACGCACTGCGCTTTCTTATGCAGCTCGGCAATCCGTTTGCAATGATCGGCGTCGATACGGCAGGACGCGCCGCGATCGATTGGGGCGTTTACGGCGTGCCGGAAACGTTTCTGGTCGGGCGTGACGGATTGATCCGTTACAAGCAGGTCGGGCCGATTACAGCGGAGAACTATCCGCGATTCGTTTCCGAAATCGAGAAAGCGCTTTCGGAGCGCTAGCCGCTAGACCGGAAAACGAAGGATCGCCGCAAGATCGCCGCCGCCCGGAATATCCGCGCGGCGCACACCCAGCACCCTCGCTCCGGACGCGAGCGCGCGGCCTGCAATCTCGTCGACGATGCCGTAACTCCGCGCACCGGATTCCTTGGCGAAGGTAATAACGCCGGTCTGCTCGTCCACGACGCCCGCAACCGTATTGTCGATGTCCACGAGCAGCGCTTCGACCGCACCGAAGGTCGCCGCGCGCGCCGCGTCGGAAAGATCGCCGGTGGCACGGCGGTCGCCCGAGCGCTTCTCGTACAGCGATTTGAACTTGCCGATCTCGCGCGCATAAGCGGCATCCAGAATCGGACGCGCGGCCGCGGCAAGTTCGGCCTCGCTCATACGGTCGGGGCTCTGCTTGATCGCCTCGGCCTGCAACTGCGGAAAGGCGGAGATCGAACGATACATAGATGCCAGCGGCTCCGCGGCGGCAACTACCAGCGGCGTATCCGTGCCCGCGAGAATCGGGCGGATCGCAGCGTCGATTTTCCGGATGTATTGCGCGAAACGCACTTTCTGTCCTTCGGAAGCGTGAACGCGGCCCTGATAGGTGCGATCGTTCAGCGTGGACTTGCCGGCCGCGGAGGCCGCGTCCTTCGGCAGCCCGGGTACCTTGATCTCCACGGGCGGCAGATCGGCGAAGACTTCGATCAATCGCACGTCATTCTCCGACAGTGCGAGCACGAAGGCGTCATGCGGAAAGGTTATCGCGCGCAGCAGCGGCTTCAGGTGAAAGCGATCCGACACTTCAACGATCGCGCCGAGACGATTGGCGAGCCGATAGGTGCGGATTGCGTCAGGCGTCGCAAGCACCGCGAGGCTATGCGCCTGTAGGCGCCAGAATTCATCGTCTTCGCCGAGCTCGTCGAGCGAATCCCTGACGAGGGCAAGACGCCGCTTGTCGAAACCGTTCTCCTGGAGCTGACGCAGCGCTTCCTTGACGAGATTCCCGTACTCGATCCGGTTTGCGCCGACATCAGCGGTGAGCGGCGTCGTCGGCAGATAGATCGAAACGCAGGCATCGGCGCGTTCAGCATTCAGCGCGCGGAATTCCTGTTGGCTTGGCGTATCTACGAAAAGCATTGCAATCTCCTTGCAAGAAGCTTCTCGTAGCTTGCTCATAAAAATCCCTGCCGCAATCCGTATTGCTGCGAAGGAATCATTTGCCGCATGCGTTAGTCTTTCGCGCCGGGGTCTTTGATCGCGTATTTCGCCATGATCGGCGCCTGGCTTAGCGCGAAGACGACGGTGAGCGGCAGAAAGCCGAAGGTTTTGAACGCGACCCACTGGTCGGTGGTGAATGTGCGCCAGACAAATTCGTTCAGGCCCGCCATCACGAGAAAGAATAGCGCCCAGTTTAGCGTGAGCTTCTTCCAGCCTTCCTCCTTCATGTGGAAGGCGCCGTCGAGGACGATCTGGAACAGCGGCCGCCCGGTCGCGAGTCCGGCGAACAGCACGACCGCGAACATCACATAGATGATCGTAGGCTTGAGTTTGATGAAGGTGTCGTTGTGCAGCCAGAGCGTGAGTGCGCCGAACACCATCACGATCACGGCGGTCACGATCGGCATCACCGGAAAGCGCCGGATCAGGTAATAGCTGATGGCGAGCGTGACCAGCGTCGCCACCATGAAGGCGCCGGTCGCGAAGTAGATGCCGCGATAGGAGTTCGCGAAGAAAAACAGAAGCAGCGGCCCGAGATCGAGCGCAAGCTTCGGTAGCGGCGCGATCTGCTTTTTCGGCTCGGCGGCGGTATCGGTCATGTCGTCCTGATGCCTCGCGAATGCGGCGGTTTCAAGCGGGCTCCTCGAGGCCGACGAGCGCGCGGGAAAAATCTTTCGCCGAGAAGGTTTCCAGATCGTCGACGCTTTCGCCCACGCCGATGAAATGCACCGGCAGGCCGTGGCGCGCGGAGATCGCAACCAGAATGCCGCCCTTCGCGGTGCCGTCCAGCTTCGTGACCACGAGCCCGGTGACGCCCGCGGTCTGCTTGAAGGCTTCGACTTGTCCCAGTGCGTTCTGGCCGACGGTGGCGTCGAGCACGAGCAGCACCGCATGCGGCGCGCTGTCATCAATCTTCTTGATCACGCGGACGATCTTTTCGAGTTCGCCCATGAGCGACTCTTTATTCTGCAGCCGGCCGGCGGTGTCGATCAGGAGAACGTCGGCGTTTTCTTCTTTCGCCTTGGTGATTGCATCGAAGGCGACGCCTGCCGGATCGGAGCCTTGCGCCTTCGCGACGATGGAGGCGTTGGTGCGCCCGGCCCAGAGCTTGAGCTGTTCGATCGCGGCGGCACGGAAAGTGTCGGCGGCACCCAGCGTCACCTTCTTGCCCTCTGCGTGGAATTTCGCAGCCAGCTTGCCGAGCGTCGTGGTCTTGCCGGAGCCGTTCACGCCGACCGCGAGAATCACGAAAGGCTTGTGCGGCGTGACATCGAGCGGCTGCTCGACTTGCCCGAGCACCTTCTCGACCTCGGTGGCAATCAGCGCCTTGAAGTCGGCTTCCTCGTAGCGCTCGCCCAGGCGGCCATCGTTGAGTGCGGCGACGATCCTGGTCGAAGTCTCGATACCGATATCGGAGGAAATCAGAAGGTCTTCGACTTCCTGCAGGGTCTTCGGATCGGCGCCGCGCATGCCGATGCGCGCGAGACCTTCGCCGAGTTTCGAGGCGGAGCGAGAGAGGCCGCCGGTGAGGCGCTTCCAGAAACTCATGCCGCAAGTAACCCGCGTTCGTCGTGACCGGCAATGCGTACTTCCGCGATGGCGCCGCGTGTTTGCTTGCGCGCCAGTTTCACGGGCATGAAATGCTC
Organism: Pseudomonadota bacterium; assembly: GCA_041694745.1. GTDB lineage: Bacteria > Pseudomonadota > Alphaproteobacteria > Rhizobiales > Xanthobacteraceae. The sequence goes on from JBGFSD010000107.1 coordinate 57,789, forward strand.
GCTACGGCCTTCGGTTCCGCTTTGTTCGACCAGCACGCGTCGCGTCGCGCCGATCTCGTTTGCAAAGTGAAGGCGCAGCAACTCGTCGCCTTTCTTGCGCAAGCGCGCCGCGCGCTCTTTCGCGATCTCGCGGCCGAGCTGCGGCATGCGCGCGGCGGGCGTGCGGCTGCGCGGTGAGAACGGAAAGACGTGCAGGAAGGCGAGGCTGCAGTCTTCGGCATGCCGCATGGTGTTCTCGAACTGCGTTTCGGTTTCGGTCGGGAAACCCGTGATGAAATCCGCACCGAAGACGATGTCCGGGCGCAGGCGGCGCGCTTCCTCGGTGAAGCGGATCGCGTCGCGCGTCAGATGACGGCGCTTCATGCGCTTGAGAATCAGGTCGTCGCCGGCTTGCAGCGACAGATGCAGGTGCGGCATCAGGCGCTCTTCCTCGGCGAGTGCGCGCATGAAGTCTTGGTCTACTTCGATGGAATCGATCGAGGAGATGCGCAGGCGCGGCAATTCGGGGGCGTGCCTGAGAATCTGCCGGATCAGCCCGCCGAGCTTGGGCGTCCCGGGAAGGTCGCTACCCCAAGACGTGAGATCGACACCGGTCAGCACCACCTCGCGATAGCCGCGCTCGGTGAGCGCGCGGATTTGCGCGATCACTTCGCCCGAGCCGACCGAGCGCGACGGCCCGCGGCCATAAGGAATAATGCAGAACGTGCAGCGGTGATCGCAGCCGTTCTGGATCTGCACGAAGGCGCGCGTATGCCCCTCGAATCCATCGACGAGATGCGGCGCGGTTTCGTGCACCGAATCGAGATCGTCGATCTGCACTTTTTCGAGCGCGCCGAAGGGGGCGGCCCAGGTAGCGGCATCCAGCTTGCGCGCGTTTCCGATCACGGATGCTACTTCCGGCATCGCGGCGAAGATCTCGCTCTCGGTCTGCGCGGCGCAGCCGGTGACGATGATTTTCGCCTCCGGCCGCTCGCGCTTCATGCGCCGGATCTGCTGGCGCGCCTGCCGCACGGCTTCGCCGGTGACGGCGCAGGAATTCACGATGATGGTGTTCTCGAGTTTTGCCGCTTCCGCGTGCCGGCGGATGGTTTCCGACTCGGCGATGTTGAGCCGGCAGCCGAAGGTGACCACTTCGACCGACATTACGCCGCCGACGCCGTGTTCAAGATCTTCGCGTCCAAAACGCCTTCGAATTCGAACGCGGCGGGACCGGTCATCAGCACGTGATCGTCGCTCTCGCGCCACTCGATGAAAAGATTTCCGCCCGGCAGCGATAGATGAACCTTGCGCCCAGTTCTCTTGGTACGCGCAGCGGAGACGGCAACGGCGCAAGCGGCAGAGCCGCAAGCTCTGGTCAGGCCCGCGCCGCGTTCCCACGTGCGCATGATGATGTGCTCGCGATCCTTCACGGCTGCCAGCGAGATATTCGCGCGCTCGGGGAAGATCGGATGGCTCTCCAGGAGCGGCCCGAACTTTTCTAGATCATAAGCGTAAGGATCGTCGACCCAGAACACCGCGTGCGGATTGCCCATTGAGACGACGGACGGCGAATGCAGCACCGGCGCGTCGATCGGCCCGATCTGCAGTTCGATCATGCGGGTGTCGCGGAATTCTTCGGCCAAAGGAATCTCGTTCCAGGCAAAGCGCGGCTTGCCCATGTCGACCGTGATGGTGTTCTCGTTCTCGAAGTGCGCGGGGATAAGCCCCGCGCGGGTCTCGTAAACGAAGTCGCGCCTGCCGGTGTTCTTGACGTCGCGGGAAACCACGCAGCGCATGCCGTTGCCGCAGGCCTGCGCCTCCGAGCCGTCGGAATTGTAGATGCGGACATAGGCGTCGGTGCCTGCGACGCGGGGCGGGTAGAGCGCCATCAGCTGGTCGAAGGGCACGGCTTCTTTCCGGGCGATGGCCTGCGCGTCTGCAGCCGTGACCGGCGCGGAATCGCTCCGCAGGTCGAGAACGACGATGTCGTTGCCGATGCCGTTCATCTTGACGAAGGGGCGGTTCAAAAGCGCGCTCATGGCAAATCATATATGGCGATTAGGCCTATTCCTGCCAATCCGGGCCCAAAAAGCCCCGTTTTCCTTGACTTGAGACTGCCCGGCCCCTAGTCGTCAGCCCACCAAGCGACCTCGCGAGACTTCCTCGCGGCCCACCGGGACTTTAGAGCCCGGAGGTCACCCTCCGACAGCGCGTTGCGCCCTCGGGGGCGTTCGTCGTTTGGCGAGGGCATGACGGACGAGGCAAACGGACGAAGAATGTTCGAGAACCTGACCGGCCGCCTCGGCGG